>JAZNWN010000015.1:0-241048 GCA_045593405.1 Clostridia bacterium
ATATCGATTATTTCAAGAGTAATCTAACTCATTTTTTTGTTTTTTCGCTTGGTTTTCTCCAAATTATTTGGTTTGTACGAATTTTTATAAATTCTCCACTCATTTAAAGAATTTTATTGTTTATTTTTCAATGTGCTTTGTCGTTTTATTTGCCAAACGACAAGATTAATTTTAGCACAAATAATTATATAATGTCAACACTTTTTTTAAAAAAAATTAATTTTTTTTGAGTTTTTTTCAGACTTATAAAAAACCCGCTTTTAAAGCAGGTTTCACAGCTTGGTTTTTTCTTTAAATTTATACAAAAAATAACATTTTTTATAATATTTATAATGAAAATATTTAATTCATTAATTATTCTAACTTAAACGTAATTTCTCCTTTTCCATCTTTAGATATTATATTACATATGGCTCCATTTATAATTGTCATCCTTGGAGATACATGTCCTATATCTGCATTAAATATTATTGGTCTATTTAAATCTCCTAAAACTCTTGTTACAGCCTCCTTAAATGATATATTATAGCGGCTTTGATTTGTAGCACTTCTTCCAAAAACAAATCCATTTGCATATTCAAACAATCCATTGTCTTTAAATTTCCAAAGAGTTCTTATAACATCTTCTGAAGACATCTCACAATTTTCAAGATACCATACAATACCATCATCTTTATATTTTTCTATAAATTCTTTTGTTTTATCAAATCTTGTTCCAAACAGTCCACTTAAAATATCTAAACATCCACCTATCATTCTTCCTTTAATGTTAATACTCTCATTGCTCGAATTCTCCCATTTTACTTCTGTATCTAAATTATACTCTTCATTTCCAATTATATTCTCATGTCTTGTACTTTCATATTTTTCAAAACTTTCTTGTTTTACCAGATTTCCTTCTAATATCTTTACATTATCTCTTAAAGATTTATGCCATTTTTCCATTCCAAAAGTTTTAAGATTATCCGCATAAATTGTTGCAATATCAAGATTTGTTGTAATTGTAAAAAGCAAACCCGTTGGATCTGAATATCCTTGCAACCATTTTGGATTATTTTTTATAACTTCAAAGTCAACTTCAGATAGCATTTCTAGAAGAAATTCCCCACCACCAGCGCATATAATACATTTTGTTTGTTTGTCTTTAAACAAACTCTCTAATTCCTGAGCTTGTACTTTACTTGGGGCACTTTTACCTTTTACACTTGTCCTAACATCTTTTGTTTCTTTGATTTTATAACCTATATCTTCAAACTTTTTTATTGCATTATTTAAACGAAATACATCTATTTCTTCCGTGACTCCGTCTGAAGGAGCTGTTATTCCTATTGTATCATTTTGTTTTAAAAATTGCGGATAAATCATGTTAATCTCCTTTACAATATCGTAGTGGTCGGTATTGACCGACCCGCAAATCACATTATTTGGGTGGGGCTTGACCAGCCCCTACATTCATTAATATCCTGGTTTATCTAATAGTTTAAACATATTTTTCTTATATGCCTCTACTCCTGGTTGATTAAATGGATTTACTCCTAATATTTTTCCAGAAATAGCACATGCCAATTCAAAAAAGTATATTAATTCTCCTAAATTTTCTTCATCTAATCTATCTACATCTATTATTATATTTGGTACTTTTCCTTGTGTATGAGCTTGTATAGTCCCTTCCATTGCTTTATGATTTATGTAGTTCATGGTTTTTCCTTCTAAATAATTTAATCCGTCAAGGTCATCTTCATCTGCTTTCATTTTTATATCTGTTTTTGTGTTTTCTATATTAATTACTGTCTCAAATAGTTCTCTTCTTCCTTCTTGTATATATTGCCCTAAAGAATGTAAATCTGTTGTAAATATTGCTCCAGCAGGAAATATTCCTTTACTTTCTTTTCCTTCACTCTCACCATATAGTTGTTTCCACCATTCTATAAAATACAACATTTTCGGTTCATAATTTACCAGAATTTCTGTAGTTTTATTTTGTTTATATAAAATATTTCTTACAACAGCATATCTATAACAATTATTATATTTTAAATTACTATCATTATACTTTTCTTGCCCATTTCTTGCACCATTCATTAATTTTTCAATGTCTATTCCTGATACAGCTATTGGCAACAATCCAACTGCTGTTAATACAGAAAATCTTCCTCCAATATTATTTGGAATTACAAAAGTTTCATATTCTTCCTCATTTGCCAAAGTTTTTAAGGCTCCTTTTGCTTTATCTGTTGTTACGTATATCCTTTGCCTTGCTTCATCTATTCCATATTTAGATTCTAGGTATTCTCTAAAAATTCTAAATGCTATTGCTGGTTCTGTAGTTGTTCCTGATTTTGAAATCACATTTATAGATATATCTTTTTGTGAAAGACATTCTAAAAGATCATTTAGATAATCTGGGCTTATATTGTTTCCCACAAAAAATATTTGCGGAGATTTTCTTTGCTTATTTGATAACAAATTATAAAAAGTATTATTTAATGCTTCTATTACTGCTCTTGCGCCCAAATAAGAGCCACCCACACCTATTACCACTAAAACATCTGAATTTTTTTGTATTTTTTTAGCTGCTTTTTTTATTCTATCAAATTCTTCTTTATCATAATTTGTAGGAAGTTCTAGCCATCCTGCAAATTCATCCTCTTTTTCTGAAATTTCATGTAATTCATTATGAGCTTTTTCTACAGCATCTCTATATTTCATTATTTCTTTTTCTTTAATTCCTGCATTTTCTAAATTCAATTTAATATTTGGCATATTTTCTCACTCCTCTTTTGATTTTACATGATAATTTTATTATATTAATTAATTATATGCAAGAAAAAGATAAAAAAATTAGAGATTATTTCTAATCTCTAATTTTCTATTTTATAAAAGATTATTCAATTATATCAGCAACGATACCTGAACCAACTGTTCTACCACCTTCACGGATAGCGAATCTTAATCCTTTTTCCATAGCGATAGGTGTAATTAATTCGATTGTCATTGTGATGTTATCTCCTGGCATAACCATTTCTGTTCCAGCTGGTAAATCAACTAAACCTGTAACGTCTGTTGTTCTAAAGTAGAATTGTGGTCTGTAACCATTGAAGAATGGAGTATGTCTTCCACCTTCTTCTTTAGTTAAAACGTAAACTTCTGCTTTGAATTTTGTATGTGGTTGTACTGTTCCTGGTTTTGCAAGTACTTGACCTCTTTCAACATCTTTCTTTTCAATACCTCTTAATAAGATACCTACGTTATCTCCAGCTTCTGCTTGGTCTAATAATTTTCTGAACATTTCAACACCAGTAACAACTGATTTTTTGCTTTCTTCTGCTAAACCAACAATTTCAACTTCGTCTTGTAATTTAACTGTTCCTCTTTCAACTCTACCAGTAACAACTGTTCCTCTACCTGTGATTGTGAATACGTCTTCGATAGGCATTAAGAATGTTTGATCAACTGGTCTTTCTGGAGTTGGTATATAGCTATCAACTGCTTCCATTAATTCTTTCATACATGCATATTCTGGAGCTTCTGGATCTGTTGAAGAACTTTCTAATACTTTTAATGAAGATCCTTTTACGATTGGAATTTCGTCTCCTGGGAATTCGTAGCTAGATAATAAGTCTCTAACTTCCATTTCAACTAATTCTAATAATTCTGGATCGTCAACCATATCGCATTTGTTCATGTAAACTACGATATATTTAACACCAACTTGTCTTGCAAGTAATATGTGTTCTCTTGTTTGAGGCATTGGACCATCAGCTGCAGATACAACTAATATTGCACCATCCATTTGTGCAGCACCAGTAATCATGTTTTTAACATAGTCAGCATGTCCTGGGCAGTCAACGTGTGCATAGTGTCTGTTATCTGTTTCATATTCTACGTGTGCTGTGTTGATTGTAATTCCTCTTTCTCTTTCTTCTGGAGCACCGTCGATTTGATCATATGCTGTAAATTGAGCCTTTCCTTTTAATCCTAAATATTTTGTAATAGCTGCTGTTGTTGTTGTTTTACCGTGGTCAACGTGACCAACTGTACCGATATTAACGTGTGGTTTTGTTCTTTCAAATTTTGCTTTTGCCATTTAAATTTCCTCCTTAATTTAGTTAGCTGTTAGTTTTTTCTCCTAACTTGGCTATATTTTATTTTTTTAAATTTAAAAACTTTTTTAAAGCAAACCTATTTTATAATACTTTTTGTTTTTTTGCAATAGCTTTATAAATATTTTTTGCTTTTAAATTGATGTTCAACATATTTAAATAACCGTATTTGGTGTTTTGTATTTGGAAGTTGGTATTTTTTATTTGATTTTGATAAGTTTATTTCAAAATTCCAAAAACCAAAAACCAAATACCAAATACACTTCATACAAATTATCTTTTTAACTGAACAATAATTTTTAGTCTTTTTTTGCTCTTGATGCAACTATTGTTTCTAATATTGATTTTGGAACTTCTTCGTAATGGCTTGGTTCCATTGCATATGTTCCTCTACCTTGTGTTTTAGAACGCAAGTCTGTTGCATAACCAAACATTTCTGAAAGTGGAATAAATGCTCTTATTATTTGCATTCCATTTCTTGCTTCCATTCCTTCCATTCTTCCACGTCTTGAGTTTACGTCTCCTATAACATCTCCCATATATTCTTCTGGAACTGTTACTTCAACTCTCATGATTGGTTCAAGGATAACAGATTTTCCTTGTTTACATCCTTCTTTGAATGCCATAGAACCTGCTATTTTGAATGCCATTTCTGATGAGTCAACATCATGGTAAGATCCGTCTACTAATGTAGCTTTAAAATCTATAACTGGATAACCAGCTAATACACCGCTTTCAGCAGCTTCACGTATACCTTCTTCAGTTGGTTTGATGTATTCTTTTGGAACAACACCACCAACGATTTTGCTTTCAAATTGAACTCCTGTTCCTGGTTCTAATGGTTCCATTTCTAGCCAAACATGTCCATATTGTCCACGTCCACCAGATTGACGAATGAATTTACCTTCAACTCTTACTTTGTTTCTAATTGTTTCTTTGTAAGATACTTGTGGTTTACCTACATTACATTCAACTTTAAATTCTCTTTTTAATCTGTCTACTATAATGTCTAAGTGTAATTCACCCATACCTGCTATAATTGTTTGACCTGTTTCTTGGTTTGTATATGTTTTAAATGTTGGATCTTCTTCAGCTAATTTTGCTAATGCTATACCCATTTTTTCTTGAGCTACTTTATCTTTTGGCTCAATAGCTATTTCGATAACTGGCTCTGGGAATTCCATAGATTCTAGTATAACTGGATGATTTATATCACATAATGTATCACCTGTTGTTACTTCTCTTAAGCCAACAGCTGCAGCGATATCTCCTGAATATACTTTGTCTATATCTTCTCTGTGATTAGCATGCATTTGAAGAATTCTTCCTATTCTTTCTTTTTTATCTTTGTTTGCATTTAATACTGTTGATCCAGATTCTAATGTTCCTGAATAAACTCTAAAGAAACAAAGTTTTCCAACGAATGGGTCAGTAGCAATTTTAAATGCTAATGCTGCAAATGGTTCTGAATCAGATGTTTTTCTTTCTGTTTCTTCTCCATCTAAAGTTACACCTTTAATATTTGGTATATCTAATGGAGATGGCATATAATCAACAACTGCGTCTAATAATTCTTGAACACCTTTGTTTTTATATGATGATCCACAGCATACTGGAACTATTTTATTATTTAATGTTCCTAATCTTAAACCTTTTTTGATTTCTTCTGTAGAAAGTTCTTCACCTTCTAAATATTTCATCATTAATTCATCATCTTGTTCAGCTGCAGCTTCAATCATTGCTGCTCTAAATTCATTTGCTTTATCAGCTAAATCTGCTGGTACATCTTTTTCTTCAATGTCTTTTCCTAAATCGTCTTTATGAATAAATGCTCTCATTTTTATTAAGTCTACTATTCCTTGGAAGTTTCCTTCTGCACCAATTGGTAATTGGATTGGAATAGCATTTGCATTTAATCTATCTCTCATTTGGTTTACACATGCATAGAAATCTGCTCCAGTAATATCCATTTTGTTTACATATGCCATTCTTGGTACTTTATAATTATCTGCTTGTCTCCAAACTGTTTCTGATTGTGGTTGAACTCCACCCTTAGCACAGAATACTGTAACAGAACCATCTAATACTCTTAAAGATCTTTCAACTTCAACTGTAAAGTCAACGTGACCTGGTGTGTCAATTATGTTTATTCTATGGTTTAACCATGTACATGTTGTAGCAGCAGAAGTAATTGTTATACCTCTTTCTTGTTCTTGTGCCATCCAGTCCATTGTCGCTTCACCTTCGTGAGTTTCTCCTATTTTATGGTTAACACCTGTGTAAAATAGAATTCTCTCAGTTGTTGTTGTTTTTCCTGCATCGATGTGAGCCATTATTCCTATATTTCTTGTTCTTTCTAATGGAAATGCTCTATTTGCCATCTTTTTCCTCCTATTTTAATTATATTTTAGAATTTATAATGTGCGAAAGCTTTATTAGCTTCTGCCATTCTATGTGTTTCTTCTTTTTTCTTGAATGCTCCACCAGCATTGTTGATAGCGTCTATTATTTCTCCTGCTAGTTTTTCAGCCATTGTTTTTTCATGTCTTTTTCTAGCATATAATACTAACCATCTTAATCCTAAAGTTTGTCTTCTTTCTGCTCTTATTTCAAGTGGCACTTGATAAGTTGCTCCACCTACACGTCTTGCTTTAACTTCAAGAACTGGCATAACATTATTTAATGCTGCTTCAAAAACTTCTAAAGGTTCTTTACCTTCTTTTTCTTTTACGATATCAAATGCATCATAAACTATTTTTTGAGCAACTGTTTTTTTACCATCTAACATTATGTTGTTTATTAATTTTGTAACAACTTTGCTATTATATATTGGATCTGGTAAAACATCTCTTTTTGCTATAAATCCTCTTCTTGGCACTATTCTTCACTCCTTTTTCATTATTAATTACATACTTAAAAAAGTATCTTAAGTTACTCTGAAAGGTTTTCTCACCTTTCCGTATAGTGCTATAAATCTATATTAATTTTATTATATCTCTTTATTTAGCACTATTAAATATTGTAGTTTTTTAATTTACTACTGTTATAAAATTTGTCAAAAACGAGTAATGCTAGGAAAACTAATAAATTTTTTGAGACTATACATAAGTATGTCGAATAAAAATTTATGCAGTTTGACAACGCAGTACAAAGTTTTTCACGAATTTTATTTTTTTGGTTTTTTTGCACCATATTTAGATCTAGCTTGCATTCTATCTTTAACACCTGCTGTATCTAATGTACCTCTGATTATGTGGTATCTAACACCTGGGATATCTTTTACCCTTCCACCTCTTATTAAAACAACACTGTGTTCTTGTAAGTTGTGTCCTATTCCTGGAATATATGATGTTACTTCATATCCATTTGATAGTCTAACTCTGGCTACTTTTCTTAAAGCTGAGTTTGGTTTTTTAGGTGTAACTGTTTTTACAACTGTACATACTCCTCTTTTTTGTGGTGCTCTATGGTTTGTTTGTCTATTTAATTTAGAGTTGAAACCTTTTTGAAGAGCTGGAGCTGTTGATTTTGTTGTACTTGTTTTTCTACCTTTTCTTACTAATTGGTTGATTGTTGGCACTTTCTAATTCACCTCCTAATTTTTACACATTAACGCTGTATATTTTACCATTTTATTCCTTGTTTTGTCAACGTTTTTAAAGCAAAAAAGTAGAGAAATCTGAAATTCTTCATTTTTCTCTACTTTTTATTTGGTTAATTACCATTTAATTATCAACGTCCCCCTTTTCCATAGATGAGAAATAACATACCCTTCTGAAACAAGTTGCGTCTCAACATTTGGTCTTACTTTCCATCTCGTGGGAAAACAAAAAATGTCTTCTTGCTTTTCTACCCTTCTTTTTAACCATGCTAATTGTATAGCATCTACTGTCTTGCATCTCAAAAACCATCTTTTAATTTTCTTTAAATACTCCCGGACTTTAGTTTTAGTAATCAACGTGTAATACCTCCAAACATTCTCGCATCAGCGAGTTAATAGTTGTTATTATAACATAATTATTTATTAATATCAATATTTTACGATTTATTCGGGTCGCCGAAGGCGGCGACCCCTACATATTTATTAATAATTTAATAAATAAACGCAAAACGGGCGATTAAAATCGCCCCTACAATTCATTTTTCATGTTTTTATATTTCTACTAATTTAAAATCTGTGTAATCACAGCTTACTAATTTTATATCTATTCCTTTATAATTGCCTACAAACGCTTCTTTGTGAGCATCTTTTCCATGTATATGTCCGTATATACATGTTTTTACATTATATTTTTTCATAGTCTCTATAAAATTTAAATCTAATTTTTCAAAACTATTAAATGGTGGATAATGCATACATACTATTATTTCTTTGTCTGCACCATATTTTTCTATTCCACTTTTCAAAGACATTTCTAACCTTTGGTTTTCTCTTTTTATTATTTTTTCTGCTTTTTCTTCTTGCTCTGACCAGCCTCTTGTTCCTACTATTATTTTGTTTTCATAAAAATAACTATTATTATATATAAAATCTATGTTTTCAAAATTATTCTCTTTTATATATTTTCTCATCTTTGTAATAGTAGTCCACCAATAGTCATGATTTCCTTTTAATAATATTTTTTTACCTGGAAGGTTATTTAAATACTCAAAATCTTTGTATGTATCTTCTAAATACATTGCCCATGAAAAATCTCCTGGCATTAATACAATGTCGTCTTCTTTTACTTTTTCTTGCCAGTCTTTTTTTATTTTTTCTTCATGATTATTCCAATTCTCGCCAAATATGTTCATTGGCTTGTTTTCGCCAAATGATAAATGTAGGTCTGAAATTGCATATATTGCCATATTAACCTCCAATTTTTAAATTTGGTATTGCATTTAGTTTTAAGTCAGATGTTTTTCCTTCCATATAATTATAATAGCCTGCTGATGCTATCATTGCTGCATTGTCTGTACATAGTTTTAATTCTGGGAAATACACTTCTATTTTGTGTCTTTTTCCTAATTCTTCAAACTTCTGTCTTATATATGAATTTGCTGATACTCCTCCTGCCAATACTACTTTGTTTATTTTTTCCTTATTATTTTTATTTATCTGTTTTATTGCATTTATTGTGTTATGTGTAAGCATTTCTGTGGCAACTTTTTCAAAGCTCGCACATAAATCTGCTTTATTTATATTTGGATCTTTATGGTTTAAGTTTATTACTGCTGTTTTTATTCCACTAAAGCTAAAATCCAAATTATCTATATTTGCTTTTGGTAATTCTATAGATGGTTCTCCCTCTTTTGCAAGCTTGTCTACTTTTGGTCCTCCTGGATATCCTAACCCTACTACTCTTGCAACTTTATCAAATGCTTCACCAATTGCATCATCTCTAGTTCTTCCTATTATTTCAAAATCACAATAATCTTTAACATGTACTAAATGAGTATGACCTCCTGATATTATTAAACATAAAAATGGCGGTTTTAAATCCTCATATGTTATATAATTTGCTGCAATATGCCCTTCTATATGGTTCACTCCTACTAGTGGTTTATTTAACGCATATGCTAGTCCTTTTGCATAAGATACTCCAACAAGTAATGCACCAACTAGTCCTGGTCCATATGTACATGCTATTACATCTATATCTTTAAAAGTTTTTCCAGCTTTTTTTAAAGCCTCTTTTGTCACTTGATTTATAACTTCTGTGTGACATCTTGAGGCAATTTCTGGTACAACTCCTCCATATAGAGTGTGTATGTCTATTTGTGAATTTATTATGTTTGATAGAACAAGTCTTCCGTTTACTACTACTGATACTGATGTTTCGTCACAGCTTGATTCTATCCCTAAAACAACTATATCTTTCATTTTAACTCCTATTTACTTTTGCATAACGCTCAATCTCGTCGGTGTTTATATTTTTTAATTCGCTCATTTCTTCCCTCCGGCGCTGTAACAAGACTTCGTCTTTAACAGCCCACGGCGGTCCCCACGAGGAAATTCGCTTTTAAAAATATATAAACCCTTGCGTTGAGCTGTTTTGTACATAAATTATAACTAAATAAAAATAGATACCAACTTAAATGCAAGCCAAGTTATTCCGGTAAATACTCCTGAAAATATTGGTGACAACAAGCTTGATAGCAAGCCTGTAATCCAAAGTATTAAAAATCCTATGTAAAATAGTCTCTCATTTTTATAAAACCATTGTTTTGCATTAAAGCTTAAAAAATGCATTAATACTTTTGAACCATCTAGTGGTGGTAATGGTATTAAATTAAATACTCCTAATCCTATATTTATAGAGATTATTTGTATTATTACAGTATATAATATAGAAAGTGTACTACTACTCAAACCTGATAATACATCTGTTGCAACAAATAAAGCATAATAAATAATCGCAAAAATAAATGCTAAAACAAAGTTTGCTATTGGCCCTGCTGCTGCAACTATTGCTTCTGCTTTTGAAATAGAATATTTTCCATCAAAATTTCTAGAATCAATTTGCACAGGTTTTCCCCATCCAAATCCTGCAACTAAAAGAAGAACTATTCCAATTGGATCTATATGACTTATTGGATTTAGGTTAAGCCTCCCTTGTATTTTAGGAGTATCATCTCCTAATTTAAATGCAGCTAAAGCATGCGCATATTCATGGAATGTCATTGCAATTATTACTCCTGGTATACTTAACAATATTCCTAGAAGTCCTCCTGTTCCTAGTGAACTAATCCATGCAACTAACATTATTACAATTACTATTATAATTGCTTTTCTATCAAAACCAAAATTAAACATATAGCCTCCTTTGTAATCATCTTTAATGTTCAAGAATTATCCCTGCCACTAAAATAGTAAATCCTATTATTCCCATAATGCCTGTAATAATAATCGGTGTTAAATAATGCATTATTTTATATTGATTTTTGGAAGTATATTTTTCGTCAATGACTCTTTCTGTTTTTTCTGTATATTGTATTTTTACCTTTTTGGAAGCATTGTTTGGATTCATTCCACAATTCAGAAATTCCTTCCTTATTGTTTTTCCAGAATATTCATTATAATATTCCAAAATTGGTGTATATGTTTTAGGATTTTCTACTGTTCCTAATCCAAAACTCTTAAATCCCATAAAAATTGCTTCTGTTTCTTTATATTCTCCTTTAAATGCAACTATCATCCTTAAATTTGAAAGCATATACATAATAAAAATCAATAATGCTATACCACATATTACAATAATTAGAGTTCCTATTATTGTTAAGATCATTATTCTTTCTCCTTATATTTTAAATATTATTACGCAAGTGGCTTCATTGACCATTTTTGAAATTTTCTAAAACCTTTCATTTTCAATTATTTCAAATGTTTTTTAGTACTTACTGAATGCAATTTGAATGCTACTAGATTGAATTCATTAATACTCATTAGAATTTATTAATTATTATTTTTTATACTATTAAATTTTCTTTTTAGTATTTTATAATATATTATTTTATAGATAATAGCTAGCACATAGATTGGCAAGCCCATTATTATTAATACTACACCCTCTAGTCCACCAATATTACCTAAAGCAAATATTACATCTATTAAAAAATATATAACTAAAATATCCATTATGTACGTAATATATAAAAACCAATTTGCAATACTTGTAGAAATTTTTAAACCATCTTTTTTTCTAAAATAAAGTATGTATGTAAATTGATATATACATGAAAGTATAAATACTAAAAATATAATATCTGCCCATGCTCTTGCTGTTATATATGGTCTTGCTATTAAAACTAATAAATAATTAATAAAAGATATTTTATTAATCAAATCATATTTACTCATATTTTTCTCCTATTTTTGAATGCTACCAATATAAATTTCATGAAAGCTTATTAACTTTTTACTATTTGTTAAATTATTGGACAATTACTCACTCTTCTTTATCTAAGTGTTTTACAAGCTTTTACTCATTATTTAATTTTATAAAATGTTCTCACGCAAGTGGCTTCATTGACCATTTTTGCATTTCTCTAAAACCTTTCATTTCCAATAGTTTTAAGTACTTTCCAGTGCTCTGTGAATGCAATTTGAATGCTACCAAATTGTTTTCATTAAGAGTTATTATAACATATAAATTTTTATAATTCCATTTCACTATCTATCTGTTTATCTAATTCATATAATTCTTGAAAAGCACTTCCATTTATATCATTTCTATTTCTTACAACTGGTATACTTAAATGCATAAAACTATCTGCTTCTCCTGGATAGCTTTTTATACTACCCATTGGATAATGTTGTAACAATCTTCTAAAAGTTAGAAACAATCTTTCTGTTTTTATTTCACTTATTAAATCTTCTTTTCCGAAACTTCTTTCAAAATAATATTTTTCTCTTTTATATTGTTCTGGATATTTTGTTATTTTATCTTCAGTCCAATACTCTTCAAATTCTGATAATATTTTTTTATTTCTTTTTGTATGATATTCATAATCAAGAACATATAAGCTTGGAACTTCTATTTCAGTAACACCTTCTTTGTGTAATAAGTTAACAAATATGCTTAATGCTAATAAATTTTTAGGTTCGACTTGATAGGTATCTTCATCTGCTATTCCTTCATTTGCCTTATACTTTTTTCTATCCATTTTTTTATCTAGTTCAGTTTTGTTATAACTATCACTTTTATCTTGAATTGAACCTATAGAGCAGATTTTTTTACCATCTTTTTCATAAATTCCATATCTTATAACAGGAAAATCATAATGTGGTCTATTAAACAATTCTTTATTATCGTAATAATTTTTATCATAAACTTTAATTTCAATTTCACTTGAATTCTCATCCCAAGTTCTTGCTATACCATTTTTCACACAAAGTACGTTATTATCTAAAAACTCTATCTGACCTAACCAAGTTTCTTCATTGTATTTTTCAAATGTAGTATCATTTACCATCTCTACTTGTTTTCTCAAAAATTCTTCCGGATTATTAAAATCATCCGGTGTAGCCCTTAACCATATTTGTTCAAAGAAATTATTTTTTTCATATCTAGTAAATCCTGACATTCCTGTTCTTGAAAAGTACAACTCTATTTGTTTTTCATAGAGCTGTCTTAGCAGCTCAAAGAACTGTCTGTAATCATTTACTATCATAACAGGAGTTTCAAGATTTCCTTCACTTTTTTGTTTTATTGTTTGCAATATTTTTTGAGATTTTTCTTTATAAAAATCATATTTATCAGAATAGCTTTTTAAAATGCTTTCTATGAATTGTATTGCTTCATCTTCTCTAAAGTCAAATTTAAAGTTCGGTAAATCTTCACTAAACAATAACTTATACAATGTATCTGTTGTAAATTCTCTTGCTACATTTTCAAAAGTTGGCATCCAACTTTCTGCCACCGTTCCTTTATATGCTTCCATACTTACTCCTATTTTATTAGTATTTCCATTTATTAAATGAATGCAATTTGAATGCTACCAGCTAAATTTTATTAAAATTCATTAACTTTTTGTATATTTGTCAAATTTTTTAATAATGTCTCATTCATTACTATTTGAGCGCTTTGCAAGCTTTTATGCTTTGTTAAAATTTATAAAATGTTCTCACGCAAGTGGCTTCATTGTTGGGAAGAATAATATGTCCCTAATTGAAGCGCTATCTGTTAATAGCATTATTAATCTATCTAGACCTATTCCCAATCCTCCTGTTGGTGGCATACCATATTCTAATGCTCTAACAAAATCGTCGTCCATATCATTTGCTTCTTCATTTCCAGCTGCTTTTTGTTTTGCTTGTTCTAAAAATCTTTCATATTGATCTATTGGGTCATTTAATTCTGAATATGCATTTCCATATTCACGTCCACCAATAAACACTTCAAATCTTTCTACTAGTCTTGGGTCTGATGGTTTTCTTTTTGTTAATGGTGATACTTCTACTGGATAATCTATTATAAATGTTGGTTGAACCAATGTTTCTTCTACTTTTTCTTCAAAAACAAGATTTATTACATTTCCTCTTTCTAATGTTCCTTCTATTTCTATTCCTAAATTTCTAGCTGCATCAGACGCTTCTTCGTCTGTATTAATTTCGTTAAAATCTACTCCTGTTACTTCTTTAATAGCATCTATCATAGGAAGTCTTCTCCATCCTGGTGTTAAATCAATTGGTGTTCCTTGATATGTAATTTTAGTTGTTCCCAAAACTTTCTGTGCTACTGTTGATATTATTTCTTCTGTAATATCCATCATATCGTTATAATCTTCATATGCTGCATATAATTCTATGTTTGTAAATTCCGGATTATGTTTTATAGATATTCCTTCATTTCTAAACATTCTTCCTAATTCATAAACTTTATCAAATCCACCAACTATTAATCTTTTTAGGTATAATTCGTTTGCTATTCTTAAATACATGTCCATATCTAATGTGTTGTGGTGTGTTATAAAAGGTCTTGCTGCTGCCCCACCTGCTATTGTATTTAATATTGGTGTTTCTACTTCAACATATCCTTTATTATCTAATACATTTTTTATTTCTTTTATAATTTTACTTCTAATAAGAAATGTATCTTTTACTTCTGGATTCATTATTAAATCTACATATCTTTGTCTATATCTTAATTCTGTATCTTTTAATCCATGGAATTTTTCTGGTAATGGTCTCAAAGATTTTGTAAGTAATACCATTTCTTTTGCATGAACTGATATTTCTCCAGTCTTTGTTTTAAATACAAATCCTGTTATTCCTACTATATCTCCAATATCATATGTTTTAAATTCTTTATAGCTTTCTTCTCCTAAATCATTTAAACTTACATAACTTTGAATTTTTCCTTGCATATCTTGTAAATGGCAGAAAGATGCTTTTCCCATTACTCTTTTTGCCATAATTCTTCCTGCTATTGTTACATCTTTTCCTTCTAATTCTTCATAGTTATCTTTTATTTGCTGGCTATTATGTGTTCTATTATATTTTGTAATTTTGAAAGGATCTTTTCCTTGTTTTCGTAATTCCTCCAATTTTTCTTTTCTTATTGTTATTAAATGATTTTCATCTAACATTTGTTCATTGTTGTTATTATTTTGTTCCATAATATCAATCTCCCTTCAATTTTATTGAAATATTATATAATATTTTTTGCCAAAAGTAAACTAGAATTTATAAATTATTGCAAATGTTGTAGGGCGCAATCATGCGCCCCTACAACATACATTTATCTGTTAATCATTGCCTTTACTGCGCCTATTGCCGTGCCATATTCAGCATTTTGAGGTATTGTGAATTTTATATTATGTAATTTTTCTATTTTATCAAAAACTTTTCTTGCATATGGTATGTTTACAGTTTGACCTATTGCAATTATATTTATTATATTTGAGCCTTTTGCCCCAAGTGCTGCCATAACTCCTATTGTCTCAAATATCATATTCATTATGCCTAATATTATATCATGATTTGTTGCTTTTTCATTTAATTTTCCAAAATTTGCAGCTGTTGTATCTTTAGGTAAAGTTTTTATTTCTTCAGTTGTAACATCTTGTATAGTTAAATCTACATTTTTTAAGGTTCCTGTTAATTCTGCTTTTTTTATATCTTCAAAATTTATTCTTTGATTTATTTTTTTGCATAAATTTATTAGAGTACCTCCACCTATTCCAGTTCCACCTAAGTGAGTAATTACTCCATTTTCATTTTTAATAAATGCAGTTCCTGTCCCCACGCTTGCTACAATAAATTTTCCTTCTCCAACACTTCCAATAGCAATAAACTCTGGTACTTTCACTACTTCTTTATTAAAAAACTTGTCTGCCATGTTATTTGCCCCTACACCTGTAACTGCAATTTTATCTATATTCTCTAAATTAATATTTTTTTTATTTATAAACTGTTCCAGCGCTCTTTCTGGTATGTCTTTTTTTAATATCATTTTATTTTTTATATTTATTTTTTTATCTACTTCTATTATTTTTATATTTGATGTCCCTATATCTATTCCTATGTAGTTCATATTAAAATACCTCCAATATTTTTATTTTATTAAATATGGAGGTATATGTCAACATCTATTATTTAATTAAACTATTGAATTCTCATTAAAATGCGCCTTTATAAAACTTTATTTGGATTCCACCTCACAAATCACACCTCTCACCTCATAAACTTTTTTATATTGTTTGAATTTCTTTCATTAAATTTTTATATTTTATATAAAATACATCTGAATCCTTTTCGTCTAATGAGTTTGCAAGTTCATTTAATAATACATATATTTTATTTGTTTTTTCTGTTTTGTCTTTTATATAATCTATATCACTAATTATTTCAGAATATACTTGTACTGCTTGAGTCAAATTATCATCTATTTCACCATTTTCTATATCTTCAGCTAATATATATGCATTTATTATATGACTTTGTGTTTGTCTTAATTTCTGCATATTTTTATCTGCATTTATTTCTTCTAGAAATTCTGGTATATTTGAATACAAATCTGCAAGTAAAATTAAACTTTGACTTTTATCTTCATTTTTTATGGCAATCATGGATCTATTAAGTTTATTACTAAAGTCTAATATTATGTCATTTTTCACATCTAAAGCATATAAGTCTAGTATAATTATAGCCCAACTTTCTTCTAGTAATTCTATATCTTTTTTTATCCCAGTCCAATCTATATCGTTTCTATCTTTATCAAGTTCTGCATCAATTACCATTGTAGTTGTATTTACTGCATCTGTACTCTCTCCCTCTTGTTCTTGTTTTTCTCCTGCTTCTTTTGTATCGCTTGATCCACCGCTTCCTCCTTCACTTGAATTTCCACCTTGTCCATTTGAAGTTTGGCTTCCTTCCCCAGCTTGCGATTGTTGTCCTTCATCACTTAATTTCACTTGTTGTGATATAACTGAATAATTTTCAAAAGATATATTGTTTAATCCATTTAACAATTCCAAAGTTTCTACATTTATATAATCTAACTCTGAAATCACTTTTGTTTTTAACTCTTCATCTTTATTTTCTGTGCATCCTGTAAAGAAAAATAATGTACAAATCAAAATAATCAAAATTACTATTTTTTTGTATTTTTTCAAGAAAATCACCTGTTGATAGTTTTCCCTAAAAAATACCTTTTATTCTTTTACATATTGTATTTTAGTTTTGCAAATAATAAAAATAATAATTTAGATGAATTTCAGCCTACCTTTTGTATATTTTAAAATTATTATATTGTCATCTAAATTATTATTTACTTAAATTAATGGAGATTTTTATGAGTGCTATTGCTACAATTTATAGTGAAAAACCTAATGAGATAAAAAATTTTATTGATAAATTTTATAATGATAATATTAATGTTGAAAATAATTTAGAGCATAAAATAGTATTTGAAAACCCTATTCAGCTTTCAGATATAATTAGCGCTTTTATAGATAATAATGATAAATTTAAAATCCACATGTGGATTAGTTTTGACAAGGATTTTTTTATAAATGTTACTGAATATAATGCAGACAAAATAATAAGGTACCTTTTTGAAAGATACCCGTACTAGTTAGTGAAGAGTTAATAGTGAAAACTTTCATTCATTATTCACTCTTCACCATTCACTATTCATTATTCACTGGTTCCTCTTCTTCTTTGTCTTTTTCTTCATTTATAGGAACCATTTCTGGTTCTACAACTTCAACATCCTCTAGTTTTTGTCCACATTTTGAACAAAATGCTGCTTCTTTTTCTATCTCAGCATAACATTGTGGACATTGTCTTTTATTGTTTAATTTTAAAATTTCTTTTCTTGCATTTTCTATTTCTTTTGATAAAGCATCTATTTTTCCACATTGTTCTTGCAATTCTTCTTTAATAGAAATATCTTCTTCTCTTACATGTTTCTCATATACTTTCTTACCTATTTCTTCATATATATCGCTTATTTTATTTTTATTGTCATTAATTTTTAGTTTTAGCTTTGTTTCCTTTGTTATTTTACTTGTTGCTTCTGATGTTTTCTTTCCAATTTCATTAAAAAATCCCATTTTATTTCACCTCTATTATTATATTCTTTACAATTTATATTTGATTTATTCTAAATTTTCAACTAAGTGAGGTCTTCTAATCTTCAAATTTTGCTCCTCTTGTCATTAATTTCGCAACCGCTTCTTTTGGCTCTAATTCTCCAAATAAAACATTATAAACAGAATTTACTATTGGCATTTCTACATTGTATTTTTTAGAAAGTTCATATGCAATTTTTATATTATCTATACTTTCAATTACCATTCCAATTTCCTGTCTTGCTTCTTCTATAGTTTTTCCTTGACCTATCATAATACCTGCTCTTCTATTTCTACTATGATTACTCATACATGTAACTATTAAATCTCCAAGTCCTGTTAAACCATATATAGTAGAAGCATCTCCACCCATTTTAACAGTTAATTTTGCCATTTCTGAAAGTCCTCTTGTAAGTAATGCTGCAAATGAATTATCTCCTAAATTTAATCCTGTTATTATACCTGCACAAAAAGCAATTATATTTTTTAAAGCTCCTCCAAGTTCTGCACCTTTTATATCATATGATTTATATATTCTCAGTGTATCACTCATAAAAGTTTCACTTACATTATCTAGTAAATTCTCATCTTTTGATGCAACTACTAATGCAGTTGGAATTCCTATTGAAACTTCTTCTGCATGACTTGGTCCTGAAAGACCTGCCACTTTTGAATTTGGAAGTTCTTCGTGAACAATTTCATCTAAAGAATATAATGTTCCTTCTTCAAATCCTTTTGAGCATATAATTATTGCTTGGTCTGTAACATATGATTTAAATTTTTTAATTGTCTCTCTTACAAATTTTGATGGTGTAACAATTAAAATCATTTCTGTCCCATCAATTGCCTCTTTAAAATCTGTTGTACAATATACTCCTTCTGGAACAACAGCATGTGGCAAAAATTTGCACTTTCTTTCATTATTTATTAAATCTGCTTCTTCTCCGCATAAATGACCATACTTTTACATTATGTCCTTGTTTTGCAAGATGTATTGCAAGAGCTGTTCCCCAGCTACCACTTCCTATTATTGATATATTTTTCATTATCTCCTCCTATTTTTTGAATGATAATTTATTTTCTTTTCCTTCTTTTATTCTTTTTATATTACTTCTATGATTAAATACAACAAGTAATGCTATTAAAAAACTAAATACTATTCCTACTAATTTAACATCTTCTTGTATAAAAATTGTTAATACTGGGAAAAGAACTGCAGCTGAAATTGAACCTAATGATACCATTTTACTTATAGCAATTATTAAAATTCCAAATACTAAACAGATTAATCCTATTTTCCAGTTTAACATTAACAATACTCCTATTGCTGTTGCAACTCCTTTTCCTCCTCTGAATTCAAAAAATATTGGAAATGTATGTCCTAATATTACCATAAAACCTGCAATATATTTCAAAATAAACATATCAAAGCCTTCCCACATAATTTGTGCTGATATTGCCACAAGAATTGCTGCAACCCCTTTTAATATATCACATACAAGTGTAAGTAATGCCACTTTTTTTCCAACTGTTCTTAATACATTTGTTGTTCCTGCGTTTTTGCTTCCTTTCTCTCTTACATCAAATCCCGCAAATTTTCTACTAAATAATACTGCAAAATTAATACTTCCTATAGCATATGCTACTATTGAAATTGTAATGTATGCTTCCATAATAAATACCTCCTATAAATCATTTTTTTCGCCTTTTTCTCTGGCGATTATCCTTATTGGTGTTCCTTCTAGTTCAAAATTACTTCTTATTTGATTTGATAAATATCTTTCATACGAAAAATGAAATAAATCTTTACTATTAACAAATATTATAAATGTTGGTGGCTTAGATGTAGCCTGTGTAGCATAAAGAATTTTTAATCTTCTTCCCTTATCTGTTGGTGGTTGTACTACTGCTATTGCTTCATTTATAACTTGATTTAATATTGATGTTGATACACGCATAGCATTATTCTTGGCTACCTTTTTTATTAACTCAAAAAGTTTATCTACTCTCTGTCCTGTTTTTGCTGATATAAATATAATTGGGGCATATGTTAAATAACTTAATTTAGTATAAACTTCTTTTTTATATTTTTCTAAAGTTCCTGTTTCTTTTTCTACTTCGTCCCATTTGTTAATAACAATAATTATCCCTTTACCAGCTTCATGTGCTTCTCCTGCAATTTTAGCATCTTGATCGGTAACACCTTCTACTGCATCTATCATAAGTAAACAAATATCTGCTCTTTCTACTGCAAGTAATGTTCTCATTACACTAAATTTTTCTATACTATCATTTACTTTGCTTTTTCTTCTAATTCCTGCTGTATCTATAAAATTATATTTTCCTGTTTCATTTTCAAAATATGAATCTATTGCATCTCTTGTTGTTCCTGCAATATTGCTTACAATAACTCTATTTTCTCCTAATATTTTATTTACTAAAGATGATTTCCCAACATTTGGTTTTCCTATTATTGCTACATTTATAATTTCTCCATCATTTTGATTTTCATCTGTTTCAGGAAAATATTTATATATTTCGTCTAATACATCTCCTATTCCTAAAGCATTTGTAGAAGAAACTGGAATTGGATCTCCTAATCCTAAATTATAAAATTCATATATATCATCACTTGTTTTTCCAAAGTTATCTGCCTTATTACATACTAATACAACAGGTTTTCCAGATTTTTTTAGTATCATTGCAATTTCTTCATCTGCAGCAGTAACACCTTGTTTTATATCTGTTATAAAAACAATTACATCTGCCATGTTTATTGCAATATTTGCTTGTTCTCTCATTCCAAATAATATTACGTCTTTTGATTCAGGTTCTATTCCTGCTGTATCTACAAGTGTAAAATCTCTTCCTCTCCAATTACTGTCTGCATATACCCTATCCCTTGTAACTCCTGGTATATCTTCAACTATTGAAAGTCTTTTACCAACTATATAATTAAAAAATGTTGATTTCCCAACATTTGGTTTTCCTATTATCGCAACCATTGGCTTTGCCATTTTTTTCACCTAACTTTCTTTTTGTATTTTATATCATTTATAAAGTTTAGTCAATAAAAATACAATAAAAAAAGGTGCCTTCAATCACTTGGTAGGATATTTTATAATACAAAAAAGAGGCCTTTTAAGCCTCTTTCTTTTCTATAACTTCTTTTCCATCATAATATCCACAATTTGAACATACTCTGTGTGGCATTACTGGTTCATTACAATGTTTGCATGTTGCAATACTTGGTTTTTCTAATTTCCATGTTGATCTTTTTAAATGTGTTCTTTCTTTTGACCATCTTCTTTTTGGTTGTGCCATTTCTTTCCCTCCTTAATTTTATGCATAGTATCTATGTTATTAATTTTTCACAAATTTGTCACTAAAATAGTATACTCGTAATTTAAAAATTTGTCAAGAGTTTATTAACAAATTTTGTATCTTACTCATATTATATATTGTAAGAGTTTTACAAACTTACAATATATTTTAAAGGATTGGTGTAAATGGAACAAGATAAAAATATGTACCCTATAGTTAAAGTAGACGGATTTGTTGAAAAAGGTAAACAGTTCGATTTAGACATCACAATTCCAGAAGATAATAGAAATGTTGTTTATGGAGTTATCAGAGATTGCTACAAAGAACCTGTTGAAGATGCCGTTGTAAAATTAATAGAAGTTGATTATGATCATGGCAAAAAAGAAAGAAAACCAGTTTCTCATACTTTTACTGACAAGGATGGAGAATTTGTTTTTGGACCTCTTTGTCCAGATAAGAACTATGAAGTTCAAATTTGGGTAGACCAAGTTAAACATATTAAAATTTGTGCTGAATGTGGAAGACATGGGAAATGTTTAAAAGGGGTTAAATTAGATTGTAAGAGACCATATTTTGATGACAAGTATGATGACAAGTATGATGATAAATACGATGACAAATACGACAAATGCGATAAACATGATGATTACAAAAAAACAGATGATAAACACAAAGACGACTATAAAAAAGAAGATTGCAAATAGTTTTGATGTGTAGGGGCGCATGGTTGCGCCCCTAAAATATTTATTTGTATATTTTGGGGCGCATGATTGCGCCCCTACAAATTTTGCAAATTATTTTTGACTTTTTTGTTTCTTTATTGTATAATTTGTATAATTATATCGTTAATGCAAATTAAGGAGATGTGAATTTTATGTTTGGAAAAAGATCTGATGGCAGAAGGCTTAGAAAGATTAGTCCTATTTTTCTTCTTATGCCACATATTATGAAAAAAAGAAGTGATGCACAAGTTTTTTATAGTCAAGAAGTTCCTCTTGCACCTCTAGATGAATATATTGCCCAAAAAGAAGCAGAAGGTATTAAAATGTCTTATATGGCTATTATTTATTCTGCTTTAGTTAGAATTATTGCAGAAAAGCCTTTAGCTAATCGTTTTGTTATGAATGGAAGAGTTTATGCTAGAAAAAGCATTGATATTTCTCTTGCAATAAAAAAAGGAATGAGTGAAACTGCTGAAGAAACCACTTTAAAACTACATTTTAATGGGTCTGAAAATATTTTTGATATTAAAAATAAATTAGAACAAGTTATTGCTGAAAATAAGGATGCTGAAGCTGAAAATATTACAGATAAATTTGCAAAATCATTAGCTTATATTCCAAGTTGGCTTATTAAGCTTATTGTTAATTTCTTAATGTTTTTAGATAGACATGATTTATTACCAAAAGCGATTATAGAGCTTAGTCCTTTCCATACTAGTGCTTTTCTAACAAATGTAGGTTCTTTAGGTATAGATTCAATTTATCATCATTTGTATGATTTTGGAACTACTGGTGTGTTTTTAGCAATGGGCAAAAAGAAAAAAAGTTTAATTAGTATAGATGAAACATTAGTAGAACAAAAAACCCTTTCTCTTCGTTGGGTTCTAGATGAAAGAATTTGTGATGGATATTATTATGCTAGTGCTCTTAAGTTATTTAATAAATATATGAAAAAGCCAGAACTTTTAGAGGCAAATATTGAACCAGTTGAAGATGTAAAATAAAAAAAATGCAATCGCATGATTGCATTTTTTTATTTTTATTGCAAAACATTGTAGGGGCGAACTCTGTTCGCCCGTTTCTACGAAGCCTTGCTATATTTTTTTGAAGCTCGGGCAATTAAAATCGCCCCTACATCCCTACCTTAAAAGCATTAATCCTCCTATTACTGTCAATATAAATCCTACTATCTTCATGCCTCTTACTCCGTTATTCTGGTCTCCAAAGCTAAACAATTTTTTTGTTATTGGTCTTGCATCATATACTAATATTACTCCAAGCATTAAGATTACTGTTCCAATTATTTCTACGATTTTCATATTCCACATCCTTTGGTTTATCCACAATATGTGCATAATATTGCTTCTAATCCTACATTTATATCTATATTTCCCTGCTTATAATTATAATCTAGGTCTATTAATTCTTGCAATATTTTTCTTAAATGTTTTTTACTAAAATATTCTACTTGATTTTTATATTTATTAGCTAAAAATGTTTGATTTGGCTTTAAATTCAAAGCTTCTATAATATTTTTATTATATTCTATGGCAAGTTTAGTTAAATAAATTTTCTTAAAATGCCCATACAATGTTACTAATATTTTTTGTATTGGTTCTTTATTATAAATCAATTCATTTAATATATCTAATGCTTTTGTTATATTCTTCTTTCCTAAGTTATCTGTTAAGTCAAATATAACACTATCTAATTCTTTTATTGATAATAAATTTATTGCTTCATTTGTAATTGTTCCATTTTCTCCTGCATATTCAATAAGTTTCCTAATTTCATTTATTAAAACCTGCATGTTTGTTCCACATGTTTCTATAAATTCTTTTAATGTTTTATCATCTATATTTACTTTATATGCGTTACATATAACTTTTAATCTTCTTGCAATTTGTTCTGGTTTTAATTCTTCAAAATTACAAACTACTCCATATTTTTCTATTGTTTTTGAAAGAATATTTGCATCTATCTCCTGTTCAATAAATATTAATATTACAGCTTCATTTATTATCTCTATATTTTCTTCTATAAAATTAGATACTTTATCTGATAAAGTATTGTCTGTTTTACTAGTTCTTCTTCCTCCCGCTTTACTTTTTTTAAATAAACCAGATTTTTTTACTATTATTAGTTTTTTATTATAGCCAAAACTAGGCATTTGTATTTCTGATATCAAAGAGTTTATATTTGTCTCATCTATTTGAATATAGTTTATGCCAAGTAACATATTACCGAATAGTTTTTTTATTTTTTTTACTGCTACCTCTAGTAAGTATTCTTCTTTTCCATAGAGCAAATATACACTATTTAATTTTCCTTGTTTTAGTTCCTGTTCTAATTTTTCTGGTGTCATTTTTTCTCCTTCAGACCATATTTTTTTAGTAATTCCTTCGAAGAGCGGGTGCCTAGGGGGGTGACCCCTACATATATAATAATTTATTTAGATTGAATTTAGAAACCATAAATAATTCTGAATACCTCAGCCACACTCCAAGCTTGAGCCATTGTTCCTTTAGGTGCATTTGGTTTTTTCGAATCATATATTTCTGATATACTTCCTATTGTTCCTCTTTCAAACATTTCTTTTTCAAATGTTACTTTTACATTATTTCTAAATTCTTCTAGTTTTTCCCTTAATTGCTTTTTTTCTTGTTTATCTTTTGCATATTTTATCATGTTCTTTATTGAATTGTAATATAATCCAAGAAGCCAAGGCCAAGTAATTCCTTGATGATAGCTTGAATCTCTTTTAAATACATCTCCTTCATATATGTCTATATATCCTTTTTCTCCTTTTGCTAATGTTTTTAATCCATATTTATTTAATAACTTTTTTTCTACAACTTCAAGAATATTTTTTGCTATATCACTTTCCGGACTTACAACCGGATAAGTTAAGCTTAGTGCAAATAATTGATTTGGTCTTACTTTTGCATCTCCAAGCACATCATATAAACAATTTCTTTTACTATTATAATACTTTTCTACAAATGATTTTTGACAATTTTCAGCTAGTTTTAAATATTCTTTTTGCTCTTTTTTATCCCCAAATTTCATACTAAGTTCTGCCATTATCATAAGTGCGTTATACCATAGTGCATTTATTTCTACTGTCTTTCCATTTCTTGGTGTAAAACTATGATTTCCATATTTTGCATCCATCCATGTATTTTGTGTATTTGGTGTTCCAGATGAAATTAAATAATCATCATCTAGATAGATATTATTATCATCTAAATTAATTCCTTTTTTATAATTTTCAATTATTGATTTTAGTTTAGTATACATATTTTCTTTTATAAAATTGTAATCTTTTGTATATTCTATATATTTGCGTATTTGTTCAAACAGTAATAAAGAAGCATCTGCACTATTATATAAAGGTCTATTGTCATATCCAGAATATCCATTTGGAACTAAACCAAATTTGATATCTCTTATTCCTGTTAAAAATAATTCTTTAGCTATCTTATATTGTTTTGTGCAAAGTAACAACCCTTCAAAAGATATAAGGCAATCTCTTCCCCAATCTAAAAACCAAGGATAACCCGCAAGTACAGTATGGTAACCAAAACTTGGTCTGTATACTATAAAATTATCTATTGCAATCATAAAGTATTTTAATATATCTCTTTCTCGTTTTTGCTCTTTAGTTTCTTTTTCTATATTTATTTTGGAATCCAATATTTCTGTTTCATGTATTAACTCATTTATTCTTATAATCTCTTGATTTATAATCTTTTTTATATTTAGTTCCTCTATATTTTCTTCTAATGAACAAATAAAACCAATTTCTTTTTCTGCATTTTCTGGAATTTCTACTTCAAATCTTCCTGGAACTAATAGATTCTCTTCTGGATAAAGACCTCTTCTTTCCTCTTCTATGTAAAACATATTTCTAAAAGTATCGTTTTCATGTTTAATATACTTCCCTTCCGAAATATACATATAAACTGGATTATTTGAGTTCTCATCTATTTCCATTCTTACCTTTTGTTCTTTTTCTTCTTGTTTTACTTTATATTCATGATTAGTATTCATAAAATGAAAATCTCTAAAATTCACTACTGGAGTAATAGTAAATTTTGCACTTTGTCCATTATTATATATTTTATATAATACACAAACTGTATTTTTTCCATATTCCATACATATTAGTTTTTTAATAACTATATTTTCCACTTTATATGTAAAAATTGGTATATACTCTTTTTCAAATTCTTCTTGATATTTATATCCTGTAGAAATATAATTATTGCACATATTAGAATACAAATCATATTTATTATTATCTATTTCAATGCTTTCATCTAATTTTGAAAGTATTAAATGTCTTCTTGCTGGTGGTGTAAGAGGTGCTACTAGTAAACCATGATATTTTCTTGTATTTATTCCAATAGCTGTACTTGCTGCATATCCTCCTAATCCATTTGTTATAATCCACTCTCTTTTTATACCTTCTTCTAATGTTAATTTACTTTTGTCTATTTTCATTTGTTCCTCCAATTACTTTTATTTGTTTTTTTGGTATGTTTCTTTTATAAATCTTTCCTTTTCTTTTTGTTCTTCTTTCATTGTTATTTCTTTTGCTTTTTCATATAATTTAATATTTTGTTTTCTTGTTTCTTCACTTTCTTGAATAGATTTTATTCTCTCACTATATTTATTTATAAATTTGCTTGCTTTTCTATCTTTTTTTATTTTTTTAGTTTGTGCCTTATGTGCTTTTTTCTTTTTATTTTTTTTCTTTTCTTCTTTTAATTTTGAATTTAATAGTAAATATTGTTCATCATTTTGTTTGTCTCTAAATTTAAGTTCATTACATATTAATTCTATTATTGTTTTAGCAAGTTCATCTGAATCATGTCTTATATATTCACCTTCAACACATGAAATATCTGATTTAACCAATTTTATACCTTTTCCTTTTAGGTTTTGACTATCAACTTCAACTAAATTTGAACCTTCTTTATTATATTTTCTCAAAAATTCTGGAATTATATCTCCATTATCACAAATACAATAATCTATTATTTTATTTCCAGCATGCTCTATAATTGCATCAATATGATCTGAAACATCATAATCATCTGTATGGCCTGGCTGAGTCATTATATTTGGTATATATATTTTAAAAGCTTTACTATCTCTAATTGTTTTTGCTACATTTTTTATTAATAAATTTGGTATTACATTTGTATAAAGACTTCCTGGCCCTAAAATTATTGCATCTGCTTTTTGAATAGCTTCCACAATTCCTGGTGCGGTTCTACAGTTAGAAGGACTTACAAATACTCTATTTATTTTTGTAACTTTTTCTTCTGTTATATCTGCAATTTTATCTTTATCTTCAATTACCATTCCATTATCCAACTCTACACATATTTTCATTTCGTCTAATGTTACTGGTAATACTTTACCTGTCATTGAAAATATTTCATTACTTTTTTGAACACTTGTAGCAAGATTTCCATACATATCTTTAGCTACATCTATATATAAATCTCCAAAATTTAATTCCTTTGTCTTTCCAATTTTATAATTATAACTTAATAATTTTGACATTGCTTCTGAATTTTCAGCAAGTGCCTCTAAACTAATTTTAATATCTTCAGTTGTGCTTGTATCTTCTTTTCCATATTTAGATACTGTTACAATTGCTGTTATATTACTTGTATATTTTTTCAACCCTTTTAATACCGTGCTTAATCCATTTCCCCCACCTATTACAACCACATTAGGTTCTTTAGTATTTGATATATTATCATTATCTTTTTTCATTATTTCAGGATTTACTGCCAATTCTAATATTCTTCTTTGTAAAAAAACAATACCTAATATAAAACATGTAAATCCTATTATAAATAAAGCTGCTATTTTTGCAAGTTCTGTTAATTCTAATCTATCTGTTGCTATTATTTTTGCAAATTCATAACAAGTTAGTAACATCCCTATTATAATTAGTAATATCCATCTTTTTGTTTTTTTGTTTCCTATTATTAATTTTAATATTTTTTTCATATTAATCTTCTCCTAAAATTCTAATTTCTGGTTCAATATTTACATTAAATTTTTCTTTAACTTTTTCTTTTATATATTGCATTAGTTGTAAAATTTCTTCTGCTGTTGCATTTCCTTTATTTACTATAAATCCTGCATGTAAATCTGAAACTTGTGCATCTCCTATACTATAACCTTTTAGTCCACACTCATCTATAAGTTTTGCTGTAATAAATCCTTCTCCTCTTTTAAACACACTTCCAGCACTTGGCATATTTAATGGTTGTTTTATTTTACGTTCTTTCGAATATTGTTCTATTTTATTTTTAATTTCTTCTTTATTTCCTTTTTCTAACTGTATTTTTCCAGCTAAAATAATCCAATTCTTTTTTTGAAAAATAGATTTTCTATATGAAAAATCTATTTCTTCTCTATTTCTTGTTTTTATTTCTAAATTTTCATCAATATATGTAACACTAATTACTTTATCACCTATTTGCTCTTCATAAGCTCCTGCATTCATAAACACTGCTCCACCAAAATCACCAGGAATTCCTGAAGCAAATTCAACTCCTTGTAATTCCTCTTCTAAAGCAAATCTTGCAAGTTTAGATAAAAGGACTCCTGATCCTACATTTAATGTTTTTCCATCTTCTTTTATAATGTCATTAAAGTTTAGTTTTATAACTATTCCTCTAATTCCTTTATCTTTAACTAATAAATTACTTCCATTACCAATTACAGTAACTTGTACATTTTTTTCTTTTGCTAAATTTAATAAAAATTTAAGTTCTTCTGTATCATTTATTTTTACAAAAATATCAGCAGGTCCTCCGCACTTTAAAAGTAGTATGATTTTTCATAGGCTCATTTAAAAGTACTCTCCCGTGCTTCTATTATTGTAGTTAATTTATTATATATATCTTGCATTTGCACTCCTTTTGTCTATTAATATGTGCTTATTACATAATTATTCTATTTATTTTTACGAATAAGATTTTATCATTTTTTATATTTTTTTACAAGGTATTTATGTTATTTTTAAAAGTATTATGCTATAATACATATTAGGTGATTTTTATGTTAGATGATATTAAGAAAAACAAACGTAAAACGGCTTTTATTGTTAGTGGTTTCATTATTATGATTACATTAATTTTATATTATATTTGTTTAGCTTTTGATTTAAGTTCTTCATTTGCTATAACTATTGCTCTAGTTTTTTCAATTATTTCATGTTTTGCATCATATTATAATAGCGATAAAATAATTTTAAAAGCATGTAAAGCAAGACCTGCCACTTTAGAAGAAGATAGAAAATTAGTTCATATTTTTGAAGCTCTTATGGTCTCTTCTGGTTTACCTTGTCAGCCTAGATTATATGTTGTAGATGATCCTCAACCAAATGCTTTTGCTACTGGTCGTAATCCACAAAATGCAGTTATTTGTGTGACAACAGGGCTTTTAGAAAAATTGGATTATTACGAATTAGAAGGTGTAATTGCTCACGAAATGGGGCACATTAGAAATTATGATATTCTTCTTTCAGCTATTGTAACTGTTATGGTTGGTTTTGTAGTAATGCTTTCTGATATATTTACTAGAATTTGTTTCTATGGGCGCAGACGTAGTAATGATGATGACGATAGTAAAGGTTCTGCTATATTAATGCTTATTGGTTTAATATTTTTAATTTTAGGACCAATATTTGCAAAAATAATGCAAATGGCAGTTTCTAGAAGAAGAGAATTTTTAGCAGACGCAACTGCTGTCGAAATTACAAGAAATCCTCAAGGATTAATATCTGCTCTTAAAAAATTAGATTCTGACTCAAATGAATTAAGAGTAGCAAACAATGCAACTGCTCATATGTACATTGTAAATCCTTTTAAAGATAATCCTGAAAAGAGAAAAAGAAAAGCTGGTCTATTAGATACTCACCCAAGTATAGATGAAAGAATAGAAGCTTTAGAAAATATAGAATAAAAAATTAGCCCCCAGTATAAGCTAGGGGCTTTGGATTCCTACTCTTCTATTTTAATTTGATAACAGTTTGAAGACATATAGGATACTTTATATCCACATTTTTCCAACATACTTCTTACTTTAGGTCTTATGTTGTAGTAATAAATATTGCTTTCCTTTCTTAGCTTATGCATAAGCCACCGGTACTGGATTTCATCCCTTAGATTCCATTCTCCTGTTTTTCTCACAAACCGAGACTTCTGTTTAATGATTTGTCTTTTACTGTTTTTTTCCATTGTAGGTCCTCCTAAAGTCTTGCGTCAGCAAGATATTTGCGAATTCATTATAACACAACAATAAATATTAATCAAACTTTTTCTCCCTATTACTATTACTTTTATGTTTATATATTGCTATAAATGTTGAAATGATTGATACACAATTTGATATAACTCCAGATATAGAAAGTACACAAATGTTGTATAACAACCATAAAAAATAGCAATAAAATGCTACTTTTTTTACTTTTAATGTGTCTGCGTTCCATGCAAAATATAAATATATAATTGCTGACAAAATAGGTACTACTGAGTATATATTCTCATATGTTATTATTGCTGATATTAAATATATAATTAATAATATTATTAATACTGTTTTACTATTAAGTTTTTTACTCTTTTCCTTAACAATTATTATTCTGTTCCTTACTAATGCAATTAATTTTGTTAAGCATCCACTATACGCTCCCAATAGAAAATAGTGTAAAATATCTAACAAATTAGCTAAAACCATCGTTTTAAAAATTTTTTCCTTTTTGTCCCTGTGATAAGCAATTAATGATATTACAAACGCTGTAAAACCAATTATTTGTGAAATCAGATAAATTATATTCATTTAATTTTCTTCTCCTATTTCTTTGTTTATAATATTATATTTTTCTATAAATTTATATGTTATTATATTTTTTATTAAATTCTTTCCTCTCTTTTTCTATAACATCTTTAATAACAGTTGTATCTCTAATATTAATATTATTAAGATCTATATTATCATTTACATATTTTTTATATATATTATTTATTATTGTTTCATCCTATATTGGAATATTTCTAGTAAAAAAATAAGTGTTTTTGCATTAATTTTAAATATATTTATACATTGATTATATAATAGATTTTCATTATCTACTGAAGAAAATTTTATTAGAGATTTTCAAAGAGAATTTGATACATATATTAATTCCAAAAAGCAGATTAAATATGAGCAAGAACTCAAATATTATAAATTAAAATCGTAAAAATAAAAGGATACCAGAAAATTGATATCCTCTTGGCAAATTGTTAGCAATTTGAATTCTTTAACATTTTCTTTAAAAGTCCTACATGAACATTTGCTTCAAATTCCAAATACACTTCACGACTTGTATAGTTCTTTTCTAACATCTTTGATAATTCATCAATATGTTTTCCAATTAAGTCTTGGTCGGTATTAGGATTAGAACTCCACATAAGCCTCCCAAAACCTTTTGCTTCTACAACATATCCCTTTGAATCGAAGATTACATATTCATCTTTTCCTCGTGAAAACCGATATTGTAAATTGTTTGCCATAGTTTTTCCTCCTTATAACTTTTATTGAAGTATTGATTTTATATAAGTAAAACTAAAAAGCTAGAGGTAAATTCCCTCTCACTAGTTAGTGAAAAAAGATTTTAAGACATAGTACTTACCCATATCAATGCATATTATACCACTATTTTACATAATTTACAAGTTGGATATTTATCTATTATTAACTTTTATTTAAAGAATATTCCAATTTCATTTGACATATACTAAAAAAAGTAGTATACTATATTCAACTTAAGTTATTCAGGTAGAGGTCATTTGAATAGCATGAACTAAATGTGTGGTAGCATTTAGTTCTATTTTTTTGTAAAAAAGAAGTGAAGAGTGGCAGTTCTTCACTTCTTTGACTATTTCTAGTCTTAGTTGTCTTCTGGCTGTTTGTCATTGTATGTACTTAATAGTAATACTATTAAACGCCAGATTAATTCAAATGAGGTCATCTGAAATAGCACCTCCTTTCTAAAAGATTTCCTTTCGAAAGGATACGCACATTATATAAAACATTTAAATTAAAATCAATATAAATTCCAATATTTTCCAAAGCTTTATTTTTATTTTCTTGAAAATTTTCCAATAAAAAATTGTAAAACTTTTATAAAAATTTTTCTAAAATATCATTAAATTTCTCTCCTCTACAGTTGATTTTATCATTGGATAATAAAATATTCAACATTTTTTACAAATATAATTTACATTTTAATTACTATCCATTAGTTTAATAAAAGTTGTAAAAAATGTAGGGGCGATTTTAATCGCCCCTACATTTTCTCTACAATTTTTAATTACCTGCTAAAAAATAACACATTCTATATTAATTTTAGAATAAAAACAAATTCTATTTCATACCTATTGCATACTTTTTGGGTATAAGAAAACGCGAAATCCTTGATATGTCAGGTTTTTCGCGTTTAACGATTTTGGTGCAGATGGCCGGAATCGGCAAGCCGCGTCCTAAAAACAGTCCACCGGACTGTTTTTGCCTCATTTTATTCGGCACGTCCTTTTCGATTCCTTCCATTAAAATTCATAAAAATAGAACCACACCTATCGGTATGGTTCTATTTTTATGGTGCAGATGGCCGGAATCGAACCGGCACGGTTTATTCAACCGCAGGATTTTAAGTCCTGTGCGTCTACCAGTTCCGCCACATCTGCATTACTGGCTTTGTCTAACGACATTTGCAATTATACTACTTATTTATATGTTGTGTCAATACTTTTTTTTATTTTTTTTATTTTTTATATTAATAAGTATTTGATGTGAAAGGCTGGAAGTATGAAGTGTGCTTTTAGGTTTTTTCTGAATTCACACCTCACACTTCCAACTTCTCACCTATTTTTTAATACTCAAACCACAATCCTTTTGTTCTTAAGTCTGATATTATTTGGTTGTGTTCTGATGTAGTTTTTGAAAAATATACTTTTCCTGTTTTATCTGCTACAAAGAACAAGTAATCTGTTTCATTTGGATTTATTGCAGCCTCTATACTTGATTTACTCACTGATGATATTGGTCCTACTGGCAATTCGCCTTCCATGTTTGGTCCTCTTGTATTATATGGATTATATGTATCCAATTCCCTTTGATATAAGTCTCTTTCTCCCATATCTATTTTAAATGCATAATATGTTGTTACATCACTTTGTATTGCCATTCCCCTTTTTAATCTATTATAAACTACACTTGCTACATCTTTTCTATCTTCTGTGTTTACAGATTCCATCTCAACTATTGATGCTAGTGCTAGTATTTCATGTACACTTAAGTTACTTTGCTCTATTTCTTCTTTATATTCATCTAATACATCTTCCATTTTGTCTAACATTTTTTCAAAAATATCTTCTACTGTTACATCTTTATTTTGAAGCGCATAAGTATCTGGAAATAAATATCCTTCTAAAGCATAATATATATTTCCATCTTTTATTTCTTCTGCTATAAACCAATATTTTTCTATTAAAGATTCAATATATTCTTCATTTTCTAAAAGTTCATATACTTCTTCTTGTGTATTATTTGTTTCTTGCGCTATTTTATCTGCAAGCCACCTCATATTTTTTCCTTCTAAATATGTAAATGTTATTTGATTTGGGTCATATAGTATTCCACTTTTCAAACTTTCAGTTATTTCTTTTAAGGACATATTTTGTCTTAAATTATATGTCCCTGCCTTAAAGTCATCTATGTTGTTTAATTTAACATAAATTTTAAAACCTAATTTACTTTTAATAATATCATTCTCTTTTAAAATTTCTGCAATGCCACTTATACCTGTTCCTAGTGGTATTGAAACTTCTATTTCTTCACTTTTTGAACTCACTTTAGTAAACATTGATACATACATTATTATAATTGCTATTACTAAGATACCAAGTAATATTAATCCAATTTTTAGTTTATTCATTTTTATACTCCTTTTTCAGTTACTAAATAATCTACAATTCCAACAAAATTTACTTCTTCAAAACTATTGTTTAAAATAACATTTGTTGTAATTCCTAATTCTCTTAATCTTGGTGCAAGTTCTATAATAAATCTATCGAAACTATTTTTGTCCTCAACTTTTTGGAAATCTATATTAATTCCTTTTACACGATATTTAGATACAAAACCAACTATGTTATTTATTAATTGGGTTCTAGTTTCATAATTATTAATTAATTCATTTGACTGTTTTTCTAGTCCCTTATTCGAAATTGTTGCCCATACTGCAGTATCATCACTTTCAAAATCATCTTGATTTATTCCTATGTTACCATTTCCTTCAAAACTAAATAATGTTTTTATTGTAATTTTGGTAGCATCTTGTTTGTCATTATATAAAGCAAAACTACTTCCATCTTTTAAATTTAGAGAAATCTCCTTCGTTTCAATTGTGTCTTCAAAATCTTGTCTTACAATGTATTCATTTGCAAGGACATTTGCTTTTACATATCCAAGTGTTCCATCTTCTTTTCTAATTAATCTCCAACCCTTGCTTGTTGTATAATAGCAACTAACAACATCTCCTGGTTCCACTGTTCCAACATTTTTAGAAATTAATCTAGGTTTATATTTTAGTTTTGATTCTTCTTCTACTTCTGCTTTTATCAAACCTTGATTTAATCTTTCTATTACAACTATATCTGTACTTTCTTTATATTGTACAGATATGTTATATACTAACTCCAACTCTGAAACTGGTATATATATAATACCGTCTTTTTGTAATACTTTAGCACTTAAATTTTGTTCTACTCCATTTATCACCATTTGATTTTCAGCAACACAAATACTTGCAGTTTTTGTGTTAGATGTTGTTACTATTGTAGAAGTTTCTTCATCATAATAAATATTTTTATCAAAAAGAAGTGCTATATCATCTTTTGACAAATAAACTCCACCTTCTTCTCCTATGTAAACACTTCCGTTTCAAGTTTTCTGTAATATCTTCATCATTTATTATTAAATTAGTTATACCCTCATATTTATCTCTTTTAAAACCTGGCGCATAATTTAATATAAGCGATACTGCTATCCAAGCTATTAAACAAATTATTATATTTCTTATGAATTTTTTCGTGTTCAATTTAATTTTATTATTCATTTTTTACTCCTTTTTCTATTTTTTGATAGTATATCATATTTAAATATAAAATTTGTATATATTTTTAAAAATTTCTTGAAATTCTTTGAATTTTATTGTAATATTTTACAGATAATATTTTAGAAAGTATTGAAATAAAAAGTATATAAAATATTAGAGCTTTTATTGCTCGAATGGAGGTTTTTTATATGAAATTTAATGAATGGGATTCTTTTAATCCTGGAGAATGGTGCTTTGAAGTAAATGTAAGAGATTTTATTCAAAAAAATTATACACCATATACTGGAAATGCAGATTTTTTAGCAGATGCAACTGATAATACAAAACAACTTTGGAATACTGTTTTAGATTTATATGATCAAGAAAGAAGAAATAATGGTGTTTTAGAAGTAGATGCCGACACAGTTTCTACTATAACAAGTCACAAACCTGGTTATATTAATAAAGATTTAGAGCAAATTGTTGGAGTTCAAACAGATAAACCTTTAAAAAGAGCTATTATGCCTAATGGTGGTATTCGTATTGTAGAAAAATCTTGTGCAGCTTTAAATGTAAAAGTTTCTGAAGAAATAGAAAAAATTTACCATAAATATAGAAAATCTCATAATGATGGTGTTTTTTCTGCTTACACAGCAGATATAAGAGCAGCTAGAAGTTCACATTTAATAACAGGTCTACCTGATGGGTATGGTAGAGGAAGAATTATTGGTGATTATAGAAGAGTTGCCCTTTATGGTATAGATGCTTTAATTGAATTCAAGAAAAAAGATTTGTCAGCTTTGGAAGCTCCAAATATCTTAGAAAGCGAAATTCAAAGACGTGAAGAAATTTTTGAACAAATTGATGCTTTAAATGAATTAAAAGAAATGGCATCTATGTATGGTTTTGATATTTCTAAACCTGCAAAAAATTCTAAGGAAGCTGTTCAATGGTTATATTTTGGATATTTAGGTTCTATCAAGGAGCAAAATGGTGCTGCTATGAGTATTGGTAGAAACTCTACTTTCTTAGATATCTACTTCGAGAGAGATTTAAAAGCAGGTAATATAACTGAACAAGAAGTACAAGAAATCATGGATCATTTTGTTATGAAATTAAGAATGGTAAGATTCTTAAGAACACCTGAGTACAATGAATTATTTAGTGGTGACCCAGTTTGGGTAACTGAGGCTATTGGTGGTATGGGATTAGATGGAAGAACTTTAGTAACTAAAAACTCTTTCAGAATACTTCATACTTTAGAAACTCTAGGTGCTGCTCCAGAGCCAAACTTAACTGTACTTTGGTCAAATAATTTACCAAGAGGATTTAAAGAATATACAACTCATCTTTCTATTAAAACATGTTCTATTCAGTATGAAAACGATGATTTAATGAGAGGTTATTGGGGTGACGACTACTCTATTGCTTGCTGTGTTTCAGCAATGAGAACTGGAAAACAAATGCAATTCTTCGGAGCCAGATGTAATATGGCAAAAGCATTGCTTTATGCAATAAATGGTGGTAGGGATGAAATGTCTGGAAAACAAGTAACAACTCGTTTTGAACCAATCACTTCTGAATATTTAGATTATGATGAAGTTATGCAAAAATTTGACGCAATACTTGATTGGACAGCAAAAACTTATATAAATGCATTAAATATCATCCATTACATGCATGATAAATATGCTTATGAAGCTTTAGAAATGGCTCTTCATGATGTTAATATATTTAGAACAATGGCATGTGGTATTGCAGGTTTATCTGTTGTTGCAGATTCACTTTCAGCTATAAAATATGCTAAAGTAAAAGTAGTTAGAGATGAAACTGGTTTAGCTGTTGATTACGAAGTTGAAGGAGATTATCCAAAATACGGAAACGATGATGATAGAGTTGACCATATTGCAGTTGATATTGTTAAATTATTTATGGGTAAATTAAAAAAACAAAGAACATATAGAAACTCTACTCCTACTCTTTCAATTTTAACAATAACATCAAATGTTGTTTATGGAAAAAATACAGGAAGTACACCTGATGGAAGACGTTCTGGTGAACCTTTTGGTCCTGGTGCAAATCCATTACATGGTAGAGATTCTCATGGAGCTTTGGCTGTTTTAAATACTATAGCAAAACTTCCATATTCACACTCAGAAGACGGAATTTCTTATACATTCTCTATCACTCCTGGTACTCTTGGAAAAGATGAAGAAACAAGAATTAATAACTTGATTTCTCTATTAGATGGATATTTTGCTCAAGACAGCCATCACATTAATGTAAATGTTTTTGATAAAGAACTTTTACTAGATGCTATGGAACATCCAGAAAAATATCCTCAACTTACAATAAGAGTTTCAGGTTATGCAGTTAACTTTGTAAAATTAACTAGAGAACAACAATTAGATGTAGTTCATAGAACTATTCATGAGAGAATTTAAACGGAGATTTTTATGGAAGATTTAAAAGGAAATATACATTCAATTGAAACATTTGGTACAGTAGATGGTCCTGGTATTAGATTTGTAATTTTCATGCAAGGTTGCCACTTGCAGTGTAAATATTGCCATAATCGTGATACTTGGTCTAGAGATACTAACACTTTAGTAACAGTTTCAGAATTAGTTGAAAAAATAAGTAGATATGAAAAATATATAAAACTTTCTAATGGTGGTGTAACAATTTCAGGTGGCGAACCTTTACTTCAAATTAAATTTTTGATTCCTCTTTTTGAAGAATTAAAAAAATCAGGTTTACACATCGCACTTGATACATCACGGAATGTTTTCATTAACTGAAGATATCAAGAAATTACTTAGTTTAACTGATTTGGTTTTATTAGATATAAAACATATAAATCCTGATAAATGTAAAGAATTAGTTGGACGTTCTAATGAATTAGAATTAAAATTTGCAAGATATTTAAGTGATAATAATATTCCTATTTGGATAAGGCAAGTATTAGTTCCTGGTATAACAGATTCTGAGGAAGATTTAAGAATTTTAAGAGATTTTATTAATTCATTAAAGACTGTTCAAAAAGTAGAAATTTTACCTTACCACAATGCAGGAAAAACAAAATGGGAAAACTTAGGTTTAGATTATTCTTTGGAAAATGTTAGAACTGCAAACAATAATGATGTAAAAAGAGCGAAAGAAATATTAGAAACAAATTAATATAATATATCAAACCCCGTATGTACTGCCAGTATACATACGGGGTTACCACTATTCAAATCGTATTGTCAATATTGGGATATCAACAGCATTATAATAAATGCACATAAATGTTCTTTCCTTTTCTTTCTTTGAAAGTTTCATATAATCTTTCATAATATAAAAAATATGTGTCAAAAATGTTTTTGCTGCACTGAAAATTCCTCTTGAAAACAAATAGGCTTTATATTCCTTTTTATCATCTTCGCTGATTTTAATTTTAGGCAAATCATTTTCACCTCTTTGCAAAATTATTTACACAAGAATATAGCTACCATATGTTTATGGTACTGGCACACTATAAAAGGTTTAGGTTGTTATTATAGCATATTTTTATCTTGTTTTCAATTATTAGGATGGATTCGGCAAGCCGCGTCGGGAAAAATGTCCACTGGACATTTTTCTTATCCTCCTTTTCGAATCCTCCCTTCTCAAAGCAAACTAAAAGAGCCATAGCTCTTGCTATGACTCTTTTAGTTTGGTGGGTAGGGATGGATTCGAACCATCGTACTCGTATGAGAACAGATTTACAGTCTGCCGCCTTTAGCCACTCGGCCACCTACCCATATATTAAAAAAAATTGGTGCTCCCTCAAGGATTCGAACCTTGGACCCACCGGTTATGAGCCGGTTGCTCTGACCAACTGAGCTAAGGGAGCATTTCTCAACGCGAGTTTTATTATAAAATATTTTTGAGTATATGTCAAGACATATACTCAATTTTTTTTATTTTTTTAATACATCTCTTCAATCTCTGTTAATTTTGCATATTTTTCTTTTGGAAATTCTGTATCATATTCAATTGTTTCAAATATTTCTGGCATTATTTCTTTAAAGTGTAATAGTAATGGAATTAAAACTTGTCTTATTGATGGATGTGTATGTTTTGACGCTCTTAAACTCAATATATGCATCCATTCTCTAATATTTGCTGTCATTGTTACTTCTGCTGCAATACTATGTGGTAATATCATTCTTAATTGATCTGGCAGAGCTCCTTGATTTGACATTTCTATATAATTCTCTTCTATAGCTTCACATGCATTTTGCCAATTTTCATAAAGCCTTGTTCCTTCTTCTATATTACATGGTTTTATAAATTTTAATTCATTACCAAATTTATCTTTTCCATAATTACAATATCTTGTACTTTCTATTGAAAATGATGCTATTCTATGTCTTGTTAAGTCTTTATATACTCCAATATCACAATACATTCTTACTGTGACTTTCTCATGTTCTAATACAGATTCATGACCTCTTGTAATACAGTTTTTTAATAGTGTTTTGTATGATTCTTCTGATATTTTTCCTTCTGAGCGATAACATGTTCTACATGCTCTTTCTATATTTTTCATTATTTTTTTTCCATCTACTTTTTCTACTTGTATATATGGGTCTATTAATTGCATATTTTTGCCTCCTATTTATTATTAATATATAAATGTAGGGGCAGAGTTCCACTCCTGCCCGCGGGCGGACGTGGAAGTCCGCCCCCTACAAATAAATTTAAAATCTACAATATATTTGTAAAGCAGGAATTGTTTATATAAATTCCTGCTTCCGTATAATTTTTATATTTTTTTAGTTTTCTCCTCTTCCTTCTGGAAGTCCTTCTGGTAAAGATAAAACAACTTTAATTTTGCATATATATTGAATTGTTTTTACTAATTTACTGTTTTTAATTCTTTCCCATAATGATGGTCTAACTTCAAATCTAGTTTGTGTTGTGTATTCTGCTTCTTCAGCAGCTTCTACAACTGTATTTACCTGAGTAGCTTCTTCAACTGGTGCTGGAATTCCTTTTAAAGCTTCTGCAATTTCTATTCCTATATAACTTAAAGCTTTAGATCTATCTTCTATTCTTTCCATATCTATCTCAATATGTAGATTTGATTCTAAGTTAGAAATTTTTGCTTTTACTAATTTTACTGCGGCAGTATAGTTTTCAGTATCTTTTTTCTTTGCTTTTCCAATAACAGTTAATGCCTCTACAGCATCCTCAGAAACTTTTTCTGAAATTTCTTTTACTCTATTTTTCCAGTCTTTTTCTTTGCTTTCTACTACTTCTAATACATCTTTTAATTCATTTGAAATGCAAATATTTTTTTCTCTTTGTCTTATTAAAGTTTCTATTTGTTTTGTATTTTCTTCAAATTGATTAGTTGTGTATTCTACCAATCCGTAAGCAGCTTTATATACACTTGCTGGAAAATTCTTCTTTTTAGGATATTCAATTAAATATGTTTTTATTGAATCTATTAAATCCTTAAAAAAAGCATCTTCTTCTAATTGAATTATTTGCTTTTTATTATTTGGATTTATCATTTTTTGAACCTTGTCAATATTTGATAAAATCTTCTCTTCTGTAATTATCATTTTTACGTTTACTATGCCTGGTCTGCGGAAAAATAGCACTGTAAACTCCCTCCTTTGTTCCTATTATTAATCGTCATGAACTATTATAATTATACATTTTTTTGTTTAAAACTACAATAGGATTTCTATTAATTTTCTTTTACAATTTTATTACAAAAATATTACAAATGTCAATTGTTTTTTTATATTTTTTGAATATATTTTTTATGACGCAAATAACATTTTAGGGGAGTGCAATCATGCGCTCCCCTAAAATGTTAAATTCTTGCCATTTCTTCAAATCTTTTTATTTTTTGTGTTGTTGTTTTTATTAATTCTTCTTCTGTTACAATCACTTCTTTTATATATTTATATGGTGGCATTGTTTTATTTAATTCTTTAATTTTTTCCCATATTATTTCTTTAATTTCTTCTTCAGTCTTTATTCCGTAAGCATCTTTCATTGCATCTTTATCATACACAACTTTCGCACTTAATTTTAGGTCTATTTCATCATCTGGTTCCGGTCTACCAAATACAAAAGACTCCTTCACTCCCTCAATTCTATTTATTATATTTTCTATTTCTTCTGGAAAAACATTTTTACCATTTTTCAAAACTATTACACTTTTCTTTCTTCCACTTAGATATAAGAATCCTTTTTTGTCAATATAACCTAAATCTCCTGTTCTAAACCAGTCTTTATCTAAAACCTCTTTTGTTGCTTCTTCATTTTGATAATATCCAAGCATTACATATGGAGCTTTTACATATATTTCTCCTACTCCATCTTCATCTTTGTTTACTATTTTTACTCTTGCGTTTGGAAGAACTTTTCCTACAGAACCTAATTTTTGTTCAAAATCTGTTCCTGCAGCTAAAACTGGAGATGTTTCTGTTAATCCATATCCTTGTATCATTTTAAATCCTAAATCATTAAATCCTTTTTCTACTTTATAATCTAATGCTGCTGCACCACTTACTAATATTCTTAATTTCCCTCCAAATTGCTCATGTATTTCTTTAAATACAGTTTTTCTAAAATCTAGGCCGACTCTAGAAAGTATACTTGTAAGTTTACTCATCATTTCTACTTCTTGTAATTTTCCTTTTTTCTCTATTGATTTTAATATTCTTTTATAAATACCTTCATATAAAGCTGGCACAGATATCATTCCTGTTATTTCAAATTCCTTTATGTTATTTGCAATATGTTTAACACCTTCACAATATGCAATTGAGGCTCCTGTAGATATTGGATATAAAAAGCCTACCGTACATTCAAATGTATGATGTAAAGGTAAAAAAGATAATAGTGTATCGTCTGTTGTTATTTTTAATACAGAAGCTATATCCATAATATTAGCACATATATTTTTATGAGATAACATTACAGCTTTAGACATTGCTGTAGTTCCTGAAGTAAATAGCATAAATGTCATTCCCTCTCTATCCACTTCTGCATCTAAAAATTTTCTATCTCCTTCATCTATTAATTTTTTACCTTTTTCTATAAATTCTCTTTCAGAAAGCACGCCATCATTTCTCTCTGTTAAATCCATAGAAATATAATATCTTAAGTCTGTTGTCTTTCTTTGTTTTATATCTTTCATTATTTCATCATATTTTTTTGAATAAAATATTGCCTCTACTCCTGAACGAATAATTAAAGATTCTAATTCATTTGCAGGTAATGATTTATCAAGTGGCACCACTATACCAACTCCGCATGCAGTTGCTAAGTATGCAACAGCCCATTCATATCTATTTTCTGAAATCACTGCTATTCTTTTTCCTAATAATCCCATTTTTATTAATTGCGTACCTAAACCATTTACATCATCTATAAATTTTTTATATGTTATAGTTTTTATTTCTCCATTTTCTTTATATTTAAAAGCAATGTTATCTTTATATTTTTCATAAGATTTATTTAACATATCTTTTAAATCTGTTATTGGTTCTATTTTATGTAATTTTTTCTTTGTTTTTTTCTTTCCTAGTTTTAACATTTCTTTTAAGTTTATTTCATCTTGATTTTTATTTTCTGAAAAATTTTTTATTATTGTACTTAATATTTTTTTACTTTCTTTATCCATATATAAACACTCCTTAAATATTAACACTTAGTTTATTATATTATAATTTTATAAAAATAACAAGTTTTTAACCTAAAAAAGCATTGACTAGAAGGTCAGTAAAATAGCTTTGTTGTGTTTTTACACTCATAAAAATTTGGTTAGCATATATAAAAAAATAACCATACCTAAGTTCCTTAAATACAGTTATTTCATGGTGCCTCGAACGGGAATCGGCAAGCCGCGTCGGGAAAAATGTCCACTAGACATTTTTCTTGTCCTCCTTTTCGCTTCCTTCTTTTAAAACACCAAAAAATAAGAACACAAGCTTCGCAAGTGTTCCTATTTTTTGGTGCCTCGAACGGGAATCGAACCAGTGACACGGGGATTTTCAGTCCCCTGCTCTACCAACTGAGCTATCGAGGCTTATTAAATTGTTTTTATAAAAAAAATGGCGACCCGGAACGGGCTCGAACCGTCGACCTCTAGCGTGACAGGCTAGCGTTCTAACCAACTGAACTACCGGGCCAAAAAAATGGTGGGCGCAATAGGACTCGAACCTATGACCTCCTGCTTGTAAGGCAGATGCTCTACCAGCTGAGCTATACGCCCATCTTAACGACGAAAATAAGTATACTAAATTTTTAATAATCTGTCAAGTAATTTTACAAATTTTTTTATAATTTTTATTATATTTTAATCAAGTACTGTAGTAGTGCATGATTTCAAGTCATATTTTATTATAGATTGATATCAGAAGCAATCATTCGCCTCTACAAATTTAATAAATTTCCCTAAATTATTATATTTTTCATTTTTTGGGAAAAACTGTTGTTATGAAAAAGTTTTTGAATGAATTGAAAAAAATATTTTTATATAGTCCTCCTGAAACTCCATATAATTTTTCTTTGCCTGAAAAATCTTCTTTGCAAGCTCGTAATAATGGATTAGAAAATGCTTCTGATAAATCTTTAATTAATACACTTGTTCCATCTTTAGATGAAAATATTACCAACTTAAAAGTCAGATATAATGCGCTTATTAATAGTGATATTATTCTAAGAGAATTTACTTTAAATCTAAATGGTAAAAATTATAATTCATTGATTGTTTCTATTGATGGTATGGTTAATTCCGAATTGGTAAATAATTTTCTTTTAAGACCTTTAATGGAATCTGGTAATAATAATTCTTCTAAAACATTAAATCTAAATGGAATAAAAGTAACAAAATCCAAAAAAATAGATTTGGCAACTTATATACACCACTCTTTAATGCCTTTAAATGATGTTAATAAGATAGATACATTAGACAAATTAATTACTTCTGTAAATTCTGGTAATGTTGCTCTTTTAGTTGACACTCTATCTGTTGCATTTGTAGTAGAAGTAAAAGGTTATAAAATAAGAGAGATTTCTTCCCCTTCAAATGAAATTGTTGTTAGAGGTTCCCAAGAAGCTTTTGTTGAAAACCTTAGGACTAACACCTCCATTCTTAGAAGAGCTATAAATAACGAAAGTCTAATAATTGAAAATTGTAATGTTGGTAAAATAAGTAAAACAAATATTGCTATTTGTTATTTGAAAAATATTGCTAACTCTGATTTAGTAAATGAAGTAAAATATAGAATTAATAATTTAGATGTTGACTTTATTATTTCTTCTGGTCAATTAGAGCAATTAATTCAAGATGAAAGCAATGTAGCTTTCCCTCAATTGATTGCAACAGAACGATCTGATAAAGCTGCATTACACCTTCTTGAAGGAAGGGTTGTTGTTATTGTAAATGGTAGCCCATATGTACTTATTATGCCTGGAGTTTTTTTAGACTTTTTATCTTCACCAGAAGATATGAACTTAAAACATCAGTATTCAAATTTGCTAAAAATAGTTAGATTTATAGCAACTTTTATTACACTATTACTACCAGGTATATATGTTGCAATAACAAATTATCACACTGAGTTAATACCAACTGAATTACTATTTACTATTGCCGCTTCTAGAAATACTGTTCCCTTTCCAACAATTGTAGAGATATTAGTTATGGAAGTTTCTTTTGAACTTATTCGTGAAGCTGGGCTTAGAGTTCCTACACCATTTGGAACTACAATAGGAATTATAGGTGCATTAATTTTAGGAGAATCTGCTGTTAGTGCAAACCTTGTAAGTCCTATATTAATTATAGTTGTAGCAATAACTGGTTTATCTTCTTTTACAATACCTGATTTTTCTCTGAGTTTTTCATTTAGAATTTTTAGATTTCTTTTTGTAATACTTGGATATTTATGTGGACTTCTTGGCATTGTTATTGGTGTATTTATTGGACTTACCGTTTTAGTAAGTTTAAAATCTTTTGGTTCTCCTTACCTTGCGCCATATGTTCCAGCTACAAATTTAAATACCTCTCTTTCTTATTTTATTAAGCCAATTTGGAGACGTGAATCAAGGGCAGATTTTCTAAATACAAAACGTCCTATTCAAGAGGGGAAAGTAAGTAGGCCATGGAAATTTTGGGAAAGGAAATAATTTATGTCCGCTGAAAAAATTGGCAAAATTGAAGCCATATGTTTAATGTTAATAATAGTTGTTAATGAATTAGTTTTAAATGTTCCTAACATGATTATATTAGATACTAAAACTGGTAGCACTCTTAATATTATTTTTGTAAGTATTTTGGCTGTAGCTTTTACTTATATTGTTTGCAAACTCTTCAAGCCTTTTTACGGCAAAGATATTTTAGATATTTCTGAATACGTGGGAGGCAAACCTTTAAAGACTGTTCTTGGAGTTTTATTTATACTTTTTTTCATTTTGCTTTCATCTACAAATCTTAGATATCTAGCAAATAGTTTAAAAGTAATTTACTTTAATACTTCTCCACTTATCTTTATTTTACTGTTTTTTTTAATACCTGCACTATTTATAAACAAATATGGTTTAAGAGCTATATCTGGTGTAAATTTAGTATTTCTTCCTATAATTTTAGCTAGTTTTATATTTTTAATAATTTCTGCTTATAACAATTTCACAATGGTAAGAATTTTCCCTATTTTAGGAGAAGGCTTTAAAGAAACTTTTATATTGGGCTCAACTAATATCTTTGCCTTTACAGGACTTAGCTTTATATATTTTTTACCTGCTTTGCTTAAAGACTCTAAAGATTTTAAAAAAGTATCTTTAGTTTCAGTAATAATTTCAGCTATTTGTTTAATTTTTAGTGTACTTTCATTAATTATGACTTTTCCTGCAATAACCAAAACAGATGAAACACTTTCTGTTTACCTATTAACTAGACTTATAGAATTGGGGGATTTTTTAGAAAGATTAGATGCTTTATTTATATTTATTTGGGCTATTGCTCATATATCTTTTTTAGGACTTACTTTCTTTTATATTCTAAAAATTTTTCAAAAAATTTCTAGAATAGAAGATTCTAAAAGTTTGGTTTCGCCTCTCGGACTTATTATTCTGGGAAGTTGCTTGATTTTTAAGGATATAGCTGAGCTTAAATTTATAGCAAGATATTTTCTTAAATATAGTACTATCATCTTAATTTTTCTAATTTGTTTTGTTATATTGATTTTAGGGAATATAAAATATAGAAAAAAAGAAAACAAAAATAATAATTAATATTTGTGTTTGGTGTTTTGTATTTAGAATTTGGTTTTTCAAAAATTAAATTATCAAATACCAAAGCCCAAATACCAAATACAATTTCTTAGGAGTTTAAATGAAATTTAAATACATTTTTCTTATTTTAATTTTATTATTGAGTTTGTTTTGTTTATCTGGATGTTATGATGCACGTGGAATAGAAACTTTAGCATATGCAGTTGCTCTTGGAATTGATAAAAGTAGTGATGATACTATTCATCTAACACTTCAGTTCGCTGTTCCTACATCATCAGATTCTTCTTCATCTAGTTCACAATCTAGCTCTTCTACTATTATTGATGTTGACTGTTCTTCTATTGATTCAGGAATTAGCTTAATTAATAGCTATATTAGCAAAAAAGTCAATCTTTCACATTGTAAAGCAATTGTTATTTCTGAAACCTTAGCCTATGAAGGAATATCAGATTATATTTACACTTTAGTTAATAATGTGGAAGCTAGACCTGACTGTTATGTTATTATAAGTAGATGTGATGCATATTATTTTTTGTCTAATTCTACTCCTACTTTAGAGTCTGTTCCTGCTAGATATTACGAATTAATATTAAATTCTAACGAATATACTGGATTTACTGAATCAATAAAACTTGTTGATTTTTATAAAAGCATTTTAAGTAGTACTTCTCAACCTGTAGCAATTTTGGGAGGAGTAAATACTAAAGAAACTCAATTAACAGCATCAGAAGCCTCTACTCTAGACGGAAGCTATAAAGCAGACCAAACACCTATCGAAACTGAAAATAGTATTGAAAACATGGGGCTTGCAGTTTTTGTCCAAGACAAGCTAGTTGGTGAATTAGATAATGTTGAAACCATGTGCCATATGATAGTTTCTTCTGAACTTGAAAATGCAACTGTAACTGTTCAAAACCCTTATGATCATAATAGCAAAATTTCTGTATATATTCACCTATCTAAAGATACAAAAAATAATGTAAAGCTTGTAAATGGATATCCTTATGTAACTTGTAATGTTTTCGTAGGAGGTTATGTTTTGAGCTTAGAAGATACATTAAATTTATCTGACCAAGAGACTTTAAACACAATTAATGAAACAGTAAGTTTATATTTAGAAAATTATATTAATTCCTACCTTTATAAAACAGCTAAAGATTTTAAATCTGATATTGATGATTTTGGAAGATATCTTTTGTCTAGCTATTTAACTTTGGACGAATGGAATTCTGCAGATTGGCTAAATAATTATCAAAATTCTTTTTTTGATGTAAATGTTGAAACTAATATTGTTAGTGGATACTTATTCAGTAAATTTTAGGAGGCATATATGAAATATTTAATTTTAGTTTTATCTATTTTTATCTCTATTAAAACTGTTAGTTATGGTATTTATGAAATAAAAAAAAATAGCAACTTATCACGGTGGTATTGCCGTAATAATAATTGCTATTGTTAGTTTTATTTATCCTAATATTATAATTTATATAAATGGTTCTTAATTCTTATAACATATATACTATTCCTAATACTACAGTAAGTATTATAAATACAATTCCTAAAATTATAGTCCATTTTTTTAGTTTTCCTTCTTTTGTTCTACCTTTATTTTTTTCATAAAAGCTACCACCTTGTGAGCCTCCAACTATTGCACTTGACGCACCTTCATCTTGGCTATTTTGCATTAATGCAATTACGATTAGCACTAAACATACTATAACATAAACTATTATTAACAATGTTTTTAATATTCCCATTATTGTTCCTCCATTTCTGTTTGACTTAAATATTTTAGCACAAGTAAATGTAAATTGCAAGATATAAATTGGGAATTTTGTTACAGTTTAGTAAATATCTAAAATTTATAGATTATATGTAAGGGTCAGCCTTGGTCGACCCTTAATTTTAAATTTTCTTAATTTATTCAGGCAGAGCAAGCCCTGCCCCCTACAATTTTTATCCTTAAATAATCATTTGCTTAATTTTCTCTTTTATTGTATAATATTTCCATGAGAAAATTAATTGTTGATAAAAAATATAATAATAAGAAACTTACTAATTTTTTACTAGATAATTTTAATGGTTTATCTACGAATACTCTTTACAAAGCACTTCGTAAGAAGGATATTTTGATAAATGACATTAGAGTTAAAGATAATGTTACATTAAATACTGGAGATAATGTTACAATTTATATTACTGATAACTATCTTTTTAAACAAGTTCATTTGGATATTGTTTTTGAAGATGATAATATTTTAGTCGTTAATAAGCCTTCTGGTATTGAGGTTGTTGATGAAAATTATTCTGGTGAAACATTAACTAAATTACTTAAAAAAAACGCAATTAATCCTATCTTCCCTTGTCATAGGTTAGATAGAAATACATCTGGTCTTGTTTTATTTGCTAAAAATGAAAGTGTGTTAAATATTTTACTTGATAAATTTAAGAATAAAGAAATTAGTAAATTCTATAAATGCAAAGTTTATAGCATACCTAAAAAAACTTCTGCTACACTTGAAGCATACCTTTTTAAAGATAATAAGAAATCTTACGTTTATATTTATGATGAACCTAAAACTGGCACAGTAAAAATTATTACATCATATAAAGTTTTAAAAACAGATTTAAAACAAAATACTGCTACACTAGAAGTTGAACTTCACACAGGAAAAACTCACCAAATACGCGCACATCTTGCCCATATTGGTCATCCAATTATTGGTGATGGCAAGTACGGAAAAAATGAGATTAATAAAAAGTTTAAAAAAACTACTCAAGAACTTTTTGCTTATAAATTAATTTTTAATTTTAAAACAGATGCAGGGATTTTAAATTATTTGAATGGAAAAGAAATAATTTTGTAATTTGTATATAAATGCTTCTAAGATTTTGTAAAAGAGCCCCTTTAATAAGGGGGCTGTCACCGCCCAGGTGACTGGGGGTTCTTTTTTTTATGTCTTAAGAACCCTCCGTCAGCCATCGGCTGCCACCTCCCTTGTTAAAGGAGGTTTCTTGCATATCCTTCGTAGCATTCTTTTTTAATTAATTCACTATAATCTTCTTATCAATTTATCGTGTACATTTTCAAAAAATATCTTTCGTATTTCGTGTTCAGAAAAAACATTTTCTAATAATAACTTTTCTATTCTATGTTTTACCTCTTCTTGTTTAAACACATTCATGTTTTGGTAAATTTCTGGCTGTATTTTATAATAGCTCATATCGTCTGTTGCAACTGCAATATTATTTACATCTCCAAATAGTCTTTTTAAGTAGTTTATATGATTTACATATGCTATTTCATAATCTGAATTATTATAACTACTGCAAAAATCTTTTACAGAAACAACTCCAACTATTCCATCTAATTTTTTTATTTCTAATAGCTGTCTATCTGTTAAGTTCCTAGGCACATTACAATATCTTTTGCTATTTGAGTGTGATGCAAATACAATGGGGTCTAAACCTTTTTGTTTTAGCTCATTACATTTATATATAATATCGTAAAAAGTTTTCTCATTTGCATGTGATAAATCTATTGCAATTTTTTTATTAACTAATTTTTCTACAAGCTGTTCTCCTAAGCTAGTCAATCCTTCTGTGTTTTCCCCTCTTAACCCCGCTCCAAATTTGTTTTTATTATTCCAAACTATTCCTGTAGTTCTTAACCCTAAATTATATAATATATCAATATCATTTATATCTTTTAAATAATCTAGTCCTTCTATTCCAATTAAGTATTTAATGCGGTATGGGATTAGCCTATATCTTCTAATTAGAGAATTTACAATTTTTAAATTTTGAATAATATCAATTTCACTTGGTTGTATACTTAGTTCATCATACATTTCTTTTTCAGACATGTAAAATAAATTAAAAATACCACCTGTAATATTATTATTAAATATTTTTCTGCAATGAGAAATTACTGGTCTCAAATCTCTTCTATTCATATAAATATATGTAAGTAAATCGTAATGACAATCAAACATAAAATCACCATTGATAGTATATGATAATGGAATAAAAATGTTCATATAACTTTAACTTATTATATTTATAATTTGCTCTAAACTGCTATAAAATTTGCATATTTTTGCAAATTATGGTATACTTATAAGTAATATAAGGCGGAAGTCTTATTGTTAGCATATCCCAAAAAATAATTTTAAAGGAGAAAGAAAAAAATGGCAGACTACATTTGTAAAGCATCCCCCTTCAAGGCAAGCAGTTGTGACGGTAATTGCAGCCGTTGCTCATCAGCACACAAAAATGCTTATGCACCTTCTGCCCCTCGAGCAGAAGACACAACTATGATTCCTTCCTATTACTGGCCCTTCACCACAAATGAGGACCGCAAATCCGGAAGGGTCCAGACCTTCTAAGCCATTCCTCCCGCTAGATAAAAGCGGGAGGGTTTTCTTTAATTTATTATTAATTTTAATTGCCTTAGTGGATAATTAATATTTAAAAATGAATAGTGAATAATACCAAATGTGCTCCTTTCTAAATTGAGCTCATTATTCACTGCAACGAAGTCGCACATTTTGGCTGGGGTGGGAGGTCCGGCAAGCCGCGTCAGAAAAAATGTCCAGTGGACATTTTTTACCTGCGTTTCGGCAGGCCTTAACCTGCTCGAAACTTGGCAACTTCCTTTTCGAATCCTCCCTTTTAGTATAATATAAAAAAACCATCTTTTGATGGTTTTTTATTCTGGCTGGGGTGGGAGGATTCGAACCGCCGAAATGCCAGAGTCAAAGTCTGGTGCCTTACCACTTGGCTACACCCCAATAATTAGTTTTATATGTGTTTGTGGGGTGGAAGATGGGACTCGAACCCACGGCCTCTAGTGCCACAAACTAGCGCTCTAACCAGCTGAGCTACACCCACCATTTGTTTACAAACGCATATAATATTTTAAATAAATTTTTATATTTTGTCAATACCTATTTAAAAAAAAGTTCGAGAAGTCGAATTTTTTTAAATTTATACATTAAACTTAAATAACACGATATCCCCATCTTGCATTATATATTCTTTTCCTTCTTGGCGTACTAGCCCTTTTTCTCTTGCATTTACCATTGAACCTTCGCGTATTAAATCTTCAAAAGATACTATTTCTGCTTTTATAAAACCTCTTTGTATATCTGTATGTATTTTTCCAGCAGCTTCTGGTGCTTTTGTTCCTTTTTTTATTGTCCATGCTCTTACTTCTGGTTCTCCAGCCGTCAAAAATGACATTAGTCCTAGTAAATCATAGCTTTCTTTTACTACTCTATCTAGTCCAGATTCTTCTAATCCTAATGCTTCTAGCATTTCTTTTTTATCTTCATCTTCTAAAGTTGATAATTCCTCTTCTATTTTTGCACAAAGTGGTATACATTTTGTTTTTTCTTGATTTGCAAGTTCTACTACTTTTTTTACATTCTCATCATTTTGGCTATCCGCAAGTTGATCTTCAGATACGTTTGCAATATATATAATTGGTTTACTTGTTAGTAGGAATAAATCTTTTAAATATTCTTTTTCTTCGTCTGATATTTCTACTGTTCTTGCAGATTTCCCATTATCTAAAGCTTCTTTTAATCTTGACAAAGCATTTATTTCTATTTGATATTTTTTATCTGATTTTAACATTTTATTTGCTTTGTCTAGTCTTTTTTCTACTGTTTCTATGTCTGCAAATATCAACTCTAAATTGATTGTTTCTATATCTCTTAGTGGATTTATATTTCCATCTACATGAACTATATTTGAGTTTTCAAAACATCTTACTACCTCTACAATTGCATCTACTTCTCTTATATGTGATAAGAACTTATTTCCTAATCCTTCGCCTTTACTTGCACCTTTCACTAATCCTGCAATATCAACAAATTCTATAACTGCATGTGTTGTTTTTTGAGGATTATACATTTTTGTAAGTTCATCTAGTCTTTCATCTGGTACAGGTACTATTCCTACATTTGGTTCTATTGTACAAAACGGATAGTTTGCACATTCTGCACCTGCTTTTGTTATAGCATTAAACATTGTGCTTTTTCCTACATTTGGAAGTCCTACTATTCCTATTTTCATTTTTATTCTCCTTTATTTATAATTGCAGGTCGCCCAAGGGTGCGACCCCTACATTTTTTATATCATTATTGACGGGCAGGGATGGAACCCTGCCCCCTACAGATAATTATTTCATCATTTCTATAATTTCTTCTACTGTTTTTTGTTCTTGGTCTCCTGTTTCCATATTTTTTAGTGTTAACCTTCCTGTTTTTATTTCGTCTTCTCCTATTACAATTACATATGGAATTCTCAATTTATCTGCATATTTAAATTTTGCTTTTATTTTTTTATTATCAAAATATATTTCTGTGTTTATTCTTGCTCTTCTTAATTTGCTTGCAACTTCAATTGATGGTTTTAAATCCTCTACCATTGAAATTATCAATATATCTGATATTGAGCTTTTATTTGCTTTTATTAATCCTAAATCATCTAATACAAAGAATAGTCTTGTAAGTCCTATAGACATTCCTACTCCTGGAAGTTGTTTGTCCGTATAGAATCCAGCCAAGTCATTATATCTTCCACCTGAGCATACACTTCCTATAGATTTATATTCATCTAAGAATGTTTCATAAACAGTTCCTGTGTAATAGTCTAATCCCCTTGCAATACTTAAATCTAGCATAAAATAATCATCTGGAACACCAAATACTCTTATATATTTTACTACTTCTTTTAATTCTTCTAATCCTTTTATAAATGTTTCATTCTCTACATTTAATTTTGATAATGCATCTATTTTTTCATCTGTTGTTCCATTTATTTTTATAAAATTTAAAATAAATTCAGCTTTTTCTTTTGATATACTTAATTCCTCTAGTTCTTCCTTTACTTTTTCTTCTCCTGCTTTTTCTATTTTGTCAATCGCTCTCATTATGTCTTGACTTATTTCTTTTGCATTTATGTATTCAAATATTCCATTTAATATTTTTCTGTTATTAATTCTTATTGTGAATTTCCCTAATCCTAATTCGTTAAATACATCATAAATAATACTTGGGATTTCTGCATCATTTATTATATTTAACTCTCCATCCCCAATTATATCTATATCACATTGGTAAAATTCTCTATATCTTCCTTTTTGTGCACGTTCTCCTCTATATACTTTTCCAATTTGATATCTTCTAAAAGGGAAACTAAGTTGTCCTTGATATTCTGCTACATATTTTGCAAGTGGAACTGTTAAGTCAAATCTTAAAGTTAATTCATTATCTCCTTTTGTAAATGAATATACTTGTTTCTCTGTTTCTCCACCAGCTTTTGCAAGTAGTACTTTTGAGCTTTCAATTACTGGCGTATCTATTGGTAAAAATCCATATTTCTCATATGTTTTTTGTATTTTTTCCTTCATTTGATTAAATAGTATTTGCTTATCTGGCATTAATTCCATAAATCCAGGCAAGGTTCTTGGTTCGATTTTATTCACGTGTGTTCCCTCCTTTATGTTATTTCCTTTAATTGTGTAGTGGTCGGTCTTGATCGACCCGCAAATTACATTTATTCGGGCTGGTCAAGACCAGCCCCTACAATTATTCTATCGTTATCTCTGTTTGTGTATTTAAATTAAACTCTGTTGTTCTTTTTGTACTTCCATCTATTATAACCTTTACAACAACAGTTCCCCTTCCAGTTGTTGTAAGTTTAACGCTTGTGTTGTCCTTACTTACAGTTTTAGATTCTATTTGTTCTCCATCTACTGTTACTTTTAATCCTACTGTTCCTGGTTCCTTTGTTACAGTTTCCCCTTCTTCATTTTCTTCTGTTTCTGGTGTATAGCCTACTATTGATGCTACATTTATATTTATTGTTCCTGTTTTCAATTCACTATAAGTATTTATTGTAATTGAAATCTCTGTATCCTTGTCTACCATGCTTTTTGGAGATACTGTTTGAGAAACTACTCCAGGACCTTTGCTAGAGTCATTTATTGTACTTGTGCTTTTCCATTTTAGTTTTGCGTCTGTTAATGCTTTTTTTGCAGTTTCTTCTGTCATTCCTGTCAAATCTGGTACTTCTACTTGTTCTATACCTAAACTTACTTTTATTTTTATTGTACTGCCTTTAAGAATTTCTTCTCCTTCTGCGACATCTTGTTCTATTACATAATCTTTTTCTATTTCATCACTATTTTCCTCTTCTACTTCTGCTACTAATCCTAAACCTTTTAATTCATTAATTGCCTCATCTCTTTTTTTGCCAACTACTTTTGTTACAGTTACCAATTCTTGACCCTTACTTATAACTACTTTTACTTTCGAACCTTCTTTTACGGTATAATTCTCTTGGTAAATTGGATCTTGACTTATAATTTTTCCTGTTTCTATTTCAACATGAAAATCTTCCTCTGTTTCTAAAACTAGTCCTGCTGCTTCAGCTGCAACATTTGCCTCATCTAGTGTCATTCCTGCAAAATTTGGGAGTGCCACATCTTTTACTCTTCCAAGACTTAAAGCAAATAATGTTATACACATTGTAACTACAAACACAAATATAAAAGATGCAATTATCGCAATCCATTTTTGTATTGGATGTTTTTCAAAATGTTTTTTAATTTTAGCTATTTTTCCTTCTTTTTCTCTTGAATGTTTTTCTTTTTTATTATCATAATCTAATGAAATTCTTTTTGTTGCAAATTCATCTACTTCAGGAATAGGCCTTACAAATGAACCCATTTCATCCTTTAGGCACATTTCTAAATCTTTAATCATTTCTGATGCAGACTCATACCTCATAGTTGGCTCCTTTTGCATTGCTTTTAATATTATTTTATTTAACTTTACTGGTATTTGTTTATTAAAAACAATTGGTTCAACAGGTTCTTCTTGCATATGTTTTAATGCAACAGAAACTGGTGTATCTGCATCAAAAGGTACCTTTCCTGTTACCATTTCATACATTACAACTCCTAATGAGTAAAGATCAGATTTTGCATCTGTATGTCCGCCTTTTGCATGTTCTGGTGAAAAATAATGTACAGATCCTGTTGTTACGCCAAATGCTGTAATTGTTGAGTTTGATACTGCTTTTGCAATTCCAAAGTCTGTTACTTTTGCAACACCTTCTTCTGTAATTATAATATTGTGTGGTTTTATATCTCTATGAACTATATTATTTTTATGAGCTTTTTCTAAGCCTCTTCCAATTTGAACAGCTAAATCTACTGCCCACTTCCAAGCTAATGCCCCATCTTCTACTATAATCTCTTTTAATGTTTTTCCTTTTACAAGCTCCATTACTATATAGTATAAATTCCCTTCATGTCCTACATCATATACAGATACTATATTTGGATGTGTTAAACTTGCTGCTGACTGAGCTTCTACATTAAATCTTTTTATAAATTCGTTATCTGTTGTAAATTCATCTCTTAATATTTTTACAGCTACTTCTCTTTTTAGTACATGGCATTTAGCTCTGTATACTGTTGCCATTCCACCTGTACCAATTTTTTCTATTATTTCGTACCTATTACCAAGAATTTTCCCTTGTAAATTCATATTTTAAACCTCCAAAATCTAATTTTTTATTATGATAAGAGTTATATTATCTAGTCCTCCATTAAGATTCGCTTCATTTACTAGTTTATCAGCCGCTTCATTTATATTACTACTTATTATATTATGTATCTGTTCTTCTGATACCATATTTGTCAAACCATCTGAACAAATCAAAACCACATCATCTTTTAAAAACTTTTTATAAAAAACATTGACTTCTAAATCCGTTTCACATCCCAAAGCTTTAACTAACATGTTTTTCTTAGGATGGTTTTTAGCTTCTTCTTTTGTTATTGTTCCGTCTTCTACTAGTTTTTGTACATAGCTATCATCTTTTGTTAGTTTTCTAATTATTCCTTGTCTTAATCTATATACTCTACTATCACCAACGTGCCCGATAAACATTTTATCTTTATATATTAAACAAATTTCTAAAGTTGTTCCCATTTGCTCTAATTCGGGCTTCTCTTGCGCTTTTTTATGAACTTGTTGATTGGCATATTCCATAGCATTTTTTATTATATCTAATATTTCTTCTTTTTTATATTCTAGATTTTTATCAAAATGTTCTGTAATGTAGTCTTTTGCTGAAAGTGTTGCAAGTTTACTTGCTATTTCTCCTCCAGCATAGCCTCCCATTCCATCTGCTAATATATTTATACATCCATCATCACTTATATAATAATAGTCTTGATTCTTTTTTCTCTCTTTCCCAATATCTGTCTTCCCATAGTTTAACATTTTTTCACCTCTTTTTTCCTTAGTTGCCCACATGCTGCATCTATATCTGAACCTAATTCTCTTCTAATTGTTGCAACTATTCCATGACTATTTAAGTAATCTCTAAACTTCATTATATTTTCATTTGTACTTTTATTATATTTACCATTATCTATTTTATTTATTGGTATTAAGTTTACATGGCAAAGCATTCCTTTTAATAATTTTACTAAATCTCTTGCATCTTCTAAATTATCATTATTTTCTTTTGCCAAAGCATATTCAAAAGATATTCTTCTATTAGTTTTTTCTATATAATATTTACATGCTTTAATCAATTCTTCTATGTGATACACATTATTTATTGGCATCATTTCACTTCTTTTTTCATTTGAAGCACTATGAAGTGAAATTGATAATGTGCATTGCATATCTTTATCTGCTAGCTCATATATTTTAGGAACAATTCCGCTTGTTGATATACTTATATGTCTTGCTCCTATATTAATTCCTTTTTGGCTATTTAATAATGAAATTGCTTTTAAAACATTTTCAAAATTGTCTAGTGGTTCTCCTATTCCCATAAAAACCACATTTGATATTTTAACTCCAACATCTCTTTCAATAGCTTGTAATTGTTCCACAATTTCCCCTGCTTCTAAATTTCTTGCAAATTTTACTCCTGTTGATGCGCAGAATTTACATCCCATTTTACATCCAATTTGAGATGACACACAAATTGTATACCCATGTTTATATTGCATAAGAACAGATTCTATTGCATTTCCATCTAAAACGTCAAAAAGATATTTTTTTGTTCCATCTTTAGATTCTTGTTTTGTAATTATTTTAAAAATATGCAAATCATAGTTTTCTTTTAATCTCTCTCTTAAAGTCAATGGTAAATTTGCCATATCATCAAAACTTGTGACATTTTCTTTATATATCCAATTGAAAATTTGCTCTGCTCTATATTTCTTTTCTCCTAGATTTTCTACTATTTTTTGTAATTCCTCTAAATTGTAATTTTTTATATTATTTTTTAGCATAAAACTTCCTTCTATTCTAATTTTACGTTTATTATTTTATCACAATAGGCTTCTTATTACAAGAAAATTTATAAAAATAGTGAATAATACAAATGCGCTATTTTCACATCTATATTATTCACTATCATCCCTTTTCTGTGACTGTTAAGTCTAACATTGGAGCTTCCTGTCAGATTTGAACTGACGACCTATTGATTACTAATCAATTGCTCTACCAGCTGAGCTAAGGAAGCAAGTTATTAGGGCAAGGATGGAGCCTTGCCCCTACAAATTCATAATTATATATTTTGTATAATTAAAATCAATCTTCTGTCATTATATTTTTACTAGCTTTTTTTCTTATTCTTTGTATTGCATTATCTACAGATTTAACTGGTGCCTCTAGTTTTTCAGCTATACTTACATAGCTTTCTCCTCTAGCATATCTTGTTAATACTTGTTTTTCAAAGGTACTTAAATTTTTATCTATTCTTGTTTCTATGTTTTTATAATATTCTTTTTTAGTAATGGTTTCCAGCGGATCCTCTAATACTTGCATATCCAATTTTTCTAATAATTCACTATCTGAATCATCATCATATGCACTGGCATTTAGTGATATAGATGAATTTAATGGCATGTGTTTTTGTCTGTTAGAAGTTTTTATTGCTGTAATTAACTGTCTTTCTATACATAAATTGGCAAACGATTTAAAGGAATTCTCTTTACTTAAATCAAAGCTTTTTATTGCCTTGTAAAGACCAATCATTCCTTCTTGAATAATATCTTCTTTTTCCGCACCAATTATAAAGTATTTGTTAACTTTCATATCTACTAAATCTTTATATCTATTTAACAAATATTCTAGTGCATCCTTATCCCCATCTTTAGCAATTTGTGCCAACTCTTCATCTGTTTTATTTAAGCCGTCTTTTAATGAGAATGTTGTTTGTAATACCATATTCCTTCTTTTGCCTCCGCTTTTTGTTCTTATTTTTTATTATTATATTAATTAAGTCCTTTGGTGTCAAGAGTTTTAGCAAATTTTTATTTTTTTATCATAATGAAAAGGAACATTTAATCTATTATCAAATGCTCCTTTTCTAATTAACCTCTTCCATATATCCTCCTTTTTCCTAAAATTTCATTACTTAATGAGTTTTGAAGAGTTATTTATATAATCAACTAGATTGTTACATCTAACATATGCTAGTTGTAAGTATATTATAGCATACTTTACATAATATGTCAAGAATCTCCCTTTTGAGTGTTATTAAAATAATAATTTGTGTGTTTTGTGTTTGGAATTTTGTATTTGGAAAATATATTATAAAAATGTAGGGGCAGGGTTCCACCCCTGCCCCTACATCAATATTTTTTTGAGCGGGCGGAGATGGAACTCCGCCCCTACAAATTACGCCGTAGGTTTTTACCCTACAAACTATTATTTATCTGTATCCTCCCTTTTAGTCATTTCACTCATATCCTTTGCATGCTTTTTTTGTATGTCTAATGGCAACCATTGATAAAATGAACACACAAACTCTCCATATTTAGTTGTGTTTTGATTTTTATTTTCTTCCATAAAAAAAGCCCCCTTATAATATTTTATTTTTATAATGAGCTTTTTTATATTATTTTATTCATTTTAACTTAATTTTCTAAATACCCCTGCTACTTTTCCTAGTATTTTACAATTTGGTACTATTATTGGATCCATTGTGCTGTTTTCTGGTTGTAATCTTATATGGTCTTTTTCTTTATAGAATGTTTTTACTGTTGCTTCTTCTCCTATTAATGCTACTACTATTTCTCCATTTCTTGCTATATCTTGTTTCTTTACTAGAATATAGTCTCCATCTAAGATTCCCGCTTCTATCATGCTCTCTCCTCTAACTACTAACATAAAACTTTCGCTATTTCCTACAAAATCTATTGGTAGAGGGAAAGTATCTGTTATATTTTCTACTGCAAGTATTGGTTCTCCTGCTGTAATTTTTCCTATTACTGGTACTTCCGCAAGTTCTCTTCCATTATATATTGGTTTTGGCTCTTCTTGTTTTCCACCTTTTAATAATTTTAATGTTCTACCTTTTTGATCTTCTTTTGATATATAACCTTTTTCTTTTAGTTTTGCTATATAAGTATGAACAGTTGCTGTAGAACTTAGTCCAACTGCTTTTCCAATTTCTCTTACTGATGGCGGATATCCTTTATCATTTATTTGTTTTTCTATAAATCTTAGTATTGCCTTTTCTCTTTTATTTAGTTCATCTGCACCTTTTTTTCTCATTTTATAACCACTCCCGAAATTTTATTTGCCTATATATTATCACAAGTTGTTTTGTTTGTCAAACAAAAGTTTTATTTTTTTAATCTCTTATAGTTTTTTATATATAATAAAAATGTAGGAGTTAGCTCTTTATGGCAGCCGGCAAATCATTAAAAGCATTCTTTTCTTTCGGGCGCCTAAGATTGCTCCCCCTACCTTATTCACAATTAATATAAAATACAAATCAATTAAACCATTCTAATTCCCAGTCATTAAATCTTACGGTATCGCCTTCTTGCACTCCTTCTTGTTTTAATGCTTCTTCTATTCCTAAATTACGCAATGTTTTTTGGAAATAATATAATGATTCATTATCTTCTAAATTTACTCTTCCCATTAATCTATCTACTGCTGGTCCTTGTACAATAAACTCTCCATTTGCTCTTATTATTTCAAATTCATCTTTATCTTCTTTTAGAGTATAAACTACTCTTTCATCACCTTCTACTATTGTTTCTTTTGGAAGAGTTTTTACTGTTTCTGATACATACTTAAATAATTCTTTTAATCCTTCACCTGTTGCGGCAGATATTTTGAATATTTTTATATCTACTTTTTTTGCTAGTTCCTCTAATTCTTTAAATAAACTTTCATCTTGAAGCACATCTACTTTGTTTGCTACTATTATTTGTTTTCTTGTGGCTAGTTTTTCACTATATTTTTTTAGTTCTTCATTTATAATTTTAAAATCCTCTACTGGAACTCTATCTTCTGAACCAGATACATCTATTACATGAAGTAAGAGTCTTGTTCTTTCTATATGTCTTAAAAATTTTAACCCTAACCCAATTCCATTACTTGCGCCTTCTATAATTCCTGGTATGTCTGCAATAACGAAGCTATCTCCATATTCAGTTTTTACTACTCCTAAATTTGGTTCTAGTGTGGTAAAATGATAGTCTGCAATTTTAGGTCTTGCTGATGTAACCATTGAAAGTATTGTTGACTTTCCTACATTTGGGAATCCAACTAGTCCAACATCTGCAATTAATTTTAATTCTAAAATTATTTCTTTTTCTATTCCTTTTTCTCCACCTTGTGCGAAACGAGGTGCTTGTCTTGTTGCAGTTGCAAAGTGTGAGTTTCCTTTTCCTCCTCTTCCTCCTGGAAAAACAAGTTCACATTGTCCTTCTTCTGAAAGGTCAGCAATAACTTTTAAAGTTTCAGCATCTTTTATCACAGTTCCTCTTGGTACTTTTATATATAAGTCTTCTCCAGATTTTCCAAAACAACGGTTACCACTTCCATTTTCTCCATTTTGAGCCTTATATTTTTTATTATATCTAAAATTTATTAATGTATTTTGGTCTGGATCAACTACAAAATATACGTCTCCACCTTTTCCGCCGTCTCCGCCATCTGGTCCTCCTGATGCTACATATTTTTCTCTTCTAAATGTAATTGCACCATTTCCACCATCTCCGGATTTTACAATTATTTTTGTATAATCTGTAAACATATGTCCTCCTATAAAATTCCTATTTTACTCTTTACTTCATCTAAAGTTTTTGAAGCAAGCTCTCTTGCTTTTTGGGCACCTTTTTTATAAATTTCTTCTAAATATTCTGGATTTTCTAATAATTCTTTGTATTTTTCTTGTACTGGTTTTAGTCTCTCTACTACTTTTTCTCCTACTGCTGTTTTAAAAGCCCCATATCCTTGGCCTGAAAATTCTTCTTCTATTTCTTTTTCAGTTTTTCCCGTTATTGCTCCATATATACACATTAAATTACTTATACCTGGTTTATTTTCTGGATCATATCTAACAATGTTTTCTGAATCTGTAACTGCTTTTTTAAACTTTTTCATAATTACTTCTGGTTCATCATCTAAGAAAATTGTATCATTTAAATTAGGTGAGCTTTTACTCATTTTACTTGTTGGATCTTGCAATCCCATTATTCTCGCTGTACTTTTTCTTATATAAGGTTCTGGTATTACAAAAGTATCTCCATATATTTTATTAAATCTTTCAGCTAAGTCTCTTGTTATTTCTAAGTGTTGTTTTTGATCTTCTCCTACTGGTACTAGATCTGCTTTATATAATAAAATATCTCCTGCCATTAGTACAGGGTATGTAAATAATCCTGCATTTATATTATCTGCATGTTTTGCTGATTTGTCTTTAAATTGTGTCATACGAGAAAGTTCTCCCATATATGTATAACAATTAAGTATCCATGCTAATTCTGCATGTTCCTTTACTTGTGACTGAATAAATATTGTATTTTTTTCTGGGTCAAGTCCAGCAGCTACATATAATGCTATTATTTTTAATGTGTTATTCTTTAATTCTTCAGGGTCATTTCTAACTGTTAGTGAATGTAAATTTGCTATCATGTAATAACAATTATATTCTTCTTGCATTTTTACCCAATTGTCTATTGCTCCTAAATAGTTTCCTAGTTGCAATCTTCCTGTAGATTGAATTCCGCTTAAAATTATTTTTTTATCCATGGGTTACCTCCTCATTTTATTTTTATGCTTTATTTATATTTATAAAACACTGTCTTTTATTATACATTATTTTTGTTTTTTTTACAATACAAATGTTTGAAGAAATTGGAAATCGATTTGACTTTTTATGTAAATAATTGTATAATTTTTATGAAGTATTTCTTTTGAAGTACACTACCATATTACACTTCAGTAATTTGGTATTAACCTTTAGCAGATTTTTCTGCTATACAATCTTAGGAGGATTTTATATGCATCCTTATATGAACTGTGATACATGTGACCCCAAAACAAAAGAAGCATGTAACTATCCCGATACTGGCATCTGCGCCAAAGAGGCCACTTTGCCTCCTGCAGTTTGCCCTATGTTTGAGGTTCCTACTAATAGTAACAATGTTGCTGCTAAAGTAGTTGCGCCTCCTTAAAAAGGCCTCCCTTTAGGGAGGCTTTTTTAGTTAACTCTGGTGACCCGTACGGGAATCGGCAAGCCGCGTCAGAAAAAATGTCCACTGGACATTTTTTGCCTTCGTTTCGGCAGGCCTTAACCTGCTCGAAACTTGGCATCTTCCTTTTCGATTCCCTTCATTAACTTAATATAAAAAAGCTACCTTCAGTAGCTTTTTTTCTGGTGACCCGTACGGGAATCGAACCCATGATTCCACCTTGAGAGGGTGGCGTCTTAACCGCTTGACCAACGGGCCATAATTATATTTATTATTTCTATTTTTTTGTGACCCTCACGTATGGTATCGAAGCACGACTTCCACCGTGAGAGGGTAAACGTCTTAACCGCTTGACCAACAGGCCATTTATTTTTTGATGTGTGAAGTGGGATGTAAGAAGTGTGCTTTTTAGAAATCACTTCAAAAACTATTCCTAAATTCGCACTTCAAATTTCTATATATTAACTATTCATCAATGTCATATCAAGTATTTCGTTTAGTCTTTCTTGTTGATTGCTTAAATATAAATACCCTATTAAACCCTCAAATGCTGTGGAATACATGTAGTCTGTTGGGTCTGCATTTTTTGCCACATGATGATTTTGTGTGTTTCTTGCACGTCTTACTATTTCTTGTTCTTTTTCAGTTAACTTATTATATATTTTTTGTAAAATTTCTGATTGTGATTTTGCTTTAACATAATTAATTGCTTTAATATGTAATTTATGTGGTTTTAAATTTGTAGTTTCTACTAAATGTGTTCTTATATATACTTCATAAATACTATCTCCAACATAAGCCCATGTTAGAGGTGACATTGCTTCTACTTTACTTATTTCCATTTACTTGCTCCAATGTTATTCTTCCTATTCTTCCAGTTCTGAAATCATTAAGTATTATGTTTGATACTTTTTCATAGTCAATTTCTCCACCAGAAATAATAGCGCCTCTTTTTCTAGCAATTATATTTGTTAATTCTATAATTTTGTCTGTTTCTTCTTTTGTTATTATACTATTTTGATCTTCTTCTGTCAATTTATATTTTAATATTATTTCATCTTTATAATTTGTATATAAAAATTTAAGTAATTGGTATGCTACATCTGTTTTTGGCATTACTTCGTCTTTTATTGAACCTACATATGCTAAGTTTAAAGCTACTTTTTCATCTTCGAATTTTGGCCATAAAACTCCTGGTGTATCTAGAAGTTCTATGTTCTGCCCTATTCTTACCCATTGTTTTTGTTTTGTAACACCTGGTCTATTTCCTACTTCTGCAGTTTTTTTATTTACTAGTCTGTTTATTAAAGATGATTTTCCTACGTTTGGTATGCCTATTATCATTATTCTAATATTTCTTTTTGTTCTACCTCTAACTGCTGCTTTTTCCAGCTCTTCTTGCATAAGTTTTTGAACAATTTTCAAAACTTCTTTTGTTCCTTTTCCAATATTAGAGTCTGTAGGTAGTGCAACTATATTATTTTGTTTAAAATAACTAATCCATTTTTGATTTTGTTTTTCATCCGCCAAATCACTTTTATTTAATAATACTATTTTCTTTTTATTTCTAGTTATATTTTGAATGTCCGGATTTTGGCTAGAAACAGGAATTCTAGCATCTAATATTTCTATTACTACATCTATTAACCTTAAATCCTCTATCATTTGTTTTTTTGTTTTAAGCATATGACCTGGATACCAGTTGATATTTGTTTTATTATCGCTCACATTATCACTTCCTTACTAGAAACTTTATCTAATATTTTTTGCATTAAACACAAATAGTTTTACTTTTGCCGCTTATCTTTTAAAATTTATATTGGTTTTTATCTGCTCTTTCATCATATTTTCTATCAAATTGTTCATTTTGATAAAACCAATCTGTTTTTTTAGTTTTAGTTGTTGTTTTTTTACTACTTTGGCTCATTCCAACATCAATAAAAATAATAAATGGTATTAATACTCCAATAACAGATAATAAAATATTTAAGTAATCTACTGTAACCATCTCTCCTGCATTTTGTAATATATTATATAGGTATACACCAAAATATCCAATATGAGATATTAAATATATTAATGCCCCTATTAAACTTCTTTTAAAAATTAATATAATACATACTAAAGTTACAAAAGCCAAAATAATTTCTACTTGCATATTTAATGGTTCTATAATAAATTCTATCCCCATACTTGCAGTAAAAGCAACTGCTACTCTAATTATCCAAAATATTATAGCAAATAAAGATATTAACATACTAAACATTGACATATAAATTCCTCCTAATTTTCTTTAGTAGGGGCGCATGATTGCGCCCTTGGAAAAAATGTGATTCCGGGCGCAATCATGCGCCCCTACAAAATTACATCTCTTTTTAATAAATTGTCTTTTATTAATCCTAGTCCTATAAATTGATTATTGTTATATATTGTGTATATATCATCTGGTTCTTTAAAAGTCAATCTAACTCCATTTAAAAATAATTCTTTTTTTCTATCATTTAAATTTATTTTTTGTTTATCTTTGAATATTTTTTCTATACTAATAATTTTTTCTTTTACAATTGCAATATTCTCTTTCACTTCATTTATTGTTACTGCATTTTCTATTTTAAAGTTATTTACTTCAGTTCTTATAAGCTCTTTCATATACCCTATGGTCCCAAGTTTTAGAGCAATATCTTCGCACAAAGTTCTTATATATGTTCCTTTTGAGCAAGTAACTTCAAATGTTATTTCTTTGTCTTCTAATTTTATTAAATTTATATCATAAATTTCTATATTTCTTGGTTCTATATCAACAACTTGTCCACTTCTTGCATATTCATATGCTTTTTTTCCGTTTATCTTTATTGCTGAATAATTTGGTGGAATTTGTTTTTGTTTACCTATAAATATTTTCAAAACTTTCTTTACTTGCTCGTAAGAAACTCCTTGGAAATTTAAATCTTTATTAGTTATAATCCCGTCTGCGTCTCCTGTATCTGTTTTTTCGCCAAGTTTCATAGTGGCAATATATGTTTTATCATGTTCTATCAAGTATTTAGAAATTTTTGTTGCTGTTCCTATAAGTATTGGTAATACTCCTGTTGCATTTGGATCTAAAGTTCCTGTATGACCAATCTTTTTTGTATTTAATGTTTTTCTTAGAACATTTATCACATCATGTGATGTAAAACCTTTTGGTTTATTTATGATTAATACTCCATCCATAATAATTCTCTTTTCTAATTAAAACTACAAATTCGCCGATGGAAAAGAATTAAATTTTGGCAAGGAAAACTTTATTTAAAAACAAGGGCACATATATTGTGTATGTAACCGCGTTTTAAATGAAATCTAACACAGCCAAAATTGTAATTATTTTTCAACTCTTAGATATTTTTTGCATTCGTCTACGATTCTTTGTTTTGCTTCTTCTAGTGGCAATTTAATATTTCCTCCTGCTGCTCTTATATGTCCTCCACCATTAAACATTAAGCATATATCTGCAACATTTATATAATCATTTGATCTTAAAGAAATTTTATATCCATCTTTTTCTTTATTTTCTCTTAAAAAAATTGATACTTCAACTCCTTCAACATCTCTTCCCATTTCCACAATTCCCTCATGGCTATCTAATTCAGCATTTAATTTTTCTTCATCATCTCTTGTAATATATGTAAATGCAATCTTACCGTCTTCTAAAAACTCTAGTCTGTTCATTGCTATCTTTCTAAGTTCAAATCTATTTTTAGAAATAACTTGTAATACTCTTTTATATATACTTGAAACATTTACTCCTTTATTTAATAGCTGGGCAACAAATTCGAATGTTTCTGCAGATACTCCTTGGTATTTAAATCCTCCTGTGTCTGTTATTATTCCTGTAAGCAAACAAGTCCCTATTTCCTTTGTTATTTCTATTCCTAAGTTTTCTAATATAGTTATTAAAATTTGTGCACATGCTGGTGCTGCAGGATTTACAAAGTTATAATCCGCAAACATTGTATTTATTCCATGGTGATCTATTTCTATTCTAGAATTTGCATTTTCAAAATACTCTGTATATCCATTTAATCTTTTCATGTCTCCACAATCTAACGCTATTGCTAAATCATAAATTGTTTTTGTTCCTTGAGTTTTTATTTCATTTGCACCTGGAAGAAAATCAAAAACAGTTGAATTATTAGCCATTACTACTTCAACCTCTTTCCCAAGCTGCTTTAATCCATTATACATTGCTAAACTACTTCCAATAGCATCTCCATCTGGCATTTCATGAGTTAATATAATTATGCTTTCAGCATTATATATTTCTTCTTTTATATTATCTATTGTCATAGAAGTTTCTCTCCATTCTCTTATAATTTTACTCTTCGCTTTCTGGTTTCATGTCTTTCATGATGTCTTTTAATATATTGTCTATCCTTTCTCCATATACCATAGAATCGTCTAATTCAAAAACTAATTCTGGTGTTATTCTTAAATTAATTTTTTCAGCCACTCTACTTCTTATAAAGCCTGATGCTGCTTTTAAACCTGCTAGTGTTTGTTTTATATTTCTAGAATTAATTATACTTATAGAAATTTTAGCATATCTTAAGTCTGGTGTTACCTTTACTTTAGTTATACTAATCAATCCTGTAACATTAGAATTTTTTACTTCATAGTTAATTATATTACTAACTTCTCTTTTTAATTCCTCATTAATTCTAGCTAAACGGTTACTACCATTATTATTTTTTTGCATTGTGTTCTCCTTTATTTATTTGTAGGGGTCGGTCAAGACCCGCCCCCACAAATCCATTTTATTTTACTTGTTCCATAATGAAAGCTTCTATAACATCCATTTCCTTCAAGTCATTAAAGTTTTCTATTTGGATACCACATTCGAATCCATGACCTACTTCTTTTGCATCATCTTTCATTCTCTTTAATGAAACTAATTTTCCTTCATGAATTACAACATTATCTCTTATTACTCTTACCCCTGCATTTCTAGCAACTTTTCCATTTGTAACATAGCATCCTGCAATTGTTCCAACATTAGAGATTTTAAATGTTTGTCTAACTTCAGCATTTCCAATTACAACTTCTTTATACACTGGATCTAATAATCCTTTCATTGCTGCTTCTACATCTTCAATTGCATTGTATATTACTGAGTAAGTTTTTATCTCTACTTCAGTTTTTTCTGCTTTATCTTTTGCAAGTGGTTCTGGTCTTACATTAAATGCAATGATTATAGCATTTGAAACATCTGCCAAAGTTACATCTGATTCTGTAACTGCACCAACATTTGCATGTATTACTTTGACTCTTACTTCATCATTAGACAATTTTTCCAATGATGATTTTACAGCTTCCACAGAACCTTGAACATCTGCTTTTACTATTAGATTTAATTGTTTTAAGTTGCCTTTTTCTATTTGACTAAATAAGTCATCTAAAGTAACTTTTGTTGTTGCATTTAATGCTTTTTCTCTCTCTTTACGTTTTCTTGTTTCTATTAAGTGTTTTGCTGTTTTTTCATCTTCTACTTCATAGAATGTCTCTCCTGCTTCTGGAACAGATGAGAAACCTGTTATTTCTACTGGTGTTGATGGACCTGCTTTTTTAAGTTTTCTTCCATTTTCATCTGTCATTGTTCTAATTCTACCTATTGTAGAACCAACTATAATTGTATCTCCTGCATCTAATGTACCACGTTGTACAAGCATTGTTGCAACAGCACCTTTTGTTTTATCAAGTTTAGCCTCTATTACAACACCTTTTGCTTGTTTCTTTGGATTAGCTTTTAATTCTTTCATGTCTGCAACTAAAAGTACCATTTCTAGTAATCCATCAATATTTATTTTCTTTTTTGCTGAGATTTCAACAAATATAGTGTCTCCACCCCACTCTTCTGATACCAATCCATATTCCATCAATTCTTGTTTTACTTTTTGAGGATTTGCACCCTCAACATCTATTTTGTTTATTGCTACTACAATTGGAATTTCAGCAGCTTTTGCATGGTTTATAGCTTCTACTGTCTGCGGCATTACTCCATCATTTGCAGCTACAACTAATATTGCTATATCTGTAATTTGTGCCCCTCTTGCACGCATAGCAGTAAACGCTTCATGCCCTGGAGTATCTAAAAATGTAATTTCTCTATCATTTACTCTTACTTTGTATGCACCTATTGCTTGAGTAATTCCTCCTGCTTCTCCTTCAATTACATTTGTCTGTCTAACTGCATCTAAAAGTGATGTTTTACCATGGTCTACGTGTCCCATAACAACAACTACTGGTGGTCTTGATACTAAATCTTCTTCTCTATCCTCACTATCGTCAAATAGTTTATCTTCATCAGAAACAACTTCTTTTTTAATTGCTGTAACTCCAAATTCTTGTGCAATTAAAAATGCTGTATCAAAATCCACCTCATTATTAATAGTTGCAAGAATTCCATAACCTAATAATTTTTTTATTATTTCCCCACTTGTTTTCTTTAATTCTGTACTTAAATCTTTTACAGTAATACTTTCTGGAATTGTTATTTCTGTTAACTGGAATATTTTTTGTTTGTTTCTTTCCTCTGAATTATCAACTTTTTTCTTACTTCTTTTTCCTCTTGTTGTTGTCAAATCATAGTAGTCAAGCATTGAACCTTCGTCAAACATATTTGATAATCTGTTTTCTTGCTTTAAGTCTTTTAATTTATGGCTACTAAAATCTTCATAATTATTTCTTCTAGATTTAGTAGCTTTTTTGTTTTGTTTATTTTCATCATATTTATTGTTATTTTTTAGCTTATCAATTGCTTTGCTTGCATAATCTCTAACATTTTCTTTTTCTCCAACATCAGCAGACATTATATTTTTTATGTTTTTTTCTACTCCTCTTTCATCTAGAGGTCTTCTTTGTCCGTATTGACCATTTCTATTATTAAAAGTCCTATTGTTTTGATTTCCAAAAGAATTATTACTATTTCTTCCATCCCTATTAAATGGTTTGTTTTGGTTTCCAAAATTATTGTTATTATTTCTTCCATCTCTATTAAATGGTCTATTTTGATTTCCAAAAGAATTATTGCTTCTTCCATCTCTATTAAATGGTCTGTTTTGGTTTCCAAAAGAGTTATTATTTCTTCCTTCTCTATTAAATGGTCTATTATAATTATTATTCTCTTCTTGGTTCACATTATTATTTTCTTTTTTATTTGGACTATTTTCTACATTTTTTTCTTCAATAACTTCTTTTATTTGAGGTTTTTCTTCCACCATCTCGTCTTTTTGGACTTTATTTAGGTCTTCTGACTTTTGTTCTTCCTTTAGTTCATCTTTTTTAGGGATTCCAAACAAATCGCTAACTGACATTGGTTTTGTAGGTCTGTTTCTATACACAATATTGTAGTCTTTTTTTCTCTCGTTTTCCACAAATCCTACACCTTTTTTGTGTACTGGTTCTTGTTTTGGTTTGGCTTTTTGCTCTTCTTGGTTCATTATCACTTGTCTTCTAATAATAACTGGCCCTGTTGTTTTTTCTGTAGCTTCCTTTTTTACCTTTCCAAAACTTTCTTCTAGTCTTTTTGCATCACTATCTTCTAGTGTACTTAAATGACTTTTTACATCAATTCCTAATTCCTTTGCCTTGTCTAACACTTCTTTACTATTCATCCCTACCTTTTTTGCTATTTCATGTATTTTTACTTTACCCATGTTTTTTCACCCCCCATATTTTTTATATTAGTTATTCTCTTTTTTGTTTTTCCTCTCAATAATTACACCCCTTATATCATCGTAAAGTTTATCATCTATCTTTGTTTCAAGAACTCTTTCTAACCTTTTGGTTTTTATTGCTTTTTCTAGGCACATTACATCATCACAAATATATGCTCCTCTTCCTTCTGCTTTTCCTGTTTCGTCTATAAACATTTCTTTATTTTTATTAAAAACCAATCTTATTAGCTCTTTTTTGTCTTTTTTTAAATTACATCCTATGCATGTTCTTTGAACAATCTTTTTCATTACTCTTCATTTCCCTCTTCGTTTTCACTATTTTCTTCATCTTCATTATATTCTAATAGTTTTCTGAATTGTGATTCACTCTTTATATCTATTTTCCATTTTACTAATCTTGCTGCAAGTCTTGCATTTTGTCCAGCTTTTCCTATTGCAAGTGATAATTGATCATCTGGAACTATTACTTGTGCAAATTTTTCCTCTTCTTTTACGTCTATAGCCATTACTTGCGCTGGAAGTAATGCTGCTGATATAAATGTTGCTGGGTCTTCATTCCATTCAATAACATCAATTTTTTCTCCATTTAATTCATTTATAATATTTTGAATTCTTATTCCTTTTGGTCCTACACAAGAACCTACTGGGTCAATATCTGGATTTGTTGAGTAAACTGCAACTTTACTTCTGTTTCCAGCATCTCTTGATACACTTTTTATCTCTATTAATCCTTCATAAATTTCTGGTATTTCAAATTCAAATAATTTTCTTACAAAGTCTGGATGATTTCTAGAAACTAATACTTGTGGTATTCCTTTTAATCCTTTTTCTACACTAACTACATATGCTTTTATTTTATCATTTACTTTATAATTTTCAGTATTAATTTGTTCTTTTAAAGGCATTATTCCTTCAAGTTTTCCTAAATCTAATACTACAGTCCCACCATCTGCTTTTTGTATTATCCCAGAAACAATTTCACCTTTTCTATCATTATATTCAGTAAATATCATATTTCTTTCTACTTCTCTTATTTTTTGCATAATTACTTGTTTGGCTGTTTGTGCTGCAATTCTTCCAAAATCTTTTGGAACTATTTCAATATTTATCACATCACCAACCACAGCTTTTTTCTCATGTTTTTTAGCCATATCTAAACTAATTTGTAAATTTTCATCTTCTACTTCTTCTACAACTTCTTTTTGACTGTATACACGTATTTGACCAGTTTTTTCCTCCATAACCACTTTTACATTCTCTGCAGAATCGAAATTTTTCTTATATGCAATAACTAATGCATCTTCTATTGATTGTAAAAGATAAGCTTTTTCAATTCCTCTTTCTTTTTCTAGTTCCTCCATTGCTGTAACTAATTCTTTGTTATCAATTGCTTTCATTTTTAATCATCCTTTCTATTACCAATTATAAATTGTTTTTATTTGTGAAATATTTTTTCTTTCTAAACTAATACTTTCTTCTTCAGTTTCTATAATGACTTCATTTCCATTAAAGTCTTTTAAAATTCCTTGATACTGTTTATTTTTGTTTATTGGTTTAAATAATTTTATTTGCACTTCTACTCCAATATTTGACTCAAGATGTTTATCTTTTTTTAAAACCTTTTCTACTCCTGTAGAAGACACTTCTAAAAAGTACTGCTCTTTTATATAGTCTTCTTTATCTAAGATATCTGTTATCTCATTACTTACTTTTTCACAATCATCTAATGAAATACCATTTTCACATTCAATAAATATTCTTAAATAATAATCTTTTCCTTCTTTTACATATTCAACATCATATAGCTCATAACCTAAATTTACTATTTTAGGGGCTATTAGTTTTTCAACCCTACTTTCCGTATTTGTCAATTTACTTTTCTCCTTTTCAAAACTTAAGAGTGGGAAAATTCCCACTCTTTTAGTCTATTATTTATTTGCATGATTATTATACCCCATTTTTATTGAATTTGCAATAGTTTTGTGAATTTTTCTTATTTTTTTTGAAAAAATATTATTATGAATCAAATTTTAGAAAACAAAAAAACCAAATTATATAAAAAAAGAATATATTTAATTCAATTCTATATTATTATTACAATTATCCCTATACTAATAATATATTTATTTAGGGAAAATTATTCACAAAACAATATTTCAAAAGTTTCTGAAGCAACTAACAAAAGTTATTCTATTTCTCGTTTGTATTCAAATAATATTAATAGTAATATTACTACTAATAACAATTCAATTTCGATAATAGGCACAATTACAATACCTAAAATCAATGTTTCCTATCCTATTTTCTCAGAGTATTCTGATGAACTTTTAAAAATATCTGTGTGTAAATTTTATGGTCCAGAAATAAACGCAATTGGAAACTTGTGTATTATTGGTCATAATTATAATAATGGAGATTTTTTTAGCAATTTATATAAACTTACTATTAATGATATTATTAATATTTATGATATAAATTTAAATGTTATTTCTTATTATATATATATAATATATGAAGTTGATGCTAATGATTTAAATTACTTGGACCAAAACACAAATCGGAAACAAAGAAATCACTTTAATTACTTGTAACAACTCTAATGGAAAAAGAATTATTTTTAAGGCAAAAGAAAAAGGCAACCAATAGTTGCCTTTCTTTATATTTACTATGCATTATATTCTCTAACTTTTTTGTAAGCATATATAGCTGATACTGTAAATATTGCTACAAATATTAATCCAGAATAATCTCCAATTCCTGTATATGGAGTTGTTGCTGGTCTGTTTTCATTAACATTTGTATTAGTATTTGTGTTTGAATTATTATTAGTGTTTAAATTTGTATTAGTATTTTCTCCCTCTGGTATGTTTTCTACATCTGTTACATTATTTATAACTGCATTATTCCCTTGAAGCATCTGTGAAAGCCAATCTTCTCCATCTGTTGCAAATGTTGTACATGCTACACTTACAACTGAAAAAACTGCTATTAAACTTATTATTACTTTTTTGATATTATTTTTCAACATAAAAAAATCCCTCTCTTTTATAAATATTATTACCACTATATATATTTATACTACATTTTTTTTGTTTTTTCAAGTCTTTTTTATATTTTTTTGTTTTTATTTCTAATTTATTTTCGAAAATAAGACTAGTCCCTACATTTTTAATTTGTTTTTTAATTTTTAAATAAATCTTTTCCACCTTTTATATAACTCCATCCAGAAAAAATTGTTGCTATTACTGATACAAACATAAATAAACTAGATAATATGTTTATAACTAAATGATATCCTGTTAAACCTCCATTTATAAAAGCTGCAAATGCATTTAGGTCTAAGAAACTCAAAATAATAGCAACCATTTGAGTAGCTGTTTTTAGTTTTCCCCATATATTTGCTGCTATAACTTGGCCGCCTTTTTCTACAGCAATCAATCTATATCCAGATACTACGAATTCTCTTGATAATACTATAATTGGTATCCATGCTGGCAATTTATTAAACTCTACTAATATTAGCATTGTAGATAATACTAATATTTTATCTGCAAGTGGATCTGCAAATTTTCCAAATGTTGTGACTAAATTGTTCTTCCTTGCTATTTTCCCATCTAGGTGATCTGTTATTGAAGCTACTATAAAAATTAAATTTAATATCCAATATGTTATTGGTATATTTAAAAATGTCCCTTGAATATTTAATAAAGATATTATTACCATTACTGGTACAAGTATTATTCTAAATATTGTTAATTTGTTTGGTAAATTCATATTTATTCCTCCGATTTTTGTTTTGTTTATTTTATAATATGTTTATACGTTTTGCAAGGGTTTTTTGATTATTTACAATAATTATTGTAGGGGCTGGTCAAGACCAGCCCACAAAATAACGGGTCGGTCTAGACCGACCCCTACAGGACTTATAATATTATACAAATCAAGCCTCCGCTTCCTTCATTCACTATTCTTTCTAATGTTTCTTGTAATTTTCCTTGTGCTTCTTCTGGCATCTTGTATAATTTATTTTGCAGACCTTCATTTACAAGTTCATGAAGATTCTTTCCGAAAATATTTGACTCCCATATTTTTTTAGGATCACTTTCAAATTCAGCTAATAAGTAATTTACTAATTCCTCAGATTGTTTTTCGCTTCCAACAATTGGAGATACTTCTGTTTCGATATCTGCTCTTATCATATGTATTGATGGAGCTTTTGCACGAAGTCTAACTCCATATCTTGAGCCTTGTTTTACCATTTCTGGCTCATCTAATATTAATTCTTCCATACTTGGTGTAACTATTCCATAACCTTTTTGTCTTACGGCTTGAAGTGCTGTAGAGACTTTATCATATTCTTTCTTTACTTCTGATAGATTTGATATAGTTGAAAACAGATCTGCTTCATTTGCAACTTCTACTCCAGTAATTTCAGTTAAAACTTTATAGAATAAATTTTCTTTTAAAACAATATTTACATTAATTGAACCGCTTCCCAAATTAATTTCATCTACACTTGTTTTTTCTATGATTTCTGTTTGTTTTATTCTAGCAGTTCCACTATCAATACTTTTTACTGTCTTTACATCTTTAAAAGCTTCTCTTATTTCTCTTAAAAGTTCTATTTTCAACTCATGTTCATCACTTAATCCATCAACCCAACCTGGAAAATTTATATTAATCCTTTCTACTGGAAATTCATATAATACTTTTCCTAAAATATTATTCATGTCATCAGTATTAAGCCCAGTACAGTTAGTTGGAATTACAGATACTCCATATTTTTCTTCCAACATTTGTGCTAAATTTTGAGTCTCTTGTGAATATGGAATACTGCTGTTTAAAACAATTACAAATGGCTTATTCATGGCTTTTAATTCATTTACAACTCGTTCTTCTGCCTCTATATAATCTTCTCTTGGAATTTCTGTTATTGTACCATCTGTAGTAACTAATATTCCTATAGTAGAATGTTCTGTAATTACTTTTTTTGTTCCAATTTCTGCGGCCTGTTCAAATGGTATTTCTTCTGCTGACCATGGCGTTTTTACCATTCTAGGTACATCATCTTCCATGTAGCCTAATGCATTATTTACCAAGTACCCAACACAATCTACAAGTCTTGTTCTTAATTTTAAATTATCTCCTATTTTTATTTCTATTGCTTCATTTGGTACAAATTTTGGTTCTGTTGTCATTATTGTTCTTCCTGCTGCACTTTGTGGAAGTTCATCTCTTGCTCTTTCTTTTTTATAACTGTTTTCTATGTTTGGTAATACTAATAAATCCATAAAATTTTTAATAAATGTAGATTTTCCGGTTCTTACTGGTCCTACAACCCCAATATATATGTCTCCATCGGTTCTGTTTGCAATGTCCTTATATATATTTAAATCTTCCATAATAATTATTACCTCCTAATTAATTTAAAATGTTTGTACTACTAAACTTTTATTAATGTATATTAGGAGTTGGGAATAATTATTACTAATTTTTTTATTTTTTCAAAAGATATCAATCAAATATCATGGGGTTGCATTTTTTGGTATATTATGTTAATATATATACGTATGTTCTGACGAACATTTTATATAAAATTCCTTGGTTTACCTAGTTTTTAACTAGATTCAATATATTATTTTACAACGAAAGGAAGTTCTTTATGTTAGCATTATGGGTAGCACTCGAAATCATTTTTATTACTACATGCATATGTACTTCGGCCTTTTCCAAGAGGAATTTCAAAAAAGCTGCACTGGTTTCTTTTGTAATCATGGGGCTATCTGCATCTGCTCTTATAATATGTTTAATTGCAGAAATTTGCAATGATGCCTCTAATCCTATAATTTGGATTAATTTGGGTATTTTCATACCTATTCTAACTAACGTAGTGCTCAAATATTTTAATTTTTACCCTCGTTTTAAAACTTTTGCCAACATAACAATACTAGCTGCTATGGTAATTTGTTTAATATTGTTTATTGTAAGCGCTATCGTTGATTGCGGAGAACTTGTAGAATGTAAAACACATGTTACAACTTCGACTGTTAAAATTTTAAGCGCAACAGATGGAACAATGGTAAATGGTAGCATGTCTGGCAGCGGATTTATAGTATGGCATGTTTCTGGTTCTGTCAGTGAAACCCCTGTATACAGGTACTATTACAAAACGGCTGATGGTGGAATGAAGCTAGGAGAAATACCTACAAAGTCCACAACCATCTACTATATTGAGGACGGAAAAGAACCATATATAGAAGTTATTACATCTATACCTTGTAATGGTTTCTATAGCAACTATCCTGACGATCACTTCTTGGATAAGAGTAGTACCACCTACAAACTCTACGTTCCTAAAGGAAGTATTTTGGAAAATTTCCAATTTGATGGAAGCTAACATAAACCCCAGCAAGAAATCTTGCTGGGGTATTTTTAATATTTTACCACTAATTTATCAAATTTTGATTTTATGTATTTTTCTAGTTTTTGCATGAATTCTTCTGCGCCTATTTCTTTTCTTGCTACCATACTTAAACCTTTTTCCCAGCTTGCTGTTAGCTTGGGATTTAATATATCTGGCATTGAGCTATTTACTACATCAAAAATAGCCTCTCCTTTTCCAGTTGGTGTTATTATTTGTGTTTTGTTGTTTATCTCTATGTATTTTATTCTTTCTAATTTTTTTATTATTTCTGCTCTTGTTGCACTTGTTCCTATTCCATCACCTTTTATTTGTTCTCTTAAAGCTTCATCTTCTATTAATTTCCCCGCATTTTCCATTGCAAGTATCATTGAACCTGAATTATATCTTGATGGTGGACTTGTTTCTGCTTCTTTTATTGTTAGCTCGACTTTTTCTATTTTTTGACCTTTTTTTAGGTTCTTTAACCCTTCATTTACCTCTTCTTTTGCTTCTTTAGCAGGTTTTAAAATTTCTAGATATCCTTGTTTTATACATATTTTCTCATTTGCATAAAAAGTTTCATCTTCTATATTTACAGTTACTGCTACTTTATTAAATTCTGCTGGTGGATAGAATATACTTAAAAATCTTTTTACTATTAATTTATATATTTCCTTATTTAAGTCTGTTAATTTATCGTAATTTTCAAACCCTTGGCCTGTTGGAATTATTGCATAGTGATCTGTTATTTTACTATCATTTACATACTTTGTTTTTAGCAAATTCGTAGAATATTTTTCTTGTATCATTTTGGAAATATATTGCTTAATTTCTTCATCTTTAAGACCACGAGCTAAACCATTTAAATTTTTAGAAATTTCTTTTGCCACTGCTGTTGATAATACTCTAGCATCTGTTCTTGGGTATGTTACTAATTTTTTCTCATACAAAGCTTGAATTATTTCTAGTGTTTCGTCTGGTTTTATCTTAAAACGTTTTGTACATTCATTTTGAATTTCTGCTAAGTTAAATAAAAGAGGTGCATTTTCTTTTTGTTTTGATTTTTTTATTTCTGTTACAACTGCTTCTTTTCCATTTAAAGTACTTATAAATTCTTCTGCTTTTTCTTTTGATTTAAAACCTGTTTCATTATATAACTCTGGTGTTTCAAATTTCTTTGATTTTTCATTTACTTTCCAATCAGCTATAAGCTCTCCATCTTCGCCTTTAAACTGTCCAGAGATCTTATAATATTTAGTTTTTATAAAGTTCCTTATTTCTCTTTCTCTTGAAACTACCATTCCAAGAACACATGTCATAACTCTTCCTACTGCAATTGATACTTTATCTTCATTTATTTCTTTTGCTACTCTTCTTCCATATATTATAGATAACATTCTAGAAAAATTAATTCCAATTAGATAATCCTCTTTTGCTCTTAAATATGCGGAGTCTGATAAGCTATTATATTCAGATAAATCTTTTGCTTCATTTATTCCTCTTAGTATTTCCTCTTCTGTTTGTGAATCTATCCATACACGTTTCATTTTTGCATTTGGATTTGGTTTTGCCATCATAAATACTAGTCTTTGTATGTATTCCCCTTCTCTTCCAGAGTCTCCTGCATTATATATTTCAGAAACATCTTCTCTTTGAAGTAGGCTTTTTACAATATTAAATTGATTCTCTACATTTGGAATTATTTCGTATTTATATTCCTCTGGTAAAAAAGGAAGTGTATCTAATCTCCAAAATTTTAGTTTTTCATCGTATTTTTCTGGGTAGGACATTGTAACTAAATGTCCTACACACCATGTAATAATCCATTCATTAGATTCTAAATATCCATTTTTTCTATTAGCATTTACTTTTAAAGCTTTTGCAAATTCCATTGCTACAGAAGGCTTTTCTGTAATTAATAATTTTTTCATATTTCACCTTAAAAATGTAATTTTTTGTGTAGGGTATGCCAGCAATTTATTACATAAATTACGGGTCGCCCTGGAGTGCGACCCCTACAACATTACTCAAATTACAATTATTTCAAATCTATTTTTATATGAACATCTTTTAATTGTTCTTCTCTTACAACACTTGGTGCTCCCATCATTACATCTCTTGCTTTTTTATTTTTTGGGAATGCTATTATTTCTCTTAAGTTTTCTTCATTTGCTATTAACATTACCATTCTATCAAATCCTGGAGCTGCTCCTGCATGTGGTGGTGCCCCATACATAAATGCATTATATAATGCTCCAAATTTTTTCTTTACGTCTTCCTCTGTGTATCCTGCAAGTTCAAATGCTTTTACCATTAATTCTGGATCATGATTTCTTACTGCCCCAGAAGCCACTTCATAACCATTACATACAACATCATATTGGTATGCCAAAATTTCTAATGGATCTTTATTTTCTAAAGCTTCCATTCCTCCTTGTGGCATTGAGAATGGATTATGGTTAAAGTCTACTGTTCCTTCATCTGACAATTCATACATTGGAAAATCTACTATTAAACAGAATCTATATGCATTTTTCTCTATTAAATCCAAACGTTTTCCAAGTTCTATTCTTACAAGACCCGCTATTTTTTGAGCTGTTTTAAATTCGTCTGCTATAAAGAAAATACTGTCATTTTTCTTTACTCCAACTTCAGCCATTTTTTCTTTTATTTCTTCTGTTATAAATTTTGCAATTCCTCCCGCATAGTTTCCTTCTTCATCTACTTTTACCCAAGCTAATCCTTTTGCTCCTGCTTCTTCTACTGCAAATGTAGTCATATTATCGAAGAACTTTCTTCCTTGAGATGCTCCATTTGAAACTACTATTGCTTTTATTGTTTTATCTTTAAATGCTCCAAATTCACTATTTACAAACATATCTGTAAAATCTTGTACTATAAGTGGATTTCTTAAATCTGGTTTATCTATTCCGTATTTTTCCATTGCTTCTTTATATGGAATCCTTATAAATGGCCCCTCATCTACTTCCCATGTTGTAAACTTTTTGAAAGTTTCAGAAAATATTTCTTCTAATACTTTAAATACATCTTCTTGTGTTGCGAAACTCATCTCAAAGTCTAATTGATAAAATTCGCCTGGTGCTCTGTCTGCTCTAGGGTCCTCATCTCTAAAGCATGGTGCTATTTGGTAATATTTATCAAACCCTGATACCATTAGTAATTGTTTAAATTGTTGTGGTGCTTGTGGAAGCGCATAAAATTCTCCTGGATGAATTCTACTTGGAACTAAGAAATCTCTTGCTCCTTCTGGAGATGAATTTGCAAGTATTGGTGTTTGAATCTCTGTAAATCCCAACTCATCCATTTTTGTTCTTAAAAATTTCATTACTTCTGAACGTAGCAATATGTTTTTATGTATTTTATCGTTTCTTAAATCTAAATATCTATATTCTAGTCTCAAATCCTCTCTTACGTTTGAATTATCAGTTTTTTCAGAATTTATCTCAAATGGAAGAACATTTTTACATTTACCAAGTACTGTTATTTTTTTTGATTCTATTTCAATTTCTCCTGTTGGTATTTTGTTATTTTTATTTATTCTTTCTAATACTGTTCCTTCCACAGATATTGTCATTTCTGTTACTAATTCTTCTGCAATTTTCGTTACTTCTTCGTTATCTGTTACAACAATTTGTGTTATTCCATATTGATCTCTTAAATCTATAAATTTCATTGAGCCTAAATTTCTTATTCTTTGCACCCATCCGGCCAAACGCACTTCTTCTCCTTTGTTTTTAAGCCTTAATTCTCCACAATTATGTGTTTTGTATTTGTTCATAATTTTCCTCCCTATATATTTAATAAAAATATATGGAAAATAGCCAAACGCAGGGGTTATATATTTTATTTTTAGAGCGATTCCGGGGTGACCGCCGTAGAAAATGTTTGAACGAAGTAAATTACATTTTCTAGGATGGGGCAGTGATAAAAATAAAATATATAACCCCGACGAGATTTGGCGGATGTCAAACAAAAAAACCTTTTATCTCTATATACATAAATATATAGGGACGAAAGGTTTTATATTACCATTCCGCGGTGCCACCCTTTTTTGGATATTTCCCACTTTTATATTTAATTTTAGCTCCAATAAGTGTCACACGGAAATCATAATTCCCCTTATCTTCAACGCCATAATCATTGTACTATTTTTAATATGATTTGTCAAGAAAATAATATAATTTATATATTTAAATCTGTAGGGGCGGAGTTCCACCCCCGCCCGTTTTATTATTTCTTTTTTTCCGGCAGGGATGGAACCCCGCCCCTACATATAAACATTCTATTTTTCCAACATTTTCATTATTTCCTCTATCTGTTCTTTTGTGGTTTCATATCCAGACTTAAAACAATAGTCTATTTTACTAATATCTAAAATTCCTGTTCCATCTGTTGGTACTGTTATTGTATAATCTGATTCTTTTAAATCTTCATCTGATATTTTTTCGCTCATTAAATCTGTTACTTTTACAATTATATCTATAGCGTTACTTTCCTCATCTATTTTATTACTATCAAATTTTACTGAAATAACCTTGTCTGCTCCAAGTCGTCTTACTTCTCTTGCTGGAATATTATCTAACATTCCACCATCTAAAAACAATTTATCTTTGTATTTCATAGGTTCATATACTGCAGGGAAACTACTACTTGCTCTTACTGCTTTTCCAATATCTATTGTTGATATATGATTCTTTTTATTACTTTTTACAGATGTAAAAATATATTCTTCTCCAGTAGATATATCTACTGCTGGAATTACAATTGGCATTTTTATTTGATTTATATTACTTATTTCTTTTTCTAAAGCTTTTTTATTAAATATTTCCTCTATAAATTCACCATTATTTATCCCTTGACTGCATATTCTATGTTTTAATATAAAATTCTTTATTTCTTTCCTTATTATATTACTATTTAATTTTACTATTGTACTAGCATACTTTTTAAAAAGTTCATAGATTTCATCTGGAGTATAACCTATTGAATAAAGAGCAGTAATCATACTTCCTGAACTTGTACCACCTAAAATATCTATTTTTATGTTATTTTCTTCTAAAGCTTTTAATACTCCTGCATGGGCAATCCCTCTAACTCCACCACCTGATAAAGCTAAACCTATTTTCATATTTACCTCCTAAAAAAGACATATAACATATTTTTCCCATATATTATATGTCCTAAACTTATCTATTGATTTTTTAAATAATCAATTGCTGTTTGTAATTGTTTGTCTTGTCTTTCGTCTATAATCATTTTCTCATTTTCCACTTCAATATCTGGTGTTATTCCTACTTTATGTATTTTATTTCCTTCTGGAGTTTTAAATTCCTCTATAGTTATCTTTATGGCTCCTCCTATTGCCAGTGGCTGTACTTCTTGCATTATTCCTTTTCCAAATGTTTTAGTCCCAATTATAGTTGCAACTTCATTATCTTGCATTGCTGCAGCAAATATTTCTGTTGCACTTGCTGAATTTTCATTTACTAATACTACAATTTTTAATTCTTCTACAACAGGATTTGTAGATTTTGTTACTGTTTCTTTGTTATCTTTATCATAAGATTTTAATATAACTTCTCCCATAGGTACAAATAATTCTGATAAAGAAATTGCTTCTGTAACTAATCCTCCTCCATTATCTCTTAAATCTATAATTAAAGATTTTACATTTTTAGCTTTTAGTTTTTCTAATTCTTCTTTAAATTTCTGCGTACAATTTTCTTCAAATCCGAGCATTTCTATATAGCCAATATCTCCATCTAAAACTTTTGAATCAATATATTTAATTTCTACTGTTCTTCTTTCAACATCTATAGAGAAATTCATTTCATCTCTCAATATTTCTAAATTAACTTTTGTCCCCTCTTCTCCTTTTACCATATTAGATACTTCTGTTAATTCTAATCCTTTACATTCTATTCCATTAACTTTATTAATTATATCTCCTGTTTGTAATTTTGCTTCTTCTGCAGGAGATCCTTCTATTGGAAGCAATACAACAATATCTCCTTCTGTATTTTGAGTCATATAAATGCCTATTCCAACATAATTTCCGTTTACAGATACCATTAACTCTTCTAGCTCATCTTCAGTTAGGTATTCTGTATATTCATCTCCAAGTCCAGCCACATATCCTTTTAACGCAGTTTCTATCATTTTTTCTTCATCAAGTTCACCCATATATTCGTTTTCTAAATATCTTTTTAAAATTTCTATTTTTTTCCCTAATGTAGTAGTAGACTGTGAAATTGAGATATATTTAGTTAAAGCTTCTATATTTCCTGAATCTGTTTTCATATAGTAATTATAAAAAATAACTGATGTTGCTAAAAATGTTACTAACATGGTTACTATAATTACCATTACTATTTTGTATATGTTATTTTTTTTGTCAAAATTCATGTATATGCCTCCAATTTATTAAATAAAATCCGCCGCATCTCGTCGGGGTAGGACATTTTCTTTCTCCAAGCTTTCGAAAGAAAAGTGCTACCCCTGCGTGCGGCTAATGTATCTCTAAGAATGTATTATTATAATATATTACTAGACCAATATTTTATGCATTTAATAACCTAAATATGGTAATGGATTTACAACGTGTCCATTTTTCCATACTTCAAAATGCAAATGTGGTCCTGTTGAATTTCCAGTACTTCCAACTGTTCCTATTACTTGTCCCTGTGATACCGTTTGTCCTTCTTGAACCTTTCTTGAACCTGAAAGCATATGTGCATAAAGAGTCATTGTTCCATCATGATGGTTTATTACTATATATTCCCCATAACTTCTGTAATTCCCATTTGAATTTCTTAAAGCTTTTGATGTCACAACTGTACCAGATTTTACTGCTACTACATTTTTTCCTATAACATTTATGTTTACATCTATCCCTGTATGTCCTCTATATGATGGAAAATTTTTGTTATTTATATTTGATAAACCTAGTCCTGCAACTGGGAATATATATCCATATGCACTTGGACTACCTTGTATTATGGTTGTTCCTCCAGATGCAGCTTCTTTTCTTGCAAGGTCTGCAATTTGTTTTTGTATATCTTGTTTATCTTTTTCAAATTGGTCTAACTTATCTTGCAAAGCTTTTTGTTCACTCGATAATTCATTTACATATCCTTGTTTTGTAGCTTGAGAGGCTTTTAATGCATCAGCAGTTGCTTGTTTATTATTTTTTAAACTTTCTATTTCAGCTTTACTATTTTCCAATGTTATTTTTGCTTGTTCAATAGTATTTTTATTTTCTTCTATTTGATCTAATAAATTATTATCATATTCTGCTATTTCTGAAACTATATAATATTTTGATATAAAATCCGTAATACTTGCTGATGAAAGTAATACATCTAAATATGTAGTCTCTCCCATCTCGTATAAAGCTACTAGTCTTTTTTCTAAATTTTCCTTCTGTATGGCATAATCTTCTTCTGCTTGTTTTAAATCTGCTTCTGCTTCAGAAATCTTGTCTTCTAAATCTGATATTTGTAGATTTAGATCATATATCTCATTTTCATATTCAGAAATTTCTGCAGTCAACTCTTGTATTTGTGCCATTATCCCTGTAAGGTTTTCTTCAACATGACTTAATTCTTTTTCTGTTTCTTTTATTTTCCCATCTAAATCCGAGCTTTGTTGTTCTAATTCAGATTTGTTTGCTGCAAATGATATTAAAATGTTACTTGATGCTATTGTTATTAATAAAATTAATGTTATACATATTATTTTCTTTTTCATTTTTCCTCCATTGTTTTCTAATAATCCGTCGCATCTCGTCTGGGTTATATATTTTATTTTTTTCACTGCCCCATCATAGAAAATGTAATTCACTTCGTTCAAACATTTTCTATGGCGGTCGCCTCGGAATCGCTCTAAAAATAAAATATATAAACTCCTGCGTGCGACTACTATTTAATAAAAGCATAATTTTTTATTCAGAATTGGTCACATATGGTAATGGATTTACAAATGTCCCATTTACTTTAATCTCGAAGTGTAAATGTGGGCCTGTTGATAGTCCTGTTGACCCTGCTTCCATTATTACTTCGCCTCTTTCTACCACTTGTCCAACTTCTACAAGTATTTTAGAACCATGAGCATAATTGGTTACTACTCCTCCTCCATGGTCTATCATTACTACATTTCCATATGTCCCTACATATGATGCTGTTATAACAGTACCAGAATTTGCTGCAACAATAGGTGCTCCTGTTGTTGCTCCAATATCTATACCATTATGATTTCTATAGTAATGTAGTATTGGGTGAAATCTCATTCCAAATGGTGAGGTTATTGTAGTATATCCTGGTATTGGCCATAAAAATTCTCCACCAATATATTCTGAGTTTCCTTCTACCATAGCTAAAATTGCCATTTTGGCATCTATGCTGTCTAATTTTTGATTATATTCTTCTATTTGTTTTTGTTTATTTATTTCTTCCTCTGTCAATTCGTTCGCATAACTATTTTTTATAGTTCTAGCATTTTCTAGCGCAATTAATGTTTTTTCTTGAGCATTTTTTATTACGGTTAGTTTTTCATTTTTTTCAGATAATTGTCTATTTATCTCTTCAACTTTATTTCTTTCTCTCTCAATTGTTTCTATTAAATCATTATCATACTCAGCAATTTCTGCAATTAAGTAATATCTGGAAATAAAATCCGTTATGTTTTTTGAATTTAATAAAACATCTAAATATGTAGTTTCTCCCATTTCGTATAAAGCTACCAGTCTTTTCTCAAAAGCTTCTTTTCTGATGTTATAATCTTTTTGTATATATTCTAATTTTTCTTGTATTATATTAATTTCTTCTTCGATTTTTATTATTTCATTTTCTGTTTCTTTTAATTTTATCTCGCCTTCTATAATTTGTGCTTCTATTTTAGTAATTGCCTCTAAAGCCTCTGTTAGTTCTATCTGTATATCTTCTAAACCATCATTTGCAATATTTAGCTCTTCTGTTATTTGTTCTTTTTGTTCTTGCAAATCGCTCATATTTACTGCTCTAGCTATATTGTAAATCCCACATAACATTATGGCAATTAGTGCCATAGCTATGTACTTTTTTTTCATATAAGCCTCACCACCTTTTGTTACACGTCAAGATATCTTCTCATTGATATTGAACTTCCTAGTATTCCTATTCCTATTCCTAAAATTAGATAAACTGATACAATTTCTGTAAACAAATTATTAAATGATAAAATGCTTACTCCTATTGTTTGAACTGTAGGTGATTCAAGGAGTTTACTTACAACTGAATTATAAAGCACTCCTATTATACCTAATGAAAGAATACTTGATACTAGTCCTATTATTATACCTTCAATCATAAAAGGAGTTCTAATAAAACTATTTGTTGCCCCAACATATTTCATAATAGAAATCTCTTTTCTTCTTGCATGTACTGTTAATTTTATTGTATTTGATATTATAAATATTGATATTATAATTAAAATCCCTAAAAGTGCTCCTGTTAAAATTTTTATCCATTTACCTACTTTAGAAAGTGTAGCTATTGTTTGGTTAGCACTTTCAATTCTTTTTACATTATCTAAGTTTGATATACTTTCTTGAACACTTTCGTTTAAGTCTAAATCTGTTAATGTAACTACAAAAGATGCTGAAAAAATAGATGGTTCAATAGTATCCATAACATCCTGTCTATCCCCTAGTCCTTCTCTCATCTCGTTGTAAGCATCTTGAGGTGTTTTAGGAGTAATTGTATTAACTCCATTAATTTCGCTTATTTGTTTCCCTAATGTATCTATTTCTTCTTGTGTTGCTTCATGTAAAGCAAAAACTCTAATTGCTTGTGCATCTTCAACTTCTGTTATCATATTATTTATATTTTTGCTAACTGAGAAAAATAATCCAAATATGAACATTGTTGCACACATTACACCTAAGCATGAGAATGTAGATTTCTTATTTTTAAATACATTCCTAAATCCCTCACTTAGGAAATAACTAATTACATTGTATTTCATTTTGAATATCCTCCTTTTTTATCATCCCTTATAATTACACCTTTTTCTATTTCTATAACTCTTTTCTTCATTTTATCTACAATGTCTTTAGCATGTGTTGCTATAACTAATGTTGTTCCTCTTAAATTAATTTCATTTAAAAGATTCATTATTTCCCACGCTGTTTCTGGGTCTAAGTTACCTGTTGGTTCATCTGCAATTATCATTGATGGATTATTAACTAATGCTCTAGCTAAAGCTACTCTTTGTTGCTCCCCACCTGATAATTCGTCTGGATACATTTTTGCTTTTCCACTTAATCCAACTAATGAAAGTACCATTGGAACTTGTCTTCTTATATGTCTTGGTGTTGCTTTAACTATGTTCATGGCAAATGCCACATTTTCATAAACCGTCTTATCTTGTAAAAGTCTAAAATCTTGAAAAACAACTCCCATACTTCTTCTTAAATATGGAACTCTTTTTGGTTTTAAAAATGTTGTATCTTTTCCATTTATTATAATGTTGCCTTCAGATGGTTCTTCCTCTTTTAATATAAGTTTTATAAGGGTTGACTTTCCTGACCCTGATGCTCCAACTAAGAAACAGAAATCACCTTTTTCTATTTTAAAATTAGCATTATGTACTGCTTCTGTGCCTGTACTATATGTTTTTGAAACATTTTTAAATTCAATCATTTTCTTACCTCAATATCATACAAATTTACATTTACATTATAATAATAAATACTCAAAAAATCAATAGAAAAAACTAGAAAAACAGGTTATTTTAGCAAATGTAATATTTGTGTAATATTTACGTTTTTATTTTGTAATTTTTAAAAGACATCCGCCAAATCTCGTCGGAGTTTATGTTTTTATTTTTATTCGCTCCCTTCCGAGAAAATGTAATTCGCTTGCGCTCAAACATTTTCTAAGTCAGTAACGCTTGAGCGGCTTAAAAAATAAAAAGCATAAACTCCTGCGTTTGGCTACCATATCAAAATAATTGGGATTGAGTTAAATTTGCTTTTTTATGTAACTTATATTATAATTATAATGGATTTTTTTATTGGAGGTATCTTTATGAAAAGCAATGACAGCACCGTCAACATTCACCTCAGTCTTAATGGCTGTACGCACATCATTATCGAAAATGAACATTACCACAAATACATCCTGGAACTACAGGAAAACGGAGAAATTAATTGTAAATTTTATGAACCCTCATTTACAGAAGGAAAAGTAACAAATATTTATGATGAACTCCAAATTGGTAGACGCTTTCGATTTAATTACATTTCCTACGGTGTTATTCGGTATGTAGACATTGAGCGCATCCGGACAATCAAGCTACAAAGTTAATCTCCCAATTCCCGTTATAACGGGAAAGTTGGCATGGTCTAAAACCTTGCCAACATTTTTTTGTTATTTTATATAATTTTATTACAAATACTGTAGGGGTCGCACCCCTGGGCGACCCGTTATTTTTGTTTGCGGGGCGACGAAGGCTGCGCCCCCTACACCTTATTTATCCAAATTATTCTTTTATAACCTTCATTATGTTCTCTGCTGTCAATCCATAATATTCTATTAGTTCTTCTGCTTTTCCTGATTTTCCAAATGTGTCATTTATTCCTATCTTTGTAAGTTTTGTTGGATAGTTTTCCACTAGCACATCTGCAATTGCTGTCCCTAATCCTCCTATTACATTATGGTCTTCTACTGATATTAATTTTTTTGTTTCTTTTGCACATTTTATTACCATTTCTTTATCTATTGGTTTTATTGTGTGCACATCTACTACTCTTATATTTATTCCTTGTTTTTCTAATTCTACTTTTGCTTTTAAAGCTTCTGAGACTGTTACTCCTGTTGCAAATACAGTAGCATCTGTTCCTTCTCCTATTTGAATCGCTTTTCCTATTTCAAACTTTTCATTTTCGTCATATACAACTGGTGTTGCAAGTCTACATAGTCTTAAATATACTGGTCCTTTTATTTTAGAGGCTTCTTCTACTGCCCATTTTGTTTGTGTGTCATCAGAAGTTGAAATCACTGTCATATTTGGAAGTCCCCTCATCATTCCTAAATCTTCTATCATTTGATGAGTTGCACCATCTTCCCCTACTGTTATTCCAGCATGAGTGGCACATATTTTTACATTTAAATTTGGATAACATACACTATTTCTTATTTGGTCATATGCTCTTCCTGCTGCAAATACTGCAAATGTACTTACATATGGTATTTTTCCAAAAGTAGACATACCAGCTGCTGTACTTATCATATCCGCTTCTGCTATTCCCATATCGAAAAATCTATCTGGAAATTCTTTTGCAAATATTGATGTTTTTGTAGCTCCTGAAAGGTCTGCATCAAATACTACTATATCTTTATTTTTTTTACCAAGTTCTAGCAAAGCCTCTCCACAACTTTGTCTTGTGGCTATTTTTTTATTTTCACTCATAATTACACACTCTCCTTTTATTAATTTTATCTGTAGGGGTCGCACTCCTGGGCGACCCGAAAAGTAGTTATTTATATCTCTGAGGGCTGCCGAGGACTGCAGCCCCTACATGCCATAATTCTATTTATGGATTAGTTCTTTCATCGCAATCTCATATTCTTCTTGATTTGGAGCTTTTCCGTGCCACCCAGCTTCGTTTTCCATAAATGATACTCCTTTTCCTTTTATTGTGTTTGCAATAATTACAGTTGGTTTTCCTTTTACCTTTTTTGCTTGCCCAAATGCACTTATTAATTCAGCTATATTATGGCCATCTACGTGGATAACTTCAAATCCAAAGCTTTTAAATTTTTCATCTAGTGGATATATATTCATTACTTTATTTACATTTCCATCTATTTGCAAGTTGTTATTATCAACAACAACACATAAATTATCTAATTTATAATGGCTTGAAGACATTGCAGCTTCCCATATTTGTCCTTCTTGAAGTTCTCCATCCCCACAAATACAGTAAACTCTTATTCCCTCTCCTCCAAGCTTCGATGCCATTGCCATTCCATTTGCAACAGATAATCCTTGACCTAATGAACCTGTTGTCATATCTACTCCAGGTATTTTGTTCATATCTGGATGTCCTTGTAAATTTCCATTTATATTTCTTAGTGTTTTTAATAATCCTTTTTCAAAAAATCCTCTTTCTGCAAGTGTACTATACAATGCAGGTGCGCAGTGTCCTTTAGATAATACTAACCTATCTCTTGATTTATCTTGTGGCTTAGTTTCATCAATGTTCATTTGATTGAAATATAAAACTGTAAGTATATCTGCAATAGATAGTGACCCTCCTGGATGTCCAGATTTTGCTGCATATACAGATTCTATTATTCCTATCCTTACATCGTTTGCTATTTTTTCTAATTCTTTAACATCTTTAATTTTCAAAATATCAGCCCCCTTGTTTCTTTAATGTATATTATATATCATACAAATAAAAATAAAGCAATGAAAAATTATTGCTTTATTTTTAATCCATAATAATTCCCGCCTCTTGTTAGAGAGCGGGATTTAATCTATAATTTTTTAGTTGTTTTTTTCTTTGTTTTACGTCCCCTCTTACTCAGTTCCTTAAGAAACTTTTTAAGCTCCAAAGAACTCATATTAAGATCTCCTTTCTTATAGATTTACTAAGTTAAGGCTTTAACCTATAACGAAATTTATTATAACATTCTTTTATACCTTGTCAACCTTTTTTTATAAAATATTTACTATTTGATTGCTTCTTTTGCATATTTGTTATTTACAACTTTTGTATAATCTGCTCTTTTTGATAATTCTCCTGCCTCTTCCATTACATCTTGTAATTTTTCAAATGAAGCTTCTTCTAATACTGGTGTTTCATTCCATGCATCTATAGCTTTGTATTTTTGTATTGATGTTGCAAGTGTTTCTACATCTGTATCCGGGAAAAAGTCAACTATTTTTTCAGCAATTTCTTCTGCAGTATGAGTTTTTACCCATTGCTGACCTTTATATATTGCATTTGTGAAATTTTGAATTAGGTCTTCATTTTCAGTTATATAACTTTGAAGAGCAAAATATGCTGTATACGGAATTTCTCCAGCCTCTTCTCCAACTGCTGCTACAATATAACCAATTCCAGCTTCTTCCGTTAAAGATGCTGTTGGCTCAAATAATGTTACATAGTCAGCATTTCCTCCGGCAAATGAACCGGCCATTAGGTCAAAGCTTATACTATCATCTAATACTAAATCGTTTGTAGGATCTATACTATTTTGTTTTAACACATATTCTAATGTCATATATGGTACTCCGCCTTTTCTTCCAGGTATTACAGTCTTTCCTTTTAGATCTTGCCAAGAGAAATTATCTGTTTGTTCTCTTGCTACTAAAAATGAACCATCTCTTTTTGTAAGCTGTGCAAACACTTGTGGATAATCTGTTTTCCCTTCATTATATACATATATTGCTGCTTCTGGTCCAGCAAATCCTATATCACTTTGACCTGAAAGAACTGCTGTCATAACATTATCTGCTCCTCCTCCATTTGTAAGTTCTATTTTTATTCCATAATCTTCAAAATATCCTAATGCTATAGCAACATATTGTGGCGCGTAAAAAACTGAACGAGTTACTTCGTTTACTCGAACCAATGTAGTTCCTGTTTGTGTGCCTTCATCATTTGAATCCCCATTTAGATTAACAAGTATTATTGTTCCTATTATTATTAACACTATAATAATAGCTGTTATGATTAATTTTTTCAAAATTAAACCTCCATAATTCATAAATTGTAGATATTAATTCAAAACGCATTGTAGGGACGATTTTAATCGCCCGTTTTTCGAAGCATAGTCGAACAAGTTCGCCCCTACAAATTGCGCCATAATTTTTTTCTCCAAATTCCAATTTTTAATATTATCCAAAAAGGTGTGTTTTTAATAATATTTTTTCTAATAATGCAATTAGACCATACATTAGCGCTGCTACAATTGCAAGTATTACTATACCCGTCATTACCAAATCTAGTTTAAACACTTGGCTTCCGTAGTTTATCAAATATCCGTAGTCCTGCTTTTGAAACCAAAAATTCTCCAGTTATAACACCTACCATTGATAAACCAATGTTTATTTTTAATGAATTTATAAAATTAGAAATATTGGCAGGAATTATTATTTTTGTTAATAACTGTAATTTTGTACAGTTGAATGTTTTCGCCATTTTTATTTTTTCTTTATCAGTTTCTAAAAATCCATTTAAAATGTCTAATATTGTTACCACCAGAGATATTGCTATCGCCATTGTTACTATCGCAGAAGTTCCTGCGCCTACCCATATTATTATTACAGGGCCCAATGCAACTTTTGGCAAACTGTTTAATATTACCAAAAATGGTTCCGAAACTTTATTTAAGAACTCTGACCACCATAACGTAATTGCAATTATAATTCCAATTCCAGTTCCCAATAAAAAGCCTATTAAAGTTTCATTGCAGGTAACTTGTATGTGCATTAGCAAATCATTAGAAGATAAGTTTATAAAAGTTTTTAAAATTTTTGAAGGCTGACTCATAATAAAGCTATCTACAAGTTCTCTATTTGCTGCAAATTCCCAAATTGCTATAAATGCTATTAATACACTTATTTGTGTAACTAAAATGCTAATTTTTTTGATACTCTTTTTTCTTAAGTACTTTTTTCTATCGTCTGAAATATTTTTCTTAGGCATGCACATCTAACTCCTTCCAAATGCTGTCAAAGTATTTGCTAAATTCAGGAGTTTCCCTTACATTCAAAGGATTTCTATTTTTTATATTAAATTTTACTTCTTTAATACATTTTATAGTAGCAGGTCTTTGGGTCAGTATTGCAATTCTATCAGACATACTTATGCTTTCTGATATATCATGCGTTACCATCACTGCTGTTATTCCTTCGTTTTTTAATATTTTATAAATATCCTTTGTAACCATTATTCTTGTTTGATAATCTAAGGCCGAGAAAGCCTCATCCAATAACAATATTTTTGGTTTTATTGCAAGAGTCCTAATTAAAGCAACTCTTTGGCGCATTCCTCCTGATAATTGAGATGGATATTTATCTTTGAATTCATATAAATTATATTTCTTCAAAAGTTCTTCTACATAGGCTTTGTTTTCTTCTGTTTTAAGATGTCTTATCTCCAGTCCAAACATAACATTTCTGTATATACTCCTCCATTCTAGCAGGCTATCCTTTTGTAGCATATAACCTATTTTTGGTGATATTCCTATTGTTTCTTCTCCATCTATGTAGAGCTTTCCAGATGTTTTAGGCTCTAATCCAGCAATTATTGAAAGCAATGTAGATTTTCCACAACCACTAGGACCAATTATACATAATAACTCTCCTTCATATACAGTTAAATTTACATTTTTTAAAGCTTCAATTTCTCCGTTCTTTGCTTGATATGTTTTTGATATATTTTCTATTTTTAAAACTTCCTCCAAAATTCTTCCTCCTTTTGTATATAAACTTATCATATTAATAGTATATTCTAGAGAATAATTTTAGGTGTCAAAAAATCCAGAGTTTTGGCTATATATTGGTTTTTTGACTTTTTTCTAAAATTAGTGTATTTAAGGTATAATCTATTTAGAAAGGAGGATTTCTCTATGAAGAAATCCTCTCGGGTAATTAAAATTACCCTCTTAGCTATTATTCTTCCACTGTTCATCATGACAGCCGTACTTACAGTATATGGTATTATCACATTTCAACCTCCTTATGGCTCTTTATTTGAGCAATTTGGAATTTGGTACATGAGAGTGTATTGCAGTCTTGCTGCAATATGCGAAGTTGTTATCTGTGGTCAGATCATAGCTAAGATCATTAAGTTGCTGAAAGCAGCTTAATGACGAGAAAAGCGGAATCCCACAAGTGTGGAGCCGCTTTTTTATGTGCAAATATCCCAAACAAAAAACCGACTAGGTTATCTAATCGGTTTTTACAATTTTTATTTGCTTGTAAATGGTAATACAGCAATATGTCTTGCTCTTTTTACAGCTTGTGTTATATCTCTTTGATGTTTAGCACATGCACCTGTTGCTCTTCTTGGTAGTATTTTACCTTTTTCATTTACGAATTTTTTTAATTGATCTGCGTTTTTATAATCTAAAACGAAATCTTTATTAGCACACATTACACATACTTTTTTTCTCATTTTTCTAAATTTTGGATTGAATTCTTCATCTCCATTATTTCTTCTTCTATTATTATTTCTATTGTTTTGTTTTTTGTCTGCCATTACTTTTCCCCCTTTCAAATGTTAATACAATTTATGTTCTTGGCGGGCAGAGATAGAACTCTGCCCCTATATTTATTTCTAGAATGGTAAGTCGTCATCTGCTGATACAGAAAATTCTGAAGCTTCAGATACACTATTTCCAAATGTATTTGCGAAACTGCTTCCTGCATCTCCATCTCTTTTACTATCAGCAAAATATGCCTCTTCTGCAACCACTTCTGTTATATAGTGTTTTTGTTTATTTTCGTCTTCCCAATTTCTAGTTTGGATTCTTCCTATAACTCCAACTTGTTGCCCTTTTTTAAAATATTTACTACAAAATTCTCCAGTTTTACTCCATGCAACAACATTTATAAAATCAGCTTGTCTTTCTTCTCCAGCTTTAGCAAATCTTCTGTTTACTGCAAGAGAAAATGATGCAACTAATGTATTAGTGTTTTGAGTATATCTTACTTCTGGATCTTTAGTTAATCGCCCCATTAATACTACTTTATTCATGCGATTTACTCCTCCTCTTTTACTACTATAAATTTCATAACTTCGTCAGTTATTCTATATACTCTTTCTAATTCTGTAATTAATTCTGGTTTAGCTTCGAATTTTAATACTACATAGTATCCTTCATTTAGTTTTTTAATTTCATAAGCTAGTCTTCTTTTTCCTAATTCTTCTACAGAACTTACTGTTCCATTACTATTAATTAAATCAGAGATTTTTGTAATTAAAGCTTTTACGCTCTCAGCCTCTAAATTTGGATTAATAATAACAACGCTTTCATATTTGTTCATTATTTTCCACCTCCTTTTGGATTTACAACCCATAGAACCTTTTCTATGAGTAAGGAAAAATAGCAAATGCTATTTTTTCAGCACTTGCTATTTTAACATACTTTTTCATTATTTGCAAGAAAAATTTTCTAATCTGTATAATAAAAATTTCCATCATACTTTATTCCATTTTTGTAATATACTTCAAAAGTTTCAGAATCAATAATAAATATATCATTTTCATCTCCGTAATTTAAAGTTATATTATTTAATTTATTTGTATTTAATTCATAAAAAGTGTGACCATTATCTATTGTTTCTGGCACATTTGAAACTTTATTACCTAATGGTAATTCTCCGTATTTCCTAAAAAAAAATAAAACTTCATCTTCTAATAATTCAATATCTGCACACATTAATTCATATCTTCTCAGGTCATTTCCCGTAAAAGAGCTTGTAACTGTTACTGTCGTTAAAATTAAAATAACTATAATAGTTACTACTAGCGAAACAATTGTTATTCCTTTTTTTGATTTTAATTTTTTCATTTGTTTGCCTCCATTTTATATTTATTTTATACTATCATTTTTTATTTTTCAAGAGGTGTTGCAACATTTAAATAATAATTTATCTTTTGTGGTACTTTATATTCTTTTATGTTATAATATTATTAGTTTTAAATAAAAGGAGTACTAATATGTTTATTTTTGGAGTAATTGTTTTTTTTATTGTATTATTTATTCTTATGGGGTATAACAAATTAATTAAATTAAGAAATAGAGTAAAACAATCTAAATCTGGAATAGAAATTTATTTAAATCAAAGGTTTGATTTAATTCCTAATTTAGTGGAATGTGTTAAAGCTTATTCAAAACATGAAAGTGATGTTTTAGAAAACGTAAGTAAATTAAGAGCTTTATATAATAAAAGCAGAGATTTTGATAAAGCTTGTAAATTAAATAATGACATTAATAAAATACTTGCGATAGCTGAAAATTATCCAGACTTAAAAGCAAGTGAACAATATTTGAATCTACAAAAAAATTTAGTAAAAATTGAAAGTCAACTTCAGGCTGCAAGAAGAATTTACAATAATGATGCAACAAAATATAATACTGAAATTGAAACGGTTCCAACTAACATTATAGCTAGCTTATTTAGATTTAAGTCAGCAGAATTATTTCAAATTGAAGAATATAAAAAAGAAAACATTAATATAGAATTGTAGAGGAATAATTTATGAAAAAAAGTTTTGAAGATTTATATGAAGACATAATTAATTCTGATTTTGAAAGATTTAATGAAATTGCAGGGAAAGCAAAAAAGGAACAAAAAATATGTATTATAGTTTTTTTAATTGTAGCCTTTATTGTAGATATTCTCTGGGTTTCTAGAGTATTTTATTGTTTCCCAGGTTTCGATATTTCGTTTATTACATTTTTAATAGTACCTATACTTATAATAGATATTTTCCTTTATTTGTTAATTAATATCCCCTTTTCTAAGAATAGGAAAAAATATAACTCTTCATTTAAAGAAATTATTATACAAAAACTATTAAATAATTTTTATGATAGCTTACATTATATCCCCAAAAAACCTATGCCAAGAGCAATTTATAATGAACCAAAATATAAAGAATATTATAATAGATATTATTCTGATGATTATTTAGAAGGTTTTTTAGATAATAAGTTTCCTTTAAAAATGGCTGAAGTCAAAACAGTTGAAGAAACTACTACACGTGATTCAGATGGCAATACCAGTACAAATACAACAACAAAGTTTTATGGGTTATTTGCAAAAATAAAAATGGAAAAATCAATTAATAGTGAATTATTAATTAGAGCTAATAGAAGTATTCCATCAAATCAAAGATTAGAAATGGATTCTCAAGAATTCGAAAAATACTTTGATGTGTCTGCAACTAATTCTATAATTGGAATGCAGTTATTAACACATGACATAATGGAACTGTTAATATCTTTTAGAAAACTTTCCGAAATTAATTATGATATAACTATTTATAATAATGTTATATATTTAAGATTTCATACTGGCCAAATGTTTGAGCTAAAGTCTATAAAAAAAGGTGCTTTTGATAAAGAAATGTTAAAGAAATATTATAGTGTTCTTGATTTTACATATACTTTATCTAGAACACTTATTGATTTAATTGAAAAAACTGAAATTTAGGTTTATAGGGGTGCATGACTCAGAGCGCCCCTAAATTAATTTAGATTTAATTTCTGTGGCACCAGATCATGCGCCCTTACATTTTCTTTTTCAATTATTTTATATACCCTTTTTACTAATTTATATCTTCTATTTTCCCTAACCACTATGTACCATAAATATGTTAACACTGCTACGATAGCAATATTTTTTATGTATAAAACCAAAACGCTAGTGGCTGCTGTTAAAATTATTATCGTTATATTTGATATTTTATTTATTATATAATTTGTTTTTTGATAATCTATTTTTATATTTAATATTGATTTTAGAATTCTTCCTCCATCTAATGGATATATTGGAATTAAATTAAATACCGATATTATTAAATTAGAATAAATTATATTAGTATGTAAGTTAAATATTATTGCGAAAACCATTATACATAAATTTGAAAGTGGGCCTGCGATAGCTATTAATAATTTTTTTATTTCTCTTTTTCCTTCCGTTCCTTTTTCCTCAAATGTTATTTTAAATCCAAATGGCATTACCCAAAATTTCTTTAATTTTAATCCTAAAATCATTCCTGTTAATGCATGAGTCACTTCATGTATTAATGTAAATAGAATAAATAATGCATATATGTCTATCTGTTTTGTTAATATAAAAATTAGTATGAATAAAAATATCTCTATATTTATATTAATTTGTATTTTAATCACCTTCTTAAAAATCTAATATTAAATCTGGATCTACATATTCATTGTTTCTTCTTATTTCAAAATGCAAGTGTGGTCCTGTTACATTTCCAGTACTTCCTGTTTCTCCTATTTGCTGTCCTTGTGATATTTTGTCCCCTTCTGATACATAAATTGTTTTACAGTGAGCATAAAGAGTAGTTACATCTCCATTTGTTATCTTTATATGGTTTCCGATAATCTCCAACTGAAGACACTAATTCTACTGTTCCCTCCATGGCAGACACAAATACCGTTCCTTCTGATACTCCTATATCAATCCCTGTATGGTATTTAGGTACAGTTGCTGTTGTAGGATTCCTTAGTCCAAATCTTGAAGTTACTGTTCCTGTTATTGGTTTTATAAATGAAAAATTATTTTTTATATATTCTGCATCCTCTTCCATTTGACTAACACTACTTGCCTCTTCTGTTTTAGCATCTGTTTCCTCTACAACTTGCTCACTTGCCGATAAAGTTGCTTCTTGTACTACATTACTAGAAACTGCTTCTTCACTAATATTATTTTCAACAGTATTAGTTGTATCCACATTGTTTTCATCAATTGACAAATTAAAAGTTGTCATATAATTTTTTACGTCTTCAAAGGTTTTTCCCATGTTTATATCATGTGACATTGCTCCTCTTATAAAATCAACTGAATCTACTGAAAAACTATCAGCATTAGTTTGTAATTTGTAAATCAGGGTATATATACCTATACATATAATTATTTGAATTATTACTTTTTTTAATAGTTTATAATTCTTTCTAGGACTTACATTTACAGTTGTCGTTCTTGCTGTGTTAATTGAATTTTGTCTCCTATAATATAACTCCTCTGCTCTTCTTTGCTTTTCCTCTTGGCTCAATGTTCTTTCCATAAAAAAACACCCCTCTTAAGTAATTTTTTAATATATATTACTTAAAAAAGGATTTTAGAACTTTTTTTATTGTATAAAAAATTTTTATATAAAATTTATAATTATATTTAATATCAGTATTCCCGCTAATATTATACTTGTGTTTTTTAATTTTTTATATTTCTTCTTTATTATCTCTACTTCCAAATTTCTTATTACTTTTTTTTCCTCTATTTTTGATAAATAATTACTTACAACCATTTCCGCTTCTTTTACTACATAATCTGATGAAAGTCTTTTGCCTGTTGGTTCCTGTTTTTCAATATTTTGTTTAAAGTTTTTATTTGATTTTAAAATTACATATGCTTCTTCTACAATGTTAGAAGGTAAATTTTTAAGTACTACCATGTTTTTCATTTTGCTTTCATTCATAGTATCACTCTCCTAAATTAATTCTTTACAATTTAGGAAAATTTATACAAAATTGTATTTTGTTTTTGGTATGGTTTAATTGTTTTTTAATGTGTAGGGAATTCATAATTTATAATTAAACCAATTTTGGGGCGCAATCATACGCCCCTACATATTACAAATTACTTTTTTAAATACCAAATGCAAAACACCATTCCTAAATAATTAATCAATCATTTCCATACTCGTTTCCTCTTTTATTCCTTCTAAATTATAATATGTTTCCGGAACACCACCCACTATTACTGTTTCTACCAATAAGACTTGGTTTATTATTTCGTTATTTATTGTTTTATATGATGTTACAATATTTACATCACAAATTACTTCTAAGTAAATTCTATATACTGTTTGATTTATTCCCTGTGTGACAAATTCAGTTTTTAACTCTGTTGTTACTGCCCCTGCTGGTATTATAGACATATTTATTCCTGGACCAAATCCTGATAAAAATTTATTTCCTAAAATTGCACCCATTGGAATTTCTATTTTTTCTTGTTCTAATTCCACCAGTCTATTATTTACTTCTATTGCAATATCTGATGCTATATCATTTATAGCTCTTACATCTGTTTTTAATATACTTGTATTTTCAGTTTCATTTCTTGTAATTGATACAAGATCTTTATATTCATATCTATGAACTACCTTTGTAGATTCTGTATTTAATATATCTGTTGCAATCTGTATTGCTTTTTCCTTGCATAATTCTTCAAAAATTGGATCAATTGATTTTATACTAGACATTATAGTAATCACTGCAATTATTATTATTAATGTAAGAGTCATTTTTTTCTTTATTGTTTTTTTATCAGAATAAAATATTTTTATTCTTTTTCTTGAATAAATTTTATCCATTTTTATATTGCAATTCTATTTCTTGTAAATTTAGGAATATATAATTGCTGGCCTACGTAAATTTTGTTTGCATCTTCTATCTCATTTATTCTAGCAATATCTTCTACTTTACTTTTAAATTGTTTTGCAATTTTCCATAAAGTATCACCTGGTTTTACAAAATATATAACCATACTATATAAGTCTTGATTTAAGTTTTCAGTAACTCCTATGTCCTGGATGAAATTTAAATCTTCATTATTTTGAAGAAAAGCCGTTACTTCTAGTTCAATTTCTAATACTACACCATCGTCTGTATTATATGCTCTCTGACTTGTTACATTTATTTGTGTTTCAAAATCACGATTTCTTCTAATTAACTCTGAAGTCAAATCAAAATTAAAAGGTACCGATTCAGTTACTCCATTTATGTTATTATCATTACTTACTAAAAATTCTGTATCTATTTTTCCTTGATAACTTATTCTGCCATCTCTAACTTCAGTATTCTCAATAACTGGATTTACATTTGCCCCTAAAATCCTACCATATATCAACTCCGGAGTTGTAAAAGTTTGACTAATTTTAAATGTATCTCTTACTCTATTTTGCGTAGTTGTAGCTCTTACATTATTTCTTTTTAATTCAATATTATTGAAAATACTGTAGGCATCTTCTATTACATTAATTTCTTTATTTTCATATGCTCTACAAAATAGCTCTAAATCTGCTTCTACATAAATAGAATGCTCTTCAATATTGTTAGGTCTTATTTCTAAATTTTTAAGTTTTACTTTTGCAATACACTCTGAAGTATCACTTACATTTGGCATATCTATAAATCCCATTATAGGTATTTTCCCACTACAATTTGATATTCTATTATCTTCTGTTAAATACATTACATTTACATTAGCATTTGCTTTTATTAATACTTTATTATAACTTGTTTTTGTATCTACATCTGATATAGAAAAATTTACTCTCATTATCTCAGCAAAATCATCTTCCTCATTAATACTAATTGTATCTTTTAATACGCTTTTCCCCGTATTCTCTCCTATTAATGACATTACATTTTTGCTAGAATTTAGCATTTGTATGTCTTCTTCATTTTGTATATCTACAATTGCTTCTACATCATCATTTGAGCAAACTTTAAGGTCAGCTTGTATAAATGCTTTCACATGAACTTTTCTGCTGTTTAAAACTTTTGTTTCAAATCCCTTTATACATAAAGTTTCTTCTAATGTCATATTTTCCCTACAATTATCCATATCTATTATTTCTGAAAAATCTAAGCTGGTATTAATTGTTCTTATACTCCCAATCTCATCATCTGCCAAATATATTATGTATGTGTTCACACATCCCTCTAATTTCACTTTCCCATTCAAAACTTCTTTTTTATATATACATATTGTTCCATTTGTATTTATAACTTTTAAAACATCTGGTTTTACATCATTTACAATAACATCTCCATCCACTGTTATAATTTCTTGTTTTTGCCCTATTGTTTGGTTAAGCTTTATCTTGTCCCTGGCTGTTTCTACTGCCATATAAATCCCTCCTTAAATTATAATATTACATTATATTAAGGAAAATAAAAAAAATTCCTATTTTCATAGGAATTTTTTACTTAATTATTAGCTGGTAATATTAGAGGGCTATAATTTTGTCCGTCGTATATTGAAACTTCTAATTCTTTTGTTAGAATATCTGTATATTTATAACTTACATTTGTATCTCTTTTCTTATCTTCTACAAGAAAGAAATTTGTATAGGTATCTTTTATAACTGTTTCTTCTTCGAAGGTTTTATTCCTTCCTAGTGTTCCTTTTATCATTATCTTTTGTCCTATTCTGTCATCTAACTCTGCCTTGATGGTTGAAATGTCATTTCTTAAAATCATGATATCACTCACCTTTATTATATCTGTCATCTTTTGACGAATTATATCATCGCTCAAAAAAGATGTCAAAAAAAGTTGGTAAGTGTTTTTTCTCGTTTCTAGCCTATTTCTAAGCGTTCAGCTTTTTATTTCATTTGTGTGACATTATAATTACAGATTTATTACATGCTTTTGTAATACGTTTTTTTCTTTCCTCTAGCCCCTGTTCCGCTTACTCCTTGTTCTCCTTCTTTTACCATTTTAGATATTTCTCTAGCAGATATATATACTCTTCTATCTGTTGTTGCCACAGTTTTTGCAACAATTATTGGATCTATAAAATCTATTAATATTCTTCCTGGAGAAGATGCAAAATCCGCTCCTGCTTCCATAATTGCCTCAAAAAAGCTTTGGCAAGCCCCGTGCAAATATAACAAGTTTATCTGACGAATTTTGCCATTTTCGTGCATTTACAACTGAGTTTACAAAATATTTCGAATTTCTATAATTATATATATCTAAAAGATTCCTTCCATTTTTAATCATTGAGTCATGGCCTGTTATTACCAATATATCCGGATTATGTTTTGTAAGTAATGGAATTACAAATTGTGGTTGTTTACTCTCAGATATATTTTTAACAACAGCATTTAAACCCATTTTTTTATAGTATCTTAAGGTTTTTTCACTATATCTTTTATCTCCATCTAAATGTAGTATTTTTCCCGTATATTCTAAAGTTTTATTATGATTATTGGTTATATGTTTATATGAATTATTTTCTAAACTTCTTATTAATTGGTCTGCCTCTTTGGGGTCAAATCTTTTTAAGTCCTGGATTGGTGCATCTGCTTGAATTCTAATATTTAGACCTTTTAATATTGCAATCTTATCTGCCCTATTTTTTTTTATTATCTTATCAACAAAAAATAGTATGTCATTGTTATATGAAAACCTACCTACAATATCTCCTTTTTTTACTTGCATATTATATCACCTCAAAAAGTCTAAGGGATATAATATAATATGTAAATTTTTGTAGGTTTGTGTAAATTAACCTGTTTTTTCTTTACTATATTTTAACCTTGTTGCCATTCCACCTCTTATATGTCTTTCTGCTTTATTCTCATCTAAAACTTTTCTAACCTCTTGTGCAAGTGCAAAATTAATATGAATTAATCTTTCACTTACATCTTTATGTACTGTACTTTTCGAAACACCAAATTTCTTTGCTGCTCCCCTTACTGTATCTCCTGTGTTTATTATATATTGTGCCAAGCTTACTGCTCGCTCTTCTATTGATATTCCTCTCATAATGCTTAAAACCCCCATAAGAATACTTTTGTTTAATTGTATTCTATGAGGGCCCGTATTAGAACGAGGATTTTAGAGGCGCAGAAAAAACATTATGGTTTTAATCTCTCCATCTATCCATTAATTACTCTATCTCCAATAGCTTCTTCTTTCTTAATATTACTTATATGCAAAAAGTCTAATATGAATGAATTTATACTTTTTTTTATATTACTATCTATATATTTAAATGCATAATTATCATCACTATTAATAAATAACTCTTTGTCTAATTTAACATTAAAAATTATTTTTCTTTTGCTGCTTTTACTAATCCCACAAATAATGGTGCTGGATTATTTGGTCTTGATTTTAATTCTGGGTGAAATTGTGCTGCTATAAAATATGGATGTTCTGGAATCTCAACAATCTCAACTAAATTCCCATCTGGAGATGTTCCAGATGCAATTAATCCTGCTTCTTCTAGTCTCTTTTTATAATCATTATTATATTCATATCTATGTCTATGTCTTTCTGAAATTTCAGTTTGTCCATATACACAATTTGCTAGACTATTTTCTTTTATCACACAATCATATGCTCCAAGCCTCATTGTTCCGCCTTTTTTTAGTATATTTTTTTGTTCTTCCATAAAATGAATTACAGGATTTGAAGTATTTTCATCAAATTCTACTGAATTTGCATCCTTTAATCCTAAAACATTTCTCGCAAATTCAACAACTGCCATTTGCATTCCAAGACAAATTCCTAAGAAAGGAACTTTATTTTCCCTTACGTATTTTATTGTTTCTATTTTTCCTTCAATTCCTCTGTCTCCAAATCCTCCCGGAACAACTATTCCTTGATATTTTTCTAATTTTTCTTTTACATTTTGTATAGTTATAGTTTCACAATCTATTAAATCTATATCTACATTTACATTATTTGCAAAACCTGCATGTCTCAAGCTTTCCATTACAGATATATATGAATCTTCTAATTGTACATATTTTCCAACAATTGCAACTTTTACTTTATTGTCTCCTATATTTCTAACATTTTGTATCATTTTTTCCCAGTTTGTATTGTTAGGCTCAACATTATCTAATCTTAAATGTTTGCAAGCTTCTCTTGCTAATCCTTCTTCTTCTAATAATAATGGAATCGCATATAAATTATCTGCTGTTGTATTTTGTATTACACTAGTTTTTCTAACATTGCAAAATAACGCTAATTTTTCTCTAACAACATCTGTAATATCAGTTTCAGTTCTACATACTAATATATCTGGTTTTATTCCTAAGCTTTGTAATTCTTTTACTGAGTGTTGAGTTGGCTTTGATTTTATTTCATTTGAGCCAGAAATATATGGAAGTAATGTTACATGAACATATAAAACATCTTCAGGGTCTTTTTCTAATCCTACTTGTCTTATTGCTTCTATTATTGAAATACTTTCTATATCTCCAATAGTCCCTCCAACTTCTGTTATTACAATATCTATATCTGTATTATCAAAACTATAGATTTTTTCTTTTATCTCATTTGTAATATGTGGAATAACTTGTACAGTTTTTCCTAGATAATCTCCTCTTCTTTCTTTTTCAAGTACATTTAAATAAACTTTTCCCATTGTAATACTAGAATTTTTAGTTAAATTCTCATCTATAAATCTTTCATAGTGTCCTAAATCTAAATCTGTTTCTGCTCCATCATCTGTTACAAAAACTTCTCCATGTTCAATTGGATTCATAGTTCCTGGATCTATATTTATATATGGGTCAAACTTTTGTATTGTTATTTTATATCCTCTATTTTTTAATAATCTTCCAAGTGAAGCCGCAGTAATTCCTTTCCCAAGTCCTGATACAACTCCACCAGTTACAAATATGTACTTTGTCTTTTTCATAATAAAACCTCCAAAATTAATCTAAAAAACAAAAATAGACTTAAAAAAACTTTCCCTCAAATGGGGTTTTTTTTAAATCTATCATTTTAATTATTATGGATTATATTGTAACATTTTTTTTGTATAATTACAATAGTTTTGGAAAAATATTGTTGAAAATTATTATCTTTTCATTAATTTTTGCCTTACATATTCATATGTTATTATTCCTGTTGCTACTGCTGCATTTAAGCTTTCTGTTTTTCCGAAGCATCGGTATTTTTACTTTTTTATCTGCTAAATCTAAAATCTCTTTCGAAACCCCATTTGCTTCATTTCCAATTACGACGACCTTTTTGTTATAATCTATATCATAAATAGAATCATCTGTTTGAAGTGATGTTGCCACTACTTCAAAATTATGTTTTTTTATTGTTTTTAATGTTTCTACTAAATTATTACTTTCTATTACATTTACTCTTAAAATTGCCCCCATAGTTGAACGAACCACTTTTGGATTATATACATCTCCACAATTTTTAGATACTATTATTTGCTTTAGCCCTATACTATCTATAGTTCTTAATATTGTTCCAATATTTCCTGGGTCTTGTACATTATCTAAAACAACAATTATATCTTCTGAAAAATCTATTTCTTCTTTTTTTTGTTCTTTAGACATAATAGCTAGTAATCCTTGTGGATTTTGCACATCTGTTATGCTATGAAATACTTTTTCTTCCACATATATACAATTATATTTTGCTATTTCATACATTACTTTTGGATCTATTTCTTCATTTTTTACACAGTTATCACATGCAATTATGGTTTTTATATCTGCTTCTTCTGATATTGCTTCTTTTATTAATTTTACTCCTTCAATTACGTATTCTTTATATTCGTCTCTATATTTTTTATCTTTTAATTTTCTAATGTGCTTTATTTGCTCATTGTCTTTACTTGTGATTACCATTTTTCCCTCCTGGAATTATATTTTTTATTGGGTCTTTTCTTGGATGCGTGGGTCCCCCTGGGGACGCCAACACCCTACAGATTTTGCAATTTTTTTAAATTATAATATGCAGTAGCCAAACGCAGGAGCCTATATATTTTATTTTAGAGCGACTCCGGGGTGACCGCCTTAGAAAATGTTTGAGCGGAAGCGAATTACATTTTCTTGGATTGGGCAGCGAAAAAATAAAATATATAACTCCGACGAGATTTGGCGGACTATCAACTATAATCATCATTTTAAAAATTGTGTAATTTCTTCTATTGTATTATTAACATTTTTCAAAGTAAATGTAATGTATGGATTTATTCCTGTAGAAAATTTAATTCTGTTATCATATTGTTCTATCAAGTCTGGTATATTTAGTGTAAAACTTTCTGGATTAAAATAGAATATAATTTTGTTTTCTTTTTGTGATATTTTTGTAACCCCTAAATTTTTACACATTTCTTTTATTCTCGCAATTCCAATTAAACTAAACATCTCTCTAGGCATTTTCCCAAATCTATCTAAAATATCTTCTGTAACATTTTTTATATCTTCTTCTGTTCTACATAATGCTATACTTTGATATACTTCTATTTTTTGTGAACTATTTGCAATATAAGTATCTGGTATGTAGCTAGAAACATTTAAATCAATACTTACATCCTGTTCTTCTTCTACCTTTATTCCTTTTGCTTCTTTTATTACTTCATCTAATAATTTACAATAAGTATCATACCCAACTTGGTCCATATGTCCATGTTGCATTTCTCCAAGCAAACTCCCAGCACCTCTTATCTCAAGGTCTCTCATTGCTATTTTAAATCCTGATCCGAATTCTGTAAATTCCTTTATAGCTTTTAGTCTTTTATCTGCTGCTTCATTTATTATTTTGTCTCTTTTATATGTTATATATGCATATGCTTGCTTATTTGCCCTTCCAACTCTTCCTCTAATTTGGTAAAGCTGTGCTAAACCTAATCTATCTGCATTTTCTACTATAATCGTATTTGCATTTGGTATGTCTATTCCAGATTCTAATATTGTTGTACACACTAATACATTTGTATCTCCAGAAATAAAATTCATCATTATCTCTTCTATTTCTTTTCCTGTCATTTTTCCATGAGCAAATGCAACTTTAGCTTCTGGTACCAATTGCTCTACTTTTCTTGCTTTATACTCTATACCTTCAACATTGTTAAATAAATAAAAGACTTGTCCTTCTCTTTCTAATTCTTTTGTTATAGCTTCTTTTATTACTTCGTCATCATATTCTAATACATACGTTTGAACTGGTCTTCTATTTTGTGGCGGTTCATATAGACAAGACATATCTCTAATTCCTACAATTGACATATGAAGTGTTCTTGGAATTGGAGTTGCTGTCATTGTAAGAACATCTACATTTGTTTTTAATTGTTTTATTTTTTCTTTGTCTTTCACACCAAATCTATGTTCTTCATCTATAACTAATAATCCCAAATCCTTAAATTCTACATCTTTACTTAACAATCTATGTGTTCCTATAACTACATCTACTTCTCCAAGTTTTAATTTTTTTGCAGTTTCTTCTTGTTTTTTCCTTCCTACAAATCTGTTTAATAACTCTACTTTTATTGGATAATCTTTCATTCTTTCCTTAAATGCTTTATATTGCTGGTCTGCAAGTATTGTTGTTGGCACTAAATATGCAACTTGTTTTTGATCCATACATGCTTTAAAAGCTGCTCTAATTGCAACCTCTGTTTTTCCATAACCAACATCGCCACAAAGCAGCCTATCCATTGGTTTTTCAGATTCCATGTCTTTTTTCACTTCTTCAATACTTCTTAGCTGATCTTCAGTTTCAACGTATTCAAAACTATCTTCAAATTCTTTTTGCCACTCAGTATCTTGTGAAAATATATAGCCACGAGAATGTTCCCTTTTTGCATATAATTCTATTAATTCTCTTGCTACTTCTTGCAAGTTTTTCTTTACTTTTGCTTTAACTTCTGCCCATTCTTTGCTTCCGAAGTCTATTTATCTTTGGAGCTTTATCCCCTGTTCCAATATATTTTCTAATATTGTCTAAACTATTTGTTGGAATATATAAAATATCATCATCTTTATACTTTAATTTTATATAGTCTTTTGTTACATCTGCTGTTTTTATTGTGCTAACTCCAATAAATTCACCAATTCCATTAGTTTTATGCACAATATAATCCCCAGGCTTTAATTCCGAGAAAATTACAGTTTCTCCTTGTTTGAATTCTGAAGATAATCTTCTTTTCTTCTGTGGTGCAGAAAAGATTTCAGAAACCGAAATTACAAGTAAATTAAAATCATAACATTCAAATCCAGTTGATAGTTCACCTTCAGATATTATTATTGTGTTTTTATTTATGATGTTATCATTCATGAATTTTGTTATAATTGGTACATTTTCTATTAATAACTTTTGTACTTTTTTTGTGTTTTCTTTACTTCCACAAAGAATTACTACTGTTTTGTTCCCAGCTGCCTCTTGTACTTCCTCAAACAATAAATCCATTGAACTACGAAAAAAGTTGACCTCCCTATAGCTAAAGCTATATCCGTTTCTTTTTGCATGCATACTTTGTTTATCTACAAATCCTATATCTTGTTTTTCTAAATATACGGTTTGTTTTGTTTTTATTGTTTCCAAAAATTCTAAATAATTACCTAAATTTCTTAAAGAATCTGGTACTTTTTTATTTTTTTCTATAATAGATTTTATTAAATTTTGAGTATCTTTAAGTACATTTTCACATCGAGCTTTCATTTTATTTATTTCATCTAAAAAGATAATATAATCATCAGCTAAGTAATTTAATAGAGTTTCTTTTTTCTCATAAAAATCTTCAAAATATTTATCTATTTTACTTGGATAGTTTCCTTCTTTTATCTGCTCTATATCTTGAGTTTCTCCATATTTTTTATGAAGTTTTTTTGTTATTTCATCTAGGCTTTTTTCTAATATAAATTCATGTGCTGGATATATTTTTATTTCTTCTATTTTATCTGTAGATCTTTGAGACATTGTATCAAAATATCTTATTGAATCAATCTCATCTCCCCAAAGTTCTATTCTAACACCTTTTTTTTCTGAAATTGCTATATCTACAATTCCACCTCTAATGCTAAATGAACTTTTTATATCTGCCATCTCTATTCTTTCATATCCAAGTTCTATAAGTTTTTCTTTTACTTTTTCTAAATTGATAGATTCTCCTACTTTAAAACTTAATATATCTTTATATAAAACATCTTCGCTAATTATTTTTTGCATTATAGCTTCAATTGTAGTTACTACTATTTTTGCTTTTTTATTATATATATTATTTAGTGTATTTATTCTTTGATATAAATTATCTTTACTTTCCGCAATGTAATCATATGTTACTATTTCTCTTTTTGGAAAAAAGTCTACATCTTTTGCAAAATATTCTAAGTCTTTAATAATTCTTTTCGCTTGTAATTCATTATATGTAATAATACATATAGGTTTTTCACTATAAAATGACGTAGCATACGCAAAATGGATCTTGCCGGAATCGGTAAGACCTGATAACATTATTGGGGTAGTTCCTTGTTTTACGTCTTGAATATAGGAACTAAACTTTTTATAATTAGGTAATATTTTTACTATATCGTTCATATTTTACCTTCCATTTTTAATCTTGAAGATATATTATACCATATATTTCCATATTTTCAAAGTAGTTTCTTAAAAAAATCGCCCCAGCAATTGCTGGGGCTTTGGAGAAAAGATGTTATCACTTAAGCTGCTCAGCTAACTTAGTAATAAATTCTGAGTTAGTAGGCTTATTTTTTTGAGGAGAAATGGTATATCCGAACATCCTCACCTTCATCTCTTTAGGGCAACGTTCCCACATCCTTTTTATTGCATGACCTATTGATCCCTCAACCTGTCCTCCTGTAATATTAAACTCCTTACCCACTGCAGGGTAGAGCTCATCCATGAACTTTTGGTTAGGATTATCAGCATAAAGCATAATAGCTTTAATTAAATAATCATATCCATTCAAATGTCTGGGTACTCCTAATTTTAAAAAAATTTCCTTTAGCATTTCTTCTTTTTCTGTGCTTGTCATCTGCTTAGGAGAGCGATTTCCAGAAAAAATCCTTTGAATCGCACATCCTTCTTGCAGTCTTCCAACCACTCTGCTCAACACTTCCAGGATTTCATCAGAGGTTAAGCCTTTGTCCCGCAGGGCTCCTACTACTAGGTCAAATTCGTTTTCAGCCATATATATTTTTCCTCCTATAATTTTGGTGTCTTTTGGCACCTTATAATAATTATAGCATGCTAATCAATTTTATGTCAATTTGTTTTTAGCAGCTCTCCCTTAAATAGTGATTCTTACAAAACCTTAAATTTTAGTTCCCTCCTGGACAATAAACAAAATAAAAAGGGCAACATTTTATTGCCCCCTTAATTTTATTTTTAGTCTTCATCAATAAAATTAAATTCATCTTTAAATTTGTCTTTGAATATTGCAAATACTGCATTTAATTCCTCTTCGTCTTCTACTCCTACATAAGATTCTTCATCTTCAGATTCTGTGTGTTCTACTTTTAATATTACTACTTCTCCAGCTTCTTCTGTTTCTTCAACAGGTAAAAGTATTACATATTCTTCTGAGTTATATTCAATTAAATCTAAGAATTCAAATTGAACTTCTTTTCCTTCCTCATCATTTAAAACAATAATATTATTTAATTCCTCGTTCATTTCTAATTCTTCGTTTTCATCCATATTTTTATTTTCTCCTTTCATTTCATTATATTTTTTATATCACATAGTTTTATTATTTGCAATAGTTTAATTAATTATTTTTATTTACATACACTTCTAAAATATATACCGCAGATATTGTATCTACTATATTTTTTTTCTTTTTAGAATTTATCTGTAAATCATTCAAAGTTTTATGCGCTTGCACTGTTGTTAATCTTTCGTCTACTGTTTCGATTTTCATTTTATTGTATTTACATCTCAGTTTATGTATAAATTTATTTGTAGCTTCTACTCTAAATGTACTACTTCCATTCATATTTAGAGGCATACCAACAACAATTGTATCTATTTCATATTCTTGAAATATCTCATCTAATCTTCTCAGCACCATTTTATCATTTCCATTATGATGTATTGTCTCTAAACCTTGTACTGTAATGTTTAGCGCATCAGTTATTGCAAGTCCTACTCGTGCATCTCCATAATCAATTCCTATTTTTCTCATTTTAACCTCAAATCTGCTTTCACACTATTCATCTACTTCTATATAATTTTTAACCATTTTTTCTAAAAGTTCATCTCTTTCTAGTGTTCTTATTATATTTCTTGCGTTTTTATGGCTTGTAATATAAGTAGGATCTCCAGATAAAATATAACCTACTATTTGATTAATTGGATTATATCCTTTTTCTTTAAGTGCATCATACACTTGTTTTAGAATTTCTTTTGTTTGGTTGTTTTTATCTCTTTCAACCTTAAAATTCATTGTTTCATCACTTATCATTGTTTGCCTCCTTTATTTATTTTTATTATATTGTTTGTAGAGGCAGGGTTCCACTCCTGCACTGGGCAAGGGCGGAGCCTTGCCCCTACATTTTATTTTTGACAATTAATTATATGCTAGTTATTGTACTTTCTGTTTCGTCGCTATTATCTAGATATTCTTCTAATTTTTTAGTAACTTCTTCTATGCCTGTTCCTTTATAATAAGAAGCTATTACAAAATTTGTTGATGGAACTGCAAAAAGTTTTGCCTTATTTTTTGCTTTACTTTTATTTGGCACTTCTATTTTTATATCTTCTATTTTTCTTTTTAAATCAGATAAGAAGTCTGTTACCCCTTCAATTTCAGCTCCTGAAAAGGCAATCGCAAATTTAGGTCCCATATATCTTACAAATATATATTCTGATGAAATATTAGTTTTAATTGTATTAGCCATTTGTATTATTACATCTGTTCCTATTTCTCTTCCATATTTTTCATTTATTTCCTCTATATTTGATATAGTAAACATACATATAGCAGATTGTCCAAATTCATCAATTTGTCTTTTTCCTTTTCCATATAAATATTCTGCAGAAAATAGTCCTGTTGTTTTATCTACTCTATATATATTTTCTATGGCATTTTGGTATGACACGGTTTTTAAAACAGATACTATATTATCCTTTATTGTCCCTAATATATTTGTATCCATATTATCAAAAGCGTGTGTTTCATCACTTTCAATAATCCAATATCCAATGTAAATGTTATCAATATATAATGGGAAAAACATTGCAGATTTTGCTCTTGCCATTTCTTTTTTCTGATATGTTAATCTTTCATTTGGAGCATTTACTGTTACATATTTAGGTGTAGCAGTGGCAATACTATCTTGGAACATTTCATCTTTTTGAAGATTTTTTAATACATCCCAAAATCGTTCATCTACATTAGATGCTTTTAAAATATATTCTGCACCATTAAATACAACAATTGTAGAATATTTTATATGATATTTTTCTATTAAAATATTATTGATTAATTGAATTTTATCTTCCACAGATATATCTCTACCTATTATATCCATAAAATCTTGTAATACCTGTAAATTTGCAACCATTTCCCTTGTATTACTTAAAGATTTTACTTTTTTAGATATTGATAAATTGTAAAAAATCAATCCAACAACAAATATTACTAAAACAATTATTATTAATATTATCAAAGTTGTTTCTCCTTACTTTCTAATAATTTTTTCTCATTTTATTTAAAGTATTGTTTGTTTCCGCAGAAAATTGCATTCTCTTCTTATCACTCTTCTGAGTATATTTAGATTTATTCAATAATGGATATACCATTGCTGCTAATTCATTTAATGCTAACATAAGTTGTTTTGTATATCCTCTTAATGTTATCTCACAATTCACAAGAGAATCTAAGTATTTTACATAGTTTTGGACTTCAAACGGAATTTTGCAATATTTAACATTATCTTTATTAAATAACTCTGTCATAAATGACATAGATGGATCATTATAAGAAGATATTCCTCCAATCAAAATTTTATCTGATAAACTTCTTATTTTTTCTTCTTTATTTATTACTATTTTTATTTTTTCTTGTGCCAAAACATTTTTTGATTTTAAATCTCTCAAAAATGCTGTAAGTGGCTGGATTGTTAGTATATCCATACTTTGCACCAAGTATATTTCTTGTGAATTTTGAAAGTATTCTACTGGTGTATTAAAGTCTGCATCAATTAAAACAACATCATGTTTTTCCATAAGAGTTGCCAATATATTTTCTATATTTTCATGTTGCTGTCTCTCTCCAGGTATTTCAGTATAAACTGTAAGATTTTTGCTTATATCAATTCCCTGTGCAACTCCATTTTCTAAATTTGAAATACTAGTTGAAGCTATTCCTCTAAGTCTTTCCTCATTTTTTGTAAAAATATAGTATGCATTCTTGCTTTGTGTAGTATCTAATATAGCAGTAGATATGTTCATTGAAGATAATACTAATGCCAAGTTATTAACTATAAATGATGTTCCATTTTTTGTTGTTCCTACAAAAGAAACTATCTTTTTCTCATTTGTAAGAAGAGAGCTTAAATTGCTTGTACTTCTAAGTGTCGGTTCAATTTCATTTTTTTTCTCATTATCTGTATTAAATAAATCAAAATCATAGTTTTGATTACTTTCCTCTTGCATTTCCGTTTCTTCTGGTCCATCCATGCTAAACAAGTCTACATCCAAATCTTCATCCTCTTGAACTGTAGGTTCTTCTTCATCTTCTTGCATTCCCATGCCGAACAAATCTACATCTTCTTCTTGAACAGGTTTATTATTTTTATTTACTTCATCTTCCATATTAAATATATCAAAATCTAGTTCTTCTGGTTCTGATATTGGTTTATTTTCTTTCTCTATGTGAGGCTCTTCCGTATTTATATTAAATAAGTCAATATCAAAGTCATCCTCACTATCATTTTTTATTGAAGCTTCTTTTCTAGGTCTACCTCTTCCTCTTTTTGGTTTTTCTTGAACTGCATCTTGATCTGGAAGTGGGTTTTTTCTAGGTCTACCTCTTCCTCTTTTTGGCTCAACCTGTATATCATTCTCTTCCTCTACTATTTCTGGATCAGATTTAATTTCTGCAACTTTTGGCTCAAAGGCACCTTTTTTTTCTATTTTTACTACTCTTTTATTATTCAATGTTGAAGGTATTACTATTGGTTTTGTTATTCTGTCTTTTTCATCATTTAGCATTTTTACATTAATCTTCTCTTCTTGTTTTATGGTCTTTAAATTTCTTGGTTTATAGTTTTCCTTTTCTCTATCATTTCTAACCGAAAATGTTGATAATTCTTGATATTTAGGAGATCTTTCCTCCAAAACAGCTTTTACATGTAATGGTAAATATTTAATGATAATTCTTAGTTGTGCATCTGTATATTGAGAAACAATATTATTAAAACTATCTACATATTTGTCCTCATTTTTCCCTAGCCTTTTATAGTGTACTAAAATGTTTTGTACTTCTGATTCACTCACACTATTTTCATCTTCAGCTTGGTATGTTATACTACTTCCCTCTATCTTATATGCCATTTTAGCTTCTTTTTTTGTTCTTGGTTGATTCAATAACCTGCAAAGTCTATCAATATTTCTTTCTTCTCCTATAAGAGCATTATATATACCAATCCCAAATATTTTTGTTAACATTTCATCGGATTTGCTTCTTCTATCTGCACATATAAGTATAATCTCAATATTTTCCCCACTTGCTTTTGTTGCTTCATCACTTATTTTATCTAATTTTTCGAATATGAATTTATCTATTGTGTCATAATTATTATTTGCAAATGGTTCCAGTTCTTCGCTTATTACTACCCTATCGTATGTTTTATCATTTTTTAATTCTTTTAATATAGCATTAAAATAATAAACGTTTTTATATGATATAATTTCTTTATATTCTTTTTGATATTTTTTTATTATTGCATCTGAAATGTTATCATTATTAACTGCAAATAATACTTTCATCTATTAACCCCTCCAACCCATCACTACTATAGTAAATATTAATGGTAATACTTGACAAATAACTAATAAAGTTACAAATGTCATTATTATTCCATAACCTTTATGTTTTTTGTCTAATCTTCTTGTTCCTAATACATATTGATTTAATGCTCCAATTACTATTCCTATAAAGCAAACAGGTATGCTGTAAATTCTTACCACATTTAATATGAAAGCTGCCAATCCGTAAGCTTCTGATTCATATTTTTCTGTATATTCATCTAATTTACTACCCACTTCATCTTTTATAGTTAATATTTCATTGGCATTATCTTCCTCTAATGTGCTAGTTGCATTTTCCGCAAATACAACCGTATTAATTGCCAAACTTAATATGATTACTAATATGATTCCAACTACTATTTTTTTCATAATTTCCTCCTAAATTTTTCACATTTTTCCTTCTAATATAATACAATATATTAAAAAAAATAGCAAGAAAAAAATGGATTTTTTAATATAAAAATTAAAAAAAGAAAACACCCGTAAGATGTTTTCTCTTTTAACATATTTATTATTCTGCTGATTCTGCTTCTGGAGCTTCATAAGCTTCTAAAATAGCTGCTTGAATTTTTTCTCTAGTTTCAGCATTAATTGGATGAGCTATATCTTTGAATTCTCCGTTTGGAGTTTTTCTGCTTGGCATAGCTATAAATAATCCATTTTGGCTTTCGATAACTTTAATATCGTGAATTACGAATTCATTATCGAATGTTACAGAAGCAACAGCTTTCATTCTGTTTTCTGAATTTACTTTTCTTAATCTTACGTCTGTTATTTGCATGTATAGTGCACCGCCTTCCAAAGTTATAAATTTTTAAGCATTAAATATGTATTATATCTAATGTCTAACTATATATTCGCCAAAAAAATATTTTTTCCTTCTTGTTTTTACAAGATATTTTATTTTTTCTTGCGAATATAATAAATGGTCTTTACCAAATTGTAGGGGTCGCACTCCTGGGCGACCCGTAGATATTTCAAATATTTATTTTCGGGGCGCCGAAGACTGCGCCCCCTACTCTACTTTTATTAAATACAATTAGCATATTGAATTTTTTTATTTTTCATTGTATAATAGTCATGTTGCAATTTTAGAGAGGGGTTATTTAGCAAATGATTAACTTAGATAATATTGAAAATTTAAAAAAATATAAACATATACATTTAATTGGAATTGGTGGAGTTAGTATGAGTGGAATTGCAGAATTTTTGCACCATTTCGGTTTGTTTGTAACTGGTTCTGATTGTACTAAAACTAAACTTACAGATAGATTATCAAGTCATGGTATTTTTGTGTCTATTGGCCATTCTACTGCACTAGTAGAAAAAGCTGATTTAGTTATTTATTCTGCTGCCATTAAACCAGATGATCCAGAATATGTTTGTGCAAAAGAAAAAAACATAGTAATGATAGAAAGAGCTGATTTTGTCGGATTTTTAACTCGTATATATCAAGATACTATTGGTGTTTCTGGAACTCATGGAAAAACAACCACTACTTCTATGATTTCTTTATGTTTTATTGAAGCTGGACTTGATCCTAATGTTCAAGTAGGCGCACATTTAAAACAAATTAATGGAAATTACAGAGTTGGTAATAGTGATTATTTTATATTAGAAGCTTGTGAATATGTTGAAAGTTTTTTAAAATTCAATCCTAAATCTGCTGTTGTATTAAATATAGATAATGATCATTTAGATTATTTTAAAACTTTCGATAATATAAAAAATGCTTTTAGCAAATATGTTTCATTACTTCCAAGAGATGGTTTGTTAGTTACAAATGGAGATGATGAAAATTGTCTTGATTTAAGAAAAAAAACATATGCTAAAACTGTTACTTTTGGTATAAATAATGACAAAGCAAATTTTGTTGCAAGAAATATATCTTTTGATATAAACGGATTCGCAAAATTTGATGTTTATTATAATAATAATTTCTATTGTGAAATTAAATTATCTGTTCCTGGTATGCATAATGTTTACAACAGTTTAGCTTGTATTTCAATTTGTGTAAATTACGGAATTGATAAATATACCATAAAAACTGCTTTAAAAAAATTTACTGGAGCAAACCGTAGATTCGAACTAGTTGGTTCATATAACAATATTTATGTTTATGATGATTACGCTCATCATCCAAGTGAAATACTTGCTACTTCAAAAGCGCTTAATCAAAAAACATTTAGACAATCTTGGGTGGTTTTTCAGCCTCATACTTATAGTAGAACAAAAGAATTACTTGATGACTTTGCTAAGTCTTTATTAGATTTTAATAATATTATTATTACTGATATATATGCTGCAAGAGAGCACAATATATACGATATATCTTCTCAGGATTTAGTAGATAAAATAAATTCTTTAGGTAAAAAAGCTATTTATATCAAAGAGTTTGATGATATTGCCCAATATATAAAAGAACGTGCTTGCCCAAACGATATTATTTTAACAATGGGAGCTGGCACAGTAGTAGATGTATCTAAGAAAATATTATTATAAAAGAGTGTCAATAGGGACGGGTCTCTTTGGCAGTAATGTTACTGTCAAAGGGAACCGTCCCCATTGACACTCTTTTTTTATTCTCTTGCTTTTACCACTATTCTTGCATTACTATCATCTGTGCAAGTTACTAGTGTTATTTCTGTATTATCTCCAACATTTCTAGTTATATATGCTACGTCTTCAGGTGTTGTTTCATATTTCTCATAAATTGTGTATGTTAATGTTTTTCCAGTTTCATCTGTTATTTTTATTATATCACCTGTTGCTACATTCTCTAAATTTGAAAAGAATTGTCCATTTCTATAGTTATGTCCTGCAATTACTACATTTCCAGGTTGATTAATCTTAGGATTTTCTGGATATCTAACTGCAACAGATTGTTCTAAGCTCGCAACTGTTTCTTTTTCCAAAATAGGATATTTTATATTTATTTTTGGTATCTCTATATATCCTATCATTACATAATTATTATAGTAAGTCACTTTTCTTGTTCCTTCATCTCCAGTATTTGTGCCTACATTATTATTTGTAACAACATTTTGTTCTACTAATCCTTCTCCTGAAGTATTTGTATTAGTATTATTAGTAGTAGTATCATTTATATTATCTTCAAATCTATCTATTGCATTTTGTGCATCTTTATCATTTTTATATCTTTTATATGCACTTACACCAAGTACAGAAATCAGTACCACTACAAAAATTATTGCTATAATTAAAATAATTGTTAAAAAATTATTATATTTGGCTTTAAACATTTTACCACCTCTCATACATATTTATTATACCATATTTTTTATTGTATTGGTAGCTAATTACATATTTTTATTCCAAGTTTTTTCCCACCTATTAAATGAAAGTGTAAATGTTTAACCTCTTGTCCACCGTCTTCTCCACAATTTACAATAACTCTAAATCCACTTTCAAAAATATTTTCTTGCTCAGCTATTCTATTGATAACTGAATAAATTTTACCTACCAAAATTTCATCTTCTGGTTCTAAATCTGCTAAACTACTTATATGTTTTTTAGGAATTACAAGTACATGTACTGGTGCCACTGGAGCAATATCTCTAAAAGCTAATATCTCATCATCTTCATAAACTATTGTAGATGGAATTTCTCTTTTTATTATTTTACAAAATAAACAATCGTTCATATTTTATTTACCTCCGTTCTTTTTAGTATTTTATTTGAAGAACGGGCGATTAAAATCGCCCCTACTTAATCTTTATCAATTATTGTAATATTGCTTTTATACGTCTTACTCCTGCTGATGATGATTCTTCTTTTTTGATTTTAAATGTTCCTAGTTCTGATGTATTAGTTACGTGAGGTCCTCCACAAAGTTCTATTGAAACATCTCCAATTTTATATACTGTAACTACATCACCATATTTTTCAATGAACATCGCTTCTGCACCCATTCCAATAGCTTCTTCTTTTTTCATTTCTAATCTTTCTACTGGAATTGCCATTTTTATGTATTCATTTACTAATTCTTCGGCTTTTTGTTTTTGTTCATCTGTCATTTTTGCATCATGTGAAAAGTCAAATCTCATTCTTTCTGCTGTGATATTGCTTCCCTTTTGGTGTACGTGAGAACCTAAAACTTGTTTTAATGCAGCATTTAAAAGGTGTGTTGCTGTATGGTATTTTGTTTCCATTTCACCTGTTGAAGCAAGACCCCCTTTAAATTTTTCAGTTGCTCCTGCTCTAGATTTTGCTTGATGCTCTGCAAATTTTTCCGCAAACCCTTTTGTATCAACTTCTAGGTTTCTTTCTCTTGCAAGCTCTTCTGTTAATTCTATTGGGAAACCATAAGTATCATATAATTTAAATGCGTTATCTCTATCTATTAAGTTTCCTTCTAAATGAGATACTATTTTTTCAAATTCTCTTAAACCTTTTTCAAGTGTTCTATTAAATTTAATCTTTTCATTCTCTAATACTTCTAGAATTATATTTCTATTACGTTCTAATTCAGCATAAAATGGTGCATATTGGTCAATTATTAAGTTTGCTAAATCTTTTTCCCAAGCGCTGTTTATATCTATTTCTAAGTTTTTAGCATATCTTATAATTCTTCTAATTAATCTTCTTAAAATATAACCTTGGTCTGTGTTTGAAGGTTTAATTCCTGCATCATCACCACTAATTACTACAACAGCTCTCATATGGTCTGCAATTATTCTCATTGCTTTTACATATTTTTCATCATCATATGATTTGCCAGAAATTTCCTCTATTTTTGCTATAACATCTTTCCATACAGATGATTTATAATTATCTGTTTGTCCTTCTAATATAGCAGTTACTCTTTCTACTCCTAATCCAGTATCAACATTTTTATTAGCAAGTGGTTTAAATGTACCATCTGTTTCATGATTATATTGCATGAATACGTTATTCCAAATTTCTACCCAATTTTCATCTTCTGGGTCAAATATTTCTGGAACAGGCTCATCACTTCTCCAATAGAAGATTTCTGTATCTGGTCCACATGGTCCTGTAAGTTCCATATTTGGCCACCAGTTATTTTCCTCTTCTAAATATGCTATTCTATTTTTGTTTACTCCTAAAGACTCCCAGATTTCAGCAGATTCATGGTCAGCTGGTACTATATCATTCCCTCTAAAAACTGTAACAGCTAATCTTTCTACTGGAATGTTTAGTCTTTCAGTTAATAACTCAAAACTCCAAGTGATTGATTCTTTTTTAAAATAATCTCCAAGTGACCAATTTCCAAGCATTTCAAAAAATGTATGATGTGTTTTATCTCCTATTGAATCTAAGTCATTTGTTCTAAAACATTTTTGAACATCTGCAAGCCTTGTTCCCTCTGGATGAGATGCTCCTTTTAAATATGGCACTAATGGTTGCATACCAGCTGTATTAAACAAACATGTTGGGTCGTTTTCTGGTATAATTGGCGCACTAGGTATAATTTTGTGTCCTTTTTCTTCAAAAAATTTTAAGTATGTGTTTTTTAAATCTATTTTTTGCATAATTTTCCTCCTAATATAACAAATATATTATACAGCCTTTCCCCTGTTTTTTTCAAGGGGTTTTAGTAAAATTAACCTTGTTTTTATTACTATTTTAGTAGGCAATTCAAAACTGTAACGAAAATGTAGGGGCGATTTTAATCGCCCGTCTAAAAATATTTATCCATTTTCCAATTTATTACATTGTTCTTTATATACTCTTTTACTTTTAAATATTCTTTCTCATTTCTGACAATATGTTCATAAAAAGATTTTTGCCATATAGAATATCCAATTCCTCTACTAATATTTGCTTTGAAATGCTTAATTATTTTTGAAATTGTTATTCCATTTTTATAATTTATCAATAGTAGAATATGTAAATGATTTGGCATTACAACATATTCATCTATTATTATATTTTTGTATATTTCTTCTAATTGATATATATTTTGTTTTACAATATCTCCTTCTCTTGTTAAATTTATATGATTTTCTTTCTCTATTTTTCCTAGTAGTTCTAATCTATCTTTTACACATATTGTAATAAAATACATGTTTTCTTGTGAATAATCATAATCCTTTAACCTTATCTTTTTTCTTACGGGCAAATTTTCTTTCATTTATCTCCTTTCTGCCCCTATACATTTTACTCTATTTTATATATTTTTACAATATTTATATTCAAATTGCAGGCGATTAAAATCGCCCCTACATTTACTCTACAATCTTTAGTTATATAACAAACAGTACACATATCTTTTTTCTCTTCAGATATTTGAAGTCGCGATTTGCGACTTCAAAGTTTCATGTCCTTTAATGATTAATTTAAAATTTATTTTTAAGGTGAATTTTTTTCACCTTAAATTCTATATAAAGAAATCCGCCCTCGATATAATCGAAGGCGGATTTGGCAATTTTAGTCATAGTAATATGCATCTCTATCATGTTTTCTTGGAATAAGCCTTTCTGTTGATCTTAACCTTTCCTCATAAACATAGCGTACTTCATTCATTTCTTTCTGTCTTTGCACATCTTTTCCTAAAGCTTTGTCCAAGAGTTCCCAGACAGGTTCCAAAAGAGTTCGAATTCCTTCCTCTTCTTTTTTCAAAGCCTCTATTGCCTGTTCTAAAGGCTCTGCTTTTTCAAAGAAAGCTTCAACTTCTACTCTTGCTTTGTCCAACACACCTACTTTTTCAGGAGGCCATTTATCTTCTTGGAACCCAAGCCATTTGTCAAAACTTTCTCTTTTGCACAAATCTAATCTAGGTTCCCAAAGTACATCAACCTGGCCTTGTACTCTCCTAAGGCAATATGCGCATCTATATCCATGCATACTTAAATAGCTAATGTGCATATCAAATTGAGTTAATGTACCAGGTTTCCGTTTAGGCCGTACTACATATGGTCTTGCATCAAGTTTATTATATTTTGCAAGTGCATCCTTTTCTTTCTCTGTTAAACTATGTCCTGTTTCTCGACATTCCTGTTGGAAATTTTCCCAAAAATCAAGATGGGCTTTTCTTAGATTTTCCAGTTCTGCTTGCTTTTCAGCAATTTGAGCTTGAATACTTTGAAATTTTATTACAAGCTCTTTAATAGCTTCTATTGCCAAATAAATCACCCTTCCTTAATTAAGATTAAAAATGTCTGTTCCTATGATGCAAAAGGATTTTATAATTTTGCATGGTTCATATTATAACAAATATTATGTTAATAGTCAATTTTCCCTTGCATATTCCTTTGTTTTGTAGTAAAATATTATAGATTTAAAGGAGTTGGGTTTATGTTAGATATTAAATTTGTTAGAGAAAATCCAGAGATTGTTAAAGAAAATATTAAAAAGAAATTCCAAGACCACAAACTTGGTTTAGTTGATGAAGTTTTAGAACTAGATCAAAAAAACCGTGAAGTGAAATTACATGGTGATGAACTTAGAAGTTCTAGAAATTCTTTAAGTAACCAAATTGGCGGGCTTATGAGAGAAGGAAAAAAAGCTGAAGCTGAAGAAATCAAAGCTCAAGTTGCAAAAATCAATCAAGAATTAATAGATAATGAAAAATTAGAAGAAGAATATTCAGCAAAATTAAAAGATATTATGATGAGAATTCCAAACATTATTCACAATTCTGTTCCTATTGGAAAAGATGATAGTGAAAATGTTGAAATAGAAAAATTTGGTGAGCCAATTGTTCCGAATTACGAAATTCCTTATCATACAGATATTATGGAAAAGCTTTCTGGAATAGATTTAGATTCTGCTCGTCGTGTTGCTGGTAATGGTTTCTATTATTTAACTGGAGACATTGCAAGACTACATTCAGCAGTAATTTCATATGCTAGAGATTTTATGATTAATAAAGGATTTACTTATTGCATACCACCTTTTATGATTAGAAGTGATGTTGTAACAGGTGTTATGAGTTTTGAAGAAATGGATGCTATGATGTATAAAATTGAAGGTGAAGATTTATACCTAATTGGTACAAGTGAGCATTCTATGATTGGTAAATTTAAAGGTCAAATGCTCAAAAAAGATTGTCTTCCTTATACTATGACATCTTATTCTCCATGTTTTAGAAAAGAAAAAGGTGCTCATGGTGTTGAAGAAAGAGGTGTATATAGAATTCACCAATTCGAAAAACAAGAAATGATAGTTGTTTGTGAACCAGAAGAAAGTTATGACTGGTATGAAAAAATGTGGCAATACACAGTTGAATTATTTAGAAGCCTAGACATTCCTGTTAGAACTTTAGAATGCTGTAGTGGAGACTTAGCAGATTTAAAAGCAAAATCATGTGATGTTGAAGCTTGGAGTCCAAGACAAAAGAAATATTTTGAAGTTGGAAGTTGTTCTAATTTAACAGATGCTCAAAGTAGACGTTTGGGAATTCGTGTTAAAGGTGAAAAAGGAAATTATCATCCACATACTTTAAACAATACTGTTGTTGCTCCACCTCGTATGCTTATTGCTTTCTTAGAAAATAATTATAACGAAGATGGAAGTATTAATATTCCAGAAGTTTTACAACCATATATGGGCGGAAAAGATAAGATTACATTTTAATAAATATTTGTAGGGGCGATTTTAATCGCCCGCTCTTCGAAGGCTTACTTTTTGTTTAGCAAAGCTATGTAAGAACGGGCGAACAGAGTTCGCCCCTACATTTATTATTTTAATTAAAGATAGGAGAAAATTTATGATTATTAAAAATCCAAGATTTGAAATTTCTGCTGTTAGTAGAAAACAATATCCAACTGGTGGTTTACCTGAAATTGTTTTAGTTGGTAAATCTAATGTTGGTAAGTCTTCTTTTATTAATACAATGCTTGGTAGAAAATCTCTTGCTAGAACTAGTAGTGTTCCTGGTAAGACTCGCCAAATTAATTTTTATAATATTGATAATTCTTTTTATTTTGTAGATTTACCTGGATATGGTTATAGCAAAATGTCTAAGGAAGAACAAGTTAAGTCTGGTATTTTTATTGAGGATTACTTGAAATCTAGAAAAGAAATTGCTTTAGTTGTTTTTTTAATTGATATAAGACATGACCCTACTGAAAACGATAGATTAATGTATAAGTATATTATAGATAGTGGCCTTCCTTGTTTAGTATTGGCAAATAAAGCTGATAAACTTGCACCTACAAAGGTTGAGGCTGCAGTTGTAGATTTACAAAACTCGTTAAATCCATTAAAAGATTTAAAATTTATGCCATTTTCTTCTGAAAAGAAAATATATACAGAAAAAACATGGGAGTTTGTAGAGAAATTTATTTAAATTATATTTTGTATAATTAATTTAATTGTAAACAATGTAGGGGCGAACTTGTTCGCCCGCACTTCGAAGAACGGGCGATTAAAATCGCCCCTACAAATTTCGCCATGAATATTTCACAAAAATTCAATTTATCTTATTAATTTTTATTTATGATTATTTTATTATCCTGCAACACCATTTCTGCATTATCCCCTTCTTGTAAATTCCCCTCTAGTATTTCTTCTGCAATTTTGTCTTCTAATATATTTTGCATTGCACGTCTTAATGGTCTTGCACCATACACAAAATCTGTTCCTTTATCTATTATTAAATCTTTTATTTTATCCTCGACTTTTACATTTATATTTCTTTTTTCTAGTTTCTCTAGCGTTTCTTTTAACATTAAATCCACAATTTGTTTTAGCTCTTCTCTTCCTAATTTATTAAATACAATTATCTCATCTATTCTATTTATAAATTCAGGTTTTAACTGTTTTTTTAATTCTGCAAGCACATCTTTTTTTAACTGTCTTGCATCATTTTGCAGATCTTCATTCTTAAATCCTAATGTCTTTTTTTCTGTTATTAACCTTGCTCCAATATTTGAGGTCATTATAATTACTGTATTTTTAAAATCTACTGTTCTTCCATGTGAGTCTGTTAATATTCCATCTTCTAAGATTTGAAGCAATAAATTCAAAACATCTGGATGAGCCTTCTCTATTTCGTCAAAAAGCACTAAAGAATACGGCTTTCTTCTTACTTTTTCTGTTAATCCTCCTTGTTCTTCATAACCCACATACCCTGGAGGTGCACCAATTATCTTAGATGTACCATGTGCCTCCATAAATTCAGACATATCTAATCTAATCATTGCATTTTCTTCTCCAAAAAGATTCTCAGCAAGTGCCTTTGAAAGTTTAGTTTTGCCAACACCAGTTGGACCTAAAAATAGAAATGAACCTATCGGTCTATTAGGGTCTTTTAGCCCAATTCTTGACCTTTTTATAGCTTTACTAATTACATCTATCGCCATACTTTGCCCTACTACCCTTTTAGATAATTCTTGTTCCAAACTTTTTAATTTTTCACTTTCTGTCTGATTAATCTTTAGTATTGGTATTCCTGTACTTTTTGAAATAACTTCTTCTATATCAAATTTCGTAATTGAAGTAATGGTTTTATTGTTTTCAGATTCCCAAGTTTCTTTTTGATGCTCTAGTTTTTCTTGTTCCTGTTTCTCTATATCTCTTAACTTTGCAGCTTTTTCGAAGTCTTGTGTACGTACTGCTTCTTCTTTCTCCTTCGATACTTCAAGCAATCTTTTTTCTTGTTTTTTTATTATATTTGGTTCGGTATATAATTCTATTTTTACTTTTGAAGCCGCTTCATCTATTAAATCTATTGCTTTATCTGGCAAAAATCTATCATGTATATATCTATTAGACAATCTAACAGCTGTTTCTATTGCTTCATCTGTTATTTTTACATTATGATGTGCTTCATACTTATCTCTAAGACCTGATATTATTTTTATTGCATCTTCTGATTTTGGTTCTTCTATCATAATTGTTTGAAATCTTCGCTCTAGTGCAGTATCCTTTTCAATATATCTTCTGTATTCATTTATAGTAGTTGCCCCTATTAATTGAATTTCTCCTCTTGCTAGTAGTGGCTTTAAAATATTTGATGCATCTATTGCTCCTTCTGCAGCTCCTGCTCCAACAATAGTATGAATTTCATCTATAAATAATATTATATCTCCTGCATTTTTTACTTCTTTTAAACATTTTTTTATTCTCTCTTCAAAGTCTCCTCTATATTTTGCTCCAGCTACCATTCCAGAAATATCTAATGTATAAATTCTTTTATTTTTTAGTATATCTGGAACATTCCCTGATGTGATATTTTGCGCCAATCCCTCAATTATTGCAGTTTTTCCAACACCAGGTTCGCCTATTAAACATGGATTATTTTTCGTTCTTCTTGATAAAGTTTGTATAACTCTAGTTATTTCATTTTCTCTTCCTATTACTGGATCCAATCTTCCTTCATATGCAATCTTTGTTAATTCTGTTCCAAACTGATTCAGTGTTTGTTCTTTTACATTCTTACTTTTTGAACTTGCATTTTTGTTTACTTCATATTTGTCCATTGAATCAAAAATATTATTATACATTTTTTCAAAATCTACATTTAGGTCAATCATAATTTTTACAGCAACACAGTCTGTTTCTTTTATTATTCCTATAAGAAGATGTTCTGTTCCTATATATTCTGAATTTTGTTTTTTAGCTTCCCTAAATGCATTTTCAATTATTCGTTTTGTTCTAGGTGTCAAACCTATTACAGATATAATATTTTTATCTCCTTCTCCTATTAGTTCTATTATTTTATCTAAAACTTTTTTTGCACTTACTCCTTGCCTTTCTAAGACTTTACTCGCTATACATCCTTCTTCTTTTGCTAAACCATATAGTAAATGCTCTGTGCCTACGTAATTATGCCCTAAACTTATTGCTAAATCATTTGCAAGTTCTACAACCTCTCTTGCTCTATTGGTAAACTTATATGTCATTTTTTAATCACCCTTTATATTAAAAGTATGTAAATTCTATTTACTTATACTAATTATTTACCAATTTTTGTTGGATATACATATATAAAATTTATAATGTGTAGGGGTCGCACCCCTGGGCGACCCGAAATGAATATTATAAATAATTTACGGGTCGCTGTGGGCAGCGACCCCTACAAATTTTGCAATATATTATAGCAAAAAGAAAACCCTCGCTTTATAAAGCGAGGGTTTTTCTTTTTTAATGACTATGCTTACCAGGAAACTGTTTTGATATCAAGTTTTCCAACTCCACGTATTTTGCAGAGTATTGTAATATTGTCATCCACATGAGCAACAAATACTCCATTGCCAGCATTTCCCCTTACAAATGTAACCATTTCTGGCGTAACAGCATAAGGTGTTTTCCGAGTCATCTCCGTAGCAACATTGTTTTTCACGATTGCCACTACCGAACTAGCGCGAGTTCCTGCCATTTTTGGTTTCCTCCTTAAATAATATAATGCTTATAAATCCTTTGGTAAATTGAGGTTTTCCTTAATAAAACTCCATCTGGCCATATAGAATAGTGCAAGTGCCATCTCCTTCTATCCAACAAATTAGCGTGGTATCACCACACTGTGCCGCATAAACCAATACACCTTGCGTATGCCTACCAACTTGAACCACCATATCTGGCGTAATAGTCCATGACGTTTGAGCAGTCATTTCCTCAGCAACCTTCTGTTCCAGAGCTTTTTTACTCCATACATAGTCACAATCACACATTATTTTTCCTCCTTAAATTTAAAAATTCTAATGTCTCGTGGTCCTCCTGATAGAGGAATTTTTAAAACGCCTTTCTAGGCATCTGCGCAATATTATAGCAAATTTACATAATGTTGTCAATTGTAGGGATACAATCATCAACACCTTGTAATAAAATTATTAACGGGTCGCCCAGGGGTGCGACCCCTATATAAAATAAAACACATCAAATCGATGTGTTTCTTATTTTATTATTTTAATTCCACTCTTGGATTTTCATCTACTCTGTATTCTGCCATTGGAAATACTCTTTTTTCTGCTGGTACAAATCCTCTTACTTGTACTGTTGGCAATATCCATGTGTATGGTCCTATAAATGTTCCTGGTACTGTTGTAGAATTTGCTCCTAATCTTGTACTATCTCCTATTATTGCTCCAAAAAAGTCTGTTCCTACATCATGTTTTTCTCCATTTATTTTTACTGTAATGTTTTTTTGGTCAAATCGTCTATTAGCAAGGATTATTCCACTTCCAATTCTAGTTGACTTTCCTAAAATTGTGTCTCCACAAAATGCTAAACTTGCTACCTTTGATTTGTTTTGTAATATACAATGTTTTACTTCACTTGCGTGACCTACCACACAATTATCTCCTATTACTGTCCATGGCCTGATTAATGCTCCTGATTGAATTTCCACATTTTTTCCAATCATTACTGGCCCTTGAATTACTGCATTTGCATGAATTTTTGTTCCTTCATCTATAAAATAATTTCCAGATATTGAAACAAATTCTCCTACTTCAGCTTTATTTATTTTTACATCTTTATCAACTATTTGTTCTTTTATGTATTCTTTTGCTTTTTCTAAAGCTTCCCATGGATATGTACAGCCTTCAAATACTTCTTTAAATGTAAATTTATCCATTTCTTTAAAATAATAATCTAGTTTTAGTTTTTCCATATGTTTTACCTCTTTTATAAATTTTATTTTTTCGGGCTGGTCAAAACCAGCCCCTACATTTCTAATATTTTATATGTTTTCCTCTGATTTGTTATCATATTTAGATATTATATTTCCTAATTCTTTTGAAAATTCATTTAATAATATAATTTTTATCGTTATATTTTTACCTTTTGTATAATCATCAATTATATCTTTTAATTGTATAATGCTCTTAAGCTCTGGTTCTATTTCTTTTGCATATTTCTTTGCTCTTTCTACTAGTTTTTCCTTAATAGTTACTATGTCTTCATTATTTGCACAAGAAATTCTTTGGAATACTTGATATGGATCATAATATTTGAATATTGGTATATTCATACATTCTTTATCAAATTTTTCATAGAATATTTCCATTTTCATTGGTATATTCTTAAAGATTTTTTCTGCTTTTTCCTTGTACATTTTGTCTTTTAGCATATCATTTATAGCATTAAAATGTGCTATTATTTCATCTACTTCTAAACTTTTTTCTCCCAAAGTTAATTCACTTAATTCTTCATTTGCATTTTCATAATAACTTGAATTAAGAGATGCCTGATTCATTCCTGCAAAAAAGATTCCTTTTATTGTTTGTATATCATAACTTATTAAGCCTTTTTTTATAAAGTATGTAAAATATATAAACAATTTTACTGTATCTATTAAATTAATATTACCTTTTTTTACATTCTCAATTACGTCTTCAACAACTGCTAAGAATTGGTCATCTGGTATTTTCCAATATTCTTCAGTAAGTAATCTTTTATAACTTGGAAGTTTTTCTTTATCTACTGTATTTATAATTACTTCCATATCTTTTTTAAATACTTTCATATCGAATATTCTTGTTCTAACATACATTTCTATAAATTTGAAAAATCTATATTCAACTTTAAAATTGTAATAATAATTATTATCAAATTCTTTTATATAGAACTGTCTGTTATCCATTAAAATTCTTGAAGAAACCAACATTGCTTTATATTCTTCATTGTCTTGCAAGTTCATAAATTTCTCTTTGGTTATTTTTCCTGCTTTGATTTCAAACGAAATTGCTATTGTAAATATAAGCATTGTTTGAAGTACTCTATAATTTGTGTTTGGATAATATTTGTTAACCATTTCAAATATTTTTTTAAAATCATTTAACGCATGTTTCAAAATTCTCAAGTTTCTTGTACCGCTTTTGTTAAATGTACTAATTATATAACCAGTATTTTCTCTTAAAAATCTAATAAGTTCTGGATCATTTTCATATCTTATTAAAATTCCATTTATTATATAATTAAATTCAGGTTGATATTCAAAAGTTTCTCCTATTAGCTTTTCTTTTATTCTTTCATAGTCATTCGCTTTGTCAAAAACATATTCTATTTTGTCTCTTATTTTTTCAACCATTGGCAAATCTGTTTTTGTTAAATCGCCTTCTTTATCTAATATGTATGTTGCAATAAAAGTTTTCATTTCCAAATTACTATTTTTTAATTTTGTTGATAATTCTTTTTCATTACATATAATAATCGTTTTTATATGGTCATGTTCAACAAAGTTATTAATATAACCTAGTATATCTATAACATCTACATTCGCTCTTTCCAAATCATCAAAACATAAAATTTTATCATCTGTTGAGAAAAATTGCGCATAGTCTACTTTATCTCCATTTTGTGTGACTCCAAAAAGGTTTGCCATATCCAATCCGGTTTTTGCATACTCAGGAATTGTAGATTGTCCAGTTACATTCATATATTTTTTCATGTTTTTATCCATGAGTTGTGTTGTTTCTATAAATATTTTTTTACTTATTTCCTCTAGGTTAGAAATTCCATATAGTGACATGTAAATAGTAGTATATTTTTTTCCATTTATTTTTAAAGATTCAATTTTATTTTTAACTTTATGATTCCAAAAATAAGTTTTACCACTACCCCATTCACCATTTATCATTATAGCATAGTCTGTATAATCTGCCCTTATGTAATCTAATATACTTTCTACTAAATCCTCCACTTTCGTTCCTCCTTGATTTTCTTTTTTATCAATTAGTCTTTTGCAATTGTAACAACACAAATTTCTTTGGCTCCAGCCTTTTTTAAAAGTTTGCTACATTCATTTACTGTACTTCCTGTTGTATATATATCATCAATTAATATAATTTTTTTACCCTCTATTATTGTATTATCTGTTACAAAAAATGCACCTTTTACATTTTTTGCTCTTCGGGTTTTAGTTAATGTACTTTGAACATTGGTATTTTTTACTTTTATTAAAACATCTTTTTCAAAGTATATTTCCATATCTCTTGCAATTTTTCTTGCAATCAATTCACTTTGATTATATCCTCTTACGGATTTCTTAAGTTTGTGCATTGGAACTGCAATTATTATATCATATAATTTTAAAAATCTATATATTTTTTCATTTTTTATTATAATTTTTGAAAAAGTTTTATACAAATATGAATTTTCATTAAATTTATATTTAATCAGTGTCTCCCTAACATAATTTTCATATTTTAAAGCACAATATAAATAGTCAAAATACTTTTGTTTGTCACGCGTATAATCTTTAATACAACTTATTTCGTATTTTGATAGGCTTAATTCACAGTTTTTACACAAACTGTTGCTATTTATTTTGTTGCAAAATCCACAAACATTTGGGAAAATAAGATTTAAAAATTTCTCGAACATAAGGATTCCTTTGAACTTAAATGATTTTGAATAATTATGAATTAGATAATGATTTGTTTAAAATAATCTTATAAAATATTTGTAGGGGCGATTTTAATCGCCCCTACATCTATAAAAAATTTTTATCTAATAATTTTATTTGTTGTTGTTTTGTTAAACTCTTTTTCACGTATTTCTACTTTACTAATTTTCTTATATAATGGTAATACTTTGCAAGCATTTGAAATGTCTTTATGTAGTTTTTCTTCTTTTTCTTCGTCTGATATTTTTAATTCTTCTAGTTTTTCTTTATTTAAAAACACTTCTGCAAGTAGTGCGACTTCTTGCTCTTGTTCATTTTTTATTCCTCTTACTACAACTTCTTGCACATATTCTATTCCCATTATATAGTTTTCTATTTCTTCTGGAAATACATTTTTTCCGTTATCTAGAACTATTAAATTTTTCTTTCTACCTGTAATTAATAATTGTCCATGCTCATTTATTTTCCCGTAATCACCTGTGTAGAACCAACCTTTTTTTAATACCTCATCTGTTAATTCTTGGTTTTTATAGTAACCCTTCATTACTATATCACCCTTTACACAAATTTCTCCTTCTCCATCTTCTGTTATATCTTCAAGTTTTATGCTACAGCATAAAAGTGGCATCCCAACAGTTCTTGGATCATTAAAATCGTCCATATTAGCACTTACAAGTGGAGAACATTCTGTAATTCCATAACCATTTATTAAATTAATTCCTATAGAATCGAAAAAGTCTCCAAGTTCAGCTCTTACTGGTGCTCCTCCAACTACTATTTTAATTAAATTTCCACCAAAAGCATTATGTACAGATTTAAATAATGTTCTTCTTTTATCTATTCCTAATTTTCTTAAAAAATTGCTTAAACCTATTAATATCTTAAGTCCCGTATCTTTATGTTCTTTTTTTGCAGTAGCCCATATTTTTTTATAGAATAATTCTGCAAACGCTGGAACTACATATATGTAATCTGGTTTAAATGTTTGTAAATTTTTAAGTACATTCTTTAAATTATCATTTATACATATTGTTACATGTTTGTGAAGTGCCACTAAAATACCTGCAACAGCCTCATATGTGTGATGGTAAGGCAATACAGATAAACATCTAGTATATACATTTGATACTTGCAAGCCATAATAAACACAACTAACTAAATTTTTTTCTGTAAGCATTACACCTTTTGATTTTCCTGTTGTTCCAGATGTATATACAAGCATTCTTAAATCTTCTGGAATTGTTATAATTTCAATATATGTTTTATTTCCCTCATCATATAGTTTTTTACCTACTTCTCTAAATTCTCTATAAGATAAAATATTTTCTTCTGACTTATCTCTCTCAAATCCTATAAAATATTCAATTTCTGGAAGTTCTTGTTTTATTTCTTCTATATTTTTTTCAAATCTATCACTATAAAACAAGACTTTACTATCACTGTGTCTTAATACTTCAATTATATCTTTAACAGGCAATTCTTTATCTACTGGAACAATAACTCCATTTGTTTTAAGCACTGTTAAATATACTGTAAGCCAATCATATGAGTTATCTCCTATTACTGCTATATGTGATTCGTGTAAGTTTTTATTAGCTAAAGCTGTTCCCAAATAAAAAGTATCATCCTGGAATTCTTTATACTTTACCTCCACTACTTTATCTTTTTGTCTATACATAAAAGCTGTTTGGTCTCCAGCTTGTTCTACTGCAATCTCCAACATTTCCTTAATTGTATAAAATTTTTCAACTTTATTATAATTCAAACTACGCATCTCCTTTTCCATTAGTTTCCAGTAGTATTATACTTTTTATTTTTTAAGATGTCAATTATTTTTTTACTTAAAACCTTCACCATATACTTCTCTTGCATTTGTTATTATTAAAAATGCTTTTTTGTCTATTTGTTTTATAATCTTTCTTATTTCTCTTACTTCTCCTCTAGATGCTACACATAGTAAAAGTTTTTTCTCTTCTTCTTTATACATTCCTTTTCCATAAATTGCTGTAGTTCCTCTTCTTATTTTTTTAATTATTTCATCTGATATTTCTTGATATTTAGGAGATATAATTATTATCATTTTTGCAAAATCAATTCCTTCAAAAAATAAATCAATAACTTTTCCCATTATATAAATTGCAATTGCTGAATATAAACCAATCTCTATTTCTCTAAAAGCAATTGTATTTGCAATTACTATAATTGTATCTATTAAAACAATAATATTTCCAGGTCTTATATCTGATTTATATGATTTCATTATTTGAGCAAGTAAATCTGACCCTCCTGTTGAAGCATTTGCATTAAACACAATGGTCGTTCCAATTCCAGAAAGAATTCCTCCATATATACATGCTAAAAATCCAGAACGAGTTACTGTATTAATATTTTCAAATAAATTTAAAAATAACGATAAAGATATAGTTCCAACCAATGAATTTAAAAAAAATTTTTTACCATTTTTTATTAATGCTATTAAAAACAAAGGAATATTTAGAACCATAACTGATGTACCAACAGGTATATTAAGTAAATAATATCCTATTGTTCCAATACCAGAAAAACCTCCAACTGATAGCTGATTAGGTAATAAAAATAAATCTATAGAAATTGCCATTAAAAGCGTACCAAATAAAATTTGTAATAAATTTATTATTCTTTTCCTAAAATTAATTATCCTTCTTTTCTCTCTAAATCTCATAAAAACACCCATATTAGTATGAGTGTTTTTTTAGTTATTTATTCCATTTTTAATTACCCTAAATCTTCGCTTTCCAAAAGTTCAAAGTTTGGATTAAAGAAAATATTTGCAGATAACTGATCATCTAATTCTAAAATATTTTTTATTCTAGTTATTTCTATTGCAGAAAAATCTTTTTGTCCATTTAACTTTTTTGTTAAAGTATTATAGCTAACACCTATCATTTTAGCTAGATAACTTCTTTTTATTTGTTTTTTTATTAATAATAATTTTAGTCTTTCTCCTATTAATTTTGGGTCCATTTCCCGCTCCTTTTTTTGCTATGTTTCTTTTCAAGAAACATATTATAATATTTTTTTCTTTTTGTCAACATATTTAATAATTTTTTTATTGTTTCATTTACTTCTTGAAAATTACATGTTATAATTTGTTTGATAAAAATATTGGGGGTTAAAATGAATTATTTATTTCCAGAAAGATTTCAAGAATTATTAGATAATAGTTCTATCACTTATGATGAACTTATAAAAAAATTAGGAATAAAATCTAGAGGTACAATTACAAAATATACTAATGGTCAAATAAGAAATGTTGGTATTCCTATGATTTGTAAGATTGCTGAAATATTTGAAGTTTCTCCAGTTTGGCTAATTGGATGGTCTAATAATAAGAATTTTAAAATAGAAGATTAGATAAAAAAAATCTAGTATATTTAATACTAGATTTTTTTATATGTCAATTGATTTATTTAAATTAGTATGACTTTTCATCGACAAAAAATGATTAAAAATAATATATTATAATAAATGTAAGGGCGTATGATTACACCCCTATAAATATTTATATTTTAGTTTCTTATTCTCTATTCATCCAAAAAATCTTTATATGTTTTTATAATACTTAGTTTAAATTTCCCTGGTTTTATTTCTTGGTTTTGTTTTATTTTTAATTCTAAGTCATATGTTTCTTTTAATTTTTCTATATTATTTCTTTTATGTCCCACTACATTGTTTACATTCACAGGATTCACTTCTATTTCAGCCTCTATTACCTTTATATTAAATTTTTTAATTTTATTTAAAATATTGTCATACCATATGCTATCCTCTACAAGCTGTCCAAATGCTTCGTGATATGGTCCCGCCACTACTTCACTTTCTACATTCTCTGGATTTGAAATTAAATCTGTATTTTGAAGTCCTATTCTTATTACTTTTATTTTCTTTTTTCCAAAGAAATAAACTAATTCTTTACATACTTCTACTGCTTGTGTTAGAGTTACAGGTTCATATTCTTGTTTTTTATATTCTGCTTCTAGTTCTGTATTTTTTATTACTAAAACTGGATATAGTCTAATAATTTTTGGTTTTAGTTTTGCTAAATCTCTTGCTGTATTTAATTCATCTAATCTTGTGCTTTCTGGAAGTCCTATCATCATTTGATGTCCAAGTACAAATCCAAATCTTCTTATTAATTTAGAAGCTTTCTTCACATCCTCAAATGTATGCCCTCTTTTACATTTTTTTAGAATATAATCATTTGTAGATTGTACTCCTAATTCTATTGTTTTTACTCCATATTTTTTTAATAATTTTAGTTTATCTTTGTCTATGTAATCTGGTCTTGTAGAAACTCTTATTCCACTTATTATACCTTCTTTTACATATTCATATGCAACAGATAGTAATTCTTCTTGTATCTTTGTTTCTATCCCTGTAAAGCTTCCTCCAAAAAAGGCTATTTCTTTTTCTATATCATTATTTTTAAAGCTTTTTAAAAATTCTTTTATTGTTTCTCTTACTTCTTTTCCTGTAATATTCTTCATTTGCCCACTTATACTTTTTTGGTTACAAAATGTACAATTATTAGGGCATCCTAAATGTGGTACAAATATTGGTATTATATATTTTTCTGACATAATTGTTCCTTTCTTATTTATTTTTTTCATTGAAATTTATTAATACTTTATGGGCCGCTTCCATTTCTGCTTGTTTTTTAGTAGTGCCTGTCCCTGTTGCCAAACTTTTTCCATTACATTTTACTTCTGCAGTAAAAATTTTACTATGGTCTGGTCCATCTTCATTTATAATATTATATTCTATATGTACACTTCCATGCTCTTGTAATTTTTCTTGCAAAACAGTCTTATAATCTTTTTTCCCTACATTCTTGCTTGCACTTTTAATAGCTTCTTGTAAATTTTCTACTATAAATTTTTTAGCATTTTCTAATCCCGAATCTAAGTATATTGCTGCAATTAATGCTTCTACGCTATCTGCTAAAATTGCAGGTTTTGTATTTCCTTGGCATGCCTTTTCGCTTTTTCCTATAATTAAGAAATCACTAAAATTATGCTTTAATGCTATCTTGTATAAACTTTCTTCACAAACTACACTTGCTCTAACTTTAGTCATTTCTCCTTCTTTTAGTTTTTTGTAATTTTCATATAAATACTGACTTGTTACAAACTCTAAAATTGCATCGCCTAGAAATTCTAATTTCTCATTACTAAGAATTCTATTTTCATTTGCATATGATTTATGTGTAAGTGCTGTTTGTAGTAATTTTTTGTTTTTAAAATTGTAACCTATGTATTCTTCAAATTTCTCTAATTTCATCCTTTCACCTCCCTATTTTTTAATTCTATTTGTTTGTAGGGGCAAACTCTGTTCACCCATGCTTCGAAAATCACCCCTATATTATTTCATCAAACTTCGTATTTCAGCATAAATTCTGTCTTCTACATTTTGTATTGCTACCTCTTCTGAATTTTTACTCATTTTTAGTTGTAGCTCTTCATTATTTATAATTTCTTGTATTTTTCTATTTAATATATCCTTGTTTAAGTCCTTGTCTAAGATTATTTCTGCAGCTCCAACATTTGCAAGTACTTTTGCATTATATTCTTGGTGATTTTCTGTTGCATATGGATATGGAATAAATATTGCAGGTTTTGCAAGTAGAGATACTTCTGTTATTGTCATTGCACCGCTTCTAGCAACAATTAAATCTGCCAAACTCATAACTTCTTGCATATTATAAATATATGGAACAATGCTCGCATTCTTTATATTATTTATATTTAGTCCTATTTGTTTTAAAGATTGTTTTATATCATCATATTGTTTTTGACCTACTGCCCAAATAATATGATATTTTTCATTCAACTTATTCTCTATTATTCCTAATAGCGCATTATTTATAGATTTTGCCCCTTGGCTTCCTCCATAAACTAATACTATTGGTAAATTGCTTTTTATTGACAATTGTTTCTTTATTTCTTCTTTTTGTGTTTTGTCTAAATTTTGTTTTCTTAATTTTGTAGGAGTACCTGTTACCACTACTTTTCTAGCCTTTGGAAGTCTTTTTTTTGTATCTTCAAATCCAACTAAAACCTCGTCAACTTTTCCAGATAATAGCTTTACTGTTACCCCTGGGTATGCATTACTTTCATGTAATATACTTGGAATTTTATATTTATTTGCTGCTAAAAGCACAGGTCCACAGATATATCCACCTGTTCCAATAACAATATCTGGATTTAATTTTTTTATTAAATTTTTTGCCTTTTTAAAACTGCTTATTGTCTTACACATGTTCTTAAAATTTTGTATACTAATTTTTCTACTAATGCCATAAGCTTCTATTCTTTCCAAGTCATATCCAGCCCTTGGTACTAAATCATTTTCAAGACCTCTTAATGTACCTATAAAAGTTATTTTTGCATTTTTATTTTCTTTTTTTATTTTATTTGCAATTGCAATTCCTGGATTTATATGACCTCCAGTTCCAGCTGCTGCTATAACAACTTTCATTTTATCACCTACTTTTTAGAATGATACGTATTAAATGTATCCCTATTCGCATTTAAATATATAATATTTTAGATGTGTGAAGTATTAATTTAGGAATAGGCTTTAAAGAACTTTCATTAACAGCACACATCCCACTTTTCACTTCATTTTCAATTATTTTAAATTTTTTCTGTATGTCGTGATATGTTTAATAACACCCCTACTGCACATAGTAAAATTATTAGTGATGTTCCTCCATAACTAAAGAATGGCAACGCTATACCTGTTACTGGCATTGAGGATGTAACAACCGCTATATTTATAATTGCTTGCAATCCTATTAGAGATGTTATTCCTACAGCAAGTAGGCTTCCAAACATATCTGGTGCTTTCATACTTATTATTATTCCTCTCCAAACAAATAGTAAAAATAGAATTATAACTGCTGCACATCCTATAAAGCCTAATTCCTCTGCAAGAACAGCAAATATAAAATCGTTATGTGGTTCTGATATATATAAATATTTTTGTGTACTATTTCCAAGCCCTACTCCAAAAAGTCCTCCTGAACCAATTGCATATAAACTTTGTATTATTTGCCATCCATCTCCTTGTGGATCTAACCAAGGATTTAAAAATGAATATATTCTTGTTAATCTAAAACTTCCCATATTAAAGAATTTTGCAAGTATAAACATTAATGATAATCCTGCTCCTGCTCCAACACTTCCAAATACCGCAAAATGAGAGAACTTAGTTCCTGCCATCATCATCATGATTGATAATACTAAAATTATAACTACAGATGCACTAAAATGTGATTGTACTAGTAATAATATTAATATCGGAGGAGCTATGAAATAAATAATCGGTTTAAAAAAACCTTTCCAAATATGTTTTAACTCATTTCTGTGTTTACTTAAATATGCCGCAAAAAATAGTATTAATCCTAGTTTTGTTACTTCAGATGGTTGTGCTGACCCAAATACAGGAATACTAATCCATCTTGTTGCTCCATTAATTGTTCTTCCTAAACCAGGTACCAATACTAATAATAATATTATTACTGAAAAAGCATATGCAATTTTATAGTACTTTTCATATCTTCTATAATCTATTTTTGATATAACAAGCATTGCTGTTATTCCTATTGCTGCTGAAATCGCTTGTTTATATACATATGTATAACTACTTCCTGTTGTAGATAATGAAGATGGCGAACTTGCAGAAAGTACCATAGTAATTCCGCATACATATTAAAATTAATACTATTATAAATAGTACAAAATCAAATGATTTATTTAGTTCTTTTTTATTTTTTTTGTTTTTTTGCACTATATTTTCCTCTCTTTTATTAAAAAGTCTGCCAAATCTCGTCCGGAATTATATATTTTTATTAGCTTATTTGTTTCCAGTGACATTACAAAAATTAACCTTTAGCAACCCCTGGTTGCTCACTAACAAAATTTTCTTTTAAAATATATAAACTTTTATAGCTGGCTACTTTATCTTATATAAAAATCTAAATTGCGCATAGGCCTATGATGCAAAGCATAAGTGTTAATATACAAAAAATTGAAACTACTTTATTTTCATTCCACCCTGATAATTCAAAATGGTGATGTAAAGGTGCCATTTTGAAAAGTCTTTTTCCTCCAGTTTTTTTAAAGTATAATACCTGTAATACAACGGATAATGTTTCTGCTACTGGAATAGCAGCTATAAGTAATAATAGTAATGGCATTTTTAAGTATAGTGCAATTGCTGCTATTACTCCTCCTAGTAATAATGAACCCGTATCACCCATAAAAACTTTTGCAACATTTAAATTGAAAATTAAAAATCCCAAACATGCTCCAACTATAATGCTCCCAAATACTATAACTTCTTTTACATCTAAAACAATTGCAATAACTGTTAAACAAGTCACTATAATTGCAGATACGCTAGTACTTAATCCATCTATACCATCTGTTAGATTTACTGCATTTGTAGTTGCTAGAATTACAAAAATTGCAAACGGAATATATAGCCATGTAGAAAGATCTATATATACTTTAAAAAATGGTATATAAGTTTCTGTTCCTAGGTTTAGTACCTTCATAATATAAAAAGTATAACCTACCGCAATTATTAGTAAACCTAGCATTTTACTAGATGGTTTTAATCCTTTTGTATTCCTTAAAACTAGTTTTTTATAGTCATCTACAAACCCAATAATCCCAAAACCTATTGTAATAATTAATAATGGTAATAATTTTTTCGCAATTTCTATTTCTCTATTATAGTAATATATAAATCCACCAATGGTTCCGATAATAATTCCTAACGCAATTATTATTCCTCCCATAGTTGGTGTTCCCCTCTTAGATAAATGGGATTCTGGTCCATCTTCTCGTTCCATTTGCCCTATTTTAAATTTTCTTAATACTGGTATTATGAATATTGATAGTAATATTGTTGCTATAAATGATACAAACAATATTCTAGTTTGAAAATACAATTCTTGTTCCCCCTTCAAAATTTGTGAAGCAAATTTTGTACTATTAACTATTCACTCTTCACTGTTTATTTCGTAAGCAAGACATGTAATCCTGCTCCTTACAGTTCTAAATATCTATCCTATTATTTTCTTGATAATCTTTCTTTCATCATATGGATATTTTTCTCCATTTATTTCTTGGTATACCTCATGTCCTTTTCCAGCTAAAACTATAATATCATTTTTGTTGGCTATTTCTATTGCATGTTTTATTGCCTCTGTTCTATCTACAATTGCAACATATTTTCCTTTGGTTTTTACAATTCCTTTTTCAATTTGTTTTACTATTTCTTCTGGATTTTCTGTTCTTGGATTATCTGATGTTATTATTGTAAAATCTGCTACATTTCCAGAAATTTGACCCATTATTGGTCTTTTTCCAGGATCTCTATCTCCTCCACATCCAAATACAGAAATTACTCTTCCTCTTGTATAACTTTTTACTGCATTCAATATACTTTGTAAACTTTCTGGTGAATGAGCATAATCTATCATTATTGTAAGTCCCTTTTTATTATCTACAAGTTCACTTCTTCCTGGAACTCTCACTTCTAATAATGCTTCTTTAATTTCTTCAGCATTTGCTCCTAAGCTCTCACCAATTGCAATTGCTGCTAATGAATTATATACACTAAACCTTCCTGGTATGCCTGTTTTTACTCTTTCATTTTTCCCCATAATTTTTACTTTAAAATCTACACTTGAATTTGTAACAGTTATATCTTTAGCTAAAAGATTTGCTTCGTTATCAATTCCATATGTTTTTACATTACATTCTGGTAATAATTTTTTTATTTTTGATACTTTGAAATCATCATTATTTATAAAGCTAGTTTTTGCTTTTTTTATTAATAATAATTTTGAATTAAAATAATCATCCATATCTGGGTGTTCTTTTGGGCTAATATGATCTTCTGAAAAATTTGTAAATACTACATAATCAAATTCGCAGCCTTCAACTCTATGTAACTTTAAACTTTGAGAAGATACTTCCATAACAACAGTATCTACTTTATCTTCTACCATTTGATTAAATAGTCTTTGTAATTCTATACTTTCTGGTGTTGTTCTATTGCTTTCTCCTAAATTTTTATTTCCTATATAATTTGCAACAGTTCCAATTAATCCAACCTTATTTCCATGTTTCTCTAGAATTGATTTTAGCATAAATGTTGTTGTTGTTTTTCCTTTTGTTCCAGTTATACCTATTAACTTAAATTTTCTAGATGGATTATCATAAAAATTGCATGCCATTTTTGCAAGAGCCAATCTAGCATTTGGAACCATAATAATACTTGTATCTTCATTTATATCTGATTTTTTTAATTTAGTTCCTTCTTCTATTACTATTGCTGTTGCACCATTTTCTACTGCTTGTTTTATATATAAACTCCCATCTACATCAAAACCATTTATTGCAACAAACATTCCATTTTGTTTTATCCTTCTAGAATCACACTCTATCATATCTATATTTAGGCTTAAATCTGCTTTTGCCTTTATACCTTCAATTCCACTCAAAATTGTTTTTAATTCCATTTTTTAGCAACTCCTTGTTTTAATATTACTATGATATTATATAATTAATTCTCAAATTTGTATAGTTTTTTTTAAGAAAATCAATTATTTTTTTATAATAATTATTAAAAGCACTAAAAAATGAAGACTCGTACTTACGAGTCTTCATTCTTTGTTATTGCTGTTTAATTACACATCCATAGCCATCAATCCAGTGCTAATTTTAGCAATGTAATCACGGTAAAACAGTTCTTCTCTTTTTGATATGGCAAACAATTTACTAGAATTACAATATGATCCACTTGCAATAAAGAATTTTGTTCCTTCTGAATTAATTAGAACCTTTTGAGTATTACCCAAATCAGTCCAAATACCTTGTGCTCTACTTCCAGTAGGTTCAAAATTCATACGAGAATCATGCGAATCCCAAAAGTTACCTAATTTGCAACTCTCATCGCAAACATAATACCAAGCTTTCTCTACGTCATAGCCTTCTTCTACAAGGTTCTTAATTAACACTCCACAAAAGATATCGTATTCGAAAACAGTTGCCATACGGCTATTTTTTTCAGGAAGGAAATTTTCAAATGAATTTTTCCACCACAAAGCGAATTTACCTACGGCAGGAATCCTACCTTCTTCAAAATTAAGATTCTCCTCTTCATCGAATGAAGGATCCACTCTAGGTAACCGAAAATCTGGCAACCCATTTTCAATCCCTTCCACCAAGATAGATTTTAACCGTTTCTGTTCACTCCCATTAGGACAATGTGCCATAAATTTGTCATCCATTGACAATTGGCTACCGTATACTATCGGAAACATCTCATCAAGTTTCTCAAGTACAGATTTTTTTTGCGTTGTATTTTTCATGATGTAATAACCCCCATTATTTAAAATAAACAGCATTGGACATAATAAAATTTATCCAGTGCACATATTTTAACATATCTTAAAAATTTTTGCAAATTTTATGTTTACTTCTATACATTTATTTAAGAATCTTTAATTACAATATAAAATTACCTTTGTTCCTTGGTTTATTTGTATTCCTTTCTTAGGTAATTGTTCTGTTATTATTGCCTCCATATCATCTGTTTCCACCTCATATTCTAACCCAAAGTCTGTTAATATTTGTTTTGCCTCTTTTAATGTTATCCCAGTCACCTCTGGCATTTCAACCTGCATGCTTGTTTGCTCTTCTTCATTATTTTTAGTAACTTCTAAATATGGCAATACCTCCCCCAATATTTGTGAAGCAATTGGTGCTGCAACTCCTCCTCCTTGGTGCCCTCCTTCTCCAGTTGGGTTATATAGTACTATTAATATAACAAGTTCTGGATCTTCTGTGTTTGCAACACCTATAAAAGAAGTTACATACTTTCCTGTATTTACTCCGTCTTCTGATGTTCCTGTTTTTCCTCCTATTGAATATCCTACTACTTGTGCATTTTTTCCTGTCCCTTCTGATACAACAGAATTCATCATATCTAAAACTTTTTTTGCAGTTTCTTCTGAGATGGCCTGTTGTCCTTCTTCCACCTCAAAATCTGTTCTTTCTCCAGTCACACTATCAATTGTCGCTTTTACAATTCTTGGCGTTACACTTTTTCCAAAATTTGCAATTGTTCCTACCATTTTAATCATTTGCATTGGTGTTACTTCAAATCTTTGACCAAAACTAATTGTTGCAAGTTCTACCGGGCCTACTTTTTCTTGTTTTAAAAAAATACTATTTGCCTCACCTGGTAAATCAATCCCTGTTTTTTCAAGTAATCCAAATTTTTCTAGATAACTATAATATTTTTCTACTCCTATTTGTTGGCCTAATCCTATAAATACTGGATTACATGAATTCATAAGTGCTAATCTTAAACTTTCTGATCCATGTGGTCTGTAATACCTCCAACATTTTATTCTTGTTCCTGCGATATTAATAGATCCTGTGCATCCAAATCTTACTAAATCAATATCTGTTACGATACCTTCTTCTATTGCTGCAGAACTTGTTACTAATTTAAAAGTTGAACCTGGTTCATATGTATCTGATATTGCTTTATTTCTCCACATCTGTTGCAGTGCTTTTGATTTTTCACTTGATTCTAGGGCACTCCAATTTGCCTCCATTTCAGGTATATTTATTGTATATGGAGAATTCAAATCATAACTTGGATAAGATGCTAAAGCTAAAATATCTCCAGTTTTAGGGTTCATTATTATAACATTTCCACCATCTGTACACACATTATCAATACAAGCTTCACTTAAGTATTTTTCTGCAATTGATTGTACTGTCATATCTATTGAAAGAACTAAGTCATCTCCATTTATTGCAGCAATATAGTCTTCTCCTTCTTTCTCCATATTTGTTCCTGTAGCATCAGTAAGTTTTAATATTTTTCCTTGACTGCCTTTTAATATATCATCATATCTACTTTCAATTCCATCTAACCCTTGATTATCACTACCAGTAAATCCAATTATATTTGCAGCCAAAGTACTATATGGATAGTATCTTTTTGAATCTTCATCTATATTTATTCCTGTAGTTATATTATTTTCTTCCATCCATAATCTCAATTTATCTGTTTGTTCTTTTTCTACTTTTTTGACTATTGTTTCTATAGAACTATTTTTACTTACCTTTTTTAGAACTGTTTCATATTCTAAATTAAAAATATTAGTCAAAGCTCTTGCTACTCTTTCCTTATCAGCTTTTGCAATATTGGTTGGATTTACCGAAACTGTTTCAACACTTGCGCTTACCGCAAGAGCAACTTTTCCTGTAGCATCCCAAATAGTTCCTCTTTTAGGATTAATATTTCTGTTTAAAGTTTGCTGTGCATATGCTTTTGCTTTAAGTTCTGAACCCTGAATAAATTGGATATAACCCACTCTTACTATTAATAAATTACAAATTATAAATGCTACAATAAGCATTCTCATTAATCTCTTTTTTCTCCCTATATTTGTAGTTTTCATATTACCTCCTATAAAAATTTTCTATCATGAGCATTAAATAATAATTTACCTGATAGTATAATAATTTTAAAATTTCAGCCGTTTTGTATATTTTATAAAAAATTATAATTCGACAGCCCTTTGAGGCGGGGGAATACCCGCGCATGCCTTGGAGAATTTAATTTTTTAGAAAATCATACAAAAGGTAAGCTGAAAATCGCATAAATTATTATTTATATTACCAAACAAAAAAATAGAGATTATTTTTAATCTCTATTTTAAATATATTCACTGTTTCTTAAAATATAATCTTATTTACTACTTACATTGCTTGCCTGTATAATTCAATAAAATCTTCTTTAGATACTTCTCTTGGATTTCCCGGTTTACATGGGTCTTCCATTGCTTTATCTGCAAGCATTTGCAAGTCTTCTTCTTTGCATCCTGTATCTTTTACAGTTTGCGTTATACCTACTGTTTTTGATAATTCAGATATTTTCCATACAAATGTATTTATTATATCTTGTTTGTTTAAATGTTCAGCATCTGGTCTTCCTATTTCAACTAATATTTCTCTAAATCTTTCCCAACAAACTTCTCCATTAAATCTCATTACTGTTGGCAGTATTATTGCATTTGCCATTCCATGTGGTGTATCATAAACAGCTCCTAATTGATGTGCCATTGAATGTACAATTCCAAGTCCTACATTTGAAAATCCCATTCCTGCAATATATTGTGCATATCCTATCATTTCTATTGCATGTTCATCTTTATCATTAACAGCTGCTGGCAAATATTCAAATATTAATTTTATTGCTTTCATATGGAACATATCGCTCATTACATTATGTGCCTTTGTTATATATCCTTCAACTGCATGTGTTAATGCATCCATTCCTGTGTATGCTGCTAATGATTTTGGCATTGAAGCCATAAGTTCAGAATCTACTATTGCTAAAATTGGTATATCATTTGGATCTACACATACCATTTTTACTTGTCTTTCTTCGTCTGTTATTACATAGTTTATTGTTACCTCTGCTGCTGTTCCTGCTGTTGTTGGAAGTGCTATTAATGGCATCCCTCTATTTACTGTGTTTGATAATCCATTTAAAGAAACTAAATCTCTATCAGGATTTGTCATTAAAATCGAAACTCCTTTTGCTGTATCTATTGCAGACCCTCCACCTACAGCAACTATTACATCTGCTCCAAAAGCTTTACAGTCTTCTACTCCGTCCATAACATTTTGTATACTTGGATTTGGTTTTAAATCTGAAAATATAGTATATTCAATTCCTGCATCTTCTAAAACTTTTGTAACTTTTCCAGTCACTCCTACTTCTAATAACGCTTTATCTGTTACTAGAAAAACTTTTTTAAACCCTCTATTTTTTATTTCTGAAGGTAATTCTTCTCTTGCGTCTTTCCCAAAATATGATGTCTCATTTAATACAAATTTTGTACTCATATTTCTTTCCTCCTTCTTCTAGTCGCATTATATCATTACATAAATATTTTTGTAAATAACAATTTGTAAATTCACACCTATTCAATATATTAAATGGGCGGATAAAAAACCGCCCATTTAATTACTTCAAATACAAAATAAATATATTATTTACAATATCTCTTATAACTTTCCCATATATATGAATTTATATAATCCATTTTACTTTCTATGTCCTGTACTAATTTTAATTGATTTCTAGTTCTGTCTAAATTATGATTTTCATAATTACATTTAAAGTATTTATCTCCATTAATATAATCATTTAAAAATCTTATTACTAGCTCAAACGTCATAATTCTTATAGATTGCCCCATTAATTCTACTTCTTCCTCTGTCATATATGGCGCAAGCTCACTTAAATAACCGTCTGTATAACTTTCAAATAACTCATTTTTCATATATACTTTACTTAAGTCTGTGTCATCTTCTGCTGTATTAGCAGCTGCTGTCCTTATTCCATCTCCATAGTCATATAAGCTACTTCCTGGCATTACCGTGTCTAAATCAACAACCGCCAAGAAATTCCCTGTTTCTTTATTCATCATAACATTATTTACTTTTGTATCATTATGTGTAACTCTATAAGGTATTTCTTTTTTTTCTAACTTATCGACTATGATATTACATATTTCTTTTCTATCAAAAATGAATTTTATCTCTTCTTTTACACTATTCACTCGGTTTGCAATATTCTTTTCCACATCTTTTTCAAAATTAAGAAATCTATTTTTAGTATGATGAAAATCTACTATTGTTTCTGCTAAATTTTCAATTGGATAATTACTTAATAATTTTTGGAAATTACCAAATGCCTTTCCTGCATTCCTAACAATTTCTACGTTTTCACAAGTGTCATAAGATATAGAATTATCTATAAAATCATACGCTCTATAAAACTCTTCTTTACCCTCTTCATTTCTATGTACTATCATATTATCATTATTTTTTGTCTTTATGACTTTTAGAACCTTATGGGCCTTATCTCCTATCTTATCTAATTCTTCTTGTAAAAAGTGTGTTATTGATTCTACATTATTCATAACATCATATGGATTTTTAAATACATAATTATTAATTTGCTGAATTAAATATTTACTAATTTTATTATCTACACTATATGTAGCAGTATAAGTCTTATTAATATTTCCGGTTGTTATTTGTTTTAATTCTATTAATTTTCCTGGTATATCAAATTTGTTTATGATTTCTTCATTTATCATTTTTATCGACCTCAAGCATTACTATAGCACCAATGTTTTCAAAAAGCAATAGAAAAAAAGTAATTTATTTGACAAATTTTGCAAATAATATAAATTTAGGTAAAGTCCCTTATCTTCTTGCAGTAAGTATTAAAAACAAAAAAACAGGCAAAGCCTGTTTTTATTTAAATAATCCCTTTATTACATTTATAACTTTTTCTATAGGAGATGTCTCTTCTATTTTTACACTTTCTGCAGCAGCCTCTATATGATCATCTTTTTCAAGATTTACATATACAATTTGTTGATTTGTTAATTTTTGCATTCCTAACAGTTCTTTTGCTTGTTGTTCTATATTACTTAAATTCAAACTACTTTCTATTGATAATTCTAGTTGTGAATTTTCTTTCTCAACTGCTGCCAATTGTTTCTTATAGTCCTGTACTTTTTCAAAACTTTCATCTATTTGTGCATTTCTATAAGATATTGCAAATAATATTGCAAAACCTATAACAACATATGTAATCATTTTTCTGTGCTTTCTTTTTTCTTCTTGTAGTTTTTTCTTACTTATTTTTTTATTTTTTGTTTCTGTCTTTCTTGCTGTACTTTTTTTCCCTTTATAATCATTTTTTCTTGGTGCATATTCTGGCTCAAGTTTTCTTGGGCTTGTTTCAAATTGGTATTTATTAAAATTTCTTGGCATAGAATTTGCACCTCCTTTATTAGTTCTTTTCAAATACTCTTAATTTTGCACTTTTACTTCTAGAGTTATTATCCATCTCTTCTTGTGTTGGTAAAATTGGTTTTTTAGTTATAACCTTTCCTTTTTGTTCCTTTTTACATATACAATAAGGTAAATCTTTTGGGCAAGTACATCTACCTTCACCATTTACAAAAGCTTTCTTTACTGCTCTATCTTCTAATGAGTGGAAGGTTATTACACATAATCTTCCGTCCACTTTTTAAACAGTCAATTGAATTCATTATAGTATTATATAAAGGCTCAATTTCATTATTTACTTCTATCCTTATTGCTTGGAAAGTTCTCTTGGCAGGATGTCCTTGGTTTTTTCCAAATTTTGGAACACTTTTTTCAATTATGCTTACCAATTTCCCTGTTGTATCAATTTTTCCTTGTTTTCTATATTCACAAATATTTTTAGCTATTTTTCTAGAGAATTTTTCTTCTCCATATTCAAAAATAATTCTTGCAAGTTCTTCTTCTTCATAATTATTTACTATGTACTCCGCCGTTAGTTCCTGAGATTTATCCATTCTCATATCAAGTTTTGCATCCTGTATGTAGCTAAATCCTCTTTCTCCTTCATCTAATTGATACGACGAAACGCCTAGGTCTAATAGTATTCCATCTACTTTATCAATTCCTAGACTTAATAATATATTTTTTATATTATCATGATTATCATTTACATATTTAACATTTTGAAAATCTACTAGTTTTTGTTTTGCTGCATTTATTGCTTCTATATCTCTATCTATTCCTATTAAATTTCCTTTTTCAGATAGATTTTTTGCAATATAAAAGCTATGTCCTGCTCCTCCTAATGTTCCATCTACATATATTCCTTCTGATTTTATTTGTAAATTTTCTATTGTTGGCTCAAGCAAAACAGGGACATGTTTAAATTCCACTTTGTATCACAACCTATTTTAAATAACATTAACAGTTGGTAAATAGAAAATATACCAACTGTCATTATCTTTTCTAATTAATTCTTGTGTATTTTATAGGTATTTCTTATGTATATATAAAATTTTACCTTTGTAAATTAAGATTTTTTCATTTGCAATTTACAAATCTTCGGTACATTTTATTTTTATTCTTTTGTAACTTTTATCTTTTGTTTTTTCATATTCTTTTGTTCTGTTTTTTTAAAAACTTTTTCTTTTGTACTTTTTTATCTTTTGTAACATTTTTATTTCTTTTGTATCTTTTATATTTTCTTTAGTGTTTTTATCTTTTGTTCTTTATATTAGCTCTTGTATAAAAGAGTTATATACCTAGGTTAGACATTTTTTCTGCTATTTCATCTGCAGAATTATTTTCTTCTTCACTATATTTTAGCCATTTATCTTTGCTCCAAATTTCTATTTTATTTAGAACTCCAATAACTACCACTTCTTTTTCTAATCCTGCAAACTCTCTTAAATTTGCTGGTATTAAAAATCTTCCTTGTTTATCAATTTCACACTCCATTGCTCCTGCAAGGAAAAATCTAATTAATGCTCTTGCATCTTTGTTTGTAAGTGGGAAGGTTCTTAATTTTTCTTCAAATGTTTTCCATTCAGTTTGAGAATAAACAAATAAACATCCATCTAATCCTTTTGTTACTACAAACTTTTCTCCTATGTCTTCTTTTAATTTAGAAGGCATTATAAGTCTACCTTTTGTATCAATTGAATGCTCGTATTCGCCTATTAACAACTGTTTCACCTCATTTCAGTGGTTTTTCCACTTTTCGCCACTTTCCTCCACTTCGATATGATTTTACACCATACTCTTTCACAATGCAATAGTTTTTTTAAAAATTTTTAAAATTTTTAAAGCAGGGAATGAAAATTTTTCGTTCCCTGCTTTTCCTAACACTCTATATAATTATGTGAGCATGCTCTAAGTAGTCTATTCATTATAGCTAAACCTAAACCGTTTTTTTGCACACCTTCTATTACTATTATTTCTGCATTATATTTATCTGCTTTTCTAAGTAATGTAAATATGTTATTAGTTATTTCTTCTAATGTTTCTCCCATGTCTAATTCAAACTCTGCATTATATTTTTGTATATTTGATGTTTTACAAATCACCACTGCCCTTTTTCCTTGTATATTTTGATTTATTTCTTGTATTAGCTTTTCTTCATCTTCGCTATATACTAATAAACATTTCGTTGTTGGCGCATAATGTTTATATTTTATTCCCGGAGACATTACTTTCTCATCTTTTTTGTATTCTCCTAATATTTGTTTTTCTATAAATACTTTTAAACCCAATTTTTGTATATCCTCTGGTGTTATTTTCCCTGGTCTTAATATATGCACTGTTTCATTTACAACTCTTACAACTGTTGATTCCACACCTATATCTACTTTCCCTGAATCTATAATATAGTCTACTTTTCCATCTAACTCTTCTATTATATCTTCTACTAATGTCCCACTTGGTTTTCCGGATATATTTGCACTAGGTGCTGCAATTGGGCATCCAGAATATTCAATAAGTTTTCTAGCGGTTTTATTACTTGGCATTCTTATTGCTACAGTATCTAATCCCCCAGTAATAACATTAGGTATTATTGGTGTTTTTTCTAAAACAATTGTAAGTGGTCCTGGCCAAAATGTTTTCATAAGTTTTAGTTCTATTTCTCCAATATTTTGAACTAATTTATTAATCATTTCCATACTTGCAATATGTACTATTAATGGATTATCTTGTGCCCTTCCTTTTGCTACAAATATATCTTTTACTGCTTTTTCATCTAATGCATTTGCTCCTATTCCATATACTGTCTCTGTTGGAAAAAGCACTAATTTCCCTTGTTTTATACTTTCAGCGGCAGGTTTTATTTTATTATAATCATTATCCTTCTTTAAATCTATGTACTTTGATTTCATTTTTGTTACCTTTCTTTTTACAATATGTATATTATACTACTTTTTATGAGTATTTTCAAGAAATTGGGAAACACTATTAATAAAATTTATATAAATAATAATTTTTGTGTTTTGTGTTTGGAATTTTGTATTTGGAAAATATATTATAAAAATGTAGGGGCAGGGTTCCACCCCTGCCCGTAAATCAATAATTTTTTTGAGCGGGCGGAGATGGAACTCCGCCCCTACAAATTACGCCGTAGGTTTTTACCCTACAAATTATTATTTAAGGAGCTTTTATGGATATTACAAAAATCATTCTTTTATCTTTAGGTTCTATTTTTATTTTGTTTATTTTAACTAAAATTATGGGGAATCGTGAAATGTCTCAGCTTAGCATGTTTGATTATATTGTGGGAATTACTATTGGTTCTATTGCAGCTGAGATGTCTACTTCTCTTGAGAATAATTTTTTGGAACCAGTAATTGCTATGCTTGTTTATGGTTTTGTCGCAACTGGTATTTCTTATTTAAGTTGTAAATCTCTTAAATTTAGAAGAATCTTTTCTGGTAAAAGTAAAATTCTTTTAGATAATGGCAAACTCTATAGAAAAAATTTTATAAAAGCAAAACTTGATATAAATGAATTTTTGGTGCAAGCTAGAATTAATGGCTACTTTAATCTTTCGGATATTCAGACTGCTATATTAGAGCCTAATGGTAGAATTAGCTTTCTCCCTATTTCTAACAAAAGACCTGTTAATCCAAAAGATTTAAACCTAAATCCTTTAATAGAAAATGTCATTCTAAATTTAGTTGTTGATGGAGTAATATTAGAAGAAAACTTACAAAAAACTGGCAAAAATATAAAATGGTTAGAAAAAGAACTTGAAAAACAAAATATTTCTAACTTCAAAGATATTTTTTTAGCTACTTATGATAACAATAAAAACTTAAGTATATATATGAGATGGCAAAAAGAGAACAAACATGATTTCTTCGAATAAATCGTGTTTGCTTTCTTTTTATTTTTTTGTCGAAAGTCATTTTCCTAAATAATCAAGAATTATTCTATAAATTATAGACTTTTCTATTTTTATATTATAAAATATTAAAATGAAAAATAGAAATAAAGAAGGAGCTTTGATATAGCATGAGTGAAAAAATAGTTAATTGGATTATAGGTGTTTTTGGTAGCTTGGCAGCAATTAAATTTGGAAAAGAAATATTGGTTTTTGTAATATCTTTACTTCCAATATTAGAGCTAAGAGGAGGTCTTCTTGCAGCTTCACTTTTAGGTCTAGACCCACTTCCAAGTTATATTATTACAATGGTTGGAAATCTACTTCCTATTCCTTTTATTCTTTGGTTTATTAATAGAATTTTGGATTGGATGAGAAAGTCTAAACATTTTTCTAAAATTGCAAATTGGCTAGATAATAAAGTTGAAAAACATAAATCAAGTATTGAAAAATATGGTTTCTGGGGATTAGTTCTATTTGTTGGAATTCCTCTTCCAGGCACAGGTGCTTGGACAGGAAGTTTAATTGCTTCTGTTTTAGAAATGGATAGAAAAAAATCTTTTGTTGCAATTATTCTTGGTGTAGTTATGGCAAGCGCCATTATGATGCTTGTATCTTTTGGAGTACTTAGAGCAATATTTTAATTAAAACACTTACAATGTAGGGGCGCAAGCATGCGCCCCTACACCTTAAAAATAATTATACATTTTTATATTTCTAACCCTACCGGACAATGGTCACTTCCCATTATTTCTGGGAAAATAACAGCATCCTTTATATTTTTTGCAAATCTATCTGACACAATAAAATAATCTATTCTCCACCCTATATTTTTTTCTCTTGCATGTCCCATATATGACCACCAAGTATATGCATTTTCTTTATCTGGATACATTTTTCTAAATGTGTCTGTGAATCCATTGTCTAATAATTCTGTCATTTTATTTCTTTCTTCATCTGTAAAACCTGCATTTTTTCTATTTGTTTTCGGATTTTTTAAGTCAATTTCTTTGTGTGCTACATTTAAGTCTCCACATAAAATTACAGGCTTTACTTTATCTAACTCTTTTAAATACTTTCTAAATGCATCTTCCCATTGCATTCTATAGTCTAACCTTGCAAGTTCTCTTCCCGAATTTGGAGTATATGAGTTTACTAAATAAAAATCTTTAAATTCTAATGTTATTACTCTTCCTTCTTGGTCATGTTCTTCTATTCCAATACCATATGTAACATTTTTAGGTTTTATTTTCGTAAAAATAGCTGTTCCAGAATACCCTTTTCTTTCAGCATAATTAAAATATATTTCATATCCATCAAAATTCACTTCTAATTGTCCATCTTGCATTTTTGTTTCCTGTAAACAAAATACATCTGCATCAAATTCTTTAAATATATTTTCAAAATCTTTTTTAAATATTGCTCTTAATCCATTTACATTCCATGAAATTAATTTCATTATTTGCTCCTTACTAATATATTCGGGCAGGCACAGAGGCCTGCCCCTAAAATTAATTTACTTTTCACAATTTAACCTTTTCGTAATAATATGCTCTTTCCTTTGCTTATAAACATTTTTAAATATTCATCTTTTAATATTGCTAATATTAATACATACACTAATATTCCCGAAATAATTTGAATTACCATAGTTTGAGTACTTGCTCCTAAAGTAATATATATAAATATACAAGTAGCTAACATCACCAAACCTGATAATATATAGTTATAACTTAATTTTATAACTTCTCTTATACTTATATCTTTTCTAATTATGTAGAATTGTACCATTACAACTATAAATTCAGATATAATTGTTGCAATTGATGCTCCTACTGAATAATATAAATTTATTAATATATAATTCAAAATAAAATTCACTACTAAACCCATTGTTATTGCTATTGTATATTCTTTTTGTTTTTTAGTTGGTAACAAATATTGTGTTCCTATTACATTTGCAATTCCATTTAATAAAATAGTTGGTGCCATAACATTTATTAATATTACAACTTTTTCATACCCTTCTCCAAAGAACACTGGTACAAAGCTTTTTGATATACTCATTATTCCAAACATTATTGGAAAAGCTAAGAAAAATACAAATTTAAAAGATTTTTTCATGTACTCAAATACCTTTTCCCTATCTCCAGATGCAAATGTACTTGCCATTCTTGGAATCATAACAATTCCAAGTGAAGTTACAATTGTAAGCAATACTCTTATTACTTTTTGTGCTTGTTCATAATATCCAACTTCAGACTTATCTAATACTATTTCTCCAATCATTGTTTTATCTAGTATATTATAAATTTGACTTGCAATTTGTGGAATAAATAATAATATAATTGCTGGTAAATGTGTAAATGCATTTATATTTTTAACTTTTATTCCTTTAAAATATTTTGGTAAATATAGCCATAAAGATAAATTTCCAACTAAATCTGCTATTGCATATATTGTTATATATTTAATTAAATCTTCTGGTGTTTTTACTAAAGTAAATATTAAAGTAACACTTACTATTCTTACTAATACATTTCTAGTAACTGTTTTTTTGAATTCTTCTATTCCTTGGAAAAACCAGCTAATATCTAATCCTATGGCAACAAGTTCTAAAAACCATATTCTGTAATAAACACTATATTCTCCTTCTCTCATAAAAAAAACAAAATATATTACTGAAGCAATAAACGCTGCTAAAAATCTACATATTTGGATTTCCCAAAAAACTTTTTTTCTTTTTACTTTATCTTCTCCCGCATATGCAATTTCTCTTTGTCCATATAATGCTACTCCCAGTGCTCCAAATAACAAAAAGTAAGATAAAATTGAATATGTATAGCTATATATCCCTATACTTTCAGCTCCTAGTACTCTAGAAATATATGGCGTTGTAATTAATGGTAAAACTAATATTAGTATTTGATATATTAAATTATATATATAATTTTTTGTAAGACTTTTTTTAGGCATACCTTCATCCTTCCTTATGATTATATTATATATCATATAATCTCTTTTTTTACAATATTTTTTACATCACTTGTTTTAAATGGTTTATTATTACTTGATTATTTTTTATGTATATTTCTATTACATCTATTCTAGTGTTTTCTTTTTCTAAATTTCTTATATATAAATAATATTCTGCTGTTTTGTATATGTGTTTTAGTTTATTTTTAGTTACTGCTTCAGAAGGAAGTCCATATTTTAAGCTTTTTCTTGATTTTATTTCGATAAATACTATTTCTTTTTTATCTAATGCTATTATATCTATTTCTCCACGATTACAATTAAAATTTCTATCTAATATTTTATAATCTTTTTGCACTAGATATTTTACCGCTTCATCTTCTCCAAATTTTCCTATTTTTTGAGTGTACATATGACCTCCTTAAATAATAATTTGTAGCGTAAAAACCTACGGCGTAATTTGTAGGGGCGGAGCTCCATCTCCGCCCGCTCAAAAAAATTATTGATTTACGTGCAGGGGTGGAACCCTGCCCCTACATTTTTATAATATACTTTCCAAATACAAAATTCCAAACACAAAACACACAAATTATTATTTATCTTATAAAGTTCTTTCCTGGCAATTGCTCTATATATCCTTCTAGTTCCAACATTGTTAATATATAGTTTACTTTGCTTATTTCCAATTTAGTCTTTTTACATATTTGGTCTATATTTATTGGCTTTTCAGTTATGTATTTATATACTGGAATGTATTCTTCTGGAACATTTACAATTTCTATTACCTTTTCTTTACCTTTTATTTCCTTTGTTTCAAATTTTAACTCATCTATTATTTCTTGAGGTGTTGTTACAAGCTTTGCCCCTTTTTTTATTTGCCTATTTGTTCCTATTCCTTCTTTTTGTTCTAAGCTATGTGGTATACAAAATATTTTTTTGCCTTGTGTTTCAGCATATCTTGCTGTTATTGCAGTACCACTTCTATACTTTGCTTCTATAATTAGTACTCCTAAAGATAGTCCACTTACTATTCTATTTCTTTCAATAAATCCTTTAGATGAAGGTTCAATATTTTCCTTATATTCGGAAACAACTGCCCCACCATTTTCTACTATATTTAAAAAAAGTTTTTTGTTTTCTTTTGGAAAAATATGATTAAATCCTCCGCCTAAAACAGCAATCGTTTTTCCTCCAACCTTTAAAGCTCCTATATGTGCTGCTGTATCTATTCCTCTTGCCATTCCACTTACTATACATATTCCATTTCTGCTAAGCTCCTTAGCAAATTTTTCTGCAATTTTTGCTCCTTCTGGAGTACATACCCTTGAGCCAATTATTGCTATGCTTTTCTCATTTAGTATTTTTTCATTGCCCAATATATATAATTGTTTTGGTGGTTTTTGTATGTTTTTTAAAATTTTTGGATATTCTTCATCTTGAATAGTAACCTTTTTTGACATGATATTCTCCTTGATTTTTAGGGCGGGCACAGGGTCCTCCACTACAATTCTGTATATAATTTAGTTTCCCCAATATTTTCTATCTATTGACCTATATTGTATTGCTTCTGCTATATGGTTTACTTCTATATTTTTACTCTCATCTAAATCTGCTATTGTTCTTGCCACTTTTAATATTCTTCCATAAGCTCTTGCACTTAATTTTAATTTATTAAATGCATTTTCTAATATTTGTTTTCCTTTACTATCTAATTTACAATATTCATCTATTAATTTTGGTGTAAGCTCTGAATTTGAAAATATCTTTTTGTCTTTATACCTTTTCATTTGTATTTTTCTTGCTTTATCTACTCTTTTCTTTATTTCTTCTGAGTTTTCTATTTTCTCTTTAGAATCTAGCTTTTGATATTTTACTGGACTTACTTCTGTACAAATATCTATTCTATCTAATAAAGGTCCACTTAATTTCCCCATATATTTACTAATCATTTGAGGAGTACATGTGCACTCTTTATCCCTCGAGCCATAATATCCGGCAAGGGCATGGATTCATACTCGCAACAAACATAAAATTAGCAGGATAGGTTAATGTTGCATTTACTCTTGATATTGTAACTACTCTATCCTCCAAAGGGCCTCTTAAAACTTCTAAAGTATTTTTTTGAAATTCTGCAATTTCATCTAAAAATAATACTCCATAATGTGCTAAACTAATTTCTCCGAGGTTTTGGTATTCTACCTCCTCCAACCAATGATACTGATGAAACTGTATGATGTGGAGCTCTAAAAGGACGTGTTGTAATTAATGGTGTTCCTTTTGCAAGTACACCTGCTATACTATGTATTTTTGTAATTTCTAAAGATTCTTCAAAACTTAAATCTGGAAGTATTGAAGGTATTCGTCTTGCAAGCATTGTTTTTCCGTGATCCAGGGCTACCAATCAATAAGCAATTATGTGCTCCTGCTGCTGCAACCTCTAATGCTCTTTTAATATTCTCTTGTCCTTTTACTTCAGAAAAGTTAAAAACATATTGATTATTATTTTTAAATAACTCCTCAGTATCTACGGTTACTGCTTCTATTTCTCTTATCTTATTTAGATATTCAATTACTTCGGTTAAATTTTCTGCAGGTATTATTCTTATGTCTCTTACTATTGCTGCCTCAGGAGCATTTTCTCTGGGCACAACAACCTCTTTTATTCCTAATCTTGAAGCTTCGATACACATAGGTAAAACTCCATTAACTTTATTTATTTTACCATCTAGAGATAATTCGCCAATAAATGCTATTTTATTCATATTAAAAATCTGTATGTTTTCAGTTGCAACTAGTATACCTATTGCAATTGGAAGGTCAAAACTAGAGCCCTCCTTTTTTGTATCTGCTGGTGCTAAGTTTATAATTATTCTTTTACTCTGGAAATCAATATTTGAGTTTTTTATTGCAGTTTTTACTCTTTCTTTTGCTTCCTTTACACTTACATCTGGAAGGCCAACTACTTCCCATGATGGAAGACCGCTGGATACATCTACTTCTACATCTACTAAATATCCATCTAATCCATGTAGCGCCATGCTTTTTATTATTGATAGCATATGTACCTCCTATTTAATTTTTTTGTTTTTTGGAAATTTTTAAAGAAAAAAAGTATTTCGAAATTGTAAGATAAATAATAATTTACATTTATTAAACAACAATTTTTGAGTTTTGTAAAGGAAAATCGTTCGACAAAAAATGAGCCATCCGGAATATTCCTGGGACAGCCCACCTTTTTAACTAATATTAATTTAGAACCTCTACATATAAATACCTTACTCCCCACTGCAATGCTTGTGAGTGTGTATCCATATATATATCTATACGATTTCCTTGTATTGCTCCACCTCTATCTTCTACTGTATATGTTACACCATTTATTACAACTTTTGTTCCAAAACTAAATGTTTTTGGCGCTGCTATTGTGTGGTTTGCTGTTGCCATTGCTCCTGAAGCGGTAATACCTGTATTCCATCCACAGCATTTAGAACATGCACAATATGCTGTTACCTTATAAACTCCAGATTGTCCAGATGATCCAGACACTCTTGAAGAGCTTCTTGATGTTATTACTTTTGTTTGCACTTGTACAATTTTATTTACTGGTTCTTTTATCACTTCTGAAGATATTTCTTCTCTTGATATTTCTACATCGTTTTTATAAGTTACTTTGTACGTAACCTTTTTTTGTCCATTTTTTCCTGATTGTATAATTTTGTTTGTTGTAAGTTCAGAACCATTTGAAACATCTTTTGTTATTGTCTCAAAAGGTATTTCTTCGATTTCAGTAATTATTTTTTCTATTATATTAGTGTAATCTTCTACTATTTCTTCAGTGTTAATTTTAATTTCTTCTATATTTGCAATCTCAACTGGTTCTTCACCAATTTTTGATATTATAATTTCATTAGAATCAGTAATTTCTTCCTCTAATTTTGGTAAAACTGTTTCGTCTTCCTCAAGAATTATATGATTTTCTTCTAATATATCAGCTACTTTTGTTTTTGATGTCATGACTGTTATTTCATGATTATTTGAAAATTTTATTTTAATATTATTAATTTTTACATTACTAGCTAAAACTGACGCTCCTAATACTATTGCAAATATTAGAGTAATAAGTATTATTTTTCTTACGGAAATCGATGCTTTATCATCTATTTTCATAAATTCTTAATCCCTCCTTAAAGCGACCTCTTTAATTATACTACTTTTTTCTAAATCTGTCAAATTCTTCTACTAATATTATATGTTGCTTGTACCATTTTTATGCTAGGGCTCTACATTTTTTAGATATTTTTTATTTTTTGTCTTATATTTGTAATATGTATATTTATTGATTTTTTATAATAAACTATGCTATAATACATTTAATTATAAATTGTTTTTTGTTTTTGGTATTTGTAATTCTAAACACCAAACATTAAATACAATATTTAAAAGGAGGTACTTTATGGGGTTGATTATATTAGCAGTTGTAGCAGTTATAATCGTTTGGGTTATTGGTGCTTACAATGGTCTTGTAACTTTAAGACAAAGAGTAAAAAATGCATGGAGTCAAATTGATGTTCAATTACAAAGAAGATTTGATTTAATTCCTAATTTAGTAGAAACTGTAAAAGGTTATGCTAGCCATGAAGAATCAGTTTTAACAAAAGTAACTGATCTTAGAAGTTCTTGGGCAAAAGCTTCAACAGTTCATGAAAAAGCAGATCTTGCAAATGAACTTTCTAATACTTTAAAAACCATTATGGCAGTTTCAGAAAACTATCCAGACTTAAAAGCAAATCAAAACTTTTCTGAATTACAAGAGGAGCTTCAAAATACAGAAAATAAAATTTCTTTTTCAAGACAATTTTATAATGATGTTGTAACAAAATACAATACAAAACTTGAAGTTTTCCCAGATAATTTAATCGCTTCTATATTCAAATTCAAAACAGAAGAATTATTTGCTGTAGATAATGAAGAAGCTAAGAAAAACGTAAAAGTAAGTTTTGACAAATAAAAAAAACGGGTTTAACCCGTTTTTTTTATTTGTCAAAATATGAACTTATTCCTTTTAAATCTTCAAACTGGTGTTGTCTTAGTATTTCATAAGTAATTATGGCAACTGAATTTGATAAATTTAATGACCTTAGTTCCGGTCGCATTGGTATTCTTATTGTTTTCTCATTTAAATATTTTTCTAAAAGCCATTCTGGTAATCCTTTTGTTTCCTTACCATATAGTATAAAAACTTCATTCATTTTTGAGTAATCAATATCTGTATATCGAGTTTTTCCTTTTGTTGTTGCAAAAAACATATTATTATCCTCTGGCTTATATTTATCTAAAAATATATCTAATGATTCATGTTCTTCAATCTCAAGTTTGTCCCAATAATCTAATCCTGCTCTTTTTATTGATTTTTCGTCTATTTTAAATCCTAAAGGATGTACTAAATGTAATTTTGCTCCTGTTATAGCACATGTTCTTGCAATATTCCCTGTGTTTTGAGGTATTTCTGGTTCTACCATTACTATATGTATTTTCATTTACCTTCCTTCTTTCTCCTAAAAATAATTTTTATATATAACGTTTTTAATATCTTTTATTTTAAAAAACAGCCAAGAATATTTTCCTGGCTGTCGGGACATGCTTACGCGCTAATAAGAAGTAAATGCATATTCAAGTATGCAAAAATTGTAATAATAGCTCGTTTTTTTATAAGTATACCCTGTCAGCTTTAATGTAAATTCAAGTTTTTCACCTACAGTCCCAAGAAATCCCCAGAACTTTTCACCCATAAATGGCTCCTCGGTATTAATTGTAATAGTAATTCTTTTCTGAAACTCTACGTTAGCTCCCACCTTACCTCTATAGCCATAATCATTATATATTTCCTTTACAGTATTTTTTATATACTGCTCCAAGGTCCTGCTGAGCCGATGTTCGTTATACATATTAGCATCTCCTTTAAAAAAATACTTTCTTATTATATAATATTTTTATCGTGTTTTCAATCTTTTTTAATCTATTGTCGTGCTTGTTCTTCCTGTTCCTATCACATCTTCTTGTAGTGAACGCCAGGTGTTGCATCCTACTATTCCATCAGCTGTTAATCCTCTACTTCTTTGATAATTTCTTACCGCTTCTTCTGTTCTTCTACCAAATATTCCATCTAGTCCACCTGTCGAAAACCCTAATGTATTTAGGTCATCTTGTGCAATAAGCACATAGGTGCTAATACTTCCTCTTCTAATTAGTGGATATCCTGCTATTCCGCATGCAGGTCTACCAAATCTTTTATCAAAATGAACCCAAGTTGGTGTTAAGTTTGCTGGTTCTACATAACTCCAAACACCTGAGCTTCTTGCAACATTTCTTAATCTATTTCTTTCGCTATTGCTTAATACTTGCCCTGCATCAAACGAAACGCCGGCATAATGCTGGCTTTGAGTACCATGTCCCCCTTCCCATGGTCTTTTAAATGCAAATCCTACTGGTATTGGTGCACCAAATAAATACCTAGTTGTATTAAAACTTTGCATTGCTCTTTTTGTTGTCCATAATGTTGGACTACCACTTGATCCTCTAAATTCTCCTACTGTCAAACTTCTATTTGCATTATAAGGCATTGCCTCATTTTCTCCTCTATAATATGTTTCCATACGATCTGTATCATTATTAAAAACAATTATTTTTGCCATTTTCTCCTCCTAAAATAAAAAAATATCTCTTTATATTTTATGAGATATTTTTTATTTTCGTTATTTTATATTTAATTATTATATAATATTTCATACCCATCATATGAATAAAATCTATAGATTCCATTTTCAAATATAAATACTGCTCCTTCTGTAGCATTACCTATTAATTCCTTTGGAAAATCTACTTCTTCAAACACGTGATTCGATTTACTTGTTAAATCCAATAAATATACTCTATCATTTACATCTTCTTCTACCATATATAAATGTCCTTCTTTTCGATATTCTTCTAATTTTATATTTTGCTCTTCTAATACTTTATTTGCCATTTGCATAATGTCTTCTCTTATTATTCCTGTTTTATCTTGAAAATCTTTTATTATCTCATTTCCTTCTTTTATTATTATATTTTCCGAAATTAAACTAACTTTATTTTCCCTTTTTATTTGTTTTAAAATTTCATGTAAATTATTTAAAAACATTTCACCGTCTTTTTCTAGATTATTTGATAATTCTTCAATGAAATTTCTTGTTTCATTATTATTTCTAAAATTATTTTGTAGTGCTCTAAAAAAATCTATTTTCAATAGACCATCTCCTTTTATTTAATTTTAAAATATGTGATTTTTAGTATAGAAATATACTTAAGATATAAATTTTTAGATATATTAAGGGGCGCAATCATGCGCCCCTACAATAATATTTTACTTTAAATTTTATTATTTTGCAATAATACTTTAAAATAATTTGCTATTTCCATTACTATAATCAATCGTTATTCCTGGTTGAACATTATATACATATACATTAAAGTATATTCCTTCTCCATTGTCTTCTATGGATTTTGCCTCCATCTGAACTCCACTAGCTATTAAATTTCCGTCCTCAAAAATAGGTGTAACTCGATATAACACATGGTTCTTAGTATTCTTTACATACTCTGCCACCATATTTTCAAATGGGAGCATGCCTTCTACATTCATATATCTTGTTCCAGTTATTAAATTTTTTTCATTTGCATTTTCACCTGTTAGTTGAAATCCAATTAAGTGGCAACGATTATATAAATATTTTCCATCCACTATATCATATTTTGCTATTTGCCATCCTGACGGTTTTACTTGTCCAATTTCCTCACGTTCTTCTGTTGGCATTGTATTTAAACCAACTTTTGCAAAAGCTGGACCAGACCTCCCTAAATAATCCAATTCACTATATTCTTCAAAATTACCTCTAGTTAAATCTTCTTCAATAAAATTGGGCTCATTATTATTTAATACAACATAAGGTTTGTTTGTAAAGTCAGGTATAGTATTTAAATCATAAGAAGAAGTATATGATATTTTATTCTCATTTGATATATTATTTATATATTCCTCGATGTCTATGCCCAAATATCCTGCGACACCAATAAATATTGTTGCAATTACCGTTAAAACTATTTTATTAATACTTTTATTTTTTCTTTTACCCATATTTTTTCTCCATGTAGTCAAATTATAACACATACTTACTAAAATGTGTTAATTTGCATAAAATTATTTTTATTAATAACTTATATATAAAAAACGACACCTATTAATGTGTCGTTTTTCATTCTAATTCAAAATTTTAATTAGGGTTTATTTTATAGCTGTTGCTTTTACTATCACCCTTTGTTTACTATCATCTGTACATGTAATTAAGGTTATTTCTGTTCTTCCATTTGTTAATTGAGTTGTACAAGATGTATCATCAGGTTCTACTATATATTTATCATATACTGAATATTGTACTGTTTTTCCAGACAAATCTGTTACTTCTATTATATCTCCATTTTCAAGAGTTGGTACTTTGCTGAAGAACTTTGTATTTCTATAGTTATGTCCTACTATACAGAAATTTCCTTCTTTATTAGGATCTGCTCCCCAAAATTTACAAGGTGATATTTTTAGTAATTCTGTTGTAGTTTCTGATAAAATTGGGTAATTTACATTTATTTTTGGTATATTAATTCTTCCTATTGTATAGTAATTTGTCCCATCACTTGATGTTGCTATTTGTACAATTGGTATTTCTACTGGTTCCTGATTTTCTTCTACCACTTCTACTGCCTGCTCTTCTTCAAATGCAGAATTTAATATAACTACTATTGCTTCTAATTTTTCTTCTGGTTCTTCAAATGTCATGTTTGCTAAAATTTCTTGAGAAACTTGCTCACTTTTATTTCTATCATATTCTGCATAAATATAATATGAAGATAATAAGCACACTAAAAAAACAGATAAAAAGAATTCAAATTTAAAGAACTTCTTTTTTCTTTTCATATCAGGTGTTACATATAATTTTTCATAAGCAAGAATCTGATTCATTCGTTGTTTCCTTTCTATTTTTCTATTCAATATTTTAACATGTTTTTTTTATAATATCAACTATTTCATTTATGCTTTTTTCAGGGGTTGATGCTCCTGCCATAATTCCAATACTTTTGGCATTTTTTATTTTTTCTAATTCTAACTCTTCTTTTGTCTCCACAAAGAAAACTTTTTTACAATTTTTCTTTGATATCTCATATAATTTATTTGAATTTGAACTATGCTTTCCTCCAACTATAATCATAACATCTACTTTTTTTGAGATTTCCTCAGTTTCTTCTTGCCTTAATTTAGTAGATGTACAGATAGTATTTTTAACTTCAATATTTTCTATATGACGTTTTAACTCTTCAACTATATTGTTAAACTTATCTAAACTGATTGTTGTTTGTGCTAAGATTACAGCTTTTTTTAATTTTGTTTTTTCGAATTTTTTTACCTCAATTTTTATATCATCTATAGTTTCAATAATTGAAGAATTCTCTCCACAAAAACTAATTGTCCCTATAGTTTCTGGATGTGTTTTTTGTCCTACTAAAAATATGTAATAATTTTCACCACTATATTTTATAGCAAGTTTATGTATTGCTAAAACTTTAGGACATGTTAAGTCTTTTAATTCTAATTGTAAATCATTTGCTTTCTCATATACACTTACTGGCACCCCATGAGCCCTAATAATAACCTTATTTTCTGCTTTTTCAATATTATCTATAAAATTTACTCCTTTTAGCATTAACTCTTCTGTCACTTGCTTGTTATGTACTAACTCACCTAGGCAATATACCTTTTTATTTTTGTCTAGTTCTTCTATTGTATTATCAATAGCTTTTTTCACTCCAAAGCAAAAACCAGCTGTTTTACCTATAATAATCTCCATAAAAAATCACTCCAATATTATTATATCATAATTATAATCTTTTTTTAAGTAAATAAATAATAATTTATGCGAATATGTTTATTGCAAAAGGTGTAGGAGTGGACGTCCTAGGCAATCCGAATATAAATATTAGGGGTTTGTGGGTGGCCCTGTGGTACGACCCTTACCTTCCTATAAATAAATCACTCACATAAATTATTTTTTTCTTTTATTTTAAAACAATATATGTTATAATATATATGTTATAAAAGCTATTAGGAGGAATATATGGGTACTAATCAAAATACTAATAAAAACAATAATCAAGAACCAAGTTTTGACGAATATCAAGCATATGAAGAACTACGTTTAATTTTTGTTATAGCAATTGAAACACAAAATTTTACTAATATTGAAGCTAGAATTTCTGCTTGGGAAAAGAAATACCCTTTAGCTGAATTTACAAATCCAGAAATAATAAGAAAAATCAAAACAATTTTAAATAAAGATTTTCTATCTCGCCTTTTAGGTGATTATCTAGCAGCCAAAGTACTTCATGAGCAAGAAAAACAAAAAAAAGCTTATGATTCTTTAAAAGAAATTATTGATAATGCGAAAAAATCTAAAAATTATAAAACTGCTCAAAAAGAAATTCGTAAATGGAAAGATAATTTACACGATAATGGGTTTTCTTTATATGATTTTAATCGTTTATATAGAGCTAGAGTCTGTACTTTATTACTTCTTCCATCTAAAGAATTAAAAAATCAAGAACAAGCAACTGATGAATTAAAGAAAATTAAAGAAAATGGTAATTCTATGGATAGCGAAGCATACTCTAGAGCTATAAACGACTGGCAAAACACCTATTCTATTGCAAATTTCCCAGAGAAATTACAAAAAGAATTAAATCAAATAACCACTGAAGTTTTTGACTCAATTTCTCAAAAAAGAACTAGTGAAAATGCTATTTCAGAAATAGAAGCAGTATTAGATTCAAAAGACAACCCTTTACCTGCAAATGCTATAGCTTCTATTTTATCAAAGTACGATTATAAACGTTTTTCTCCAGAAGTTATTGCTTCTATCGAAAAATTAAGTATGCAGGCTATGTCTATTCAGGAATCTACTTTAGATAATGGTATACCAGATATAGATTTATCTGTACTTCCTACTATTTCTCCAATAGAAGCACGAGCCCTTACTGATTTACGCGATATATTAAATAAAACACCTCATGATATGGACACAATTTTAAATTGGATATATGTAAATAGAAAAATAAATTATTCTGAGTTTGCAAGAGAAAAAATTATAAATCAATTTTTAAGTGTAGGTTACAAAATTCCTGTTCAAAACTCATACTCTATTCCTGAAACAAATCCTAACTTAGACTATAAAGATTTTTCTAAAGTTGATGATTTAAGACAAAGTGTTATTCTAAACTACTTAGGAATTATATCTCAAGGAAATAAAATAACTACAGAGGGAAAAGATAATATTATAGAAGCGCATGCTATATCAACTAAAGAAGTCATAGCTGAGCAAGACAACTTAAAACCAACTATGTTTTTGGAAGTTTTTGATGATGTAATTGAACAACCAGAAACAGAAACAGAAGATGAAAAAACTTATAATGAAAAAGGCGAAATAATTATTGATAAAAACGAAGAACTTATTTACAATATTTTTATTGAAGATATTATTGATAATCCATTAGCCACTTATTCAATTGCAACAGCTACAACAGACAAATCAGTAGAGCCTTTAACTAAACAACCAACTGTAGCTGAAGAATTGCCTGTAATCGAGGAACCAACTGTAGCTGAAGAATTACCTGTAATTGAGGAATCAACTGTGGCTGAAAAATCACCTGTAATTGAGGAACCAACTGTGGCTGAAAAATCACCTGTAATTGAGGAACCAGTACTATTTAAAGAGCCAGAAAAAGTTTTAGAGGCATCTTCTCAATTAGAAGATAAAGCCATTTCTATGGTTTCTGAAGAAGTTGCATATAACGATAGTATCATTGAAGAACCTCAATTAGAAGCTACTACTTCACCTGACAATACAGATTATGCATATTCTTTAACGATACAAGATGATGAAAACTTGGAGCAAGCCCAATCCTTATCAACTTATGTTGTTGTCGCAGCTCCTATATTAGCACAAGTACTTGAACCAAAATTAGAACGTTCACAAAGAAAAAGTAAAATATTTGATAGAAATAAAGATCTATAAAAATGTAGGGGCTGGGGGTTCCCCCTGTCCTTTAATATAGTGTATTATTAATTATTCAGGGTAGGTATGAATACCTGCCCCTATCTTTTTAATCATTTTTCTTTCTTAATTCATGTAATTTGACCCCATAAATGGTTACACTCACCACAAATATGGCCACTGACAACACTTGTGATATTCTTATATTCCCCAACATTAAGCTATCTGTTCTTAAACCTTCCACAAAGGTTCTTTCTAGTGAATATAAAATTAAGTATGTAAAAACAATTTGTCCTTTAAAATTTCTCTTATTTTTTATAATAATTAAAAAAATAAATATTGTAAAACAAGCTAAACTTTCATAAAGAAAAGTTGGATGTACTTCTATATATTTTTCTGCTTCTACAATTCCCATCCTAAAAATATTTGTTGTCTCAATTCCATAAGCCTCAATATTTATAAAATTCCCCCATCTGCCTATTACTTGTCCTAGTACTAATCCTGGTACTATATAGTCTAACATATCTAATATTTCAATTTTTCTTTTTTTACAAAATACAAAGCAAGTAATTGCTCCACCTATTATTGCTCCGTATATTGCAAGTCCACCGTTTCGTACATTTAATATTTCTTTAGTATTTTGCACATAATACTCAAAATTAAATATTATATAGTATAATCTTGCGCATATTATGGCTATTGGAATTACATATACGGATAAATCTATTATATTATTGAATCTAATATTATATAAACCATCTCTTTTTTTAAAAATAATTAATGCTAATATCATTGCCGTAACAGTTAGTATAGCATACCAATATATATCTATTCCAAATACTTTAAACGCAACTTTTGAAATATTAAATTCTAAATTCAATCCTGGAAATGTAATTGTGTTCATTTCTCACCTCTTTGGAAAATAATAATTTGTACAATTCGTCTATAATTTAAGCCGTTTTGTATATTCTATAAAAAATTATTTTCCTTTTACTATAGATATTACTATATTTTCCTCTTTAAATACTTCTTTTAAAATGTTCTGTGCATATTCTTTTGTTACTTGGCTAAAGTTTTCTAAATAATCAAAACTGTTTATTCCTTTAAAATAATCAGAAATAAACATCCTTGCAATAGCAGATACGTCATTATATTCTTTTATATAACCACCATATATCATGTTTTTTATTCTTTTAAAATGTTCCTCATCTAATCCTTTTTCTTTAAATTCATTAATTTGATTACAAATTTCTTCTAATACTTTTTTAGGATCTTTTGATTGTCCTGTAATTGTTATATGTGCATATGTTTTCTCAAATTCATATTCCAAATAAGGCTCAGCCATAATTATTCCCTGCTCATATAATTTTTTATATGTTTTAGAGCTTTTTCCAATTAGCATATTTAATAAAATCTCTATTGCTATGTGTTTTTTCACAACACTTTCTTTATCTTCTTTTTCACTTAATTTTGTATCTTTTATTCCGATTACAAATAATGGCATACTTACTTCCATTATTTTAGAAATTTCTTTTCTAACAATTTTTGCAGGTTCTTCTTCTCTAATTCTTTTTATTTCTCCTAATGATTTTTCATCCTTAACTATACGTTTTTTTATTTCTTCTACTAATTCTTCTGGAACAAAATCTCCTACCACACACATTACCATATTGCTCAAATTATAAAATGTGTTATAGCATTTATAAAGTACCTCTTTATCTATTTCTTTTATTGATTCTACTGTTCCCGCAATATCTATAGTTATTGGATTAATTTCATACATACTTCTTATTGCATTCATATACACTGCCCAATCTGGAGCATCATCATACATCATTATTTCTTGAGATATAATTCCCTTTTCTTTATCAACATTTTCATCTGTAAAGTACGGGTGTTGTACATAATCCATAAGTTCATCTAAAGCAGGATAGAAATTATCTGTACATTCAAAAAGATAAGCTGTATGATTTGTTGTTGTATATGCATTTGCATCTACTCCTATTTCAGTTAAAGTATCTAAGCTATTTTTTCCACTCTCTTGTTCAAACATTTTATGTTCTAAGTAATGTGCAATTCCCTCTGGAACTTCAGTCACTTCAGTTTCTCCAGGAACTATAAATTTATTATCTATAGAGCCATAATTTGTTGCCCAAATTACGTATTTTTTTTGTACACCTTTTTTAGGCATTATCATTATTGTTAAACCATTTTCTAGTTTTTCTATATATAGTTTTTCTTTTACTTTTGAATTTTCTATAATTTGCATCATTCTCTCCTCTCAAAATTTATTAAAAATAAAAAATAATAATTTATGCGAATATGTTTATTGCAAAAGGGACTACAAAGGCTACACAAGAAACCTCCTTTAATAAGGGAGGTGGCAGTGCGTAAGCACTGACGGAGGGTTCTTAAACACTTGAAAAAGAACCCCCAGTCACCTAGCGGTGACAGCCCCCTTGTTAAAGGGGCTTTTTTTAATTCTTCGAAGTATCTCTCGCATAAATTACTATTTTATATTCTAAACGTTTATTAATTCCTTAAAAAATAAATAGTATTAATCTTTACGTTTTGAGCAACTTTTTGTATATCCTCTTTAGTTATTTTTTTAATTTTTTCTTCATACTCTTCAAATGTTATGAATTTATCTGCGAGTTCTTGACCTAAATAATAAGTTAATTCTGCGTCTTGTTCTTCTCGAGTTGTCTTTAAACCCGAAACCACATATTTTTTTGCATTTTCAATATCTCCTTCAGTAAATTCACCATTTTTCATAGCTTCTAGCTGTTCTTTTACTACCTTTACAGCTTTTTCGTAATTATCTATCTCAATTCCACATCTAATATATATATTATTTTTTGTTTTAATATAGTTTGATCTTGCAGTATATGCCAAACTTTCTCTTTCTCTTACGTTTTGGAATAGCTTTGATGTTGCTCCTTCCCCTAAAATAACATTATATAAAGATATTTTATAATTACTATCTTCTTCATTTAGATTAACATCCGTTCCTATTACAAGTTTTCCTTGTGTTATGTCCATTTTTTCTTCAATTTCTTTTGCTTCTCCAGCATTTAAATTAAATGATTTTTCTGAATTTATAATATGAATATCTGCTCTTTCTTGTAACTTTTGTATATTCTCATTTTGTTTCGTAGCAGTCAATACTTCCTCCTCTTTTATATTTCCTGAAACAAATATATCTATTTTTGCAGTATTTATTAAGCTTTTATAATGTTCATATAAGTTTTCACCATCTATTGCTCCTAAATCTTCTATATAACCATATTTGTAAAGTCCATATATTTTATTTTTGTACATTTCTTCTACACATCTCTCAAAAGCATATCTATCTTTATTATCTATTTTTGCTTCAATGATTTGTTTCATGTTTTCTTTTTCAGTCTTTAAATATTTTTCATTAAATTTATTGTCTTCTATTAATGGGTTAAATATTATATCTAATAATAAATTTATACCTTTAGTTAGGTTATTTTCCCCAGTTTCTAAAAATTCATCATTTACCATTTCTAAATAGAACTTAAGTATTTGGTTATCTCCCGTTTTTTCTATACCACAGTCAAATGTTGCTCCATACATATTTTCAAGCGCAATACTTATTTCTTCTTGTGACTTTAGATTATTTGTCCCCCTTCTTAGTACTGCTGGTATTATTGCATTATATGTGACCATTTCCCTACTTAATGGTACTGTTAAAAAAATAGCAATTAAATTTGTCTTAAACTTTTCTGTTCCAATGCAATGAAGATTTACACTTTTTTTTATTTCTTCTGTTTTATATGACATAATAAAATCTCCTTTATATTTAGATTTTTCCCTTGTATTGTTTATTTATTCCTACAAAATAATTATTTATTATAACTTCTGTAGGGGTCGCACCCCTGGGCGACCCGTAATTAAATTTATATTTAAAACATTTACGGGGCACCGAAGGCTACACCCCCTACACTGTTAAAAATTATTTATTTTAAAATAAAAAGGCGAAAAGTATTTGTTTCTTACCTTCTCACCTCTAATTTCTATTTTTTAAAATTTTCTTTTTCTAGCTGCTTCTGATTTTTTCTTTCTTTTTACACTTGGTTTTTCATAATGTTCTCTTTTTCTAACCTCTTGTAATACACCATTTCTTACACATTGTCTTTTAAATCTTCTTAATGCATCTTCTATATTTCCATTATTAACTTTAATTTCTGCCATTTTTTGTTTCCCTCCCCCCGCTTTTTCTCTCCTATTGCTGGGATTATCATAACTTTGTATATTATACAAAAAAATGCTAGTTTTGTCAATAGTTCCATATAAAAAATGTTGTAGGGGCGCATGATTGCGCCCCACAAAAAATCAATATATAATTTAGGGCGCAATCATGCGCCCCTACAGTTCTATTTATCGTATTCAAATAAATCTCCTAAAGCTTGTCCTTCATTTATTCTCCTTATTGCTTCTGCAAATAATGGTGCTATTGAAACTACTTTTACTTTATCTATTTGTTTTTCAGGTTCTAATGGTATTGTATTTGTTACTACTAGTTCTTTAATTGGTGATTTTACAATTCTCTCTATCGCTGGTCCAACTAATACTCCATGTGTTGCACCTGCATATATTTCTTTTGCTCCATGCTCTTTTAATATATTTGCTGCTTCAACAAGAGTTCCTGCTGTACTTACTTCATCATCAAATATTAATGCTGTTTTTCCCTTTACATCTCCTATTATATTTGTTGCTACGGCATTATCATTATTAGATTCTCTTCTTTTATCTATTAATGCAAGTGGACATTCAAAAAATTCTGAATACTTATATGCTTTTTTTGAACTTCCAGCATCTGTAGCTACTACTACTATATCTTCTAATTCTTTATTTTGGAAATATTTTTCTAATAAATGTTTTCCTGTTAATCTATCACATTTAATGTCAAAATATGCTTGTATTGCAGGATTATGCAAATCACATGTTATTACTCTATCAGCACCTGCCGCTTCTAAAAGTTGTGCCATTAATTTTGCTGTTACTGGTATTCTTGGTTGGTCTTTTTTATCTGATCTTGAATACATAAAATATGGTAACACTGCTGTTATTCTTTTTGCAGATGCTCTTTTAGCTGCATCAATTGTAATTAATAATTCCATAATTCTTTCATTTACTGGTGGTTCTGTTGTTTGTACTATGTATACGTCATAATCTCTTACTGTTTCTTTAAATTGCACAAAGTTATTATCATTTTTAAACTTAAAAGAATCTTTTTCTCCCATTGGTAATCCTAAGCAATCACATACCTCTTTTGTAAATTTTTCTGCTGATTTACAAGCAAAAATCTTAATCTTATTCACAATAATTCCTCCCAAAAATAAATTTTATGTCGAAAAAAATCACGTGCACATTTATTTTAACACTTTTTATTTTTTATTTCAACCAAAAATGAATAATTTGTAAGAAAATAAAAAATTGTAAGGGCTAGGGTTCCACCCCTGCCCCTCCATTTTTTGATTAGCCTTCTAAGAACTGGTCGCTCTAGGGTGCGACCCCTACATATCTAAATTCCAAATACTTAACACAAAAACAAAGAGGACTTTAATGTCCTCTTTATTTTTATTCTTCAACTTCTACAGCTTCTTCTTGTTTTTCGTTTTCTGCTCTTGCTATTACATTTTTGTAATTTGGCATACCTGTTCCTGCTGGAATTAATTTTCCTATGATAACGTTTTCTTTTAGTCCTATTAGAGAATCTCTCTTTCCTTTTATTGCTGCTTCTGTTAATACTCTTGTTGTTTCTTGGAAAGATGCTGCTGATAAGAAACTTTCTGTTGCAAGTGATGCTTTTGTTATTCCAAGTAATACTCTTGTTCCTGTTGCTTCTTTCTTTCCTTCTTCTCTCATTTGTTTGTTCATTTCTTCTAATTCATTTCTGTCTATTAATGAACCTGCAAATAAGTTTGTATCACCTGGATCTTCAATTTTAACTCTCTTAAGCATTTGTCTACCAATTACTTCAATATGTTTATCATTTATATCAACACCTTGGTTTCTATAAACTTTTTGAACTTCTGAAGTTAAGTATTTAAATACTCCTTCTGGTCCTTTTATTGCAAGTATTTCACTTGGATTTATTGAACCTTCTGTAATTGCTTCTCCTGCTTCTATTTCGTCTCCATCTTTTACTCTTAGTTTTGATCCAAAGCTAATTAAGTATGTTTTTGCATTGTCTTTACCTGTCACTGTTACTTCTTTTCTCTTCTTAGAATCTGCAATAGAAACTTTTCCGCTTATTTCAGAAATTACTGCAACACCCTTTGGTTTTCTTGCTTCAAATAACTCTTCAACCCTTGGAAGACCTTGTGTGATATCTCCTCCAGCAACACCTCCAGTGTGGAAAGTTCTCATTGTAAGCTGAGTACCTGGTTCACCGATTGATTGTGCAGCTATAATACCAACTGCTTCTCCTATATTTACTTCTTTTCTTGTTGCTAAGCCCATACCATAACATTTAGCACATACACCATGTTTTGTTTTACATCCAAGTGCTGAACGCACTTTAACACTTGTATATCCTGCGCTAATTATTTTATCTGCAATATCTGTTGAAATTAATGTGTCATTATCCACAATTAATTCGCCTGTTTGTGGATTTACTATATTTTCATAAGCATATCTTCCTACTAATCTTTCATGTAGTTTTTCTATTATTTGATTTCCGTCTTTAATATCTGTTACTTCAATATATTCATCTGTTCCACAATCATGTTCTCTAACTATAATATCTTGAGAAACATCAACTAATCTTCTTGTTAAGTATCCAGAGTCAGCTGTTCTTAAGGCAGTATCAGCTAAACCTTTTCTAGCACCGTGAGATGAAATAAAGTATTCTAAAGCATCTAGACCTTCTCTAAAGCATGCTTTGATTGGAATTTCTACCGCTTTACCAGATGTATTGGCCATAAGACCACGCATACCAGCAATTTGGCGTAATTGGTTCATATTACCTCTGGCTCCAGATTGTGCCATCATATATATTGGGTTTAATTCATCAAAGTTACCTTTCATTGCTTCTGTAACATCGTCTGTTGCTTTTTCCCATACTTTGATAACAGAATCATATCTTTCGTCGTTTGTTATTAAACCACGTTTATATTGTTTTGCTATTTCTTCTACTTGTTTTTCTGATTCTGCTAAAATTTGTTTTTTAGCTTCTGGAACTGCAACGTCTGCAACTGATACTGTAAATGCACCTTTTGTTGCATATTTGTATCCTAGAGTTTTAATATAGTCTAATACTTCTGCTGTTACATTTAATCCATGAACATCAATACATTTTGCAATTATTGAGCCTAAATTTTTCTTCATAACAGGGAAATTAATTTCTTTTTGGAATTCGTTTTCTGGTTTGCTTCTATCAACAAAGCCTAAATCTTGTGGAATTCCTTGGTTAAATATTATTTTTCCTGCTGTTGTTTCTATAGTTCTGGTTATTTCTTCTTCATCTACAGTTTTTGTAATTCTTACTTTTACTTTAGCATGTAAACCTAAGTCTCCATTTTGGTATGCAAGAAGAACTTCGTCCTCATCTATAAAATACATACCTTCTCCTAGTTCTCCTTTTACCTCCATTGTTAAGTAATAACTTCCAAGAATCATATCTTGAGTTGGAACTGTTACTGGTTTACCATCTTGTGGTTTAAGTAAGTTATTTACTGATAGCATCAAATATCTTGCTTCTGCTTGTGCTTCTGGTGATAATGGAACGTGAACTGCCATTTGGTCACCGTCGAAGTCAGCATTAAATGCTGTACAAACTAATGGATGTAGTTTTATAGCTCTACCTTCTACTAGTACTGGTTCAAATGCTTGTATACCTAATCTGTGAAGTGTTGGGGCACGGTTTAACATTACTGGGTGATCTTGAATAACCTCTTCTAAAATATCCCATACTTCTGGTCTCAATTTTTCTACCATTCTCTTAGCATTTTTAATATTATGTGCTAATCCTCTTCCAACTAATTCCTTCATAACAAATGGTTTAAATAACTCAATTGCCATTTCTTTTGGAAGACCACATTGATAGATTTTTAGCTCTGGTCCAACTACTATAACTGAACGTCCAGAGTAGTCAACCCTTTTTCCTAATAAGTTTTGTCTAAATCTACCTTGTTTTCCTTTTAGCATATCTGATAATGATTTTAATGGTCTATTTCCAGCACCTGTAACTGGTCTTCCACGTCTACCATTATCTATTAATGCATCTACAGATTCTTGAAGCATTCTTTTTTCATTTCTTACGATTATTTCTGGAGCTCCAAGCTCTAATAATCTTTTTAATCTGTTATTTCTGTTTATTACCCTTCTATATAAGTCATTTAAGTCAGATGTGGCAAATCTACCACCATCTAATTGAACCATTGGTCTTATTTCTGGTGGAATTACTGGAATAACACTCATTACCATCCATTCTGGTTTATTTCCAGATATTCTAAAGCTTTCAACTGTATCTAATCTTTTTACAAGTTTTGCCTTTTTTTGTTCAGTTGATTTTTCTATTTCTTTATTTAATTTGGCTGATAATTTTTCTAAATCTATCTCTTTTAGTAATGTTCTTATGGCTTCTGCTCCCATTTTAGCTGTAAAAGAACCTTTTCCATATTTTTCTTCAGCATCACGATATTCTTTTTCAGTTAATACTTGACATTTAGAAAGTCCTGATGTTCCTTTATCAACTACAATATAAGATGCAAAATAAATTACTTTTTCTAAGCTTCTTGGAGATATATCTAATAATAATGCTATTCTACTTGGAATTCCTTTGAAATACCAAATATGCGCAACTGGTGATGCAAGCTCAATATGTCCCATCCTTTCACGTCTTACTTTAGATTTTGTAACTTCAACACCACATCTATCGCAGATTATTCCTTTATATCTTATTCTTTTATATTTACCACAATGGCATTCCCAGTCTTTTGTAGGTCCAAATATTTTTTCACAAAATAATCCATCTTTTTCTGGCTTTAATGTTCTATAATTAATTGTTTCTGGTTTTTTTACTTCACCTTTTGACCATTCTCTTACTTTGTCATCAGATGCAAGTCCTATTTGAATCTTGTCAAAAATTTCTAATTCATCTTTGTTTTCTGTATTTTCCATTTAGGTGTATTCCTCCTTATATACAGTAATTTTTCGCGGGCACCCTGGGGTTCGCCCCTACAATATTACATATTATAATAAAACACATACATTGCTCGAACAATTCCTTAAAGATTATATTTTATTTTTTATGTAATTTTCTATTTAATTTATTAAATAAATGTGTTTGGTGTTTCGTATTTGGTTTTTAGAAATAACCAACATCCAAATACAAAACACAAAATACAAAATCTTATTCTTCAAATGAATCATTATCATTTTCTAGATTGTCTTCTGCTAGCTCGTTGTCATATATATCTTCTTCATCTAGAAGGATTTCGTCTTCTATGAATTCTTCACTTAATTCTTCATCATCTAGTACTGCTTCTTCTGGTTCTGGAAGAACACTTCTATCTTCTAAATTAAAATCTATTCCTTCTTCAATGTTTTCCTTAAGCTCTAGCTCCTCATTATCTTGAGAATATAGACGAACATCTAATCCTAAACTTTGTAATTCTTTTATTAATACTTTAAAGCTTTCTGGTACACCTGGTTCTGGAACATTATCTCCTTTAACAATAGCTTCATATGTTTTTACTCTTCCTACAACATCGTCTGATTTTATTGTTAAAATTTCTTGTAGTGTGTAAGCAGCACCATATGCTTCTAATGCCCAAACTTCCATTTCACCAAATCTTTGTCCACCAAATTGTGCTTTACCTCCTAGAGGTTGTTGTGTTACTAATGAGTATGGTCCTGTTGAACGAGCATGTATTTTATCATCAACTAAGTGGTGAAGTTTTAACATATACATTACACCAACAGTGATTGGTTTATCAAATGGTTCACCTGTTCTACCATCATATAGAATTGTTTTTCCATCTTCAGATAATCCAGATTCTTTTAATAGATTTTCTATATCTTCTTCAGAAGCACCATCAAATACTGGTGTTGCAACTTTAAGCCCTAATAATCTTGCAGCTGCACCTAAGTGAACTTCTAAAACTTGCCCTAAGTTCATACGAGATGGTACACCTAGAGGGTTTAATACAACGTCTACTGGAGTTCCGTCTGGCATAAATGGCATATCTTCAACTGGTAATATTCTTGAAACAACACCTTTGTTACCATGACGTCCAGCCATTTTATCTCCTATAGAAATTTTTCTCTTTTGAGCTATATATACTCTAATTACTTCATTTACACCAGGTCCAAGTTCCTCTGAATTGTCTCTTGTATAAATTTTAACATCAACTATTGTTCCTGCTTCACCGTGTGGTACTCTTAAAGATGTATCACGTACTTCTCTTGCCTTTTCACCAAATATAGCACGTAGCAATCTTTCTTCTGCAGTAAGTTCTGTTTCTCCTTTTGGAGTAACTTTACCAACTAAGATATCTCCTGGTCTAACTTCAGCACCAATTCTTATAATTCCTCTTTCATCAAGGTCTTTTAAGCTATCTTCGCCTACGTTTGGAATATCTCTTGTTATTTCTTCTGCTCCTAATTTTGTGTCACGGCATTCACAGTCATATTCCTCAATATGGATAGATGTATAAACATCTTCTTTAACTAATCTTTCACTTAATAATATAGCGTCCTCATAGTTGTAACCTTCCCAAGTTGTGAAAGCAATAAGTACGTTTTTACCTAAAGCCATTTCTCCGTTTTGTGTTGAAGGACCATCTGCAATAACATCTCCAGCTTTAACTTTTTCACCTTTTACAACTATTGGTTTTTGGTTGATACAAGTTCCACCATTTGTTCTTTTAAATTTACGTAATTTATATGTATCTAAACCAGCTTTTGTTTTTATTGTTATGTCGTCTCCAGTAACTTTTTCAACAACACCATCATGTTCTGCTAATACTGTAATTCCACAGTCTTTTGCAGCTCTATATTCAATACCTGTTCCAACTATTGGTGAATCTGTTATCATAAGTGGAACTGCTTGACGTTGCATGTTTGCACCCATTAATGCACGGTTAGCATCATCATGCTCTAAGAAAGGTATCATTGCAGCAGCAACAGAAACTAATTGTTTTGGTGATACATCAACATAGTCTACTCTGTCTGCTTCAACTTCCATTATTTCGTCTAAGTATCTTACTTTTATTTTTTTGTTTACAAATTTTCCATTTTTATCAAGTGGTTCAGATGCTTGAGCTATAATATGTCCATCTTCTTCGTCTGCTGTCATATATATAACTTCATCTGTTACTTTATGTGTTTTTGGATCTACTTTTCTATATGGTGTTTCAACAAATCCATATTCATTTATAATTGCAAATGTAGAAAGTGCTGAAATAAGCCCTATGTTTGGTCCTTCAGGAGATTCTATTGGACATAATCTACCATAATGAGTATAGTGAACGTCACGTACCTCGAATCCAGCTCTTTCTCTTGAAAGTCCCCCAGGTCCTAACGCAGAAATTCTTCTTTTATGTGTTAATTCTGAAAGTGGGTTTGTTTGATCCATGAATTGTGATAATTGAGAACTTCCAAAGAATTCTCTTATTGCTGATGTGATTGGTTTTGTGTTAATTAATGTTTGTGGTGTAATTACATCTAAATCTTGAATTGTCATTCTTTCTCTTACAACTCTTTCTAATCTTGTTAAACCAATTCTAAATTGATTTTGTAATAATTCACCAACACATCTAATACGTCTATTCCCTAAATGGTCAATATCATCTACATTTCCTAAATCATATTGTAAATTTAATAAATAGTTAATTGATGAAATTATATCTTCTGTTACAATATGTTTTGGAACTAATTCTTCCATTCTTTCTTCTATAACTTTTTCTAGGTCTTTTTCTTCATTATTTTCTAATATGTTTTTTAATACTTCATAGTTTACTGTTTCTTTTACTTCAAGTTTTTTAAGTTTTACAAAATCGTGAATATCAACTGTTCCATTACCTATAATTCTTACCTTTTTGTCGTTTACTTTAACATCAACAACATTAATTCCAGAATTTTGGATGTCCCTTGCAACTTCTGGAGAAATTACATTATCAGCTTCTACAAAAACTTCTCCTGTTTCACCGTTTATAATATCGCTAAATGCCACTTTATTTTCTATTCTTGAAGCCAAACTTAATTTCTTATTAAATTTATATCTTCCAACTTTTGCTAAATCATATCTTCTTGGATCAAAGAATAAGTTATTGAATAAATTTCTTGCAGCATCTACAGTTGGTAATTCACCAGGTCTTAATTTTTTGTATATTTCTACAATTGCTTCATCAGCAGTTTTAACAGTATCTTTAGCTATTGTAGCAAGTATTTTTTCATCTTCTCCAAATAAATCAATTATTTGCTCATCAGATACTAATCCAATTGCTCTAAGTAGTGTTGTTACTGGTAATTTTCTTGTTCTATCTATTCTTACATAAAAAACATCATTTGCATCTGTTTCATATTCAAGCCATGCACCACGAATTGGCATAACTGTTGATTTATATAATTTTTTACCTGTTTTATCGTAATCTGATTCATAGTAGCATCCTGGTGATCTAACAAGCTGACTTACAACAACTCTTTCTGCACCATTTATAATAAATGTTCCACTATCTGTCATAAGTGGGAAATCACCTAAATAAATTTCCTGCTCTTTAATTTCTCCTGTTTCACGGTTTATTAATCTTACTTTTACATGTAATCTTGTTGAATATGTAGCATCCCTTTCTTTTGCTTCTTCTAGTGAATATTTAGTTTCTTCTTCCATGTAGTAATCGAAAAATTCTAAAACCAAATTTCCTGTGTAATCAATAATTGGTGAAATATCTTTTAATACTTCTCCTAGTCCTTCTTTAACAAACCAATCATAAGAATCTTTTTGTACTTGAATTAAGTTTGGTATGTCTATGTAGTCACCTATTCTTGCAAAGGTTTTTCTCTTTGCTTTTCCAATGTCCATGTCTGTTAACAAAATAAATCAACTCCCTTTTTTATTTTGAGCAGGATATATATTCATTTCAAAGAAAGTCCCTCTTAAAAATAAAATGTTTTATTTACTTGCAAAACCGTACTGCCCTAAGCGATTTTACTTTTAATAACCTTAGATTAAATTTAATTCCTCTTTCTTCTAATTTTAAACAACATAAAATAACATAACAAAAAAGTGTAGTTAGATTTTTATATCTATTTAGACATCAATTTCTTATGTCCCTACACTTTTATTAATTTTAACTTATTAAAATCTTGTTATTTTCTATTTTAATCACCATCTATAAATTATAATATTATATGTGCACTTTTGTATTAAAACACAAAATGTGCTTTATTATAATAACATACGGATAGAGGGCTTGTCAAGGTTTTAGTGAAATTTTTTAAAATTTCGAAGGACAAAGGGACGTTGTTTATGTCCCTTTGTCCTGGGGTCACTCCCAGGGATGCGACCCCTACATTTCTTTATTCAATTACTATATCTAAGAAATATTTTAATGTATCCATAGAAATATTTCTATCTTCAGATTCTACTTCTATAAGATAGCAATATTCGTCATCTAATTCATATGCAAAATATAAATTTATATATGAAGCATATTCATCATTGTATGTTATGGTTCTAAATTTATATTCTTTTCCGTTTACATTATATGTTTTCACATCACTTATTTGTTGATTTTCATAATATTCAGATGTTAATACATATTCCTCATCTAAATAACTCATGTATGTATCAACCGAATCCCATTCTATACTTACATCTACTGAATTATAATTTTCATCATCATACATTTTATAATCTTCAGAACTATATCTAGAAACTTTAAATCCATCTGGTACATTATATTTTACAGTGTATCCATCAGATGTCACCTCTGGTTCGTTATAAGAAATTTCCGGCTCATCATAATAATCACTTTCCGTTTCTTCAAACAAACCACTTGTTCCTATAAGCTGATATAATGTTGAACTTTGTAAATTTGTCATAAGTTCTGTTTGGTCTTCTTCACTTAACTCATTAATTAGAACTGCATTTTGAACATCTACTTTTTGAATTTCTACATCATATGTGAAATCATAAGCACAATTCAAATTAACTTTTCCAAATGATTCTTCTTGTACTGATATTACAAAATTTCCATTAACATTTTTTCCTTCTTTAACAGTATTTCCTGAAATTGCAATTTTTACTCCTTCAACCTCAGTAGATAATACAAATGTTGTTTGGTTTCCTTTTGTTTCATAATTATATACTAATACTAATTCTTCTTCGTCTACTGTTATTGTAATTGTTGCTGTCCCTTTATCTTTACTTTCTTTTTTGTCTTCAATTGTTAATTTTAATGTTTCTTCTCTTTCTCCCTCATATTCATTATATGCTACAAATTCATGTTTTTCATCATTATGTTTTAAAATATCAAGGCCTGTCACTTCTTCATAATAAGTATCAATAGATTTTGCAGACACTCCAACAAATTTATTTAAAAATCCCTTTGTATAAATTGTAAATACAAATTCTAAATCTTCAGCCTCTCCCATTTCTTGAACCATTTCATCTATAGCAGTTAATACCTCGTCTTTATATTCTCCTAATGCAGCTTGGAATTTTTCGCTTTGTCTTAAATTAGTAAACAATCCACTATAAAAGGTATTAACTTGTGTATCCTTTAAACTAAGAGTTGATGCTGTGACTTTTGTCTCTTTTCCATCTAAAACTAAAGTTGTTTTTTCTTGAACTAATTCTTGATTAGAAATTGCTTCTATTAATTCCTCTTCTATGGCTTCCATTAATTTATTTTGATCTAATGTAGCTATATTATCATAGTATTCTGTAAGCTCTGAATATTCCAACATTTCTTCTGGCAACTCAAGATATTTATCTAACCAATCCTTTAAATATACATATCCCTTTTGGTCTTGTATAAGTATCAAAGCATTTAAAATACTTTCATTGCTAACTGTTACATTTAAATCCTCTTTCACTATAAAATTTTCTGTATCAGCTTCCATATTTAGTCCTATGCTTGTTCCTTCTAACATAGTATTTACTGCTTGCATTTGTTCATTCTCTGACTCAACATCTGCAGTTAAATTTATTGTACCTTTCATTGTAGTAAGCATTCCTTCATCACTTTCAATGGCTCCAAAAACTCTATTAATTGCATTTTTAAATATGCTTTCTGGTGTACCATTTAATGTTAAATAAATAAGCCCTGCAATTATGACTAATACAACTATTAGTACTGGTATTAAAACATATAATAACTTTTTGTTTCTCATAAAACCACTCCCTATATTATTAATTATAACATAAGATTAATGGTTTGCAAGAAAATTTTAATAATAAAAATAATAATTTTACTTCAGTCCATTAAATAAAACCCCATGTGTTTTTGTAATTCCACATCTATGGTTTTTCTTACATACAATTCGTTTGCCATGCAGTATTTTTTTACTGCATTTTCAGTTTCCGAGCCAAATTTTCCGATTTGGAATTCCTTTAAAAAAACCCAATTCTTTTAATTTTTTCTGGATTTGCATAACATCTGCTCCATACATTCCGGATTTTAAATCTCTAAATCCTGTTCCAAAACACCCATATACTCCATTTGATATAACAACTTTTGTACCAACCGGAACTACACTATACAGTTCAGCTACATCATCATTATTCATTCTTATACACCCATGTGAGCTTGCCCAACCAACTGAATACGGATCTAATGTTCCATGTATTCCAAATTGCCCCCAAGGAACATTTATCCCCATCCATCTTCCGTCCAAAACCTTCTCCCCATTTATCTTTCCCAGTTATTTTCCATGTACCTATCGGAGATGGAGTTGACCATTTCCCACCTGAACAAGAATATGTTTTTATTATTTGTTTATCCTGAATAAGATATAGAATAGATTCTTCAACATCAACTAAAATTTCGTATGTATTAGTTGTAGCTTGGGCAGATGTTGCTGTAACACTCTTTTGTCTATTCATGTCCAAGCATAAAAATATAGCAGGCAATACGCCTGCTATTATTAAATATATTGTTATTTCTTTTATGTTTTTCTTTTTTAATATAATCATAGTTAATTATATGTAATTTTCATTTTTTTATTACAATATTGTAGGGGGCGCTGAAGGCAGCGCCCCTACACGTTTGCAATATATTTTCCAAAAATTTCAGGGCGCAATCATGCGCCCCTACAAATTTTTAATATCTTATTCTTTTACTTCTGTTGTAGTTTCTTCTGTTACTGTATCAACAACTTCTTCTACAACTGGATTTTCTGTTTCAACTGCTGGTGCTTCTTCTGGAGCCTCTACAGCTTCTTCAGTCATTTCTTCTTTTAAAACTATTTCCTTAGTTTCAATTCTTGCACCAACTTGTTCTTTAGTTTTAGCAGATTTTCCAAGTTTTTCTCTTAAATAGAATAATTTTGCTCTTCTTGCTTTACCTACTCTTACTACTTCTACTTTTTCTACTGTTGGAGAATGTACTAAAAATGTTTTTTCTACACCAACACCATAAGAAATTCTTCTTACTGTAAATGTTTGGTTAACTCCTCCACCTTGTACTTTTATTATTGTTCCTTCGAAAACTTGAATTCTTTCTCTGTTTCCTTCTTTAACTCTTACATGAACTTTTACTGTATTTCCAACTTTTAATTCTGGAATTCTATTTTTCATTTGTTCATGTTCAATTGATTTTATAATGTCCATTTTCTGAACCTCCTTCTTAACTTTTTTATAATAAATCTGGTCTTTTTTGTCTTGTTATTTCTATAGATTTTTGTTTTCTCCACTCTTCAATTTTTTTATGATTTCCGAGAGAGTAATACTTCTGGCACTTCTTTATTCAAAAATATTTCTGGTCTTGTATACTGTGGATATTCTAAAAGTCCATTTGAAAAAGACTCCTCAACTGTAGATTCACAGTTCAATACCCCTTCAACATATCTGCTAACACTATCAACTAAAACCATTGCTGGTAGTTCTCCACCTGTTAATACATAGTCTCCGATAGATATCTCTTCATCTACAATCTCATCTAAAACTCTTTGGTCGATTCCCTCATAGTGCCCACATAGTAAAATCAAATTTTTCTCTTTACTTAAAAGTTTTACCTTTTCCTGGTTTAATGTTTTTCCTTGCGGTGATAGATATATTGTTTTTGCATTTTCCGTCTCTAGACTTTTAAATGCATCATATACAACATCTGGCTTTATAACCATTCCTACCCCTCCACCATATGGAGTATCATCAACCTTTTTATGCTTATCTTTTGAAAAATCCCTGATATTAATTATATTTAATTGTATTAGTTCTTTCTCACAAGCTCTTCCAATTATACTTTGTTTTAGTGGCTCAAACATTTCTGGAAAAAGTGTTAAAATATTTATTTTCATTTATATTAAACCTTCCATTAATTTTACTGTGATTTTTTTATTTGGAATATCAACTTCTTTTATTACTTCTCCTATAGCTGGTAATAGTATTTGTTTTCCTTCTTCATTTTTTACAACATATATATCATTACTTCCGGTATTAAAAATGTCATCCATTTTTCCAAGATTTTCTCCATCTATTGTTATAACTTCACATTCAAGCAAATCGACAATATAATAAGAATCCTCTTCTAATTCTGGCAGCGCATCTCTATTTACCTTTATATAAAAGTTTCTTAAGCTTTCAGCTTCTTCAATAGTATCTATTCCTTCAAGTTTAAGAAATACCATGTTTTTAGCATATCTTACACTTTCAATTTTAAATTCTACTAATTCAGCTTTTTTTTGAACATATATGCTTTCAAAAGTTTCAAACTCTTTGATATCGTCTGTAAAAGGCTTTACTTTTACAACGCCTTTTAATCCATTTGTATTTACAATTTGACCTATTTCAAAATATTTATCCATATTTTAAATCCTAACCAATAAATTCTATAGTTATTTTTTTGCTGTCTTTTGCAGCTTGGGCTTTCATTATTGTTCTTATTGCTTTTGCAATTCTTCCTTCTTTTCCAATAACTTTTCCCATGTCGCTTTCTGCAACACGTACTTCGTATATAACAGATTTTTCTCCCTCTATTTCGTTTATTAAAATAGCTGATTCATCTGTTACTAAACTCTTAATGATTGTTGTTAATGTTTCTTTCATTTAAAATGCCTCCATTATTTGTTTTTTTCGATTAGACGTTTTACTGTGTCTGTTGGTTTTGCACCATTTTTTAACCATTTTTCTACTTTTTCATTGTCTAATTTTAATTCAGATGGTTCAACCATTGGATTGTATGTTCCAATTTCTTCTATTATTTTTCCATCTCTTGGTGATTTAGAATCAGCAACAACTATATGATAGAAAGGTGCTTTTTTCTTTCCAGCTCTTTGTAGTCTTATTTTTACCATATTTTTCACCTCTTTTTCTTTTTTCTTTATATTTTTTAAATTTAATAACTTAATTAATATTTGAATCTTCAAAATCTTCGAAGACCTACTAGAAACCTCCTTTAACAAGGGAGGTGGCAGTGCGTAAGCACTGACGTAGGGTTCTTAAAAATCCACATATAAGAACCCCCAGTCACCTATCGGTGACAGCCTCCTTATTAAAGGGGCTTTTTAGAACTTCATACCTTTTAATGCATTTGGGTCTATCCCTTTTAGCATGTTTTTCATTCCACCTTTATTATTTTGCATTTTTTTCATTAGTTTTTGTGTCATTTCATATGAGTTTATAAATTTATTTATATCTTGTACTTTTGTTCCACTTCCTTTTGCTATTCTTTGACGTCTACTTGCATTCAATAGTTTTGTATTTTTCTTTTCTGCTTTTGTCATGGAACATATTATTGCTTCTATTTTTACAAATTCTTTGTCATCTACTTTTATATCGCCAAACTTGTTCATTCCTGGTATCATTTTCATAAGTGATGAGAATGAACCCATTTTTTTCATTTGTCTTAATTGTGTTAAATAATCATCTAAATCAAATTCTTGCTTTTTTAATTTTTTTTCTAATTTTAAAGCCTCTTCTGCATCAAATGCTTCTTCTGCTTTTTCTATTACAGAAAGAATATCTCCCATTCCAAGTATTCTTGATGTCATTCTGTCTGGATGAAATTCTTCTATATCACTTAGTTTCTCTCCTGTTGCTGCAAATTTTATTGGTTTTCCTGTTACTTTTTTTACTGAAAGTGCTGCACCACCACGAGTATCACCATCTAATTTTGTAAGTATCACACCATCTATTCCTAAATTATCATTAAAATGGCTTGCCACATTTACTGCATCTTGCCCTGTCATAGAGTCTACAACAAGCAAAATCTCATGTGGTTTTACATTTGATTTTATATTTTTTAATTCCTGCATTAATTCTTCATCTATATGAAGTCGCCCTGCAGTATCTAATATAATTACATCATTTAATTTTGACATTGCCTCATTCATCGCTTGTTTCGCAATGTGAGGAACATCTTTTGAATTTTCGTTTGCAAATACTGGAATATTAAGCTGGGCTCCAACTACCTGTAATTGTTTTATAGCTGCTGGTCTATATACGTCACATGCAACAAGTAATGGTTTTTTACCCTGCTTTCTTAAAAGGTTTGCTAACTTTCCAGCTGTTGTTGTTTTTCCAGACCCTTGAAGTCCGGACTAACATTATAATTGTTGGTGGGTTTGGAGTAAAGTTTATTTTTGAAGTTACTCCACCTAGCAATTCTTCCATCTCATCTTTTACTATTTTTACAACTTGTTCACCTGGAGTCAAAGATTTTAAAACATCTTGCCCTAAAGCTTTTTCATTAATAACTGCTATAAAATCTTTTACTATTTTATAGTTAACATCTGCTTCTAGTAATGCTAGTTTTACCTCTCTTAGAACTTCTTTCAAGTCACTTTCAGTAATTCTTGCTTTACCTTTAAGCTTTCTAGTTATCCCTTGTAATCTTGAAGATAATCCTTCAAATGCCATAAATCCTTCCTCCTTTGGTTTTTCGTTTACACTAAACAGCTTAATTCTTTTCTTATGTGTGTTAAAATTTCAGCTATTTGTTCATCTGTAAACTTTGCTTCAATCTGTGTAAGCTCTGATAAAATGTTAGAAATTTGCTTTTCTTGTTTTTGCATTTTTTTCATAACTTGTAGCTTTTCTTCAAACTCGAAAAGTTTTTTCTCTCCTTTCTTTATTATATCCCTAACTGCCTGCCTAGTAATTTGATTATTTTCAGCAATTTCTGAAAGAGATAAATCCATATTATAGTAGTTATCTAAAATATCTACTTGTTTTTCAGTTAAAAGTTTGCCATATATTTCAATAAGAATACTTACTTCTATTTTCTTTTCCATGACACCCCTCACTTTTACAATATGAATAATTAAAATTTTAGTCGGGTAAGGGTGGAACCTTGCCCCTACATTTGCATAAAAATTCGCACCATAAAAATGTAATGCTAATATACTTTACACTATTTTTTTGCATTTGTCAAGTATTAAGCAATAAAAAAACCCAATTTCTTGGGTTTTTTTATTATTTATCTTCCTTCATCATCTTTTTTATCTAGATCTGCTCCGTCTTGTGTTTCATATCTTCCACCATACTTCTCAGCGTATTCTTGTGCTTTTGCTCTTCTCATGTTTGCTAGTTGTTCTTGTTTTTGAACTTTTATACTATCTCTAAATCCAGATGTCCCTTTTTCAGCTATTGCCTTTAATACTTCATCTTGCTCTTTTCCGTCTAAATGTTTCATGGCATATTCAAAATCTTTATCTGCTTCTGGCACTATTACTTCCGGTGTTTTTACTTCTGATTCTGGTTTTTTCTCTTCTACTGGTTTTTCATTATCGTCATGTATTGTTTCAGGTTCTTTTTCCTCTTCTCTTTCTCCAGTAAATCTATTCTTTATATCACCAATTTTATCTTGTACTGTGTTTTTCACTTTGTTGTATGTATCCTTAAAGAAATTTTTGATTTTTGCTAATCTTGGATGTTTTAATTCAAAATCACTAACTGGTACTGGTTTTTCTTCTACTTCAGGTTTTTCTTCTACTTCAGCTACTTCAGGTTCTTTTTCTTCTGGTTTCTTTTCTTCTGGCTGTTTTTCTTCAGGTTTCTTTTCCTTACTATATAGTTCTCTCATTGCTTGTATTTTCTTAGAAAAGTCTTTGTTAGGTGTAAACTCAAAATTTTCTAATTTTGCGCTTATTTCTTCCATACTTTTTCCCTTCATTAAATTTGCACCTATCAAATCACATTTTCCTATTAATTGTTCATTTTTTAATATTTCCTTATTTATTTTGTCTTTATCATATGTTTCTAACATTCTATTTGCATCATCTTTTCTATTAGCAATCTCTGAATATTTTGTATTATTCTCTTTATTACTATTTACTTTAGCATCTCGTTCTTCTTGTAGCCTTGCTCTATCTTCATCTTTAAGATTAGGTTGTTTCAATTCCTCATCAATTTTTTTAACTCTATTTAATATTTCTTGACTTTGTTTGTCTAACTCATTCATTGCTTGCTCATATTTTTTACTCATTTGCTCAATTTTTTCAAATTTAGCTTTTTCATCTAACAATTCTGCAGTTTTATTTACTACATCTTTTTTAAACTTTAATGTATTCTCTATTTTAACTTTATTTTTTTCAATTTTGTTATATTTAATCTGAGTTTTTTCTAGTGCTGCTAGTTCTTTTTTCTTAGATGCATATTCTGGCCCTTCTTTTAATATGGCCTGTTCTCTTTTTATTGCTGCGATTTTACTTTTTAATTCATCTTTATTTGCATTATAATTATCATATTCAATTTCCCATCTTGATTTTTTATATTCCATATCAATACCTCCTTTGTACGGACATGCCATACCTATTTATTATTTTACCACTTATTGACAATTTTTGCAAGAGTTTTGGGTCGATTTGTGCTATATTTTGCTAATTCTCTATCTAAATTTAAAATTAGAAAAATTTTGTAGGGGTCGGTCTTGACCGACCCGAAGAAAAAATATTTTATTATATAACGGGCTGGTCAAGACCAGCCCCTACATTTTTACAAAATTTCCTTACTAAATAATTCTAAACTTCTCCTAGATAATTTTTGATATCTTGATTTTTTATCTTTTATCTTTTCTTCTAGTTCTGGCAATATTCCAAAATTTGCATTCATTGGTTGAAAGTTTTTATTTTGTGTTGAAATATATTTTGCAAGAGCTCCTATCACTGTTTGAGGTGGGAATATGATTTTGTTTGTTGAGTTTTTCTCTTCATATGGCGGGCAGGGGTGGAACCCTGTCCCTACAATTCTTTGTGTAAAATCATTTATTGCATTAAGAGCAGCAACCATCCCTGATGCTATTGATTCAACATATCCTTCTACTCCAGTTATTTGTCCTGCGAAGTATATGTTTGGATTTTGTTTTAAATTATATGTTTCATCTAGTAATTCTGGTGAATTTATATATGTATTTCTATGCATTACACCATACTTTATAAATTCTGCATTTTGAAGCCCTGGTATCATTGAAAAAACTCTTTTTTGTTCTCCATATTTTAAATTTGTTTGAAACCCTACCATATTATACATAGTCGCAGAATCATTATCTTGTCTTAATTGTACTAAAGCATATGGTCTTTTAGCTAACCTAGGATCATCAAATCCTACTGGTTTTAGCGGACCATATCTTAGTGTGTCCACTCCCTTTTTTGCCATTACTTCTACTGGCATACACCCTTCAAATATTTCTCTTTTTTCAAATTCATGAAGTGTTACAACTTCGGCATTTACTAATTCATTGTAAAAAGCTTCATACTCTTCTTTATTCATTGGAAGGTTTATATAACTTTGTTCTTCATTTGCTAACCTTTCTTTCCACTCTTCTACAGTTTCTTCCTTCTTCTTTTCTTGGCTATATCTATCCCCATAAAATGCAATAGAAAAATCTATACTCTCCTTACTTATTATTGGCGCTGCTGCATCATAAAAATATAATTTATTTTCTCCTGTTAACTTTAGAATGTTTTCTGATAGTTTTTCAGAAGTCAGCGGTCCTGTTGCAATAATAACAATTCCCTCTTTCGACATTTCTTCTATATTAGTTACTTCCTCATTTATTACTTCTATTAAAGGATTGTTTTTTATTGCCCCTGTTACCATTTTAGAAAACTCTTCCCTATCTACTGCTAAAGCTTGACCTGCTGGTACTGAAGTCTCATCTGCACATTTTATAAGAAGTGAATCTAACATTCTTAATTCTTCTTTTAAAAGCCCACAAGCATTTGTAAGCAAATTTGATTTAAATGAATTACTACATACTATTTCTGCTAAATTTTCATTTGAATGTGCTGGCGAAAACTTTTGTGGTTTCATTTCATATAATTTTACTTTTATTCCTCGTTTAGCAATTTGGTAAGCTGCTTCGCATCCAGCTAAGCCGCCACCAATAATTGTTATATAATTGTTCATATTTATCTCCTAATTATTAAATTCATGTCATAAATTATATACCTTTTTCTTGTTTATTGCAAATGGTGTAGGGGTCGCAGTCCTCGGCAACCCGTTAAATTAAATTATTAAAATATTTACGGGGCGCCCAAGAGTGCGCCCCCTACAAATAAAAAATATTGAATATTTTTATTGCAAAATATTCAAAGTTAAATTATAATGTACCAAAAGAATATAATAAACATGGAGGTTTTATATGAAATCTGATATTGAAATTGCTCAAAGTACAGAGATTAAACACATAAGAGAAATTGCAAAAATTGCTAATATTCCAGAAGACTATCTTGATTATTATGGCAAATATAAAGCTAAAATTGATTTAAAATTACTTGAACATAATAAAAATCATCAGGGAAAACTAGTTTTAGTTACAGCAATTAACCCAACTCCTGCTGGAGAAGGAAAAACAACAACTACTATTGGTTTAGCAGATGGATTAAAAAAATTAAATAAAAATGTTATTGTTGCACTTAGAGAACCTTCTTTAGGACCTGTTTTTGGTGTTAAAGGTGGTGCTGCTGGTGGTGGTTATGCTCAGGTTGCCCCTATGGAAGATATAAATTTGCATTTTACTGGAGATTTCCACGCAATTGGTGCTGCAAATAATCTTCTTGCTGCAATGCTTGATAACCACATTTTCCAAGGAAATAGTCTTGGAATTGATCCAACTAAAATTACTTGGAGACGTGCTGTTGATATGAATGACAGACAACTAAGAAACATTGAAGATGGTCTTGGTGGTGGAAAAAATGGTATTCCAAGAAAAGATGGTTTTGATATAACTGTTGCCTCTGAAATTATGGCAATTCTTTGTTTATCTAACTCAATATCAGATTTAAAAAATAGACTTTCAAGAATTATTGTTGGATATACTTTTAATGGAAAGCCTGTAACCGCTGGAGATTTAAAAGCAGAGGGTGCTATGGCTTCACTTTTAAAAGAGGCAATAAAACCTAATTTAGTTCAAACTTTAGAAGGAACTCCTGCTATAGTTCACGGTGGACCATTCGCAAACATTGCTCATGGTTGTAATTCTGTACTTGCTACAAAAATGGCAATGAGTTTAGGTGATTATGCAATTACTGAAGCCGGATTTGGTGCAGATTTAGGCGCAGAAAAATTCCTAGATATAAAATGTAGACTAGCTAATTTAAGACCTTCTTGTGTTGTTATAGTTGCTACTATTCGCGCTTTAAAAATGCATGGTGGTATGGAAAAATCTGAACTTGTAAACGAAAACCTAGACGCATTGAAAAAAGGCTTGCCAAACCTTTTAAGACATATTTCTAATATAACTAATGTATATAAATTACCTGCTGTTGTTGCAATAAATAAATTTGAAACAGATACCAAAAATGAAATTGATTTACTTACAAATGAATGTAAAGCTCTAGGTGCGAATGTAGTTTTATCTGATGTTTGGGCAAATGGTGGCAATGGTGGCACTGAGCTTGCAAAAGAAGTTATAGATTTATGTGAAAAAGAAAATCATTTTACATATAGTTATGAATCTAATCTTTCTATTAAAGAAAAAATAAATGCAGTTGTAACAAAAATTTATGGTGGAAAATCCACAGTTTACACAGAAGAAGCTGAAAAAGAAATTGCAAAACTAGAAGAACTTGGATTTGGAAACTGTCCAGTTTGTATTGCAAAAACCCAATATAGTTTCTCTGATGACGCTACTAAACTTGGCGCTCCAGAAAATTTCGAAGTTACTGTAAGAAATGTAAAAGTATCTAGTGGTGCTGGTTTTATTGTAGTTTTAACTGGTGCTATTCTAACTATGCCAGGGCTTCCTAAAGTTCCAGCAGCAGAAGGAATTGATATTGATGAAAATGGTAAAATAACTGGATTATTTTAAAAAGACTTCTTAGGGTAGGCAAACGAGCCCCTTTAACAAGGGGGCTATCACCGCTAGGTGACTGGGGGTTCTCATAAAGAACTTTAATAACCCTCCGTCAGCCTTTTCGGCTGCCACCTCCCTTATTAAAGGAGGTTTCTTGTTAAGCCTCCGAAGAACGGATGAGCTATGCTCGCCCCTACATATTTACAATAAATTCATTTATGTCAATAAAAATAATTCATTATACCAACGTAAATTCCCCAAGCAAGTTTATTTTGATATTCTTCTGTTGGGAGTAGTTTTTCTTCTTCTTCATTTGATAAAAAACCACATTCTACAATTGCCACTGGTATTTCTACATGATCTACTATATAAATATTTTCTATTTTTAAAGATTCTCTTTTATTTTCTTTTTGAATTGTTTCATTCAATCCACTTTGTAAACATTCAGCTAATCTTTTACTATTTTCATTACCTTTTTTAAAAAAAGTTTGCCAACCCCAATATTGCTGCTGAGGAATTTTATTTAAATGTATGGACACAAAGATATCTGCAGATGATTCATTTCCTATTTTTACTCTATTTTTTATATCTGATACTTTTTTCTCTCTTATTGAATTGCTTCCTTCATCATAAATTCCATTTTCATCTGATCTAGTTAAAATAACTGTACTACCCGCTTCTTCTAATAAATTTTGAACTTTTAGTGCAATACTTAAATTTATGCTAGCTTCTGTTATGCCTTCATTACTAGAGGCCCCTTCATCTGGCGAACCATGTCCAGCATCTAATATTATAACTTTATTTTCTACTGGTAAGGCAACTACTGAAATAGTTTCATTTTCCTTTTTCAAACCAGCAAAGCAAAAAGATAAAACCAAACACATTGTAATTATTAAAATCCCTTTTTTATTTAAAACAAGCATAAAAAAACCTTCATATAATCAATCTGTGCGGGTACTGGGCCCGCCCCTACAATTATATGAAGGTTTTTTCTTATTATTCATATATTCTTCTATTTATTGCATAACAACTTCCCTGTGTTGCTTTTGCTAAATGTTTTACTTGTGCTCCTACCTCTCCAATTTCTAGTATATTTGAAAATCTCTCTTTTTCTGCTACAACTACTCCTATTGACAATGATGTTAGTGGAAATTCTTCCATTACACCTTTTCTATTTTGAATTTCAAGATATCCCTTTTTTAAATCTTCTTCTGTAAAATAGTTTTTTACTTCTACGTCAAATTGCGTAAGAATATTTTGGCATATATTTTCATAATCAACACTTTCATCTAAAATTGCAACAAAATCGTCTCCACCTATATGTCCAATAAATGTATTAGCATTTTCTATATTATAAATGTTATTTGTAATTATTTTTGCTGTTAATTTTATTATTTCGTCTCCTCTTACAAATCCATATACATCGTTATATGCTTTAAAATTATCTAAATCCAAATATAATACTGTAAAAGGATTTTTCATTGAAATTTTCTTTTTTAATTCTGTTTGAATTTTTACATTTCCAGGTAATCCGGTAAGAGGACTAACTGTTCTATTTACAGTTAATAATCTAGCTACATTTTTTATTATATAATATAAATAATCTTTTCCTAATGATTTTTCTACAAAGTATTCTACAGATTTTTTTATAACTTCAATTTTATGGTTTATATCTTCATTTGATGATATTACTATTATTGGTGTAATTGTATTATCTGCATCATTTCTGATTCTAGAACACAAATCATCTAATTTATCTTTTAAATTATCTTCATTTATTATAATTAAATCTGGTATTTCTTTTAATACACAATCTATCCTTTGTGATTCTACACATTTAAATTTAAAACCTTTATCATTAGCAAACATTTCTCTTAAATCATTTAATAATTTAATTGTTGTATCAAAAATATAAACCTGTTTTGTCATATTTTTCTCCAATCTTTTGTTTTTTTATTGCTCATACGTACATTTCCCTGTAAATCTCTTAAATGCATAATTATCTAGTAATTCTATATCTTCTTCAGATAATTTTTCTAAACTATATGCATTAACTTGTACTATGTTTTCTCCTTCTTTTAGTGGAAAATCAAATTCAACTGTTGTTTCATTCTTATCATAACTTGAATAATTTTCATCATATACATATTTTGAATTATTTATTATAAACTCTATTTTTTTGAAGCCCCTATCATGTGTTACAGAAATATTAACTGTTCCTCCATATTTTATTACAGTAATTTCCGGTTCATTAACACCTGTAATAAGCCTTGAAATAGTTTCTTCATTTTCGTAAATATCAATAACTGTAATTGTAAGTTTATATGTGCCTCTTTGAATATCAATTTCAGTTGTAATTGTTTTATTGTTATTTTCATCTGCTTCTATTTGTACTTCATCTTCATTTTCCCATTTATATGATAAATATTTTATACCATTATCATCAGAAGCTTGTATACTTAATTTTTTATCTACTATTGTTATTGAGTCTATTATTGGTTTTGTATTATCAATATTTTGCTCAAATAATTCTGTTTTTTTACCAGTTATACCATTTGTAGATTTCGCCTCTATTTTTAGAGTATTCATTGAATTTTCAGGCATTTCTATAATTCTTTCAAAAGTAGTAGAACCATTTAAATTAACTCTATTTTCTTCTTCATCATTCCAAATATATGTTATATATTCTATTCCATCTTTACAAGTAATTTTTATTGTAACTTCCTTCTTCTCTTCATTTTGTCTTATTACTGTAATTTCTGGAGTAGCATAATTTGCAGCATCTTTCTTTTCTTTATATAATCCATATATTTTGATAGATGTAATTACAATCGCCACTAATATTATAGCTACCGAAAATATTACAATTATTGTTCTTACATCTATTTTATTATTGTTTTTATTATTGTTATTTGTAAATAAAATTTGATTCATATTTCCTCTTCTTTCACATTATATTTTGAATTATATCATATATATTTTCTTTTTGTAAATAGGAATTTTACTATAAATAATAATTTGTAGGGTAAAAACCTACGGCGTAATTTGTAGGGGCGTAGTTCCATCTCCGCCCATTCAAAAAAATTATTGATTTACGGGCAGGGGGTGGAACCCTGCCCCTACATTTTTATAATATATTTTCCAAATACAAAATTCCAAACACAAAACACACAAATTATTATTTATTCAAAATCTATGGTAAAAAAGGTGTGATTTTAAAATCACACCTTTTTACTTAATTATAATACATATTTTTTAATTAATATTGCTCCTGATGAAATTATTGTAATTATTACAAGTAATAACCATATATATGTTGCTTGTTCACCAGTTTTTAATGTTAATATTACTAATGCAAAGTCATCATCATCTTCTTGTTCTTTTTCATAATTAGGAATATCTTCATTTCCTACTACAGAGTCATCGTCTTCAATACCTCTATCATTATAATCTTCTGTAATCGCGGCAATATTTGTTTTTAAACCTAAATTATTTGAATCATTTATCCAAGTAAATACTATTGGAACTTCAGCACTTTCCCCTGGCTCTAAAAGCTTTGTTTCTAATGCTCTTGTTGTTATTTTATTTTCTTCACTTAGAGTCCATAATGGATTATCTTCTCCAACAAATTTTAATCCTTCTGGTATATAATCTGTAAGTTCTGTTGCATAACCTGCTATATCACCTTCATTTACAACCTTTATATTGTAAACAAATTTAACATTTGTTGAATTCAATCTTTTCTTATCTATTGTAACTGATGCTATAGGTTCTTCCTCGCTGTTTTCTCTATAATCTTCAGTTAATTGCTCAGTTTTACCAACATTTGGTTTAAATCCTGTTTCTGTAGTTGTTGTTTTTCCATCAACTGTAACAATTGTTTGAGAAACCCATTTAAATAATGCTAAATCGAATTTTTGAACATAGATGTATTCTTTGTCTTGGTCATCTTCTCCATCATTCCATTCATCTGGAATTGAATCTTCATCATCATCACTATCATCTGTTATATGAGCTTTGTTTACTATTATGCCATCTTCATTTTCTTCTGGAATATCTTTTTGTGATACCTTAAATACTACTTTTACATCCCTATAATCTGGTGTCTCCATAGTTTCTCTATCAAATACTTCTAATAGATTACCATTTTTACCAGTTTCTTCATTAATGACTCCATTTGATTCAGAAAGGTAAGTTGTTCTAATAACTGTAGCTTCTTCTACATTTTCTGTTTCTACTAGATTTCCTTCTTCATCATAGTAGTATAATTTCCATCCATATTCTCTATTTATTTTGTCTTCTGGTAAGAAAATTAAACCTTCTGGAATATCATCTTCTATTTCCTCTGCATATCCTGCAATTGTTCCTTCATTATATACTCTAATTGTATATGTTACATTATCATTATCTACAACTTCTACTGGTGTTTTATCATGCTCATAAATAATACTTCCTTCTTCGTCTATGCTAATTTTTGGTACTCTTGTATTTACTACTTCATCATTCACACCTGTTATGAATTTTCTAAGTGCTAAATCAAAGTATTTTAATTGTACTGATTCATAGTCATCATCATCTTGTTGATATGTACTATTTTCTTCTTTTAACTCATAATCACTTAAATCAACATTGTCTGGATTAGAATCTCTATCTTGAGCGTTAACTTCTTCACCAAACTCATCTACTGCTTTATCTTGGCTTATTTCTGCAATATTTACAATACTATCTTCCCATGTATTTGGTGCAAGAACTATACAAGTAACTTCTATTTCATTATAGAACAGACCATCGTTTTCATCATTTACACTTACTTGGTATAAATCTCCTTCTTCAACGCCTGCACCATATTTCTTAATCAATTCATCTTTTAGTGAAAGATAATCTTTTATTTCTAATACTTCATCTTTACCTGTTACAACCGTTATTGTAGATAAATCTTCGTTTTCAAATATTCCATTTACCGGCACATCTTCTTCTGCTTTATAAATTCCATTTTCTCCAACTAATGGTTTATTTTCAACATCTACAGATTCAATTAACCAGTTACTATTTCCCGAATATCCAAGTAATAATCCTAAACCTTCTGGAATATAATCAGTAATTTCTGATGCATATCCATCTAGTTCTCCTTCATTATATATCCTTAATTTATATGTAATAATATCTCCTTGTTTTACTGTTAAAGAATTTTTTAAATGTGAGTATTTTGCTGTTAATTTATTCTCTTTTAAAGGAGTTGTATCTACTTCAGGTAATCTAGAAGCAAATTCTACTGTTTCTCCTTTTCTTTCAATATTACTAATGTATTTTCTTAAAGCCAAATCAAAGTTTAATCCTTTTATTACTATTTTTTCAAAATCATCATCATCTTCTTGGCCTTTATAATAGTAATTCTCGTCTGATAATTCTTCTTTATTTCCATTTCCAGAATAATCTGACATGCTGTCCTTATTTACATTTGGTATAGTTTCTAATTTTGAATCTCTATCTGTTATTTCATTGTTTTCTGCATTATAATCTTCTGCTATCCACGCTACGTTTGTTAGTATTTGATTACTTTCTGCTACTTTTGCTGTTACTTTACATACTATTTCTATTGTTGTTGAACTTGGTTTTTTTCCTACCTCTTTTGCTCCTAGGTTTGCATTATTAGCTGTTTCTTTTAATGTAACTTTATTTAATTCTTTATCATAGTTCTCTAGTTCATAATTTCCAGATTTTACTTCTACAAATTCTAATCCTGTTGGTAATTGGTCTACTATTTTTGTTGCTCTTCCTTCTGTTTCTCCCTCATTATAAATAGTTAAATTATATGTTATTAAATCTCCTGTTTTTACCTCTACTGGATCTTTTCTATGATTATAATCTGCTGTTGTACTTGTTCCTGCATCTAATGCATCATCATTAATTTCTGGTACTCTTGTATTTGTTACTGTAACATTATTTACTTTTGTTATGTATTTTCTTAAAGCTAAATCAAATACTTTGTCTGGCTCAATTATTACTCTTTCATAATCATCGTCATCTTCATACCAAGGATTATTTTCGTAATTTCTTACATCATCGTTTGTTAAACTTTCTGGAGCTGAATCTCTATCAGCTACATCAGTATCTCCAGCTGATAAATCATCAGTTATTTCTGCAACATTTGGTAGTGCTACTCCAACTAATGCTGTATTCTTAATTTTACATTCTATTTGTAAATCTGCATAGTACAGTCCATCTGTTCCATCTTCAGATTTTTGCCATAATTCATCTCTTCCAACTGTAGCGTTAGTTACAGTTGCATCATACGCTTTAATTAATGTATTTGCTAAATAATTAGTTGTTAATGTTTTTCCGTCTTCTGCTAGTACCCAACCATATTCTTGGTTAAGTTCACTATCTTCTACAAACTCTAATCCATCACATAAATAATCTGTTACTTCCTTAGCATAACCATCTAAATCCCCTTCATTATAAATTCTTATTGTATAAACAATAGTGTCTCCTCTTTTTAAATAAATAGGAGTTTTTGGATGATTATATGTTGCTGTAGTTTTATTACCTTCTCTTAAATCTTCTAAAGATATTACTGGCACTCTTATATTTTCTCCTGAAAGTAAGTTGCCATTTGTTTTAGTTATAAATTTTCTTAAAGCTAAATCGAATTCGTTTACTTCTACTTCTTCTTTTACTGTAACACTATCTGAAAAAGATAGATCTAATTTTTCTTTTTCTACTTTTAATACAGGTTGGTCATCTACATCTGCAACTAGAAGTTCAGCAGTTGTATTATAGTAAGAAGAAGTATAATTAATGTCTAACCCAAATTCTACTAAGTTAGAAATATCTAATACATCTTTTAATATTGTTACATAAAATGCATCTCCCGCTATCATGTCTTCAACATCTTTTGTTCTATCTAATGCTGTCCCGTTTAAATCTGACAAGTAAACTGTTCCCATAGTATTATCAATTTGTAATATTGACCATTCTGTTTGTGTTTCACTTGATTTATATTTTAATGCATAGCTAAATGTGTAATCTATATTTCCATTTTGTACTTGGTTTATTTTAAATGGTCCTACTACATATGCATTTAAAGTAAAGCCTGGTATTTGTTTTTCCTCAATAGTAGGTTCTAAATTTTTATTTAATTCTAATTTTGTAGGAATTCTTTCAACATTTGCTTGAGTTTGTGCATTAGCTGTATTTACAAAATATTTATATAATGTATTTATTTGGCGTGCTCTATTTTTATTGTAAAATACATTTGTATCATTATTAGGTTGAACACCATTTATTTGTAATAAGTTTGCTAAATCTACAGATGCAGCAAGTGAAAATGAATTTGCTCCACCATTTTCGTCGTAGTTTGTAAAATACCATAATGCTATTTGTTGTACTACTTCTATATCATCATCTGTTAATAAAGATTCTGTTATTCCTGCATTATTTAATAAATCTTGTTTCATGTCTTCTGCATATTCTGATTTTGGTAGGTACATATTATCTGCAATCCAAGCAATTGCATTATAATTTGCTTCTGGTATATCATACCCTATTGTATCTTTAAAATAACTTATTACTGTTTCTTTATCACTTAAATCTGCTAATTTTGTATAATCTACTCCAGTTGGAAGGATTTCATCAGTACTTCCAAACCCTAATCCTCCTCTTAAACAATAATAAGCACTATTAAAGCTTAAGTTTCCATTTTCATTTTGTTCTCCAATTTTAAAAACAGTTTGTATAGCTTGTCTTACCAATGTATACACATCATTACCTTTTATTGAATCTCCATCATCATCAGTATATGGTCTTTGGCTTTGAATATTTAATTTAACAGTGTCTACTGCATAGTTTATTGTTGGTAAAACAACCTGCATAATCATAAGCACTGCCATACATAAAGTTATTAATTTTCCTTGTTTTTTCATAAAGATACCCACCTTTTATTAATTATTATTTATATTATATATAATTTTATTTTAAAATCAATACCTAAATTATAGTAAGAAAGTATTGTGTTTGTAACTCTTTTACGGAACATTACTTTTTAAGTTTTCATATATTATATTACAATTTAATTACATTTTTATATTGACTATTTTTTATGTATTTAATACAATCCTACATTATTGATTATACTACATTCTTAAGTTATTTTCAACTTATTATGTAAAAAAAGAGTGGTTTTATAAATAATAATTTATGTGTTTTGTGTTTGGAATTTTGTATTTGGAAAATATATTATAAAAATGTAGGGGCAGGGTTCCACCCCTGCCCGTAAATCAATAATTTTTTTTGAGCGGGCGGAGATGGAACTCCGCTCCTACAAATTACGCCGTAGGTTTTTACCCTATAAATAATTATTTATCTTAACAAAATTTATTTCTTCTAAGTCTTGACTTTTGTATATAATTTTGTTATTATTTTAATACTGTGTTTTGCGAAAGTAACTCAGTTGGTAGAGTGCAACCTTGCCAAGGTTGATGTCGCGAGTTCGAGCCTCGTCTTTCGCTCCATAAGGGTGCATATTATGCGCCCTACAATAGTCATAAATTTAATTTATCTACATACAATTAAATATACGGCGACATAGCCAAGTGGTAAGGCACGAGTCTGCAAAACTCTGATTCCCCGGTTCAAATCCGGGTGTCGCCTCCAATAGTGAGGAAACTCACTTTTTTAATTTAATTAAACCATATTGGCATTTGCTGCATGCCATATGTGTTTGACCTACCGTCATATTTAGTATATGTAAGGGATGGAAAGTCGTCGCAGATTGGGCTGCGATGCCGAAAGGCACCAATATGAATTATTGGTGCCTTTTGTTTTTTTATTATTATGTAAGAGCTCATGATTTCACCCAAGAATTTTTGAATTTGTAGAGGAAAACAACTTCTCTCGCAACTCGAAGAATGGGTGATTAAAATCGCCCATACAATTTTTCATTCATTTTATACTTTCCAATTAACTGTATAAAATAATCTATTATGCTTTTCCTTTCAATTTTGTTTTTGTTTAAAATCTCCACATTCATTATCTCCGTAGTATCTAATCCAATTTTTATTTCCCCTATTTTAAGTTTTTCTTCTATTGGTGCTTCAAAATAGTCTTTAAAATTTATATCTACCCAAATTTCATTAATTCTACTTTTTTCCATTGGATACAGTTTATATTTTAATTTACCTAGAACCGTTTCTATCTTTTGTTTTACTCCTTTATATATTTTTATTCTTCCTTCATTTATTTTTCTCCAAGACTTAAATTCCTCTTCTATAATTTCCTGTAAATTAACTAATTCATAATTTTTATATGTATATTCTATTAATTTTATTGAATCACTTGTTCTTATTTTCTTTGTATCAGCACCTAATACAACAACTATAATATCAAAATTATTTCTTGATACAGAAGTAACTAAACATCTGCCTGCACCATTTGTAAATCCAGTTTTTACTCCATTTACTCCCTCTAAATAACCGAAGCAATTCATTAGTATTACTTATATTTTTAGAATAACTGTTTATAGTTACTGTATAATTTTTCGTTGAAACTATTTTTGCAAATATTTCTATATCTAAAGCATAATCTGTCATAACAGCAAGTTCATATGCAGTTGTATAATGTTCATTACTATCTAATCCATGAGGAGTTATAAAATGTGAATGTTTTAAGCCCATATCATCTGCCTTTTTATTCATCATTTCTGCAAATAGTTCTACACTTCCTCCTACACTTATTGCAATTTGTGTTGCCGCATCATTCCCAGAGCATAGAAGCAAACCATATAGCAAATCTTTATATGTAATCTCGTCTCCAGTTTTTAAACCTAATCTTGATCCACCAATACCTGCAGCTTTTTTACAAACGGTTACCTTTTCATTTAAGTTGGTAATATTTTCCAACATTACTATTGCTGTCATTATTTTTGTAGTAGATGCCATAGGAACTTCCCTATTCTCTTCTTTACCCCAAATTACAGCTTTACTTACTCTATCATATATAACTGCATATCTTGAATATATTGTTGGTGTTTTAGCTTCTTTTGCCTTACTTACTTCCTCTTCTAGCCAAACATAATCCAATTCTTCATAATCTTCTTCAACTGCAAAACTTGGAAAAGATAAATAAGATATTAATATAATTATAATTAGTATTTTCTTCGTTTTTTTCATAAAAAAATCACCTTTATAATTTTATTTTATAAAGGTGATCATTATGATTAGTTTATTCCATAAATGCTTTATATGTTCTGTATGCCTCAAATATATCAAATTTGCTTGTAACTTCATATGGAGAGTGCATTGAAAGTACTGGAACTCCGGCAGTCAATTACATCCATTCCTTTATTTGCTAGAATGTATGCAATTGTTCCTCCTCCTCCCACATCTACTCTTCCAAGTTCTGCAATTTGGTATGATATTCCTTTTGCTTCTAACATATTTCTTACTTCTGCTACATATTCAGCATTTGCATCTGAAGCTCCAGATTTTCCTCTAGCACCTGTATATTTGTTTAAACCTATTCCATATCCTAAATATGAAGCATTATTTTTCTCAGAAACAGAGGCATATATTGGGTCTAATCCAGCATCTACATCTGCAGATAACATTCTTGAATTACAAAATACTTTTTCTAAAAGGTTTGGTTTATTACTGTTTGTTTTATTTAATAATTCTGAAACAAATGTATCAAATACATGTGATTCCATTCCAGTATTTCCCATACTTCCTATCTCTTCTTTATCTGCCAATATACATACTGCTGTTTTACTTGGCTTTTCTATATCTAAAATCCCTCTAAGTGATGTATATGCACATACTCTATCATCTTGACCATAACCTGCAACCATGCTTCTATCAAAACCTAGTGTATTTGCTTTAAATGCAGGAACAAGTTCAAGCTCTGAACTTAGTAAATCTCTTTCTACTACTCCATATTTTTCATTTAATAATTTTAAAATATTAAATTTTACTCTTTCAGATATTTTTTCATCTCCAAAAGGAATGCTTCCAACTAATAGATTTAAATCTTCTCCATTTATTCCTTCTTTTAATTTCTTCTCCATTTGTTCCTGTGCCAAATGTGGAAGTAAATCTGTTATTGTAAATATTGGATCTCCCTCTTCTTCCCCAATATTTACTTTTATTTTTTCGCCGGTTGTTTTAACAATTACCCCATGAATACTAAGTGGTATTGCTGTCCATTGATATTTTTTTATACCACCATAGTAATGAGTTTTAAGGTAAGCAAAACCTGTGTCTTCATATAATGGATTTGGTTTTAAATCTAATCTTGGTGAATCTATATGTGCTCCTACTATATTTAATCCCGCTTCTAATGGTTTTTCTCCAATTACAGCTGCATAAATGGCTTTATCTCTATTTATATAATATACTTTATCTCCTGGAAGCAATACTACTTTTTCTTTTAAATTAATAAAGTTGTTTTTTTCTAAAATCTCTTTTGTAAAATCAACTGCTTCTCTTTCTGTTTTACATTTGTTTAAATAATGTATATATTCCTCACTAAATTTATTAATATCTTGTTTTTGTTCTTCTGTTACTTTATCCCATCCACATTTTTTTTCATTGAATAAATATTTTTTCAAATTTTCTGTTTCTGTCATTTGTTTACCTACCTTCCATATTTTTATACATATATAATATATCCTTTTTTTGGATTTGTAAACAATTTTTTAAAATTTATATTTGTAGGGGGCGCATGATTGCGCCCCCTAATCAATTTAATTATAAAATCAGGGCGCAATCATGCGCCCCTACATTTCTATTTTATTACGTATTTTTTTACTACAAATGCTCCTGCTGCAATTACTGCAATCCCTGCTATAACCGCCATTATTATAGTATAATTTGTTTTTTCGTCTTCACCTGTTGCCACTCCTATTTGAATTCTTGCTGTGTCTGCTTCATCTTTCTCATGTGTTTTTCCTTTACGATGTTCATGGTCTATTATTTCCGCATTTCCAGGAGTTGAATCAAGTGTTCTTCTTCCTGCTGCATTTGTATAACTCATTACTTCTGCAATATAGTTTTCAAAACTTAGGTTTCCTGTAGATGATATTGGATTTTTTCCTAAAGTAATATTATAAATACGTACCTCTCCATTATTCTCCATTTTTCCTGTTGCTTCAGTTGTTTTTAATATTGTTTTTATTGTAGCATCTTGCATAGTATAATCATCTCTTAAAATACGATGTGTTTTATTTGAAAATGTTTCATCTACTGCTACATTTCCTCCACTTGTTATAAATCTTAAGTCATTATTTATGTAGTCTCTAATATTTGTAACCTCTGTTTTTACTTTTGCTCCATTTGTTCCACCTGCATAGTAACTATTTCCTACAGAGTTTCCTATTTGATCACTATATGTACCATTTTTCATAGATGTCTTTATTTCTCCTACTTTGTTTCCTAAAAATGTTATATACCCAGCTGTACTTGAATTATTATACTCTTCTGCTAAATCTGTACTTAGATAATCTGTCTCACCTGTATTTTGCACAACTAATGTATATTCAAATTCAAGACTTGCACCATCTACTATAGTATTAATTTCTGTAGGAATTACCTCATATTGCCATACAGTACCAAGTATTGTTATCATGTTATCTTTTACACCTTGAACTTTGTTACTATCAGCTGTATTATCAATGTACTCATCAACATCTATGTATGCGTTTACAAGTGTTTGACCATTTGATGCAACTAATTTAAATCCTGTTATATATTTTTTAAGTTCTATTTTAGTTGCTGGTCTTTGCTCTAATCCTAAATTGATATTTGGTATTTCATTCACATATGTTGTATTTATACCGTTTACAGTTGTTGTAGGGGTTGTGGTGTTATTAACATTTTCCGCATTCACATCTACAGCAATTTTTATTTTAGATGTCTCTGCACACATCCAAGTGTTTTTTAACACTTCATCTTTTAATAGTGTCTCTAAGCTGTCAGCAGTTATTTCTGTTATTCCGCATTCTGTTTTTAAAGTTTCTTTCTCAGTTTCGTTTAAGAATAAATTTATTAATCTTTCATCAGTTAATTCTGCAACAGTAATATAATCACTTTCATTTGTGCATCTACTATTAAATTCTTCAACCTTTTCTGTTTTTTCCTCATCTGTCAATTGTGAAAGTCTTCTATAATCTAATAGTTTTAATAATACACCCTTTTTAGCATCTATTTCTACTGAATATGCCATTGTTTCTAATCTTCTTGCCTCATTATCTCTTGCTACTGATGCATCAGCAGTATATGAAGATGAATTATACCATTCTGATTTATAGTTTGTATCTGTAATTGATTTATAATCTTGACCATTGTATTTTATTACATTTCCTGTAACATTATAAGTTGCTCCATCACCATATATAAACCTTACAATATAGTCTCCTGGTATAAATCCTTTAAATTCATATGTTCCATCATTTTTTGTGTATGTATATTCCTCAAGAGCTGTTCCAGCTCCGTTTAGTCTTTTACCTTCTCCAGTTCCTGAAACAGTTTCTTGCCAAATGTACTCATATGTTTTTCCACCTACTGTTTTTAATTCTATCAACTGAACTATTACATCATTTATATTTTGGTTATTATCTTTATCAAATACTTTACCAGTTATTTTTCTTTCAGTATTTTCAGCAAGCTTTATTGTTAATCCTCCTGCTGTATCATTATCATCCTCTACTTGGTCACCTGTTAAAAAGTTTCCTGGTTGTGAGTCTGTATCAATTAAGCCTTCTGCTGTTGAATATGATGTAATTTCTGCTTTATTAGAATAGTCTCCTAGGTTAACAGCTTTATCAGTTTCGTTTACTTTAAATTCTAAATATAGTGTTTTTGTTTCTCCATCTGTCAATTCAAAAGGTTTATTAATTGTTATTATATTATTTGTAACACTATAATCAGATGATGTTAAAGTGTTTTCACCATATGTTATTTTAGATGATGTGTATTTTTCGTCAAATCTATATAATACTTGTTTTACTGTAACATCATTTTCAGTTTGATTTTGTAAGTTTAGCTCATATGTTACATATACATCTAATTCGTCACCAGTTTTCACTCCTGCTGGTGGATTTTCTCCATTTACATAGTTCTCTTCTGAAAATGCACTGTTACTTACATAATCTCTCATCCTATAATTATAGTCTGATGCATATAAATTTAGGTTATAATTTACATTTTGATTTGTTTGAGTTGCTCCTATTTCTATTGTATTGGCATCTTTATTATATGTATAGTTTGTAGTTTGTCCATTTATTTTTACTTCTGCATTATATACATCTGTTGAAAGAGCTATATCTGTTGCTCTTTTTATTAAACCTAAACTTAAACTAAAATCTTTTTCTTCTATTTTTATGTCTGTTTTTAATAATTCCTTTTTTGTTTGTGCATACATTTTAAAATCTTCTTTTACTACTTCTTTATTTGTTATGCTATCATTTTCTTTTGTTATTAATGAAGATTTATTATCAGCATAAGTATATTCTAATGTAGTTCCATCATTTGATTTTCCATTTGTTATAGTATTAAATCTTCCATTAAATGTATTTCTAACATTATCTGTTTCAAATGCTTTTGAATCTCCACCAGTAATTGTATCTTCATAATTTATACCATCATATACAAATTGCACATAGTAATAACCAATTTCATATTTTTCAAATTTATAATTTCCATTTTCATCTGTTTTAGTTTCTGCAATTTTGCTTGTTGTTTTATTAATTGGATCTTCATAATACAAATATACTACTATATCCTTCATTTTTGTTTCATTTTTTAAAAGCCCATCAGGGGTAACAGCTGGTTTTACTCCTGTATCTCCATCTTCCCACACAACTCCACTTATATCTATATCTTTTAGATAGTTTGTAAAAGTAAGCTGTTTATTTGCTAGATTTGTTTCTTCATATTTAACTATTTGTGCTGCTGGATTTTTATAATAAGTTGCTTCCTGCTCTTCTACTTTAAAGAAGTAAGGTTGCCCTTGGCTATTTACTCCTAATAATTCAGTAATTGATGCATTCCAAGTATTTCCATTTTTTGTCCATGCCACTTTATAATGTGTGTTTTTTGTAAGTTTTTCCCAATTGTTTTCATCTGTCCTTCTAAACACATTAAAATCAATTGCATTTGGTCTTAATTCATATGCATTGCTATAATCTTCCCAATTTTTTGTAACATCAATATCTACATGTTTTAATTCATTAGTTATTGTAACTTGTCTATTTTCATCATTAGCACTTACTGATGTTCTTGAATATGTAACGTTATAATAATTTAGTGCTACTTCTTCTACTTTGAAATAATATATATCTCCATTACTATCTATTCTTTCTAAACCACTAATAAGTGTTGTCCAAGTATTTCCATTTTTTGTCCAATCAGACAAATTATAATCAGTTCCACTTGTAAGCAGTTTCCAATTTGATTGGTTAGTCCTTCTGTATACATTTAAAGAAATATTACTTGGTCTTAATTGGTATTGATTATTATAATCTTGCCACTCTTTTATTATTTCTATTGAAGCTCTTAATTGAATTTCCATATCTAGTTCAAGTTCATTTGATTTAGTTTCACTTGCAGTTTCTATTATGTGTAATCCTTGAGAATGATAATATCCTTTCGGTAAGCTAGTTCCACAATCACTAACCTTTTCTCCCATATCTTTTCCACATGGAGACCATGCTGAGAATTTATATATTTTTTTTAGCCAACCACCACCTTTTATTTTAGTAGCATATTCACCACCAATATCTGTATCAGTACTACCCACTCTATAAACATTTTTAACTTTTTCCGCAACTTCTTTTGTTTCTATTCCATCATATTTGTAATAATTACCATTTTTTATTAGTAAAGTTCCCACTCCAGCTGAAATAGCATCTGCCTCACTAGTCTTTGCATTAGTTGTTTTTGAACTACATGTCGAACAATAAACTATTTTTTCGCTTGCTTTGTAATATTCTCCTTTTATTGAATAAATAGTTGCTTTATAATCAACAACATTTTCCTGTATTTTTATTGAAAGGCTACTAATTGTATTATCATTTGTTACAACATAAAGATTTTTATTATTATATGTATTTTCTCTAACCTTATAATAACCATTAGTATTATCCCCAGATGTTATTTTTGAAGATGTTATAGGTGTATATGTACCATTTGTTTCTTTTATGCACAATTGTACATTATTACTTATATTTGTATTATCTTCATCAAAAAATGCATAATTAAATCCGCCCCATTCATCTGATCTCGATGTACCTTCTCCTTTTTTATAAGAATATTCTACTTTTATTGGCCCATATATAACATTTGCACCAACCATTTCTGTTTTTGCATTAGTGCCTACAGTTACTACTACATCTTTTTCATCATCTAATTTGTATTTCTGATATGCAATAGCTATATGATATAAATCATTATACACACTATCACTTTCACCATTTATACAATACCATGCATATTGTCTTTCATCAGCAGTATTAATATCTCCATAAGAAGTATCATTTTTTACATATCCTGGTGCTGCTAATATATATGCTTTAGCATATTCATCTGATATATCATATGGTGTTGTTGTATCAAAAGTCTCTGGATTTCCAACCAACTCATATTGAGCTTCGCTACTCAAATACCAATAACGTTCTCTACATAGCAAATAAAAACTTTTATCTCTAACTTGATTACTTATTCCTGTTAAATTACTTGTTTTTAGCCATTCTCTCATTTGAGCCGGAGTTGTACTCTCATAAACTGTTTCCGGTGTTTCATCCCACTGTCCTAAACTAGTGCTAGAATTAACATATTCATAATCATTAGCTCTAGAAGTTGTTATTCCAAAAACAGATAATATTAATAATATTAAAGCAAATATTTTAATAATTCTTTTCATTTTAACAACCTCCTTTTTTAATTAAAGCTACTTTTTTTACCTTATAAAAACCTATTCCTAATATTGTAATTACTACTATAAATAATGTTATATAAAGAATAATTGTACCTGTACTTGTGGCAACAAGTACCTCTACTTTGCTCATGTCATTTTGTCCTTCTAATTTATCTCCTGGTATTGAGTTTATATCTTCTACATTTTCTTCATTTGAAGCTTCATAAATTTCTACTATATTTGTTATATTTCCTGTACTTTCATTTGTCATTTGTTTTTCTAATATAATTTTTAATTCTGCTGTTTCGCCTGAATTTAATAATTTTTCTATTAAAGCCACTGAGTAAATATTTCCGTCATCACCTAAATACCAATCTTTGTTTAATTCTGGATTAAATGTTAATCCTTCTGGTAAGTAGTTTACAATTTTTCTTGCATAACCTGGTATTGTTCCATTATTTTTTACTACAATTTTATACTCAAGAGTTATTTTACTTCCATTCATATATTTTGAATGTATTTCAACTTTTGCAAAATTAGTATTTGTATAATCATATGTTGTTGTTCCTTGAGTGTTTGTTACAGTTACCTTATTTAAATATTGTGTTAAACTCAAATCAAATCCATCAATTATTTCATCTGGATTCTCTGGATTATTTGGTCCACTTGGATTGTCTGAATCTTCCGGATTATTTGGTCCACTTGGATTGTCTGGGCTTTCTGGATTATTTGGTCCACTTGGATTGTCTGGATTTCCCGGATTATTTGGTCCACTTGGATTGTCTGGGCTTTCTGGATTATTTGGTCCACTTGGATTGTCTGGGCTTTCTGGATTATTTGGTCCACTTGGATTGTCTGGATTTTCTGGATTATTTGGTCCACTTGGATTGTCTGGATTTTCTGGATTATTTGGTCCACTTGGATTATTTGGATTTTCCGGATTGTTTGGTTCACTTGGATTTTCTTCTTCATTTTGCTCAGGTCTATTTACAATTTGAGTTGTCCATATTATTTCTTCATCATTTACATTTCCATAAATATTTAATTGTTTTGTTTCTTCTATATCTTCTATTGTTCCAATTAATTTTAAATAATGTGTTTTTCCTGCTGGTATTTCTAATATATTTACTTCAAAATTATTGCTTAATGTACTTTCTGTTTTAAATTCTTGTTCTCCTGCATCATTAATAATGTACTGTTCATAAACACTTGTATAAATCTCTTCTGGTAAGTTTATTTTAACATTTATATCCTTTAATGTGGCTGAACCTACGTTTTCTATTTTTAACGATAAAACAATTTCTTCATTTTCATTTATTTGCTCTGTTAAATTATCTACCTCAACATTTAATTTCTCTACTAATATTTTATTTATTACTTCAGCTTCATCTAGTACAACTTGATTCTTTTCTATTTTTGCAGTATTTTTCAATTCTATGTTATCAACATCAATATTATTTGCTACAACTACTATTTTAAAAACTTTAGAACTTGCTCTTGTAACTGTTTCTGTTTTAGATGTCACTTCGTTTTGAACTTCTTCCTTTACTGCAGCATCCATTTTTTCTATATTCATTTTTATTGTTCTTGTTTCTTCATTATATTCATAATTTACCGCTTCATTATCCTCATTTACTACATTTTGTAGAGTTACTCCTTTTGGTAATGTCTCAGTTAATACTAAATTCGTTACTTCTTCTAATGTGAAATTATATAATTGTAATGTATATTCTAATGTTTCACCCAATTCTACTAGTTGCTCTGTGGAAGATTTCATCTCTAAATAAACATCTATGTAATCACTTACTTCTTCAGATATTTCTTCTTTATCTTCATTACCTAATACTAATGATATCTCTACTTCATCTGTATCAAAGCTTGCTCCATTTTCGTATGTTGTAACAGTATCATTTTGATAATATATTTTTGTTGTTTCATTTACTTCTGTTTCATCTGCACTTACATTTACTTCTAATTTTATATTTATTAGTGTATTACCATTTTGTATAGTTTCTACAGTTTGTTCTCCAATAAGAGTTACTACTACATATTTCTTTCCTAAAACTGTTGTTGTAAATACTTTTTTATTTGTAAATGCTCCACCATCATTATTTACTGTAAATTCACTATTAGCAGTATTTATTGTTTCTACACTTGATGGCAATTCTATTAAGAACATTGGATTTACAAATAATTCAGATTTTTCAGTAGTTGTATCTAAAGTTATTGTATAATTTGCTGTATTTGCTTCTCCAACTACCCACTCAGTATTATCTACTTCTAGACTTGCTCTTGTTACTGTATCTTTAAAATCAATAACACTTTGAACTGTTTTTTCTTCATTTACTATATATTTTACATTTTCCTGTAAATAACTTAAATTTTCTATATCACTTACATTCAAAATAGATTTTGTATTTTTTATTACAAAATCTGAAATATCAATATTTACACTGCTTTGTGGTACAATATCAATAAATTCTATTTTTAAACTTGCAACATCTATTGAATACTCTATAATTACTTCATCAGATACAATTGACAATTCTGATCTTAATTCTTGTTCTTCAGCCTCTTCATAGTATTGTTTTTCAGACTCTTCATTTGTCAATTTATCTTTTATAATTGTTATTAATTCCTTATTAGTTTCTTTATCTGTTATTACTAATTTACCTGTTTCTCCAAGTAAAACTTCTAAATCTTCTTTATTTAAAATTGTTTTAATATACTTTAAAGATACATCTTCATTTTCTTGTTCATCTATATTATAAAATTTATTTGATATATCTTCTATTGTAATATTTGTTGCATTATCTCTATAGCTTAAATCCAAATTTAATGTTTCTATATAATCTACTTTTCCACTTTCTATTGTTGTTTTGTGGATATCTTTATTTCCTATATTTAATAATGATAATTCTTTTTCAACATTTATGTCTTCAAAATTATTTTGGGCATATTCATTTACCAAAATTTCTTCTTCATAAATTTTTAATTCAACTTTCTCTAGGGGTTGTTCTATTGTTTCTATTTCACTATTTGGGAATACATATGTTACTAATAATTTATCAAGTCCTTTATCTTTAGATTCTAACGTTTCATTTTCATTTACTAAAGAGATAACCAATTTTCCTGTTTCTGATATTGCCCATGTTCCTGATGTATAAGTATTTTTATTTAGTTCAGTAACTTTTACATCCTCTAAAGCTTCTTCTATAATGTCTGTACTTAGTGTAACTGTTACTTCTTTTATTGGATATTCTTCAGATTCAATTCCTATCTCAACAGCTACTTGAATTACTCTTTTTTGTTCTCCATTTACTTCACATACCTTATTCATAACTAGCTTTTGATTAGCTACAACTAAAGTTTCTTCTCCTTCTTCTAGAGCGTATGAAATTAAACCCTGCATTATGTGATTTCCAATTAAAACAAAATTTGCATAAGTTAGGGTTATTATTAAAAATACTATTATTACTTTCTTTAGTGTCGAATTCAGACTATTAAACATACTATTCCTCCCATTTTTAGTTAATATAATATTAAATATATTTTTATTTGTTGTCAATATATATTTTTTTACAGTTTTTTGCAAAATTTTCAACTCCTTACGGAAGATATTTCCCTGAGTTCTTATTGCAAAAATTACATTTTTATGACATTTTACACTACTATTTATTATTATACTCGCTTATGTAAACTTTTTCAAGATTTTTCGTTAAAAAAAAGAGGGTTTTTTATTTATTTTCCCCCTTTTTTCGACATTTTTATTTGTTTCTTTTTTTCTGAATTCCATATGCAACTTTTGCAAGTATTTTATCTGGTACAAATTTACACAAAAATCTAGCACATTTTATTTTTAAACTTGGTACTATTATTTTTTTACCAGATAACATTTTATCTATAGCATATTTTGCAACAAATTCACTTGATATAGATTTTGTTTTAAATTGCACTCCTGCTCTTGATAAAAAGTCTGTTGCTATAGGACCTGGACATAATACACTTAATTTAACTTTTGATTTTTGTCTATTTAATTCTTCTTGTATACTCTGAGTTAGTCTTAGTACATATGCTTTTGTAGAATAATATGTTGCCATCAGTGGTCCTGGCAAAAAACCAGCTATTGATGCAACATTTAAAATATACCCACTATCTTTCTTTACCATATCTGATAAAAATAATTTTGTTAATGTATGTACCGCAATAATATTTGTTTTTATCATTTCTAATTCTGTATCTAAATTTGTTTCTGTGAATTTTCCAAAAGTTCCAAATCCTGCGTTATTTATTAATATATCTACATCTTTTACTTTATTATACAAAGTTATACAATTTTCTTCGGATGCTAAATCCATTATAATTATTTCTACATTTGTTTTTATTTCAGTTTTTACTTCTTCTAATCTTTCCTTATTTCTAGCAACTAAAATTAAATCAAAGCCTTTGTCCCCTAAATATTTTGCCATATCTCTTCCTATCCCTGATGAAGCTCCTGTAATTAGTGCCTTCATAAACAATCCCCCCTTGTTTTCCCTATTATAACAGAAATTTTTAATTATGCAAATAATAATTTGTATGGTAAAAACCCACGGCGTAATTTGTAGGGGCGGAGTTCCATCTCCGCCCGTTCAAAAAAATTATTGATTTAAGGGCAGGGGTGGAAGCCTGCCCCTACATTTTTATAATATATTTTCTAAATACAAAATTCCAAACACAAAACACATAAATTATTATTTATTTCTGTAAATTACTTTATTTTCTTTAATTTTTGTTATATAATGTTATGCATTATTAGGGAGGGATAACTTTTATGGATTATAATTTTAATAAAATAGAGAAAAAATGGCAGGATTATTGGGCTAAAAACGAAACATTTAAGACTGATGTATGGGATTTTTCTAAACCAAAATATTATGTACTAGATATGTTTCCTTACCCTTCTGGTCAAGGTCTTCATGTTGGACACCCTGAAGGTTATACTGCAACAGACATTGTTGCCCGTATGAAAAAAATGCAAGGATATAATGTACTTCATCCAATGGGGTTTGACTCTTTTGGATTACCTGCAGAGCAATATGCTATACAAACAGGAAATCATCCTGATGGATTTACTTTAGAGAATATTGCAACATTTACTAAACAATTAAATATGCTTGGTTTTTCTTATGATTGGTCTAAGGAGATTTCAACTTCAGATCCTAAATATTATAAATGGACTCAATGGATTTTTAAACAGTTATTTAATGATGGTCTAGCAAAATACGTAGACATGCCTGTTAACTGGTGTGAAGAACTTGGAACTGTTCTTTCTAATGACGAAATCATTGATGGTAAAAGTGAAAGAGGTGGATACCCTGTTGTTAGAAAAAATTTAAAACAATGGGTTATAGATATACCAAAATATGCTGAAAAGCTATTAGAAAATCTTGATGAAATTGATTGGCCAGAATCTACTAAAGAAATTCAAAGAAACTGGATTGGAAAATCTGTTGGGGCTAATGTTGATTTTAAAATAGAAGGTACTAACGACTCTGTTACTGTTTTTACAACAAGACCAGATACTTTGTATGGAGTAACATTTATGGTATTATCTCCAGAACATCCAATTATAGAAAAATATGCAGATAAGATATCTAATATAGAAATCCTAAGAAAATATAGAGATGATGCCGCATTAAAGAGTGAACTTGAAAGAACTGAACTTTCTAAAGAAAAAACAGGTGTAAAAATTGAAGGTTTAAATATAATAAATCCAATTACAAATCAAATTGTACCTGTTTATGTTGCAGATTATGTTATGATGAACTACGGAACAGGTGCAATTATGGCTGTTCCTGCTCACGATCAAAGAGATTACGATTTTGCTAAAAAATTTGATATTCCAATTATTCAAGTTATTAAAGGTGGAGACATCTCTAAAGAAGCTTACACTGGCGACGGAGAAATGATTAACTCTGGTGTATTAAATGGATTTACAAATAAAAAAGATTCTATAAATAAAATGATTGAATACCTAGAAGAAAATAATATTGGTAAAAAATCTGTAAATTATAGAATTAGAGACTGGATATTTGCTCGTCAACGTTATTGGGGAGAACCAGTTCCTGTTTTACATTTTGATGATCATATTGAAGCATTAGATGATAATGAACTTCCTTTAGTTTTACCAGAACTTGAAGATTATAGCCCAAGTAAAAAAGGTGAAGCACCCCTTGAAAAAGCAACTAACTGGGTAAACGTTACAAGAAATGGTAAACAAGCAAAAAGAGAAACATCTACAATGCCTGGTAGTGCAGGTTCAAGTTGGTATTTCTTAAGATATATCGATCCAAATAATGATAATGAATTCGCAAATAAAAAACTACTAGACCATTGGATGCCTGTAGACTTATATCTTGGTGGAGTTGAACATGCTACTGGACATTTATTATATTCAAGAATGTGGAATAATTATTTATTTGATAAGGGGTTGGTTTCTGTTAAAGAACCATTTAAAAAATTAGTTCATCAAGGTATGATTCTTGGCACTAACGGAGAAAAAATGAGCAAAAGCCGTGGCAATGTTATTAACCCTGATGATATAATAAGAGATTATGGTGCTGATAGCCTAAGAGTTTATGAAATGTTTATGGGACCTCTTTGTGATTCTAAGCCTTGGAGTGAAACTGGTATAGAAGGTGCAAAAAGATTTGTAGATAGATTTTTCAGATTATTTAGTGATACTTCTAAAATTTGTGATAAACCAAATACTAATTTGGAAAAAGAATATCATAAAACAGTAAAAAAAGTAACTACAGATTATGAAAAACTATCATTTAATACTGCAATAAGCCAAATAATGATATTTGTAAATGCTGCCTACAAGGAAGACTTTATTCCAAAGGAATATGCAGAAGGTATTATAAAATTATTTAACCCAATTGCCCCTCACGTAACAGAAGAACTTTGGAATATACTTGGTCATGAAAAGAGTATTGCAAACGAACCTTGGCCATCTTTTGATGAAGAGAAAACTGTTGATAATACAATAAACCTTCCTATCCAAATAAATGGAAAATTAAAGGGTACTATTGAAGTAGAACTTGATTTGCCAGAAGAAGTTATAAGAAACCAAGCGCACGAAAAAGTAGCTGTTTCATTAGAAGGAAAAACTATTGTAAAAGAAATATATGTAAAAAACAAAATTTATAATATTGTTGTTAAATAATATCTAAAAATAGTATATATAACGGGCAGGGATGGAACCCTGCCCCTACTTTTATCTGTAATTATAATAACCTACTTAATAATAAATAAATTTTTAAAATTTTTTCAAAAAACTGTTGACAAATTCAATTTCATAGTTTATAATTTATAAACGTAGCAAGGAGATGCAGGTGTAGTTCAATGGTAGAACCCCAGCCTTCCAAGCTGGCTACGTGGGTTCGATTCCCACTACCTGCTCCAAATAGAAATCACGCGTTTAAGCGTGATTTTTTAATGCAAAAAAATGTTGGGAATCGAAAAGGAAGTTGCATAAATAATGTTAAATCTAAAATATTATTGACCTAAATAATAAAATATGATATTATATTTATGTAAACTTTTTTAATGCCTTTGAAAATCTAAAACTTCGGAGGTATATACCTCCAAATTATTAAAAGGAGGTTTCAAAATGTTAGTTATTGTATTGTTACTCTTCTTGTGCTTTTTCATATTCTTTTTTGCTGCAATATATTATCTATTGCAAAATAATAACAAAAGATTTGGATTATTTATAAGTGTAGCTATACTTTTGCTTATCATAGCTTTAAAAGTCTATGATAAATTTGTATAGTATCAATATAATAAGTAACCATTCCCAAAGAAATTATATTTTTCTTTGGGAATTTTCTATTCTTAAAAATATCTTTTCTCTTTACTTTTAGATAAAACTATATTAAAATATCTTTATATAAATTGCGGGTATAATTTAGTGGTAGAATGCCATGCTTCCGACCTGGTCGCGCGAGTTCGATTCTCGCTACCCGCTCCACTTAAAAACAACTTACGAGCCTATATGGTATCGCAAGTTGTTTTTGTTTGTGAATCAAACTTCCATTAGTCACTTGTAAGGCAATTTAATATTTTTGTCCAAAAAGTTCAACAAAAAAACTTTTTTAATTTAGCTCTTTTGCTATTTAACTTCTATATTAGAAAAACTTATGTTATCTATGCTATCAATATGAAACGATGAATTATCAATTAATTCTTTATATCCACTTGCCATTATCTCTTTAGTCAATCCAAAAACTTGTGCATAAGATAAATATCTATCCCAAAGTACAACCTCCTCTGGTTTTTTATCTACAAAATTTCCAAAGTCTTTAATAAATGCCTTAAAAGAATAAAGTTTATGTAATTCATTAACGCCTTTATCAGTTTTTGTTAGTTTATTATTTAATTGATTTACATAATTCTGATTTCTGTAATATTTTGCCTCTTTAAACATTTCTCGAAAAAATAATTTTATATTAAATATTATAGTTAAAACTAAATATGAAATACCAAACAAAATCAAACTACTAAAAATCCCTAATACTAAATTGATACTAAAAGTAGCTATAAATACTAAAGAAGGTAATATTAAACTTAAAATAAGTTTAATTTTATTATCCTTTTTAATTCTTTCCTGTCTAGAAAGAACAGGATTATTTACTTTGTTTTTTTGAACTGTATGAGTATATAAACCTAAATTAATTCCATCTTGCATACAATAATTAAACCATTCTTTATAATTTATATTTTTAATATCATTATTCAATACTAAACTTAATATATATTTTTCATTACTAAGTAAGCTATCATCAATACCTTTCAATACTCTAATAATATATTTATCTCCTTGCTTTTCTAAATTTAGATACTTTTTAGCACATAAATCAAGAATTACAGCAACTATATCTTTATAATTTTCTATAGTTGAATCCATTAACAGTGTTGTTACACCTATTCCAAAAGAATTAGGAGTTTCTCTAAAATAAATATATGGATTTATTTTTCTTAAATATTTATCTTCTTTATTTATTTGTCTTTTCCCTTTTAAAGCACCAGATAGGACATATATACAATAAATTATAAAAAACACATTAATGATAATTAAAAAATTAAGAACTATTGGATTATTTAACATACATACAAATAGAACAACTTGTACTGCAATATAAATTAATAATATTTTTATTGTTAATTTTACACTACCTGTCTTCTGATATTTTGTTTCTTCATTCATATCAAATTTACTCCTTATTACTATTTTTCAAATTTAAATTCTTCTGCTTGTATTGATTTGACTATACTATATTTATCTTCTCCATTGTTCGTAATGATAGTCCTCCTCGATAACGTAAACGAAAAAGCAATTCTGCTAATAGTTCTTTATTTTCTTTAATTTCAGATATTGTTTTTTCTTTTTCCTTCAAATATTCATCTATAATTACTTGACTCAAAATATGGTAAAGTTTATCACGAATCTTAAAAAAAAACAATAAATCTGACATAAATAATAAAAAAGGGCACGAAACCCTATGGACATAAACAGCGTCCCATTGTCCTAAAAAGTAAAATTACTTGTTTTTTTATAAAACTTATGTTAAATTATAAATCATAAATCGAATTATATAAAAAGATATTGTACAATTATATTATTTTCACAATTAAATATTTAATTTCATATAAATGGCTTTATGATGTGCCATACAATTCAACGTAATAAATAACTAAAAAATAGTACATATCTTTGTTTGAATGGAAGGGTGATTTATATATCTAAAACATATAGACTATCACAATTAATAATTGATAATGAAAATCCATATTATTCAGATGACAAAAAATTTAAAGAAGATAAAGAAAAGAGAATAAGAGAAGTTCATATCGGTGATAATACAAGACTTTTGACAAGGATAGACCATTCAGAAAATATAAAAAGTATTACTACACCTGATGGAAGGGAATTAACTCCAGAGGAACTTTTTGATTTTGTAATAGGAAATAACATAACAGATTTGGCAAAATCACAAAACTCAAGGGATAATACAGCTGATATGGCTATAGTTCTCGGCAATATCACATTGCCTACTACTAGAGAAAGAGCCATAAAAGCCTTTGAATTATATAAGCTTGGCCTTGTAAAAAGAATAATATTTACAGGTGGTATATCTAAAGCAAGAGATAAAAAAGGGTTTATGCACCATTTATCGCTAGAATCCTATATGAACAATGAATTAGTAGATGGACTTGAGTGGAATGACCTTACAGAAGCTGATTGGGGAGCAGAAACATTTATTAAAGATGAATTTGATGAAAATTACCAAAATCATTTATCAAAATTAACAAAAGAATTCCTTAACGATGTTGGAATAAATCCGGAAGATATTCTGACTGAAGCAATGTCAACAACTACTCAGGAGAATGCTGTGTTCTGCAAAAATATTTTTGATTCTGAAGAAATAGAAACTGGCACAAAAGTTAAAACTGCTATAATTGTAACTACTTGCACACACGGTAATAGAGCAATTCAACAGTTTAAAAAAGTATTTGGAGATAAAATTAAATTTAAATGGTGCCCTTCTACTCTAGACTTAGAACAATATGAAAGTTTGAAATCTATTTTAAACGCTCCAAATTTTAATGAGATGGCTTTTAGACATGAATTAAAAAAAATATATTGTACTAACCCTAAATTAACACAAATGCTTAGAGAAGAAGTTGGCCATATTAGAAATATTTTTATTAAAGGAGAAATTGACGAACCTACAATAGTAACTAAAGATGAAGAAATTTTAGATACTCATTCTGATGATTCACGATAGAAATCAAAAAAATTCACCCAGCTTTGCTGGGTGAATTTTTTTCTATTCAAATATGCTTGCAAATTCTTCGCCACTGATTTTTTCTTTTTCTAATAATACACCTGCAACTGCATGTAGTTTATCCATATTATTTGATAAAATTTCTCTTGCTGTTACATATGCTTTGTCTATTATTGCTTTTACTTCTACATCTATTTTTGCAGCTGTTTCCTCACTAAAGTTTCTAGTTTGAGTAAAATCTCTTCCCAAGAATACTTCCTCTTGTCCAGAACCAAATGTTATTGTTCCTAAAGTTTCACTCATTCCATATTTTGTAACCATATCTCTTGCAATCTTTGTTGCTCTTTCTATATCATTACTTGCTCCTGTTGATATGTCTCCAAGTACTAAACTTTCTGCAACTCTACCACCTAGTAATGATACAATTGATTCTTCCATTTCAGATTTTGCCATATAGTTTTTATCTTCATCTGGTCTATACATTGTGTATCCACCAGCCATTCCTCTTGGTATTATTGATATCTCGTGTACTGTATCTTGTGATGGTAAGAATTTACTTACTACTGCATGACCTGCTTCATGATAGGCTGTTAATTTGTTTTCTTTTTCGCTTCTTACTCTGCTTTTCTTTTCTGGTCCCATTGTTACTTTTATCATTGCATCTTCTACTTCTTGCATTCCTATTTCATGTTTATCTCTTCTTGCTGCAAGTAAAGCAGCTTCATTTAATACATTTTCTAAATCTGCACCCGCAAATCCTGCTGTGTTTTTAGCAATTACTTTTAAGTCTACATCATCTGCTAATCTTTTCTTTCTAGCATGTACTTCTAATATTTCTTCTCTTGCCCTTACATCTGGAGCAGGGACTACTATTTGTCTATCAAATCTTCCTGGTCTAAGTAGGGCTTTATCTAATACATCTGGTCTGTTAGTAGCTGCTAAAACTATAACACCTTCATTTGTTCCAAATCCATCCATTTCAACTAGTAATTGATTTAATGTTTGTTCTCTTTCATCATGTCCTCCACCAAGTCCTGCACCTCTTTGACGACCAACTGCATCAATTTCATCTATAAATATAATACATGGTGCATTTTTCTTTGCTTGTTCAAATAAATCTCTTACTCTTGATGCCCCTACACCAACAAACATCTCTACAAAGTCAGAACCACTTATTATAAAAAATGGCACTCCCGCTTCTCCTGCAACTGCTTTAGCAAGTAATGTTTTACCAGTTCCTGGATGTCCTACAAGTAGTACTCCTTTTGGAATTCTTGCTCCCATATCTGTAAATTTCTTTGGAGATTTTAGAAATTCAACAACTTCCTGTAATTCTTCTTTTTCTTCATCTATACCTGCAACATCTTTAAATGTTATTTTTGTTTTTTCTGTAGTTCCCATCATTCTGGCTCTACTCTTACCAAATGACATTGTTTTATTGCCGCCACCTTGCGTAGCATTACCCATAAATAACATCCAGAATAAAAAAAACACTATAACTATTGCAAATGGTGAAAGTAATCCTAGTATTGTTACAAGGATTGATTCTGTTGCTTGTTTCAAACTTATATTTTCTGTAATTAAATACTCATTTATCTCATTCATAAAGCTATCTAAGCTTGGTATATTTACTTCTTTTTCTATCGTAGAATTTTTAAGTGTTACATATGCTGTAGTTCCTTCTGAATCTAACTCTATTTCTTCCACTGATCCATTACTTATCGCAACTAATAATTCGGAATAATCCATTTTTGTTTCTGAATTTTCCATTACTGCAGAAACTACTACAATAAATATTATTCCTATAATTAACCACATGGCTAATGTTTTTAATCCACTTTTCATATATATAATCTCCTTTTTCGTTCCATCGGACGGATATGGAAGTCCACCCCCTACAATCTTTATTATATATAACATAATGCTTTTATTTTTTCAATACTTTTTAATAAAGTTTTTTCGCTACACTTAGCTTGTCTCAAGGCTTTTCTTACGGAAGCTTATTTTAAGCTTATAAAATAAATTTTATTATTTTTGATAGCAATTTTTATATTTTTATTTGGTGTTAAATATTTATTTCCAATGTTGTTCTCACATAGTCTTATTATTTCATCTATATTTACTTTTTCTATTCCTAAAGTGTTTCCAAGCACCTTGTTAATAGTATATATTATTACCCTTCTTTTTATTACTAATTCTAAGTTGTTAAATTTTTTTAAGTCTAATATAATTTCATCTTGATCAATAACTTCAGAAAACGGGCTAGCAATACTCGCTCTTATGTATATATCTTCAAATGCAAATTTTACTATTTTCTCCATATATTCATTTTCTTCTGTTGCTACTTCTGATAATCTATTTATTGTTTTTAAAATATTGGGATTAAATTCTTTTTCAATGTACGGAATTAAGTCATTTCTTATTTTATTTCTTTTATATATACTTTCTAAATTTGATTTATCAATCTTAGGTCCTAAATTATGCTTAGTACAATATTCTTCTATATCTTTTCTTCCAGTATCTATTAATGGTCTTATATATTTATTATCTCTAATTGGCTCTATTCCTTTTAATCCTGAAAGTCCACTTCCTCTTAAAATATTAAGCAATACTGTTTCTGCATTATCATTACTATTATGAGCTGTTACAATTTTATTTGCCAAAACTTTTTTTGCTATCTCGTCAAAAAATTCATATCTAATAACTCTACCTGCTTCTTCTGTTCCTATTTTATGTTCTTTTGCATATTGTATAACATCTGTTTTTTTTATGAAACAATCTATTCCTAAATTCTTACAAAATTCTTGAACATATTTAGTTTCAGTATCTGCTTCTTGCCTTATCATATGATTAACATGTGCAACATATATTTGTATTTTTAGCTTTTCTTTTAATGAATTTAACACATGTAAAATACATATAGAATCTGGTCCTCCAGACACTCCAATTAGTAGTTTATCATTTTCATTTATTAATTTATATTTTTTTATACAATTATATACCTGTTCTTCTACAGGTTGTTTATTAGTTCCTCTAATCATTCTTCCTCCATAAATACCTTTAAATTATAGCATTTTATGCCTATTTAGTCAAACAATTTGCTATTTTATGTTAAATGTGTTATAATATATTTGTCTTAATTTTATCATTCCTCTTTTTAGCATCCTTGGAATGACATAAGATAAAAAAAATATTTGGAGGATTTTAAAATGGCTACTCAGAAGAACATCAATGTTTCTGCGGAATTTTCTGTAGAAACAAAAGACCCCAGAACGGACATCGTCACTGTTTGGTTTCGGGTGTACGTTACAGGTTTTGAGTGCACAGACTTGTACGTAGGTCTGTCTAAAAAGGGCGACTGGCTTTCTGCCAGTGGTAGCTTTTACGACCTGAGCGTAGAATCTCGTAACAAAGCTCTGACAGAGGCACGCAGTCTCTTGTCTAAGATGTCTGTGTAAAGAAACTCCCCCAGTATTTTAACTGGGGGAGCTTCTTTTTATTTGTTTTTTATTACTAATACATATTCTAAATTTCTAAAATCTACTTTTGTTTCTAATATTGCATATTTTTCTGTTACATTTTTTGTTTCTATTATCTCCTTAACTGTTCCAATTGTTATTCCTTTTGGATATATCCCACCTAGGCCAGATGTCTCTATTGTTTCACCTACCAATAATTCATCTCCTGTTTGTAATGAATAAACTTTTAATTCTTTATCTGAATCAACTTGTCCATTTACTATTACATTACTTCTAGACGAATTCATTACTCCGCTCACACTACTTGCTGCATCAATTATAGGTTGTACTTTTGCAGTCCTATCTGTTGCAGAAATCACATATCCCACTAAGCCTTCTTTAGATATAACTGCCATATTGTCAGCTATTCCTTGTTTAGTTCCTACATTTATAACAAAAACATCACTTAAATTACTGATATTCTTGTTTATTATATATGCTCCAACTGTTTCATATTCTGAATATTCTTGTGCTAAATTCACATATTCTCTTAAAATTTCATTTTCTGACTTTATTAATTGTAATTCATCTAATTTAGTTTCTAACTCCTCTTTTTGTTTTTCTAGGTTTTCATTTTCTATTTTCAAATTATCTATATTTTCAAAAAAACTAGTATTATTTGCAATTTTGTTTTTTAAATACACAAGTCCACCTTGAAAAGAAGTCACAACTTTATTAAAAATATTCTCCACCTTAGAAAATTTATTTATAGATCTATTTGTAATAATTACTAGTATTATTAAAATACTTACTATTACAATTATTCCTACCAAACTATTTTTTTTGTTTTTATACATATTACATCCTCATATTTTTTATTTACACTGTAAGGGCAAAGTTTCATCCTTGCCCTTTAAATTTGGCGGGGACATAGCCCCGCCCCCTACAATATTTGTATTATTCAACATTTATCTTCTCTTACGTGAGTTAGTTAAAACTTCTTTTAATTTCTCTAAATCTTCTAAAGTTTTACCTGTTCCTCTTACTACACATTCTAACGGATTATCTGCTATATATACTGGCATTCCTGTAGCTGTACTTAATAATTTATCAAAATTCTTTATTAATGCTCCTCCACCTGCAAGTACAATTCCTTTTTCTACAATATCTGATGCAAGCTCTGGGGGAGTCTTTTCTAAAGTTAATTTTACAACTTCAACTATCTCATATACAGATTCTCTTATTGCTTCTTCTACTTGAGATGACGTGATTATTGCATCTTGTGGCAAACCTGTTGTCAAGTCCCTTCCTTTAATTTGCATACTTAGTTCAGTAACTAGTGGTGTTGCACAACCAATTTCTTTTTTTATCTCTTCTGCTGTTGTTTCTCCTATGGCAAGTCCTAATTCTCTTTTTACATAATTTATTATATCTTCATCTAACTCGTCTCCTGCAGTTCTTATAGAATTGCTTACTACAATTCCTCCTAGCGAAATAACTGCAACTTCTGTTGTTCCTCCTCCGATATCAACAATTATATTTCCAGATGGTTCTGCAACTTCTAAATTTGCACCTATTGCAGCAGCCATTGGCTCTTCTATTAAAAATACTTCTTTTGCTCCTGCTCTTAAAACAGATTCTTCTACTGCTCTTTCTTCTACTTCTGTAATACCAGATGGCACTCCTACAACTACTCTTGGTCTTCCAGCATTATACCTTTGACATACTTTTGATACTATGTTTTTTAACATTAATCCGAGTTGCAGTAAAATCTGCAATTACACCATCTTTTAATGGTTTTACCGCCTTTATAGTTTCGGGAGTTCTTCCAAGCATTTCTTTGGCCTCATACCCTGTTGCTAATATTTCATTTGTTTGTCTATCTATTGCAACAACAGATGGTTCATTTAATATTACTCCTTTTCCTTTTAGCATTACTAAAGTATTTGCAGTTCCCAAATCAATTCCGATGTCCTTACCTTTTAAACTAAATAATTTCATTTTTCTTTCAATCCTTTCTAAAAATGCTCTCATATGTTCCATCCCCAATAACTATATGATCCAATAATTCTATTCCTATTATTTGCGTAGACTCATATAATCGTTCCGTCAAAGTAAAGTCACTTTTACTTGGAGTTGAATCTCCACTTGGGTGATTATGAACAAGAATTATCTTTGGTGCTTGTAGCTTTATTGCTTCTGATAAAACATCTTTTGGTTCTAAACATGCAAAATTTGCTCCCCCTAAAGAAATGTTAACAACTTTTTCAATTATGTTCTTACTATTTAGTAGTATTACTTTTGCTATTTCTCTTTTTTCATATCTCATTTCTGGCATTAACAAATTAGCAACATCTTTAGCACTTTTTATCTTTATTTTATTGTCAATTGGTCTTGCAATTCTTTTTGTAATTTCTGCTACTGCTTTTAATTGTATAGCTTTTACTTTACCAATTCCTTTTATTTGCATAAAATCTTTTATTGATAAATTTTGCAAGAATCTCAAGTTATTCTCATTTTGTAACTTTAGTATTTCCTGAGCTATTGTAATAGCAGTTTTTTCTCTTGTTCCAGTTTTTATTATTATAGCCAACAATTCAGCATTTGATAAATTCTCCGCTCCATAAATTTCTAGTTTTTCATAAGGTCTTTCTGATAGGGGTAATTCTTTAATTTTCATATAAAAATCCTTTCTCCTTACCCCCAAATTGCCCTATTTTTATAATGGAAATAATATGTTAGCCGTTTTATATGACATTCTCATATTTTTCTATATATAAATATCGCTAGTGCCATTCCTACTATACTTGCAATATTTATTCTAAACATTAATCCAAATGTTATTTTTATAACACTTAAATCTAATTCAATAGGTGATGATATTCCAAAGCTTTCTCCATAAGATAACCACCATAACCAGTCAACTTTTGATGCTATTTCCCCTAATAATCCACCTATTACTAATCCTGATAGTAAAAACACCATTAAAATCCATATACTTTTATCTCTTGTTGCCATTTTTATTCCTCCTATGTAGTTTAAATTACTTCGTATATTATATATTGATTTTTATATTTTTTCAACCTTTATGTTTGATTTTTGTTAATGCTTTACAAAAATTTTATGGCAAAATTGTAGAGGTGTATAATTACACCTCCCACTAAATTTAATAACACATATTTTAGGAGCACATTCATGCGCCCCTATCTTTTTAACACTTACAATTTTTTCTTACTTTTTTACATATTAATAAAACTATTGTTAGTATTAATAATATTAATAATACCACTGCTAATACAATTATTGCTGCAAGAGCTCCCAATATTGTTGCTGATATTGCTGCTCCAATTAAAAGACCTAATACAAAAAAGAATAATATGCTTAATATTACTGCCACTAATGCTAAACAATTAATTTTTTTACATTTCTTATTTGTTTCATAATAGCAAGTATATTCTTGTGGCTCCATATAAGTCACCTCCATATAGCTTTCAATAAATGCTATATTATATAATATGTTTTTTCTACATTCTTTGACATTTTATTTTGCATTTTTAGTAGCACATATGCTTTAGATAAATAATAAAATTACCAAATTTTTGTCATTTATCTTTTTCTTTTGCGGTGTTATAATTATATTAATTGGAGGCATATTATGCAAATAGAAAAAATTAATGAAAATCAGTTAGAAGTCGTTCTATATTTGGAAGATTTAAGAAAAAACCATATTAGTTTACACTCTTTTATGTGCAATTCTAGTGAAAGTCAAAATTTATTTTTTGATATTTTAAGATTCGCTAATAAAGAAGTCGGCTTTAGCCTTAAAAATCATGAAGTTTTTATAGAAGCCTTCTCTATTCCTACTAAGAACTCATTTGTTTTACTTATTACTCGTGTTCCAAAAGAAACTAAACTACATGTTTCCAAAAATAAATTTGGATTATTCAAAGCTTCTAAGTCTTTTTGGATTAAATTTGATGTTTTTGAAGATTTTTGTTCGTTTTGCAGTTCATTAAAAAACAATTTAAATATGAAATCTTCTCTGTATTTATTAAATAATTTTTATTTTTTACATATTAAAATTAATAAAATCAGAAATTATTTTGGAGTTTTAGCAATGGCAAGTGAGTTTTCAAATTGTATATATAATAATGCTTTTATTATAGATGAAAATGCGAAAACTATTGCAAAAGATTGTGCTATAGAAACATGTAATAAATATTTCGTGTGATTGGTGTTTAATAATTTGTAAATGCGTAGGGGCACATGATTGCACCCTTACAATATACCAAATATCTAAAATAAAAGGTCGAGATTAAATCTCGACCTGATTTTCATTATTAATATATATAATGTTGTGGATTTACTACCATTCCATTAACTCTTATTTCTAAGTGCAAATGTGCTCCTGTAGAATTTCCTGTTGACCCTACTGTTGCTATTGCTTGCCCTTGTGTTACAGTTTGCCCTTGTGTTACATTTAAGGTATTACAGTGAGCATATAATGTTTCTATACCATTACCATGAGATATTTTTACACAATTACCGTAACTTACATTTGAATAATTTACATATGTTACTGTTCCTCCTGCAGCAGCTACAATTGTTGTTCCTGTTGGAGCTGCTATATCTAGTCCTGTATGGTTACCACTACTTCTAGCTCCATATCTAGATGTAATTGTATATCCAGATGATACCGGCTTTATCAATCCTATTCCTAAATCAACTTTTGTTGTAGAACTTGCTATTGTATAAGAACCTGCAGAATATACTGTCACTGGTTTTTTGTATAAAGCTGTAACTATCTTATCTGATTCAGTAAATTCTTTTATTTCAGTTCCAAATACTTGAGAATACGATATTTTCTTTATATTACTACTTTTCTTGTCTGTTAATTTTTTTATAACTTCTTCTGCTTGTTCTCTTGTTGCTACATAATATTTTTCTTCCGTTCCCTCTAATATTGTATAATATTCATAATACGATGTACCTAAAGATGTTATTTTTTCAAACATTTCATCATCATTTGTTTCGTTATCTTTTTTTACTAAACATAATGAATATTCCGGTAATGTTGATATTTCAACAAAAGCAACGTTTTGATTTTCATTTTGCTCCATGTATTCATTTATTCTTTCTTGTAACTCAGCTTTATTATTTGTATATCCAATAAATTCACCATCTAAAGTTACACTATATGTCATTTTATAAAAAAATGATATTATACTTGTTATTAATATTCCTGCAATAATTATTAAAAATATAAATTTTAGAGAACTTCTTATATGTACAAAAATATTTTTTATATTTCTTAAAATGTTAAACACTCCTATCTGGCGCTCATTAAACACCTTTTATAGTATACCTCAAATCAAATTCTTTGGCAATTATTGTAATATGTATCATTTTTTGCCATACCTGGCATTTTCTTGTTTTATTCGTTTTTTCTTTTGTTTTCTCTTTTTTTCTTTTATTTTCTCTTCTTGCGTTTTTCTTGGGTTTAGGTATTAACTTGGTCTTTTACCTTATTGATTTCTTCTTGAGTTGCCTTATCTGCTTGAATATAATATCCTTTAACTTGTGCTACTTTAAACAATTCATACTGGAAAGCCTCGTCATTATTTCTTATCTGTTGTATCGTTTGCCTCAAAGCTATATTTTCTGTTTCCGGTATTATTCTTTCATACGTAGCAAGTTCAGATTTAATACTTTGTAAAATATCATTTACCATATATTTTTCTTCCATGGAATTCCCTCCTAATTTAAAAATGTTAATAATTTTTGTTTTGTATTTAAAGAGTCTTGTGCTGCTCCGAGTAAACATTTGCTTGATTTGTGGATCAACACTATTATTTGCATATGCATTTAACTTTTCATAAGCCGTATCATGTGAGGTAATTAAATGTTTTAAATTTTGAAGTTCAACTTTATTTAAATCTGCCATTTATATCATTCTTCCCTTCATATTTATTTAATACATTTATTATTAACATTTTTGGAAGTTTTATTCCATTATAATTTCATTATTCTCATCTACAAATGCACATCTATAGTTTTCTTCCAACTCATCTTTTTCTATCTCTTTTACAATGTTAGCGATTCTAATTTGTGGACTATCTATTTCATTACTTGCTATTATTGCCTTTTTATTTCCTTTTGCTCCAGCATGTGCCAATCCTCTTAAAACACCTAGCACAACTATGTTTTCTCCGGCAATAACCTCAGCTCCCGCATTTACATCTCCTAGCACCACAAGGCTTCCTTCAAATTCTATTCTTTGCCCAGATCTCAAACTTCCCTTATGGAATTTTGTTTCAGAATCCTCTATTTCTTTTTCAAATACTCTTTTTATTCCATGTAATCCTAATACTTTTGGACTATCAAAATTAATCTCTACATCTATATTATCCTGTATAATTTTTTTTATTTCATTAATTTCTTTGTTTTTTAACACCTTTCCCATTACAAAAATCGGTGTTTTTTCTGTTTTATATAGTTTTTTTAATGCAGGTATTTTTTTATTTAAGCATTCCATTATTTCCTTGTGTTCTGCTCCTTCACTTATTCTTACAATTATTTCATCTTTTTTCATATTTATTCCTACGGGATTTCTCATTTTAATTCCTCCTTTATTTATTACATTTTTCTATTAATATAAATTGTAATTTATATGTGTATAGGGTGCAGCCTTCGGCACCCTGAAATCAAAAATTTATACATTTATGGGTCGCCCAGGGGTGCGGCCCTTACAATATTTTATATAAATCTTCCTAATATAAATTAATTTTTTTAATTTGCCTTACTCGTGTATGGTTTTGCTGTTCTGTCTTCTTCTATTTCTTCATTTATTCCAAGATAACTTTCAAAAATTGCCCTTGCAACTGTTGCTGTATAATATCCGTGCCCACCATTTTCTACAAAAACAACAGCTGCTATTTCTGGATTATCATATGGTGCAAATCCAGTAAACCATGCATGTACATCTCCTCCTGCCGCTTCTGCTGAACCTGTTTTTCCTCCGACTTCAATTTCAAAATCTCTAAATATAGAATATGCTGTACCTCCAGTTTCAGTTGCCACAGACCTCATACCTTCCATTACAGTTGCAATTGTTTCTTCAGTTATATTTATATTATCTTTTTGTTCATTTTCTATTCCTAATCTATTATTTATATAATTTTCGATCTCTGTTTTGTCAACATTGGTTCCATCTGCTTTAGTTATTCCTTTTACAAGTGTTACATCTATATCATGTCCACCATTTGTAATCATTGCGATATATTTTGCAATTTGTATTGGAGTAAAACTGTTGTCTCCTTGTCCAATTGCTGCATTTAAAGTGTCTCCTCCATACCATTGTTTACCTAATGCCATTGAATTTTCCTTACTTGCAAGCATTCCAGATTCTTCCCCAGTTAATTCTATTCCTGTATCACTTCCTAATCCAAAATATCTTGCATATTTTACTAAAGTGTCTATTCCCATCCTTTTGGCTGTTTCATAAAAAAAGTAATTACACGAGTGTTTTATTGCTCCTGACACATTTAAACTTCCATGTCCTCTTCCATAATCTGTATAAGACCAGCATCTCCAAGAACTACCACCATAATAATATATTCCAGTATCATACATGGTTTCTGAGGTAGTTATTGCTCCAGATTCTAATCCAGCTATAGCAGTTGTCATCTTAAATACAGAACCTGGCGCATATGTGCTTTGTATTGTTCTATTTAATAAAGCACTTCTTTCTCCTCCAGTATATTCATTCCACTTTTCTGTACTTATACCATCAACAAATAGTTGTGGTTCAAAGTCTGGCCAACTACACATTGCAAGAACTTCTCCTGTTTTTACATTTAAAACAACTACTGCACCAGATTTCGCATTATATGCTGTTCCAAATTCACCATTTCGTATCCTTTCTATTAATTCTTTTAAAGATTTTTCTGCTACCTCTTGAATATTTGCATCTATAGTAAGCATTACATTATCTCCACTTACAGCTTCTTCTGTCACATACTCTCCAGTAATTGTTCCATCTATAGACATATCTGTTTGTTTTATTCCATCTTGTCCTTTTAGATATTTTTCAAATGAATATTCTATCCCAGTTTTTCCTATATAATCTGATATACTATAACCTTCTAAAGAATTATATTCATCTCCAGATATCTTCCCCACATATCCTAATACATGTGATGCTAGCGTACCATAAGTATAACTTCTTATTGGTGTTTTTTCTATCGCAATTCCTGGGAAACTACTATTTTGTTCTTCAAATTCAAGCATACTTTTCTCACTAATATTATTCGCTATTGTATACGCTCTCATACTTGTATATCCATTTTGTTCTATTCCATATCTAATAGCAATTATTTTTCTCGCATCTTCTAAACTAAAATTTTTCAATTCATATTTATCAATATAATAATTTAATACTTGCTCTGCAGATAAACTTACATCAACCTTGTTATCTTCAAGCCATTTCTTTGTTTTTTCTATATCAGAAAACTTATATTGTATTGGATTTATTGTAATTGGAAATTCGTCTGTATATTTATCTGAATTTTTTTCTAGAATATTTATTGTATTTAAAATTGTGTTATTCAGCTGTTTTGTTTCAATTTTACTTTTATATAGCTCTAAAGAATATTTTATCTTTGTCCCTGCTAAAATATTTCCATCACAATCTAATATATTTCCTCTACTTGCTTTGATTGTTGTTTCCCTAGTAAGTCTGGAATTTGACTTTTCTAAATATTCTTTTCCATTTACTATTTGCAAAGAAAATAATTTTACTATTATAATAATTCCAATAATATGTATTATAAGAGACATTATATTATATCTAATGTTTTTTTTATCTAGTGGTTTCATATCTCACCTGCTTTCAATACTTTAAAAAACTGCTATTATTTATAAAATCATTTTCTATCTTACTTCCAAATGCTAAAAATACCGGATAAATTATTGCCATTAAGATTGTATTATATATTGTTTCTATAAATATTATTTTAATAAACTCCAATATTTGTATTTCTACATTACAAAATACTATTTGTAATATATAAAATATTACTTCAAAAATTAGTGTTGAAATTGCTGTTATAAACATAACTGTCAATCTATTGTCTTTAGAAAAGTTTTTATCAAAATACTCTATAGCAAGTCCAACAATTGCTAAGGATATTGCATTAATACCAATTCTTGCTCCAATAAAAATATCAATTAATATTCCAAATATTATTCCAAAGATAAAACCTAATTTTTTTTTCATAAACAATCCAACTAACATAATTAATATTATAAAAAGGTTTGGCATAACACCTGCAATATTAAACCATGTAAAAAAATTAGATTGTAAAAAATAGATTACAAAAAAAATTAATAAAATAAAAAAAATATCACTTGTTTTTCTCATGTTTCTCCTAATAATTCATTTTTATGCATTATATCAAATGCTGGAAATTTTTTCAATATTTATTTAAAACCTTGTAATAAAAATGTAACATAAACTTAACATAGATGTTACACTGTTTCTTTCTTTTTATTATATAATATAATAATACTAAAGATATAAGGAGAAATTATGAGTATACAATCTTTACTAAAGAACGAAGGAATAAGTGTTGTACGAGAATTAAATAGTAATGAAGTAAAGACAATAGCCAAGGACATTGCTATAAAGCTTTGTCTTGCTTTCCCTGAGCATAATTTGTCACGTAGTGACTTATGTTCGGCTTTTTCTAAAGTAAAAATGTATCTAGCAAATCTTCCAAAGGATTTCTCTGGAGCAAAATATATTTTAGATAGCAATTCCATTTACTTTAATAATGATTTACCTTTTGAAGATATTCCAAATACTGCCATGCATGAATGTATACATTTTATACAACATTATAATTCAGACTCTAAATTTGGTCTTTATACTTCCTCAAAAGGATTGGCTATAAATGAAGCATCCGTACAGCTAATGGCTTCTGAGGCAAATATGCATGAGACTGTTGATGTAAAATATTTTGATATATCCTTAACAACCAACACTCCTGATTATTATCCTTTAGAATGTGCCTTATTAAATCAAATCACTTATTTTACAGGCACTTACCCACTATATAATAGTGTATTATTTAGTAATGATATCTTTAAAAACACTTTCACAACTAAATTTAATAAAAAGTTGTATTCTTTTATTACTAACAAACTAGATGAATTATTAAATTTAGAAAGCGAACTAAATTATTATGCCGAAGAATTAAGTTATGCTACTAAATCAAAAACTATTAATAATTTGAACAAACTAATTAACTATAAGAAACAGAAAATAACCGCTTTATTTTTCCAAACTCAAAATCATATTATGAAATGCTGCTTTAATTATGAATTTAACAATATTAAAAGTTTAGAAGATGTACATGACTTTAAAAACAAATTATATAATTATAAAAATATTATTGGATCAAATGGTAATTATTCTTTTTATAATGATTTTTACTGTTCTATGATGAATGCTATAGAAATTAAAAAGGATTATATAAAAGAACATGGTTCAATTTCCTTACCTTCAGAAGAGTCTTCTGCTTTAATAGTTATAGACAAAAATAAACTATCATTTGTAAAAATTTTATTTAGAAAACTCAAAGAATTATTTAGAGCTGAAGTTAGTACGGATTATATAAATGAGTAAATATTTTTGGTTTTTGGTATTTTGTATTTCGTATTTAGATTTTTTCTCCTAAGAATCACACCAAACACATATCGAATAATTAAATGTTTACCTAAACACTAAAAAAGCACCTTGCTTAATACAAAGTGCTTTTTATGTTTATAATAAATTAAGCTAATTCAACAACTGCTCCAGCTGCTTCAAATTTTGCTTTCATATCTTCAGCTTCTTCTTTAGAAGCTCCTTCTTTAACTGTTTTAGGTGCTCCATCAACTAAATCTTTAGCTTCTTTTAATCCTAAACCTGTTATATCTCTAACAACTTTGATAACTTGGATTTTGTTTGCTCCAGCATCTTTTAATACAACGTTGAAAGATGATTTTTCTTCAGCTGCTCCTCCTGCAACTGCTCCACCAGCTACTGGTGCTGCAACTGCTGCTGCAGATACTCCATATTTTTCTTCTATTCCTTTTACTAATTCTGATAATTCGATAACTGTTAAGCTATCTATTTCTTCTAACATTTTATCTGTTTTTTCACTCATTTTTTATTCTCTCCTTTTATTTTTGATTTTTTATTCTGGCTATTAAGTTGCCACCTATTTTTTTTATTTATAAATCGAAGCAAAATTGGTATATTGTGCATTTTTTGAAACTATAAAACCGCAGTCGTACAAAAGCACGATGAGGATTTTATATGTTGATAAAAAATGTGCAAGATGCCGATTTTCATTCGATTTAAGCTTCAGCTTTTTGTGCTCTAACTTGATCCAATGCAACTGCCAATTTTGTAACATTTCCAAGTAATGCACCAGCAAGTTGTGCAATAAGAGTTTCTCTTGATGGTAATTTTGCTAAAGTAATTATTTCTTCTGTTGAAACTACTTTACCTTCAATTATTCCACCTTTAATTTTATAAGACTCATTTGCTTTAGCATACTCATAAATTATTTTAGATGCTTCTAAATAGTCATCATATCCTAAGATAACTGCTGTTGGTCCTACTAATAATTCATCAAGACCTTCATAGTTACACTTTTGAAGAGCTCTTCTAGTAATGTTGTTTTTTATTACTCTATATTCTGTGTTTACTCCTCTTAATTTTGCTCTAACGTTAGTAACATCTTCAACATTTATACCTCTGTAGTCTGTTAAAAGTACAACTTTAGCTTGATTAATTTTTTCTGCTAATTCGTCTACTTCTTTAATCTTTTGATTTATAATTTTTTCACTTGCCACTTTCCATTTCACCTCCATAAACCTTTTATAAATTTATATAATAAAATTAAAAAACGTATTAACATTTTCTAAGTAATAAATTACTAAGAAATTGTAACATTCGCATATTTATCTTCTACAAAATTTCTTCCCTATGGTCGAAATTTCTTAGAATATAAAAAACTCTATTATGCCAAACGAGGCAATAATAGAGCTTTTATCTCTCATTTTACCTCGGTAGGACTTATTTTTAGTGCCTACTGTCTTTGGCTAATTATTCATTTTATTATCCAATATATAAACTTGGTCCCATACTTGTTGATATTGCTATACTTTTTATGTATTGACCTTTAGCTGCTGCAGGTTTTGCTTTAATTATAGCTTCCATAACAGTTTCATAATTTTCTAGTAATTTGTCTGCTCCAAAAGAAACTTTTCCAAATCCTAAATGAATTATATTAGTTTTATCTAATCTATATTCAACTTTACCAGATTTAATTTCATTAATTGCTTTTGTAACATCCATAGTTACTGTTCCTGATTTTGGGTTTGGCATTAATCCTTTTGGTCCTAACACTCTACCTAATCTTCCTATTACACCCATCATATCTGGAGTAGCTACGATTACATCATAATCGAACCAATTCTCTTTTTCTATTTTTGGAACTAATTCTTCTGCTCCAACGAAGTCTGCTCCTGCAGCTTCTGCTTCTTTTGCTTTGTCTCCTTTAGCAAAAACTAAAACTCTTTTTGTTTTACCTGTACCATTTGGAAGTACTACTGTACCTCTTACTTGTTGGTCAGCTTGCTTTGAATCTACACCTAATCTTACATGTAGTTCTAAAGTTTCATCAAATTTTGCTTTAGGCATTGTTTGAATTACATCTAAAGCTTCTTTAGCTGTGTAAACTTTACTAGAATCAACTAGTTTTTCACACTCTTGATATCTTTTTCCTTTTTTCATTTAAAATCCTCCTTTGGTACTAACGAATACTTTTTGTACTCTCCCACTAAAAATTTATATCAAATATAATTGATAACTAATTTTACTCTAAACGAATTAAATTTATTATATTTTGCATTTTTATCGCAAGCGAAAATGTGCAAGATGATGATTTTTATTCGTTTATATTTATTCTGCTACAACTACACCCATAGAACGAGCAGTTCCAGCAACCATGCTCATTGCTGTTTCTAAAGAAGCTGCATTTAAATCTTCCATTTTTTGTTCAGCAATTGCTTTAACTTGGTCTTTTGTTATAGTAGCTACTTTATCTCTATTTGGTTTTCCAGAACCTTTTTCAATTTTAATTGCTTTTTTTATCAAAACTGCTACTGGTGGAACTTTTGTTACGAATGTAAATGATTTGTCTTTATAAACAGTAATAACAACTGGTATTATCATACCTGGTTGATTAGCTGTTCTATCATTAAATTCTTTAACAAATGCCATAATATTAACACCGCTTGAACCTAATGCTGGTCCTACTGGTGGTGCTGGTGTAGCTTTACCAGCTTCGATTTGTAATTTAATTACGTTTGTAATTTCCTTCTCTGCCATTTTTATACTTCCTTTCATTTTTTTAATTTATTATTTACCTTTTTTGTAAAACGAAGCAAAATTGGTGCATTGTGCATTTTTTGAAACTATAAAATCGGAATCGTACAAAGGTACGATGAGGATTTTATATGTTGATAAAAAATGTGCAAGATACCGATTTTCATTCGTTTTTAAATTTTTTCGACTTGGGCAAAATCTAACTCAATTGGTGTTTCTCTACCAAACATAGAAACTAAAACTTTAACCTTGCCTTTATCTTTATTGATTTCTTGTACAGAACCAATAAAACCTGTAAGTGGTCCATTTACAACTTTTACAGAATCATCAACATCATAATCAACATTTACAACCGTTACTTCAAATCCCATGTTTCGTATTTCTTCTGTTGTAAGAGGAATTGGATCTGTTCCAGACCCTACAAATCCTGTAACACCTCTAGTGTTTCTTACTATATACCAAGATTCTTCAGTAACAATCATTTTTATTAGCACATAGCCTGGAAAAACCTTTTTTAAGTTTGTTTTTCTTTTTCCGTCTTTTATTTCTATTTGCTCCTCTAATGGAACAACTATATCAAAGAAAAAGTCTTCTAATTCTCTGTTTTTTACTGTTTTTTCCAAGTCTGTTTTTACCTTGTTTTCATATCCTGAATAAGTATGTACCACATACCATTTTGGTTCTAATTTTTCTTCTACTTGAGACATCAAAAAAGCCTCCTTTATTTTAAACCATTATTCAACCACTATTTCATTGTTTGCTTCATTAATCTCAATAGTAGTATTAGTATCTACTACTTCATTTGAAACTACAGCTTCATTACTACTTACTGAATTTTTGATAGCTGATTTTAAATAATTAATACCTCTTGTATTTAAAGTTTCAAACACTACATCCAAAACAAATACTATAACAGCTGTTACTACAACAATGAAAACAACAGCCATTGTACTTTTTACTAATTGTTTTGGAGTTGGCCAGATAACTTTTTTCAATTCTGCTTTAAAATCTTTGAAAAAGTGTCTTTTATTTTTATTATCTTTTTTTGCTGTTTCTTTAGCCATTTTATTTCCTCCTAAAAATAGCTTGTTCTATTTTGTTTCTTTATGTGATGTTCTTTTTTTACAGAATTTACAATATTTAACTATCTCTAATCTGTCTGTGTTATTTCTTTTATTTTTGCTTGTCATGTAATTTCTTCTTTTACACTCTGTACATTCTAGTGTAATGTTTTCTCTTGGTCCTTTTGCAGCCATTTTTAGCTCCACCTCCAACTTTGTTTTTACGGGTTTACGATGCGTTTTTTAAGCTATGCCCCTCATTTTAGAACATAGCTTATATACTTTACCATAATTTACTTAATTTGTCAACGTTTTTTCAAGATTTTTCAAAATTTTATTTTTTCTTTTTTTGTACTGAATATCCAAATTTACCAACCTGTTTACCCATTGAAAAATATTTTCCATTTGCATACGATATTAGATTACATTTTGTTATATCAAATGCTCCTTTTTCGTCTATATATTTTTCATCTGCATTTATTGCTAATACTTCTGCCATAAACATATGGTGGCTTCCGAAGTTCTTTAACTTCTTTTACTTTGCATTCTATTGAAACTGGGCTTTCTTTTATTCCTGGGCATTTAACAAGGTTCATTTTTTCTTTTGTTAGTTTCATTTCAAGAAACTTATCTACTTTTGCACCTGTTTTTACTCCGACACCAGTCTGTAGCATATGTCAACTCTTCAGTTGTTAAATTTATAACAAATTCTCCAGTTTCCTTTATCAAATCATATGAATATCTTTCTGGCCTAACAGATATGTATACCATTGCAGGATTTGTATTTATAATTCCTGTCCATGCAACAGTTATTATATTTGATTTTTCCATTGTTCCACTCGACACCATTACCGCTGGTATTGGATATACAAATGTCCCTGGTTTCCATGTTACTTTTGACATATTATCTCCTCTATTCTCTTTCTCCTTTATGTTTTTCTCTCGTTTCTTTTTCTTGCATGTCCTTTACAATATTTCTAAGTTTTACAACTGCTGTTGCATCTGTACTATCAAATACTAGAGAGTAATTGCTATTTGCTCTAACAGTATCTTGTAATTCTCTCCCTTCTTCAACTTTTTCAATAGAACCTATATATCCTCCACAATTTGTTTTTGTCATATTACTTTCATCTAATAAAGTATCAATAACAGCTGCTCTATAATCTGTATCAGTTTCCATTTTTTCAATATTAATGTGAGAAAATACTTTATACGCAGAAACTTCTCCGTTTTGATTTTCTCTTTCTACTTTATAATAAGGTAAACCTAACAAATCCTCCATTCCCATCCAATCAGTATATGTCAAAGTACCAACTTGTGTTATTCTTGTACTACCAAAAATATATGTTTTTGACTCTTTTTCTGGAATTGCATTTACCCTTTTTACTTCATCTAATTCTAGGTTTACTAAATGACTTTTATCATATTCTCTAATATCTAAACCTAAAGCTTGTCTCATCATTATCTCTATTTCTTCTTCTGTAAAATGTTCCTTACCTGTTTCCTCAATAAATTTTTTAAATCTTCTTTCTATTACATCTATTCTAGTTGTATATTCATTATAATTTCTTAAAAATTTTCTCATTTGTTTCATTCTTCTTTGTAAATTATCAGTTGTAAGTCTTGAGTTACGTAATGTCATTTTCATTGCTTTTCCGTGTTCTTCAATAAATTCTTTATCTATCTCCATATTTTTCCTCCAAAGTATAATTTTTTTACATTTTATAATTTAATAAAGAAAAAAGCAAGAGGTTCAGGAGATTTTGTGTTTGGTTTTTTGTATTTGGTATTTTGTTTCTTATATATTAGTAAAAGATATTCTTTAAATTTTAATTTCTAAATACCAAATACATGTCCTTTATGCCAAGAATTATTTCTATAACAATCAAAAAAACACCTGTTTTTAGGTGTTCTTACGCATAAAAAAACTGGCAACTTCCTATCTTACCAGCAGGGTAACCCGCAAGTATTGTCGGCATGTACGAGCTTAACTTCTGTGTTCGGTATGG
>JAZNWN010000016.1:0-34246 GCA_045593405.1 Clostridia bacterium
TATAAAAGAAATTTTAGATAATCATGATAAAATGTTTAATACATCTGGGGAGCACAAAATAGAAGATATATTTGATGGATATAAAAAAACATCGTGAAAAGTTTATACTATTGAAAAATACTCTGCATTTTTTTAAAGATAGTTTTTGGAAGCAATATACCAATTACTATCTATTTTTATGAAATAGTATAAAATTAACTCAAATGAAACATAAAGCTAAGAGAAAAAATATTGACTATTTCTCTTATTTATTATAAAATCCCTCCATGAGGAGGGATTTTTTTGAAAGAAAAGATTAAAAATGTAAGAGAAATTCTACAAAAATATGAGCAGGAACATTTACTTTCAAATTTTGACAATTTAGATGAAGAAAAAAAAGAAGAATTATTAGAACAAATATTACAAATAAATTTCGAACAAATGAGAAAATTATATGAAAGAATTGGGGAAAACATAGAAAATTTAGATGTAAAAATAGAACCAATTTCATATGTAGATAAAACAAATATAGAAAAAAATAAAAAAGAAGGGTACTTTGAAAATGGTGCAAAAGTTTTAGCAGAGGGTAAACTTGCAGTAGTTACAATGGCAGGAGGACAAGGGACTAGACTTCGGACATAATGGGCCTAAGGGAACATTTTATTTAAATGTAAGTCCTGAAGCTAAATCTATTTTTGAATTATTATGCGAAACTTTAAAAAGGGCAAATATGAAATATAATGTAAGTATCCCTTGGTATATAATGACAAGTAGAGAAAATAATAAAGATACTGTAAGATTTTTTGAAGAAAATAATTATTTTGATTATAATAAAAATGATATTAAATTCTTTGTTCAAGGTGAATTGCCAATGCTAAGTACTTCAGGGAAAGTTCTTTTAAATGAAGAAGGCCTTGTAAAACTTGCAGCAGACGGACATGGAGGAGTTTTCGAATCTATGTTTAAAAATGGTATTGTAGAAGACATGAAGAAAAGAAATATAGAATGGATTTTTATAGGACCAGTAGATAATCCTTTGGCTCAAATGGTAGATGAAGTTTTAATAGGACTTTCTGAAGAAGAAAAGTCAATGAGTGCAGGTAAATCTGTTGTTAAAGCAAACCCTATGGAAAAAGTTGGAGTGTTTTGTTTAAAAGATGGAAAACCAAGTGTTGTTGAATATACAGAAATAAGTGAAGAAATGGCAAATAGGGTAGATAAGAATGGTGGATTAGCATTTGGAGAATCACACATAAACTGTAATATGTTTAATATAAAAGGAATAGAAAAAATAGGAGCAGAGAAACTTCCATATCATGTGGCATTTAAAAAAGCGGCATATATGAATGAAAATGGAAAAATTATAAACCCAGAAGAACCAAATGCATATAAATTTGAAAGTTTTATATTTGATGCATTTGAAAAACTAGACAATATGACTATTTTAAGAGTAAAAAGAGAAGAAGAGTTTGCACCAGTAAAAAATGCTGAGGGAACAGACTCACCAGAAACAGCAATAAGATTATATGATAATTATCATAAATAAATCATTATTAAATTTAGATATTAATATTTTGATGTGAGAAGTGAGCAGTAGGAAGTGTGATTTTTGAGTTAATTCTTCGAAGATTATATCTAAAATTCACTCCTCACATTTCAAAGAAATAAATGAAAAGAGGTATAAATATGGAAAGATATCAAGAAAAATATGAAGAATGGCTAAATAACCCATTTTTTGATGCAAAAGTAAAAGAAGAACTTTTAAAAATGAAAGATAATGAACAAGAAAAAAAGGACAGTTTTTATAAAGATTTAGAATTTGGAACAGCAGGTCTTAGAGGAATAGTTGGAATTGGAACAAACAGAATGAACAAATTTACAGTAGGTAAGGCAACTCAAGGATTAGCAGAATATATTATAGAAAAAGGAGGACAAGAAAAGGGAGTTGCAATTGCATATGACTCAAGACATATGTCAGAAGAGTTTAGTGAGCAAGCAGCACTTATATTAAATGCTAATGGAATAAAAACATATAGATTTGAATCTTTAAGACCAACACCAGAATTATCATTTGCATTAAGACATTTAGGTTGTATTTCTGGAATAGTTGTTACAGCAAGCCATAATCCTCCAAAATACAATGGTTATAAAGTTTACTGGGAAGATGGAGCACAAATAACATCTCCAATTGATGAAGAAATTATAAATAAAGTAAATAGTATAACAGATTTTAGCACAATAAAAGAAATTTCAAGAGAAGAAGCCGTAGAAAAAGGTTTATATAATGTACTTGGAGAAGAAATAGACGATTTATATATAGGAGAACTTAAAAAGAATTTATTAAATCTAGATGCAATAAGAGAAGCAGAAGATTTAAAAATAGTTTATACTCCCTTACATGGAACAGGAAATAGACTTGCAAGTAGAGTATTAAGAGAAATTGGATTTAAAAATGTATATGTTGTACCAGAACAACAAGAACCAAATGGAGATTTCCCAACAGTAAATTATCCAAATCCAGAAGATCCAAAAGCATTTAAAATGGCATTAGAATTAGCAAAAAAAGTGGATGCAGATATAGTTTTAGCAAATGATCCAGATGCAGATAGAATTGGTGTGCATGTAAAAGATACAAAAACTGGAGAATACATATTATTTAATGGAAATATGATAGGTCTTATGGTTGCAGAATACTTAATAGTTGGTCAAAGAGAAAAAGGATTATTGCCAGAAAACCCTGCATTGATAAAAACAATAGTATCTTCAAATATGACTGATAAAATTTGTGAAGTTAATGGAGTTGCGTTGTATGAGGTACTAACAGGATTTAAAAACATAGCAGGAAAAATAAGAGAATTTGAAGCAGCAAACAGCCATAAATGTATAATGGGTTATGAAGAAAGCTATGGATGTTTAATTGGTGACCATGCAAGAGATAAAGACGGAATAATAGTAGTAATGCTTTTATCTGAAGCGGCTGCATATTACAAAACAAAAGGTATGACTTTATGGGATGCAATGCAAGAAATGTATAAAAAATATGGATATTACAAAGAAGGTCAAATTGTAGTTGTAAAAGAAGGTGCTGACGGTGAAGCACAAATAAAAGCAAAGATGGAGGAATTAAGAAATAATCCATTAAATAGAATAGGAGATTTCGAAGTTTTAAAAATAAAGGACTGTCTAAATCACACAATAAGAGACTTAAAAACTGGAGAAGTTACAGAATGGAATTTACCAAAATCTAATGTATTGTATTATGAAATGGCAAATGATTTTTGGTGTGCAGTAAGACCATCTGGGACAGAACCAAAAATAAAATTCTATATGGGAGTAAAAGCAAATTCCTTAGAAGAAGCAGATGTTTTATTAGAAAAATTAATAGATGCAATGAGGAATTTAGCCGAATAGAAATTGTAAAACGTAGGGAAGCATGATTGCGCCCTACGTTTTTTGCAATAATTTAGGGCGCAATCATCCGCACCCTACAAATAAATTTGTAAATGGTAGTTTATTTTGCTCTACCCCATCCTTTTATATTACTTCTTTTAATAGCTCCATAAAGATTTGCTTTTAAATTTGGAATATCTTTTTGTAAATTCCAAATTAATTCTTTCATAGATTCTCTTTTAGAAAAGCCATCCATTGGGCAACATTTATTCATTACTTCAATATTATTTTTCGTTATAAAAGTTTTAATAGCTTTTTCTGGAGCATAAATTAAAGGCCTTATTAAGGTTATTCCGGGAGCGGTCCATATAACTTACTGGTGCAAAAGTTGCAATATTTCCACCATATAATAAGTTTAAGAAAAATGTTTCTAAAACATCATCTTCATTGTGACCTAAGGCTATCTTGTTACAGCCTTCACGGATTGCTACAGAATTTAATATGCCTCTTCTTAAATTAGCACATAAAGAGCATGGATTTTGTTCTTTTCTAATATCAAAGACAATTTCTTTTATATGTGTTTTTTCTTCAACAAAATCTATTCCAATATCTTCACAAGTTTTTCTTAAAAAATCCGAATTAAAAAAATCAAAACCTGGATTTATACTAATTGCAATTATATCAAATTTTTTAGAATAAAATCTTTGCAGAGCTTTTAAAGCCATAAGTAAAGTTATAGAATCTTTACCACCAGATAAACCCACAGCAATTGTATCTCCATCTTCTATCATATTATAATCATCAATAGCTTTTCTAATATAGCTTAACATTCTTTGCATAAATTTATAGACCTTCCTAGATTACATAAAATTTAAAAATATTATATTAAATTTAAAAGATAAAGTCAATAAAAGGAAAATATAAATAATAATTTATGTGTTTTATGTTTGAAATTTTGTATTTGGAAAATATATTATAAAAATGTAGGGGAAGGGTTCCACCACTGCCCGTAAACCAATAGTTTTTTTGAGCGGGTGGAAATGGAACTTCGCCCCTACAAATTACGCCGTAGGTTTTTACCTTCTAAATTATTATTTATCTAATTTAAAGTTCTTGAAACCATTGTTTAAATATTGTATAATATTTTAAGATATGCATTTATAGCTCAGGTGGATAGAGCGCTCCCCTCCTAAGGGAGAGGCCGCAAGTTCGAGTCTTGCTAAATGCGCCAAAATGTAGGGGGGTGATTTTAATCGCCCGCTCTTCAAAAAATTACTAAAAATATATTAAAAAGAGAAGGTTTATGGAAGAAAAGTTTATGATAGAAGCTTTGAAAGAGGCTAAAAAAGCATATGAAAAAGATGAGGTGCCAGTTGGAGCAGTTATTGTAAAAAATGGTAAAGTCATAGCAAAAGCGCACAATTTAAAAGAAACAAAGAATAGTGCAATTGCTCATGCTGAAATTTTAGCTATTGAGAAAGCGAATAAAAAATTAAATTCTTGGAGATTAATTGATTGTGATATGTATGTTACATTAGAACCATGTACAATGTGTATGGGAGCAATTATTTCAGCTAGAATTAGAAATTTATATGTTGGCACACTTGATCCAAAAACAGGAGCGTGTGGGTCTTTTGTGGATTTAAGCAAGAATAAATATAATCATACTGTAAATATTTTTAAAGGAATACTTAAGGATAAGTGTGAATATATTTTAAAAGATTTTTTTAAAGAATTAAGAAAGAAAAAATAGTGGAGGAACAAATGATAGGAATACAAAAAAGAAAATCAAACCAAAAATATATAGTAGCATTATTTTTAGTATTAGTTTTTAGCACAACTTTTTTTATAATGTATAGATACTATGTTGAAGGAGAAAAGAATCTCCCATTTAATATTACAAAATTAATTGTTATAAGTAGTGCTAAAACTGAAGATATAGAAATAAATGAAAACACATATGAAGCGAATGTGATACAAAAGAATGATATTTATCTTGCTATTGAAAAAAATAAAAATTACTCTAAAGAAGATGCAATAAAAAAAATAATATTTAATAATTTTAAGATAATTGAATATGGGGAAAAGGGAATTTTAAAATTTTATAGAACGTCACAGGGAGAAAAAAATTTTGAGTATATAGAAAATTATGAACTAAAGAATAAAGTAGAATATACTGGAGCAAAGGAAACTAATTTAAAAATAGAAAATATGACAATATCAAATCAGGGAGGATTAATAGAATTAAGTGTAATTCTTGATGATTTAGGTAAAATAACTTATTCTGAAAATGATGATATTTCTGCAGATGGAAGATTATTAGATAGATTACAATTAACTAATGAAGATGTAGAAATAAAAGTGGCTTTTGATATGGTTATGGAGTTAACTGGGGGAAATACTTTCAAAACAACAGTATTTTTAGATTTACCTGCAGGGGATATTGTGACTGAAGGGGTAAGTACAGAGGAAATAGATCTATCAAAATTAGTATTTAAGAGAATATAGGAAGTAGATATTAAAGAGCCTTAAATTTCTTAATGAAATATCTTGATTAAATCTAAATAAAATTATATAATAATTAATGTGTGAGAGTTAACCTTTGTATGGAGAGCAATTCAATAAATAGCTATGAATCTTGTCAGGTCCGGAAGGAAGCAGCAATAAATAGTGTAATTTATGTGGAGTGCTTTCCATAGAGAGGTTAACTTAAAAATTATAATGGGGGGAGAATTTTGGCATATACAGCTTTATATAGAAAATTTAGACCCGTAAATTTTCATGAAATGGTAGGACAAGAGCATATAACAAAAACTCTAAAGAACCAAATAAACTCTGGAAGAATTGGGCATGCATATCTTTTTAATGGAGGAAGAGGAACAGGAAAAACCTCTGCTGCAAAAATTATGGCAAGAGCTGTAAATTGCTTAAATCCTAATGAAGGAGAACCTTGTAATGAATGTGAAATTTGCAAGGCCATGCTGTCAGGAGCTCTTACTGATGTAGTAGAAATGGATGCTGCATCAAATAATAGTGTAGAAGATATTAGAGAAATTAGAGAAGAGGTAAATTTTTTACCAACTCTTGCAAAATATAGAGTATATATAATAGATGAGGTTCATATGTTATCAACAGGAGCTTTTAATGCATTACTTAAAACATTGGAAGAACCACCAGAACATGTAAAATTTATATTAGCAACAACAGAACCCCAAAAACTACCAACAACAATTCTTTCAAGGTGTCAAAGATTTGATTTTAAAAGAATATCTGTAGAAGATATTATAAGAAGATTAGAAATAATATGCAGGGAGAGTAATATAAATATAACAAAAGAAGCTTTGAGGATGATAGCTGTTCTTTCAGAAGGAGCATTAAGAGATGCTATAAGTATTTTGGAAAGATGTACACAAGATGAAACTGATAAAATAGATGAAGATCAAATAAGAGAATTAGTTGGAATTCCTAAGTTAACATACATTAGAAATTTGACTACAGCAATATTGGGGCACAATGCAGAACAAGCAATTGAAGAAGTACAAAATATAATTTCACAAGGAAAGGACTTAGATAATTTCTTATGGGAAATTATAAAATATATAAAAGATATTCTAGTATATAAATCAACAAAAAAATTAGAATTATATAGCAAAGAAGAATTAGAATATATTGATAAAATATCTAATAAAGTGGAAAAAAACAGACTTTTAGAGTTAATATATAATTTGTCAGAACTATCAAATACAATGAAATGGTCTACTCAGAAAAATATTATTTTTGAAGCAGGAATAATTAAAGAGTGTTTAGAAATAAGAAGCAGGAAGTCGGATTTTGAAAGTGAGAAATTTGAGGTTAAAAGTAAAGATTCCACTAAAAAAATAGAAAGTTCTATCGAAACTGTAATACAAAAAGAAGGATTAGTGGAATTAAAACAACAAAATAAAAAAAGTAATGAAAACATACTAAAAAATCCAGGAAAATATATTACATATTGGAGCACAATTTTAGATAAAATTAAAGCTGAAGGTAAAATAATGATATATACTAATTTAATTGGAACAAAGGCTGTATTGATTGATGATATGACTGTGGGAATAGAATTTCCAAATAAATTATCTGAATTTGCAAAGAAAGTACTTAATGAGTATGAAAATAAAGTTATAATAGAAAAATTAGTTTCTATGGAGCAAGGAAATACAATGAGAGTTAGGTATTTAGGTAAAGATATGGGAGACGAAAAACATAAGGATGATATAGAAAATTTAGCAAACCAACTAAATATACCAATAAATATTATAGATGAATAAGGAGGATTATATATGTCTAGAAGAGGGGGATTCCCAGGAGGTATGGGAGGATTTGGTGGAATGAACATCAATCAATTAATGAAAGAAGCAAAAAAAATGCAAGCAGATATGGAAAAATCACAAGGAGAACTACAAGCAAGAGAATTTGAAGCTACAGCTGGAGGAGGAGCAATTTCAGTTAAGGTTTTAGGAACAAAACAAATTAAGGAAATAAAAATACAAAAAGATGTTGTTGATCCAGATGATGTTGAAATGTTAGAAGATTTAATAATGACATCAGTAAATGAAGCTTTAAGAAAAGTTGATGAAGCACAAGCTGCTTCGCTTGGAAAATATAATATACCAGGACTAATGTAGGAGATTAAAATGTCGTATTATTCACCATCAATAGAAAAATTAATAGAAAGTTTTGAGAAATTGCCAAGTATAGGTCATAAAACAGCCATAAGACTAGCTTTCCATATGTTAGACTTAGACCAAGAACGTACTGATGAATTTATAAGTTCAATAGTTGAAGCAAAGAAGAATTTGAGGTATTGTTCACATTGCTATAATATTTCAGACACAGATCCTTGCCAGATTTGTAGTAGTCCCAAAAGAGATGCTAGTGTTATTTGTGTTGTAGAAGATGTAAGAGATGTAATTGCAATGGAAAGAACACATGAATTTAAGGGGGTTTATCATGTATTACATGGTTCAATATCTCCGATGAATGGGATTGGCCCAGATGATATAAAAATAAAGGAATTGCTTGTAAGACTGTCTGAAAATAATATAAAAGAAATAATACTTGCAACAAACCCAAGAGTAGAAGGGGAGGCAACAGCAATATATTTATCCAAAATAATAAAACCTTTGGGAATAAAGGTAACAAGAATTGCACAAGGAATACCTGTAGGAGGAGACTTAGAATATACTGATGAAGTAACCTTAAGTCAAGCTTTAGAGGGAAGAAGGGAACTATAATAAAAATATTTGTAGGGGTACTAAATATAGTACCCCTACTTAATTTTATGTAAAACTATTGAAAAAATATAAAAAAAGGAGTATAATTATTTAGTCCGAAAAACTTGAAAAGGAGTGTTATTATGGACGTTTCAATGACCATCAGTATTCGGTTAGAAATAACAGAGGAAAAAGACCCTAGGCTGGTTGAAATGGTAGGACAGTGTGAAGGTGAATATAACAAATTGGCCTTATGTGTAGGTGAACAAAGAGTAGATAAGGCTGCCAGAAGCTTTGGAGGAAGTAAAGCATATCTCTCAAAGGAAGTTACACCTAAGCAGTTCTATCGGGCTTTTATTTTCCCTGATGTGGAAAATAAAGCAAGGTTCCTTGATTCGCTACGAACTGAGGAGTAGAAACAAAAAGACAGACTTGAATTTGGGTCTGTCTTTTTATATTATTTTTCGAGAGAAAGAATTGCCAAGTTATCTCCAAGGGCGGTAAAAAAAATTGAGAGAATAATTAAGTCCTCGTTTGAAAATTGTTTTGATATGGCTATTGCTAAACTACTTGCAAGGGTTACTAATTCACAATTTGAAAAATCAGAAATACACATAAAAAACCTCTCATAAAAGTATATGAGAGATTTTTTTAATTAATTCAGTTTAAATAAAATTTTGCAAATATCTGAAGTTGAATTTCTCTTTGCAAGAAGTCTTGCATTTATTTTCATTCTCTGTAGGGTTTCTTGATTATTAAATATATTATAAAGTTTTTCCTTAACATTATCATTTTTCTTAATCCAAGTTCCAACATTATTACTTTCCAAAAATTCTGCATTTTCTGTTTCCTGTCCTGGAATTGGGTTAATTACAATAATAGGTAAGCCAGAAGCTAGGCTTTCTGTTGTTGTAAGACCACCGAGGCTTTGTTATTACTAAATCTGAGACACTCATTAGTTCAGGTACTTTGTTTGTATAAGGTAATATTTTTACTAAATTAGAAGCATTATTTTCTTTTACTAATTCTTCAAAATTATCTTGCATTTTTTTATTTTTACCAGCAATTGCAATTACTTGAAAATTAGGAAAAGACTGAATTAATGTCCTTAAAATATGTAATGTTTTATCTTTTCCAAATCCATATTCGCCACCAGCAAAAAACAGAATAGTTTTTTTATTTGAGGACAAATTAAATTCAGACAATATTTTTTCTTTATTATAGTGAGCTAAAAATCTGTTAGATAATGGAATGCCTGTGGCAAATACTTTGCTTGCTGGAATATCGTGCTTTATTAATTCTAATTTCATTTTCTCATGAGCAACAAAAAAATAATCTACTTGTTCTGGATACATAAGCCATTGCACATGTGGTGCATAATCTGTGAGTACAGTTGCAAGTTTACTTGAAATTTTGTATTTATTTTTTAAATATGCACACATTTGACTACTAAATGGATGTGTGGATATTATTAAGTCTGGATTAACCTCTTGCAGTAATTTATTTAATTTCAAAGCTAATAGTTTTTGAGCATTATTTGTAATTGAATATAGTGGACCTTTACTAGAAGCATAATATATTTTTCCCCATGCCCATTTCGCGTTTTTTGCAATGTCGGAATAAGCTTTTGTTGTTACTTTATTAATAGTCTTACTAATATATTCCATACAATCTATCATTAAAAGTTTAGATTCAGGATAATTTTTTTCTATATATTCTTTTATACTTCTAGCAGCAGATAAATGCCCTCCACCATAAGAGCCATAAAAAATTATAATTCTTTTCATAGGCAATCCTTTCAAAAAATTTTTTATTAAAGTTCGACCAATCGTGCCGGGGATATATATTTTATTTTTATCGCTTCCTCATCTAAGAAAATGTAATCCACCTTCGTTCAAACATTTTCTAAGGCGGTCCCCCTGGAGTCGTTCCAAAAATAAAATACATAACTCCCTACGTTGGGCTAGAATATGCACAAATTAATTTTAAATATTTATCAAAAGTATTATATCATATTTTTTCATAAAATGTATATTTTATGAAAATTTTGAAAAAATAAAATTATTATGAAAAAATTTTTAAAAATAATATTAATAATTTTATTTATTTTTTTTATTTTAATGTCTTCAAAAAGTAGTAATGTAAAAAATATAAGTGTGGCTAGCACTGGCTTGGGAAATACATCTGACTTACAATTACTTGCAAGGGCAATAAATGGAGAAGCAAGAGGAGAGAACTATGAAGGGCAAGTTGCTGTTGGTGCAGTTATTTTAAATAGAGTAAAAAGTCCGGATTTTCCAAATACTATTGCAGGTGTAATATATCAGCCAGGAGCATTTACTGCTGTTTCAGATGGGCAAATTAATGTGCTTATAGATGAAGATTCTACGGTTGTAAAAGCTGCTCAAGATGCTTTGAATGGGTGGGACCCTACAAATGGTTGTGTTTACTACTTTAATCCTAATACAGCAACAAATTCATGGATATGGTCCAAAACTATTGTAAAAACTATAGGTAAACATCATTTTTGTAAATAATAATTTAGTGGTGTGAGATTTATTGCATAAGGTGTAGGGGATTCCAGCCATACAAATGCAACATAGGTATCTCTCACATAAATTAATTTTTACATATTAAAAAAGGGGTATTTTTATGAAAAAATTTTTAAGTAGTTTAAAGAAAAATTATATTTATGGTATTTTAATACTTTTAGTAATAGCAGTTATTGTGTTAGGTGTATTTTTATATAGGCAACGAAATGAATATATAATTACAACAGAAAATAAATATAATTTAGCTTTTTATGAATTAATAGATTATATAGAGGATGTTGATAATTATTTAGCAAAATCTATTGTTTCATCTTCTGCAGAAAATGGAGCAAAAACTTTAATGCATGTATGGAGGGAGGCAAATTTAGCTCAAGTATATTTATCCCAACTTCCAATTTCTAGTAATGAGCTTAGCAATACGGCAAAGTTTTTAAATCAAGTAAGTGAATATAGCTATTCCTTGGCAACAAAGTGTATTAATAATGAAGATATAACAGATGAAGAGTTAAACAATTTACAGGAATTATATGGTTATTGTACAACATTACAAGATACTTTAAGTCAGCTTCTAGAAGATATGGGAAACGGAAATATAAGTTGGGATGAATTAACAAGTGATGCAGATATGGCTTTTGCCCAACAAGTAGATAATTTATCAAGTGCTAGCTTTAGTAATTTAGATGAAAATTTTGGTGAGTATGAAGGACTAATTTATGATGGAGCATATTCTGAACATATAGAAAGTGTAGAGAAAAAAGGACTTGTAGGAGATGAGATGTCGGAAGAAGATGCAAAAAATATTGCAAAAGAATTTATAGGAGAAGAAAGAATAGATGAAATAATTTCTAATGGAATAGTGGAAAATGGAAATATAGTTGTTTATGATTTTGCAATAAAAATAAAGGATGGAGATAAAAATAATCCGATGAATATATCCATTTCTAAAATTGGGGGACACATTGTTTTAGTGAATTATAATAGAGAAATTTTAGAAGAAAATATTTCACAAGAAGAAGCAAATAATATAGGAAAAGATTTTTTAGATTCACGAGGAATTCCTAATATGAAGGCAACATATTATTTAAAACAAGGAAATGCTGTAACAATAAATTATGCTTATGAACAAGAAGGAGTAACAATGTATCCAGATTTAATTAAATTAAAAATTGCATTAGATAATGGAGAAATATTAGGAATGGAAACAAGTGGTTATTTAAATAATCACGAAGAAAGAAATATTCCAGAAGCCAAAATTTCTGAGGAAGAAGCTAGAGAAAATTTAAACGAAAATTTACAAATTACAAGTTCTGGCTTTGCAATTATTCCAACAGAATGGAGAACAGAGATTTTCTGTTATGAATTTAAAGGAAAAGTAGATAATACAGACTTTTTAGTATATATAAATGCCGAAACTGGTAAAGAAGAAAATATTCTTGTAATTATAGATACACCAAATGGGGTTTTAACACAATAATTGCCAATATAAAAAATAAGAATCTACAAATAATAATATTAGAAAAATAAATTTTTATTTTTCTAAAGGAGGATTTTTATTATGACAAAAAGAAGTGTTATGTCTGAAAATCTTAAAGAGGAAATTGCAAAAGAATTAGGCGTATATGAAAAAGTTAAACAAGATGGAGGATGGGGAAATGTGTCTTCTAAAGATTGTGGTAACATGGTAAAAAAAGCAATAGAAATAGCAAATAGGAAAGCATAGGAAAGCGGTGAAATTTTAATTTTCACCGCTTTTTAAATACAAATAATTTACTTAAAATATAATTTCCTAATATTACTAAAACTTGGGAAATTAATTTTATAAATTTATCATTAAAATGAAGAAGAGTTACCCCAATCCACATTACAATCATGTCTAATAAAAGAGTAGTAATACGAGAAGATACAAATTTTGTGGCTTCTTGAATTTTATTCCTATTTTTACTTTCAAACACATATTTTCTGTTGGTAAAATATGCAAATGCAACTCCTGCTATCCAAGATAAAATATTTGCAATTTGTAATTGAATTGAATTTTCAGGATTTAAAAAAGTAAATACACATAGGTAATAAACTGCTAAACTTACAACTGTTGTAAGTACTCCTACTATTAAATAATTAATTATTTCTTTATATTTTAGATATATTTCTTTGATTTTTTGCATAAATATTTTCACCTCATAATATATTGAATTGTATTATTTATATTTATTTATAATAGCATCTACAATTCTTTTACTTGCTTTCCCATCTCCATAGGGATTAGAAGCTAAACTCATTTTATTATATTCGGTTTCATCTATTAATAATTTTTTAGTTTCTTTATATATTATTTCTTCATCTGTTCCAACTAATTTCAAAGTTCCTGCTGAAATTCCTTCAGGTCTTTCAGTAGTATCTCTTAAAACTAAAACAGGCTTTCCAAGAGAAGGTGCCTCTTCTTGAATACCTCCACTATCTGTTAAGATAATGTGAGATTTTGCTATAAAATTATGAAAATCTATTACTTCCAATGGCTCTATTAATTTAATTCTTTCATCATTAGAAAGTATTTCGTCAGCTACTTCTCTAACACGAGGATTAAGGTGAATTGGATATACAACCTTAACATCTGGAAATTCTTGAACTATTCTTTTTATAGCTCTAAACATATGCCTCATAGGTTCGCCTAAATTCTCTCTTCTATGAGCAGTAACTAAAATCAATTTACTATTACCAAGCCAATTAAAAACTTCATGAGAATAATTATCTTTAACAGTTGTTGATAATGCGTCTATGGCAGTATTTCCAGTAATAAAAATATTTTCTTCTTTTTTCCCTTCATTAAGTAAACTGTTTTTACTATTTTCAGTTGGAGCAAAATGCATATCAGCTAAAACTCCCACCATTTGTCTGTTCATTTCCTCTGGATATGGAGAATATTTATCCCAAGTTCTAAGTCCTGCTTCTACATGGCCAATATCTGTTTGAGTATAAAAACTAGCTAGTGCTCCTGCAAAAGTAGTGGTTGTATCTCCATGAACTAAAACAATATTTGGTTTTTCCTTAAGGATAACTTCTTCCAATCCTTTTAATGCTCTGCTTGTTATATCACTTAAAGTTTGCCCTTGCTTCATAATATTTAAATCATAGTCTGGAGTGATGTTAAAAACTTCTAAAACTTGATCTAACATTTGTCTATGTTGAGCTGTAACACAAACAATACATTCGGTTTCTTTTCTTGATTTTAATTCTTTTACAAGAGGAGCCATTTTAATAGCTTCAGGTCTTGTACCAAAAATAGTCATTACTTTAATCATATTTTTTCCTCCCAAAAAAATTTAACCATATAAATTTTACTAAAATTAGTTGTCTAAAAAATCTTTTCGGTTCTTGGAATAATCTATATAACCATTCTAGATTACTTTTAATAACCCAATTTGGAGCACGTTTAAGAGATTTGCTTATTACATCAAAACTACCTCCAACAGGCATAAATAACTTTATATTTTTTAATTTATTCATGTTATCTATAATAAATTGCTCTTGTTTTGGATTCCCTAAACCAACAAATAAAATTTTGGCGTTTGATTTATTAATTTTTTCTATGGCAATACATTCATTTTCATAACCAGAACAAGTACCAACGATATTAATACCATTATACTTTTTTTCTAACTCAATTTTTGTTTTTTCAGAAATACCTTCTTTTGAACCATAAAGAAAAATAGGAGCATTAATTTTGCACGATTTTTCACAAATTGAGTTCATTAAATCTATTCCCGTAATTCTTGTCTGGATTTTTCCTTTTTGTAATTTAGAGGCATAGATGATACCTATGCCATCAGATATTTGATATTTTTGAGAGTTAAAAATATTTTTTAATTCGGTATTTTTATAATTCTTTGTTACAATTTCTGGATTAATATTAACAATAAAATTACGTTCACCTTTGCTAAAATCTTTAAATATATTTTTAACTAAATTATTTTGAGTAGTAATACATACGTCAAAACCTAAAATTTTTTCTTTATCCATTTTTTACTCCTGATTATATAATTCTAGTAAAGTTTTTCTTATTAATGTTGAAGAAGTGTTTTTTGTGTATGGAAAAAACATAAATTCTACATGATATGGTTGTAACTTTTTTTCAGCTTCAAGATATGAAGGATGTCCCTTCCAATCATCTCCAACAAAAATACGATTAAATTTATATTTGTTATATGCATCTAATTTATCTCTAGTATTTATTAATACAACTTTATCCACAAATTTTAATGAATTAATAATTTCTAATCTTTCTGATTCAGGAATTATGGGTGATTTGTTTTTATATTTTTTAACTAAATTATCGCTATTAACACCAACTATCAAAAAATCACAATTTTCTTTGGCTTTTTTTATTAAATTTAAATGTCCAATATGGAATAAATCAAAAACTCCAGCAGTGTAACCTATAATTTTATTCATAATTCCCTCCTTTGCCGATTAATTTATGATATTTTTTATAAATCGAATGAGATAATTTATATAATTTTCCATTTTCATAATAAGAAAGCTTTTCTTCTTTTTGAGATAGTGTGGTTTTCAAAAGCTCATGTTCATTATTTTTATTCAAAATGATTGTATTTAGTTCATTTATCATAGAAATTTTTTCTAAATAATTTTTTACCAATACATCATGAATATTTTTTTGGGAAAAATCAATTTCATCATTTAAGTGTTTCTCAATTATATCAACAAAGTCTTTAATAGGATTAGTAGAATCATAGAATAATTCTTTTCTCAAAGTTTCTTGCTTTTTAATATATTCTTCTTGAAATGCTTTTTTTAATATTTTACTAATTTCTGACGGCTTATTAGTATAAGGAACAAAGCCATTTTTAACGATTTCGTATTGTGTTGTATTAAAGTTCCCAATTTTATTTTTGTTTAGATCATCTGCAAAAATTGCTAATGGTACTTTTGCATATATTGCTTCAAATATTGAGCCTGAATTATCTGATAAAACAACATGAGCCTGAGAAAGTAATTCTATTAATTGGGTTGAATGGTCGTAATATTCATCAGAAATTTGTTTTAATTGCTCTATTCTATATTTTTCATCATTTAAAAATGAAGTTCCATGATGTGATTTTGTAATAATATAATAATCATTTTTTAATGAATTAAGAGATGAAATAATACTATCTATAGAGCTATTATTTCCATATGTTGGTAAATATAATAATACGGGTTTGTTATTCTTTTTAGTAGCTGTTCTTGAGAAATTTGAATATTTTAAATTTCCAATTACATACGTATTTGAATATGGTTTTAAGTAATTTGCATCATAAAAACCATAACAAAGTATTGCATCATAAACAAGGTTGTTTTCAGGATTACAAGTTAGTTTGGGTTTTGCTGCAATTGGAGCATATTTATATTTTATTCGATATTTAAAATTAAATTTGAAATAAATATCCATAGGGTATGGTTCTAGTAATATTTTATATTCTTTTGAGATATCTACATGCCTGAAAGGTGTATAACCAAGTTTAATTAGGTAATTAAAAGTTTCGTCAAACATATTTCCTACACCAGAAATGTCATTACTAATAGGAACATAAATATCGACAATATAACCTTTTTTTATAAGTGCATCTATGCCTTCTTTTACACTATAAAATTGTACTAAATTTTGAATAGTAATTGCTATTTGTTTTGGATAATTCATTATATCTCCTTTAAAAGCTTATTTTTCGTATTTTGTCAATAAATTAATTATTATATTTGTTTTTTCTTCCCATGTATTTTCTAATGCTTCTTTATTTAATAGGCTGAAATAATTATTATCATGTTCTTTGCTTAATAAAAGGGCTTTGTCTATTAATTCAGTAAATTCTTTACTGTTTTTTGCAATCATTACAGATTTGTATTTTTCACATTCATGCATTTGAGTTGTTACTATTGGTTTTCCTAAAGCCATGTATTCAAATAATTTTAAAGGGGAAGTGGCTTGTGTAATATCATTAATTATAAAGGGTATTGTACATACATCAAAATGACATGCATAATTAGGAAGAATACTATAATCTTTTGGACCTAGGAAATAAATATTAGAGTATTTGTCTAAATCTGAACTGTCAAAAGAATCGTCATATTTAACACCTAAAAGTACAATATTATAATCAGGTTTTTTACTTGCTAAATATTTAACCATTTCATAGTCAAACCAACTAGCTAGAGCACCATAATATCCTATAATTGGCTTTTTGTCCTTTATAATTTGGGTAAATGATTTTTCAAATTTAAAATTATTATCAATATTTTTAAAATGCTCATAATCTACACCATTACATGAGAATGCTAGTTTTTCTGTTCCCCTTTTTTTAATCACATCTTTTTGAAGTTCATCTGCAGTAACGACAACTAAAACATTTTCAGTGTCTTTTAACATATATTCATATTTTTCTTTGATATTAACAGGTAAATCCTTTGTACCAACTAATTCTGGGCTTAAATCGTCTATATATTCATATATAATTTTATACCCATCATTAATAAAACTTTTAACAGTTGATACATTGATAGTTGCATCTGTTGAATAGAATTGTATATATTTAGGTTTATTTATTTTTCGAAGTTCATTAAATAGTAGTTTTTTCATGGCAATATTATTAAAATTAACTAAATATAAGTTGTTTTTAATTTTCTTAAAAGTTTTTACTTTATCTGTGAAAGTAGTGATTTCGTAAAAAATAAGAGAATTTTTTTCTGATAATTCTTTTGCTATGTGTTGAGGCCTTTGGAATAATGGAACATTCCAACCGAAAGAGCTACGCCAAATAATTATTCTGTCATAATTACCAGATAAAATTTGATTTATGTTATTTTTATATTTTTTATAATTTAATTTTATATAAAAATACCCAAATAAATTTATTTTAGATAAATATTTTGCTTGAATATATTTGTATATTTTTTTAATTGCCAATAATAAACCATCTTTTTTAATTATAGAGATTATTTTATTAATTTTATATTTCATATAGTTATCCTTTTTATTTTAATTTTTCAGATAATTTTTTCGCTTCCAACATACAGTCTTCCATTGAACAATATGTCCAAGCTCCATATCTTCCTATAGTATAAATTTGATTTTTTCCTAAAAATTCTTTTGTGTTTTCAATTTCTTGTTCAGTTTTTCCGTTAATATGAACGTATGCAGGGTCCATAATTATTGGAACATATTCTTCTAATTTCATGGTGTCATCTATAATGCCCTGTTTTTTCAGATTGTATAGTGTTAATTCTAGTTGTTCTTCAATATTAATGTTAGCGTTTTTACCAAATCCTATTTCAATATACATACTTAATTTATCTGTATCTAAAATATTATCATAAAAACCAATTCTATAGTAATTAACTTTTTTTTCAGGAATATAAATCCAATGTTCGTTTACATATTTGGATTTTTTGTTAAATCCTAAATTAAACACAAGAACTTTATTATATGAAAGCTCTTTTTGAAGAGATGAAAAATTTGGAATATTAAATAATTCTAAGAAATGATTTAAAGGGGAAGTATTAATTAAATATTCAAATTCGTATTCTTCTCCGGTATTTGTTTTAACTATTTTTTTATTCAAATCAACGGAGGTTATAGTAGTATTTAATAATAGTTTGTTTTTATCTAAATTATTGTATAAAATATTTATAAAAGAGCCAGCTCCATTTTTAGGATATAAAAATGTATTATTATATGATAGGTCTTTATTAAGTTTCATGTTATTTATAATTTGTTTGATATCTGCATAAGGAAAAAAACGGCCCATTGCATTGGTGTCTAATGCACGCAAATCACAAGCATATAGTTTTTCGTTGTAAGGTCTTAAAAATTTTTCAACAATGGATTTGCCAAATTTTCCATATAACATATCTAAAAAATTATTGTAGTTTTCTTTTTCATTTTTATTAAATAAATCATATAAGCAATCAATGAAATCAGACTTTTCTAATTGATGAATATTAGTTTGGAAAGGATAATCTATCAAATTATTTTTATATAAGATTTTTGTGCATTTCTCTTTATAAATAATATCATCTTTATTAACGTTATCTATAAAAAGTTTTTTGAATTCTTCTGTTTTGAAATGAAAAAAATGTCCAGCATAATCCCATATAAAATCACCTTTTTTTATTGTTCTACAATACCCTCCAACATCAGATTCTTTTTCTAATATTAAATAATCGTCTTTAACATAATTTGCAAATGTAAGACCAGAGATACCAGCACCTACAATTAAATATTTAACTTTCATAAACTTTCCTCTTATCTCCTTAATATTTTTTTTATAAATCCTTTTATTCGTATTAAATTTGAATTGAATTTTATTAAGTATCCATGTGTCATACGATGGAATTTTATTCCATTAGTTAATATTTCTTTATGATTATAAAATTCAGGATATTTTTTTAAAACTTTTTCAAATTCTCTAAAAGGTTTTCCATTATTGTAAAAATCAATACAAACAATATATTGTGTTTTAATCATTACTAATATTAATTTACGTATTATGTAATTTTTCTTTAAATCAGATATTTTATTTGAATTATCATATAAAATATTTATTAAATTAATAGTTACTTTCTCATGATTTTTATAATTTTTCATATAAGATGCTTTGGTAACAGATTGATTAGGTCTTCCCAGAAAGTATCTATAAACATATAATGGATAATATTTTATAGTTCTACATGCTATAGAAATATATGTGTTAAGTTCCATATCTACATAAAAGCAATTTTCTGACAAAGAAAAATTGGCATCCTTTAGCATCTGTGTTCTATATGTTGAGCAGGATAATATTGGTCCCCATAGTGAGAACCCATAACCCTCGTGGCATAAATCTTCAAACTGATATTTTAATCCAGGAACCATGAAAGGGTAGGTTTCTTTAGGACTAAGAATATTTAACGCAGCAAAATCCTCATAATAGTTATTTAAGATAATATCTGTATCTTCTTTTTCTAAAATTTTCAATAACTCATAAAAAGCTAATGAATCAACAGAGTCATCTCCATCCATTACTTTTAAATATTTTCCAGTAGCTTCTTTAATTCCACGATTAATAGTAGAACCATGACCACCATTTTCTTTATTAATAAGCCTAACTAAGGATTTGCCATTTACCGTGGTTTCTTTTTGTAAGTCCTGTGCGATTTGTGAAGTTAAATCTTTAGAACCATCGTTAACAATAAGTATTTCTAATTTATGGGCATATGGTTGGTTTAATAAGGACATGATTCCATGGCGTAAGTATTGCTCAACATTATAAGCAGGGACAACAACAGTTAACAAAGGAGTTTCATCTGCATTATTAAATGATATTTTTTTAAGAGAGTTATTTTTTAAAATCTTTAATTCTTTATCTATTGTACAAGAAAATCCGAATTTTTCGGAGATTGATTTGCTTTGGCAAGTAGCAACATGATCAAAATATTTTTGATCATAATACATTTTTTCTATAACGTCTGCATATTCTTTGAAATTTTCTACATCACAAGTGACTCCAAGATCAGGAGAAATATAAGTTGTAATTACGGGTATTTTTGATGTAACAACAGCACATCCACTTGAGGCTGCTTCACAAAGAGATACACCTTGAGTATCAAATCTGGAAGCAAATAAACCTATTCCGTGTGCGTCATGAATTTTCTTTATATCCTCATGTGTTAAAAATTCTCTATGTAAGTGGACATTCTCAAAATCTTGAACTGGAGCTGTAAGAATGTCAAACATTTCACCATCTCCATAGATATTAAACTCTAAATCCTTGAAAAAAGAACGAGTACTTAATTCCAAAATTACACGAATATCAATATCCAATGCGTAACAATTATCATTTGTAAATTTTCTTAATATGAAAATTTTTTTCCTTAAATCAGGATCTTTTTTTTCATATTTAAACAGAGATGTGTCAACGTAACAAGGAATGATTTCAGAATTTTTGAATTTTATGTTTAATAATTCTTCAGCTCTAGTTTTAACAAATTCACTTACAAACATCCACTTTACATTTGGATAATTATTATATTTTTTGAAACAGCTATCTTTCAATGAAAATTCTTTCTGTCTATCCGAAATGTCAATTTCACTTTCAAAGTAGTGGCTAGCATATTTAGGATAATCCCTATACAATATATCAGCACCATGCAAATAGAAGAACAATTGTGTTTGGGTTAAGTCGATAGTATCAAATATGTTAGCATAATTGTTATCAAAGAAATGAACTAATATTTTTTTATATTTTCTCTTTTGTAGTATTTCTCTTAAAAAACCATAATTACCTGCGAAAACTTTTATTCCCTCATAGTCATATATTCTAGTTTCAGGAAGACCATTAATAACTGCTATATCTAAATTCATATTAGCTTTTTTATATGCCTGAACTCGTGTATGAACAAAAGCAGTGTTATATTTATTTTCCAATGATGGGTAGCCAGGAGTAACTAATAATATATCATTGCTAAAATATTCAACAAAGACTTTATTTGAAATTTTGTTTCCATAATCTAATTTTATTATTTCCACTTTGCTATGAGCAGGAATATACAATGCTAAAATAAAAAATTTTAGCAAGTCATATTTATTTGAAAAAATTGAATTTAAACCACATTGGCCTAAAATATTTTTGTGTCGGTTTAAGATTTTTAATATACATCCAGTACCATGAATCAGTTTTCCCTCTATACTTAATGATATTTCTTTATTTTCACCACACTTAAAAACATGAGGATAAACGAGAAATTTATGAGAGTTAGTATTATTCTCTATAACCATACTGTTTTTAGAGTATGAAATTTCTAAATTGCCAGTATTAATCCATTTTTTATTTAACAAATTCAATGTAAAAACTCCTTCCTATAAGCCTAATGATTTTTTATATTCATCACAAATTTCTTTTGCTGGACCAATTTTTTCTATTTTTCCATGGTCTAACCAAATTACTCTATCACATAATTTTTTAATTTGCTCTATAGAATGAGAAACAAATAATACAGTAGTTCCTCCACCAATCATAGAAAGCATTTTGTCTTCACTTTTTTTCTGGAATGCAATATCTCCAACCGATAATATTTCGTCAACAATTAATATTTCGGGGTTTACTACTGTTGCAACAGAAAATGCAAGCCTCGCAACCATACCAGACGAAAAATTACGTACAGGAACATCTAAGAAATCCTTGAGTTCAGAAAACTCTACTATTTCATCAAATTTTTGTTCAATAAATTCTTTTGTGTACCCTAACACGGCTCCATTTAAGAAGATGTTTTCTCTAGCTGTTAAATCCATATCAAAACCGGCACCAAGTTCAATCATAGGACATATATTCCCACATATTTCAACATTTCCTTTTGTTGGCTTCATAACACCAGCAATTACTTTTAATAGGGTAGATTTACCTGCACCATTAGTACCTACAAACCCAATTACTTCTCCTTTTTTTACATCAAAGCTTACATTTGATAGGGCCCAAAATTGTGATTTTTCTTTTTTCTTACCAGAAAAAAAATCTATAAAAAATTGTTTTAAAGAGAAATTCTTTTCTATCCCTAGATTAAATCTCATAGAAACACTAGTTACTTTTATCATGTATATTCCTCCTATACGTAATATATAAATTTATCTTGATTTTTTTTGAATACAATTAATCCAATAAAAAGTACAACTATTGCAGAAACACCACAAATTACAAATGAAAGCCCAGTTGGCATTTGATGGTATAAAATAATTTGTCTAATAAAGTTAATATAGTGATATAAAGGATTAAGTTCAAATAATGCTTGTAATTTTTCAGATATTATTGATATATCATACATAATTGGAGTTAAATATGTCCAAAGGGTAATTACAATTCCATAAATATAAAACATATCTCTTAAAAAAACCGATATTGTTGAAAGTATTAAGCCAAAACCAAAAGTAAAAATAAATAAGCAAACAAAAGCATATGGTAAAATTAAGTGATATATATTAAGACCAGTTCCAGTTAGAAAAATTACTAAATATAAAGGTATAAGTGTAAGTAGAAAATTAATTCCTACAAATAAACATTTTGATAGTGGAAAGATATATTTAGGTATATATATTTTGTTAATTAAAGGAAAATTTGCAACAACAGAACTCATTGCTAAATTTGAAGCTTCACTAAAATAATTAAACATAACTAAACCGCTTAAAACATAAACCAAGTAGTTTACACCAGGAGTACTAAATTTAAACATTTTTGAAAAGACTAATGCCATTACAGCCATATTTAAAAGAGGATATAATAAGCTCCATATAACTCCTAGTACTGATCGTTTATATTTCACTTTGAAATCTCTAGAAATAAGTTGGCTAAGTAAAAATGAATATTTTTTAAAATTTAGATATATATTTTTAAAATACATTGAGAACCTCCATATATTAAGATTTTGATATTATATAACAAATTTTTCTATTTATCAACTGTTTTTATGGAAGTTAAATGGATAAGTTGTAATTTTAGGTAAATGGTAATTTGTATGTATATAAGAAGAAATTTGCCCCACAAAAAAATATTATTTGATATCATGCGGGAACGATATCACCAAATTTATGATAATAGCAAAATAAATTCCAAACCCCAAACTGTTTAAAAGATTTCCAGAATAGTATGCAATACAAAAAATCATAAAAATAGTAGTGCAGGCTACAGTAGATAAGAGGTTTAATTGTTTTAGTTTACTATACAATACTCTTTTTATCCAATACATAGGGAAAAGAAAATATGGACCCAATATTAAAATTAAGCCAATAATTCCAAGAGAATAATATTGCATAATAAAGTCTTTTTCAATATTAAAAATATTCTGTACACGGCTATATGTTATACCAAATAAATAATCAAATTTATTATTATTAATTGAAATTACTCTTTTTACCATTGCCTCTTCTAAAAATCTATAATTTGATTTTGATGGATTGTCATTTGTTAAAATATCGTACCAAAAATCTACATCATATTGGTAAGGATATCTATTTAAAATGAAATTTTCATTTATATTTTTTTGAGCATAGTATTTAAGAATATATTCTTCTTTAGATTCTTGAATATTAGCATCTTGTATAGATGTAAAAGTGTTTTCTGTGTTTTGCACAGATGGCAGAGCTAAAGAAGTTTCTATAACGGCTTCGTTTTCAGAAATTCTTGAAAATGTAGGGTTAAAGGGGAGTAAGCATATATAGATTAATAAGAATGGTAGTAGTTTAGCTAATTTTTTTGCTTGTTTTTTTAAAAGAATATACCACAAAGATGTGTATAAAAGAACAATTGCTATCCCAAAGACTGCTACTTTTGTGCCTAAAAGAAGTAGGGCCATTACATTGCAAATAAGAACAAATAAAGCAAGTCTGTTTTTATTTTCTAAATTCAAAAGGAGAATAAAAGGTAAAAACATTAAAAGTATAGCACTAATTTGGTTGGCTAATTCGAATAAACCTTTTGAAGATAAATCCTTATATGTATAAGAGGAATTTATATTAAACCATTCAAAAAAGTTCGCTTTTATTCTAGTGTCAGAATAAGAACCATATGAAAATAAAAATAAATTACTAATAATTATTATTAAACTAATTTCAAATACAATAGTTATTAAAACAAAAAATATTTCTTTTTTTGAAAAACAGGCTTTAAATAAACTGTATATTAGTAAATAAGGACAGACCATTTTTACAAAATATAAAGCTTCCTGAAAAATCGAATAATTAAAATTTCCCGGAACCAAAGAAGTGAATTTTAAAGCATTTAAATGGTGAAAAACAAAATAAATTAAAATAAATAAAGGATAAACTAATAAAAAATATTTTTTTTTGTTTTTAGTGTTAATAAAATGATATAGAAAAAAAAGAACAACAAAAAAAACTCTAATTAATGTTGAAATAGAGCCATAAAATATTTTTAAATCAAAAATAGGCTGTACTATTAAAAATAAAATTAATAAATTTTTAATAGTACAATCATTTAGAATAGATTTTTTATTTTTTTGTATCATTGTGTTCCACCCTTATATTAAAAATATCTTTATAACCAATTGCAATTATAGTTATCACCATCAATGCAAACGAAATTGCTTTAAAAAAACCACTTTCTAAAAGAATTACTGCAAACATTCCACAAATTGCACTTATTCCATAAAGAATAAATACGGCTTGCTTTTGAGTGTATCCTTTTTTCATGATTTTATGGTGTAAATGTTCACTATCAGCTTTAAATATCCCCTTTATGGATTTCGTTTTTATAATTCGTCGAACAATTGCAAGGGAAGTATCTAAAAGTGGAATTGCAAAAACAATAAGTGGAGCAATTAGAACAAGTAGAGTATATGTCTTTGCAGTTCCAAGAATTGAAATTATTGATAAAGCATAACCTAAAAAGTTAGAACCAGTATCTCCCATAAATGTTTTTGCTGGATTAAAATTAAATGGCAAAAAACCAACTAATGAACCTGCAAGTGCAGTTATAAGTAAAATTGAAATTAAAGGTGAACCATTTAGAGAAAATATCATTAGTAAAGAAAAACAGGAAATAACCCCAATTCCTGCAGATAATCCATCTAATCCATCTATTAAATTAATTGCATTAGTAATTCCAATAATCCAAATAACAGTGATAATACTTAGTACTAATTCTCCATTAATAGTGGTATTAAAATGAGATATAAAAATAGGCCCCATTTTTATTCCAAAACATACTACAGAAATAGCACTAAGGATTTGCCCAAGAAGTTTTACATAAGCAGGAATTCCTTTATAATCATCTATAAAACAAAAAATGCTTAAAATAAGAGCACCTAAGAAAAAACCTATTAATTTAAAACCATATGAGTCTTGACCAGTTAATACTAAGGATCCTTCTAAATTCATTACAATTAATAAATATATTGTGGATACAGCAAAACCTGCGATAATAGCGAGCCCTCCTAAAGTTGGCATTGCATTTTTATGAATTTTACGTTGTTCTTTAGGAACATCTAATGCACCTATTTTTTTTGATAATCTAATCGTATATGGTGTAATTACATAAGCTGTAATAAAAGCAAGTAAAAATGCTATAGCTATATTTCCCCACATAGTAAACACTCCTATTCTTATTTTCCATAATAATTTTACTATTTATTTAAAATAATGTCAATAAAATAAAGCATAATCTTGACATTTGGCAGAAAATAAATGATAATGTAAAAAAGCAAAGAATATTCTTATATAGGGAGAAAAATATGAGTAAGCAGGTTTTATTAATTGTAAATCCAAATGCTGGAAGAGGTAAGGTACAAAGTAGAATTCCGTATATAAAGGAAGATTTAGAAAAGACAGGTTATAAAGTAGAAATCATTAATACTCAAAAGTATTTCTCTGCTAAAGATATTATAAAAAAATATAATAAAAAAATAGATATTGCTATATGCTGTGGTGGAGATGGTACTGTTAATGATTTAATAAATGCAATTATGGAATTAGAGGATAAGCCTAAGATAAGTTTTATACCACTGGGAACGGTAAATGATTTTGGAAGAACAGTTGGGCTTTCAAGAGTAAAATTTCTTATAGAAGGTGTATTAAAAAAATACATAGAAAAAAAGTCAGATATAGGTAAATTTAATGAAAAATATTTTAATTATGTTGCTGCATTTGGAGCATTTACACAAGTATCATATATAACAAGTCAAAAATTAAAAAGGATATTTGGAAAGTTTGCTTATTTTATTGTGGCAATAAAATATTTTTTTAAAATTAGAACTTATAAAATAAATCTTAGTATTGATGGAGAAAAAACAGAAAAAGAATGCATATATGGGTCAGTAAGTAATTCTAAATCAATAGGGGGATTTCAGTGGTTTAGAAAAAGAGATATAGATATAGACGATGGGAAATTTGAAGTCATATTAATAAATAAACCAAAACATAAAATACAATATATAGGTATTGTTTTTGACATCTTATTTAAAAGGTACCAAAGTAAAAACTTTTTTTACAAACAAGGAAGTAAAATAGAAATAATTTCAGACAAGAGTCTAACATGGACTATAGATGGAGAATATGGAGGAAGAACAAAGGAAGTAAAGATAAGTAACTGTAAGGAAGCGGTAACATTTATTATACCTAAATAAAAATAAGGATGGATAAACATGGAAAAAAGAAAAAAAACAATAATTGCAATAATAATATTAATTTTATCAGTAGTAATGGTAGTTGCATCTATTTATTATAAACAAAATTATAAAGAGCAAACTTTTGATACAATAATTTATCATTTGGCTAGAGGTCCAGAAAAAGCAAATACGGAGGTAGTTGGAATAGCATTAAAAGTATGCATAATACCAATTATAATTTTAGTGGGTGTCATGTCTATTCCATTAACAAAATTCAAGAAAAGAATTATAATTAAAAAATTTCAGATTTATCCAGTCGAAAAAATATTAGAACATAAAATAAAATATGCTGTAATAATTTTTATAGCGAGTATTATTTTTGCATTAGGACAAATAGGATTGTATTCATATATATATAATCAGATATTAAAAAGTGAAATTTTTGAAAAAGAATATGTTGCAAGTGAAAATGTGAAATTAAAATTTCCAGAGAAAAAAAGAAACTTAATTTATATTTTTTTAGAATCGATGGAAATAACAGTTGCTTCTAGAGAAAATGGAGGAGGATGGGAATATTCAATCATTCCAGAATTAGAACAAATGGCAAAAGAAAACATTAATTTTTCTAACACAGAAAAATTAGGAGGAGCATTGCCGGTTCCAGGAACGGGTTGGACAATTGCAGGAATGGTAGCACAAACCTCAGGGGTTCCCTTAAAAACTACAATAGGTGATAATGATAATTCATATTCTGGCTATTCTTCATTTCTACCGGGAGTATATTCTCTAGGTGATATTTTAAAAAAAGAAGGTTATAATTTAAAACTAATGGTAGGTTCTGATGCTGGATTTGGAGGAAGAAAAGACTATTTTACTATACATGGAGAGTATGAGATTTTTGATTTTTATACAGCAATTGAAGAAGGTAAAATGACAAAAGAAGATGAAGTATGGTGGGGTTATGATGATGATGATTTACTTAAATGGGCAAAGGATGAAGTATTGGAACTAGCAGAACAAGACGAGCCATTTAACTTTATAATGTTAACTGCAGATACTCATTTTACAGATGGATATTTAAGCGAAAATGCGGAGGAAAAATTTGATACTCAATATGAAAATGTTTTTTCATATTCATCTAAATCAGTTTATGAATTTATAGAATGGATAAAAGGACAAGATTTTTATGATAATACAACAATTGTAGTGGTAGGAGATCATATAGGAATGCAAACAGAATTTTATGAAAAACATTTAGAAGAAGAATATGTAAGAACTATTTATAACACTTTTATAAATTCTGCTATTCCAGAGGAAAATAGTAAAAACAGACAATTTTCTACATTAGATATATTCCCTACAGTACTTGCAAGTATTGGAGTAGAAATTGAAGGGGGGAAACTAGGATTAGGGACTAATTTGTTTTCTGGAGAAAAAACATTAATTGAGGAATTTGGCTATGATAAGATGAAGGAAGAACTAGAAAGAAGGTCAAATTATTATAATAAATATTTGCTTAAAGATAATTATATAGAAATGTTAACTGGTAGCAATATAACAAATAATGTAATAAATACGGTATTAGAATAAAAATGTAGGGGCAAATCCTCCTGTTTGCTATTAAAAAATGAGCGGACAGAGAGAAGGATGCCCCTACACGACTTAATAAAATATTCAGAATATTTTATTAAGCTATTTTCAAATAAAATTAATTGTTATAAAATAACAAAGTATTAATATATTAAATTGGAGGGAGAAAATGCAAAAAAAAATAACCCCACAAAATATTAAAGAAATATGTAATGGAAAAATACTTACAAAAAACATAAAAAATAAAATTAATGATTTTGTTTTTGATTCTAGAAATATAAAAGAGGATGATTGTTTTATTGCAATAAAAGGAGACAGTAATAATGGAAATTTATTTCTACAAATGGCGTTAGAAAAAGGAGCCTCTGTTTGTTTGGTTGACGAAAAACCAGGAGAAGAATTAATAGAAAAATACAATAACAGAACAATTATAAAAGTAAAAGATACAATAAAAGCAATTCAGAAAATTGCAGAATATAAGAGAAGTTTATATAATATTCCAGTTATTGCAGTTACAGGAAGTGTAGGGAAAACGAGCACTAAAGATATAATTGCAAGTGTATTAGGACAAAAATACAATGTTTTAAAAACAGAAGGAAATTATAATAACCACATAGGTCTGCCAATGACATTGTTAAGATTAAAAGATCATACGGCAATTGTTGTTGAAATGGGAATGAATCATTTTAATGAAATAAGTTTGCTTACAAATATTGCAAAGCCAACAGTTGCAGTTATAACAAATATCGGAACATCACATATAGGTAATTTAGGTTCGAGAGAAAATATATTAAAAGCAAAATTAGAAATTCTAGAAGGATTACAAGAAAATGGAAGAATTATAATAAATAACGATAATGATTTATTACATAATTGGGCACAAACTGTGGAAAACCTAGACATTATCACTTATGGAATTGAAAATAAAAGCGATTTTGTTCCAGCAAAAATAAATGAGAATAATAACCAAACAAAATATGAAATAAATATTAGAGAGAAAAAATATAATGTAAAGGTACCAGTAATAGGAAAACATTTTATATATAATAGTTTGTGTGCAATTGCTGTAGGTAATATACTGAATATTGAACCTGAAAAAATAATTCAGGGAATTTTTGAATTTAAATTAACAGCAAAGAGAATGGACTTTAGAAAGATAAAAAAAGAAGCTATATTATTAGCAGATTATTATAATGCAAGTTATGATTCTATGAAATCTGCTTTAGAGGTAGTAAAAGATTATAAAGCAAAAAGGAAAATTGCAGTATTAGGAGATATGCTAGAGTTAGGAGAATTTTCAGAAAGCTTGCATAAAGCTGTTGGAAAAGAAGTATACAATAATAAAATAGATATATTGATAACAGTGGGAACTTTAGCAAAAAATATTGCAAAAGTAGCAAGAGAGATAGGTACGAAAGAAGTGTATGAGTGTGAAAAAAATATTGAAGCGGCAAGAATATTGAATCAGGAAATTAAAAAAGGCGATTTAATATTACTAAAAGCATCTAATGGGATGAAATTTGGTGAGATATTTGAAGCTATAGAAAATTAAGGAGGACAATATGAATAAATTGAAATTGGGAATTATTTATGGTGGAATGTCAACAGAACACGAGGTGTCAGTTATATCAGCAAAATCTGTCATATCAAACTTAAACAAAGAAAAATATGAAATAAATGAAATTTTAATAAGTAAGCAGGGAGAATGGTTAGATAAAGAAAATAAACAAATAGAAAACATATTTACATATTTAAAAAATTTAGATGTAATATTCCCAGTATTACATGGGATGTATGGAGAAGATGGAACAATCCAAGGACTATTGGAAATACTAAAAAAACCATACGTGGGTGTAGGAGTTTTAGGATCTGCAGTAGGAATGGATAAAGTGTATTCAAAAATTGTTTTTGAAAAAGCCAATATTCCACAGGCAAAATATGTTTATATTAAAAAGAAAAAAGACAATTATGTATATGTGTTAAAAGATTTTGAGGAGTTAGAACTTCCTTTAAAAGATATATGTAATAAAATAACTGAAAAAATACAATTTCCAATGTTTGTAAAACCATCAAATTCAGGTTCATCAGTAGGAATTAATAAAGCTCATAATATAGACGAATTAGAAAAACATATAGAATATGCAGGGAAATTTGATAATAAAATATTAGTAGAAGAAAATATAAATGGAAGAGAAATAGAATGTGCGGTTTTAGGAAATGAAAATCCAGAAGCTTCTTGTATAGGAGAAATTTTACCTGCAGATGAATTTTATAGCTATGAAGCAAAATATAAAAATATAGAATCAAAAACACAAATTCCTGTAGATATTTCTGAAGAAATTGCTAATAAAATAAGAGAATTAGCAGTGAGAGCATATAAATCTATAGATTGCAGAGGATTATCGAGAGTAGACTTTTTTGTAGAAAAAGAAACAGAAAAAATATATATAAATGAAATAAATACAATGCCAGGCTTTACAAGCATTAGTATGTATCCAAAATTATGGGAACAATCTGGATTAAAATACAGTGAATTATTAGATGAATTAATTAGATTAGCTTTAGAAAAATAAAAAAGTAAGGGCAAGGTTTTACCATTGCCCACAAAAAAAATAACAGGGGAAAAAATATGGAATTAGAACAAATAAAAAGTGAAATACATAGTAGATTGTCAGAAAAAAGATATTACCACTCAGTATGTGTAATGGAAAGATGTGAAGAACTTGCTAAAAAATTCGAATTCGATAGTGAAACTGCAAAAAAAGTAGGAATATCACATGATATAGCAAAAGAGATAACAGATGAAGAAAAAATAGAATATTGTAATAAAAACAACATAGAAATAGATGATATGGAAAGAAAAAATGTATCTTTGTTACATGCAAAAATTGGAGCTCATATGGTAAAGGAATTATTTGGATTTAATGACCAAATGAGCCAAGCAATTAATGCACATACAACAGGATTACCAAGAATGGACATGCTATCTAAAATATTATTTATTGCAGATAGAACAAGCAAAGAAAGAAATTTTCCAGATATTAATTATTTAAATGAATTATTAGAAAAAAACATAAATGAAGCAATATTATATATTTTAGATAAAAAAATAGAATTACAACTAAACAAGAAATCGAATATACATGTAAATACTATAATAACTAGGAACGAAATTTTGCAAAATTTGTAATGCTATTAGCCCAACGCAGGGGTTATATATTTTATTTTTAGAGTGATTCCGGGGTGACCGCCGTAGAAAATGTTTGAACCAAGTAAATTACATTTTCTAGGATGGGGCAGCGATAAAAATACAAATATATAACACCGATGAGATTGGGAGGATGTCAAAAGTATAAATTTTAAAGGAGAAAAATATGAGATTCATACATATCGCAGATATGCACTTTGATACCCCTTTTTCATTTTTAAGTGAGAGAGAAAATTTAGGGGATATAAGAAGACTAGAACAAAGGCAAGTTTTTAAAAAAATTATTAATTATATAAAAGAAGAAAAAATTCCATATTTTTTTATTTCAGGAGATTTGTATGACCATGACTATGTGAAAAAAACAACAATAGAATATATAAATGATTTATTTAAAACAATACCAGAAACTAAAATATTTATAGCACCAGGAAATCATGATCCATTTTTAAAAAACTCATATTATAATAAATTTGAATGGAATAAAAATGTATATATTTTCAATTCAGAAATAAAGTGTTATGAATTTGAAGATATAGATATTTATGGATTTGGGTTTGATAATTTTTATTGTAATAATTTTAATGCCAAAAATATAACAATAAAAAATAAAAATAAAATAAATTTATTAATTGTTCATGGGGATATTGATGCAAGTAAAAACGCAGAGGTTTTATATAATCCAATAGGTAAAACTGAACTACAAAGTGTGGGTTTTGATTATGTTGCAATGGGGCATATTCATAAAAGACAGAATATCAATGAAAAAATAGTATATCCTGGATCTACTATTTCTTTAGGTTTTGATGAACAAGGAGAACATGGATTATTAGATGTTAATTTAGGAAAAGATAATTTAGAAATTAGTTTTATAAAATTAGATGAGAGAATATTTGAAGAAAGAGAAATAGATATAACCAATGTAAATACAGAAGAAGAATTAATAGAATATATTAATAATATTAATATAGAAGAAAATATTATGTGTAAATTAATTTTGGTTGGAATAAGGAATTTTGAAATAGAAACAAATAAAATATTAAAATTAATTAGCCACAAAAATATTTTGAAGATAAAAAATAGAACAAAATTAAATTATAATTTAGAAGAAATTTCAAGGCAAAATAATTTAAAAGGAATTTTTATTAGTGAGATGCTAAGTCTTTTAAATGAGAATGAATATGATAAAGAAATAATTGAAAAAGCAATAGAGATAGGGTTAAATAATATGTAAATAGAAGTGTGAAGTGTGAATTTTTGGTAGGCTACGAAGGAATTTATAAAAATCACACTTCCCACAACCCATTTCGTACCTCAGATACTAGGGGATAAAAATAAGTTATGTATAACTAATTTTAACAATTGTTAAAGGAAGGGATAAATGTTGAACATTAATTTTCTTAAAATAAATGGATTTGGTAAGCTTAAAAATAAAGAAATTAATTTAAGTGACAATATAAATATTATTTATGGAAAAAATGAGCAAGGGAAAACTACAACTTTAAAATTTTTGGAAGCTATGCTTTATGGAGCTTCCAAAAATAAAAATGGAAAAGATATTTCTGACTTTGAAAAATATAAACCTTGGTCTGGAGAAGATTATTCTGGAAAATTAATATATACTTTGAAAAATGGTGAAGAGTTTGAAGTATATAGAGAATTTAATAAAAAAAATCCAAAAATATATAATAAAAATGGTGAAGATATTTCAAAAATATTTAATATAGATAAAACCAAAGGAAATGAATTCTTTTTTGAGCAAACAAATGTAGATGAAAATATTTTCAACTCGTCAGTACTTTCAGAGCAAAAAGAAATTATTTTGAATTCATCAGATAGAAGAAATATAATACAAAAAATCTCTAACTTGGTTAGTACAGGAGAAGCTAATGTTTCTTATAAAAAAATAATTGATAAATTAAATAAAAAATTTATAGAAGAAGTAGGAACAGATAGAACGCAAGATAGACCAATAAATAAAGTAAAAGAAAAATTAGAAAAAATAATAAGAAAAATAAAGGAAATAGAATATAATGAAGAAAATAAAATAGAAATAAATTATAAAAAAAATAATATTGATATCGAAATAAATAATTTAGAAAATAAAAATAATTTATTAAAAGAAATAAAAAAAATAAAAGAAA
>JAZNWN010000017.1:0-9555 GCA_045593405.1 Clostridia bacterium
AAAATGATAGAATTTATAAAAAAAGAGATTATAAAAAATTAATTATAATTATTGTAACAATAGTTGTTATAATGGCTATTTTATCTACAGGTTTCGCACTGGTAAATGCAAATAATGAAAATATGGTCGCAGGAGTTACTATTGATGGAATAAATGTTCAAGGTTTAAATAGAGAAGAAACAAAAAAACTAATTGAAAACAAAATTGAAGAGAAAATAAATAGAGAAATAAAAGTAAAAATAGAAAATGAAGAACAAACTATATTATTATCACAATTGGAATTAGAATATGATATAGAAAAAGCTATTGAAGAGGCTTTTAATATTGGAAGAACAAAAAATGTATTTGTAAACAACTTTGAAATATTGAAAAGTAAGTTTTTAGGAGCTAATGTCAATTTAATATTTAATTATAATGAAGAATTAATGGACGATGTAATTAAAAGTATAAAAAATAAAGTACCAAATGCGGTTACTGAAGCTACATACTGCATAGAAGATGAAGAATTAATTATAACTAGAGGATTAGCAGGATATACATTTAAAGAAGAGGCTTTAAAAACTGAAATTATAAAAAACATAAATATAGGATATAATCAAGATATAAATATTAATTTGATTTATGGAGAACCAGAAGATATTAATATAGAGCAAATTTATGAAGAAGTACACACAGAAGTACAAGATGCATATTATACAACAAATCCTTTTAAAATTTATGCAGAAGTAAAAGGTGTAGATTTTAATTTAGAAGAAGCAAAAGAAATATTAAAAGAACAAAAACAAGAGTATATAATAAAATTAACAATTACAAATCCTAATAAGACAACAAAAGACATTGGGACAGAGGCTTTTCCAGATATGCTTTCAACATTTTCAACAAGATATGATGCAACTAATATATCAAGAACAACAAATCTAAAAATAGCAATAAATAAAATCAACGGAGTAGTTGTTATGCCTGGAGAAACTTTTTCTTACAATAAAACATTAGGAAAAAGAACAGTTGAAGCTGGTTATAAAGATGCTGCAGGATATTCAGGAGGAAAGGTAGTTCAAATGCTTGGGGGAGGAATTTGTCAGATTTCTTCTACTTTATATGATGCAGTGGTATATGCAAATTTAGACATAGTAGAAAGACATAACCATGCATTTATAACATCATATGTGGGAGCAGGAAAAGATGCAACAGTTGTATATGGAAGTTTAGATTTCCAATTTAAAAACACAAGAAATTATCCAATAAAAATAAAATCATCAATACAAAATGGAATTGCAACTATAAGTATTTATGGAATAAAAGAAGCGGTTGAATATGATGTAGAGATTTCTACAACAATATTAAACTATATACCATATACCATTATTTATGAAGATGATGCTAATATGGCACAAGGAGAAGAAGAAGTTGCACAGAATGGACAAAAAGGTTGCAAAAGTATTACATATAAGATTTTGAAACAAAATGGAAAAGAAGTTTCAAGAAGTGTTTTATCAACAGACACATATAGTGCTATGAATAAATATATAACTAGAGGAACAAAAACAGTAACAACAGTAGCCCCAGTAACGCCAGAAGAACCACAAATTCCAAGTACACCAGAAAAACCAGTTGAGCCAGATGTTCCAGAAATGCCGGACACTCCAAGTGTTCCAGACGACAAAGAAGAACCAATAAATCCGGAAATACCGGCAGAACCAGATGATACAGAACCTGTTGTAAAACCTGAAGAACCAGAGCAAACAGAAGCCGCTTAGGTAGATATTTAATGAAGGTGTTGGGGCGCAGATTGCGCCCCATAAATTGTATATTTTTCCCTTTTTTAATTGACAAATTTATAAATAAAGAATATAATAAGTAAGCGTTAAAAATGCACCATTAGCTCAGTTGGTAGAGCAACTGACTCTTAATCAGTGGGTCCAGAGTTCGAGTCTCTGATGGTGCACCAAACCGGTAAAGAAGGTTCTATTTATATAGAACCTTTTTTATTTATAATAGTATAGAAATATATTAACAAAAAGTTACTTTTGTTTATTACCAGAGTGGTTTTGACAGTTTTAAATTGATGTTTGTTTAGATGTTTTATATATTTTAGTATTGAAAATAATATAGTAAATAAGGTATTATAAACACAATTATCTTACTTGACTAACCTAGAAAATCACTATATAATAATATGAGTTTGTAAAATTAGGAGGAGTATATGATAAACGCGATTGGTGTAACATTAAGATTCGGCAAAAGAGTTCTATTTGAAGATGTAAATATAAAATTTACAAAAGGTAATTGCTATGGATTAATTGGAGCAAATGGAGCTGGTAAATCTACTTTTTTAAAAATATTATCAGGAGAAATAGAACCTTCAAAAGGTGAAATTGCTATAGAAAAAGGTAAAAGATTATCAACATTAAAACAAGACCACTTTGCTTATGAAGATTACACAGTAATGGATACTGTAATAATGGGAAACAAAGAACTATATAGCATAATGAAGGAAAAAGAAGAAATATATACAAAACCAGATTTTTCTGAAGAAGATGGTATGAAAGCTGCAAAATTAGAAGAAAGATTCGCAGAATTAGATGGTTGGAATGCAGAAACAGACGCAGCAACATTATTAAATAATTTAGGAATATCAGGAGAAAAACATTATAAAATAATGAGCGAGATAGAAGCTAAAGATAAAGTTAAAGTTTTACTTGCTCAAAGTTTGTTTGGAAACCCAGATGTGTTATTATTAGATGAACCTACTAATGACTTGGATTTAAAAAGTATTGAATGGTTACAAGAATTTTTAATAAATTTTGAAAATACTGTAATAGTAGTATCTCATGATAGATATTTCTTAAATAAAGTTTGCACACACATTGCAGATGTCGATTTTGGTAGAATAAAAATTTATCCAGGGAACTATGATTTTTGGTATGAGTCAAGCCAACTAGCTTTAAAGCAAGCTAAAGAAGCTAACAAGAAAAAAGAAGAAAAAATCAAAGAGCTACAAGAATTTATTGCTAGATTTAGTGCAAACGCTTCAAAATCTAAACAAGCAACATCTAGAAAAAAATCATTAGAGAAAATAGAACTTGAAGAAATAAAAGCATCAAGTAGAAGATATCCATATATAGATTTTAAACCAGATAGGGAACCAGGAAAGGAAATATTAACATTAAAAAATATTTCTAAAACAATAAATGGTGAAAAAATATTAAACAATGTGTCTTTTACAGTAAAAGCAGATAATAAAATAGCATTTTTATCTGATAATGAAAATGCAATAACATTATTATTCCAAATAATCTCTGGAGAAATTGAACCAGATGAAGGAGAAGTGATTTGGGGACAAACTATTACAAATGACTATTTTCCAAAAGATAATGGTTATTTATTTCCAAGAGATGAATCGTTAGTAGATTGGCTAAGAGGATACTCAAAAGATCCAGATGAAACATATGTAAGAGGTTTCTTAGGAAGAATGTTGTTTTCTGGAGACGAAGCACTTAAAAATATAAAAGTGTTATCTGGTGGAGAAAAAGTAAGATGTGTATTATCTAAATTGATGTTATCTGGTGCAAACTTTTTAATATTTGATCAACCAACAAACCATTTAGATATGGAAAGTATAACAGCATTAAACGAAGGAATGAAAAAATTTAAAGGAAATATGTTGTTTGCATCACACGACCATCAATTAATGCAAACAGTTGCAGACAGAATAATAGATATAAAAGAAGACAAAGTAATTGATAGAGAGTGTACTTATAACGAATATCTAGGAATTGAATAAAATTGTAAGGGCAGGGTTCCGTCCCTGCCCGATTTCTTTAAAATTAGAAGGGCGGACATGGATGGCCGCCCCTACATTTTTTATATTTTATTGTTTGTTTTGTATTTTTTCTATTTCATCATAATTATCATTTAATATACCCAAGAAAACATTTGTAATTTCAGGATCGAATTGTGTTCCTTTATTTTTTTCAAATTCAGCTTTGACTATATCTAGAGAAAGTGGGTCACGGTAAGCCCTTTTTGATGTCATTGCATCAAAAGTGTCTGCGACAGCAGCAATTCTAGCAAGGTAAGGGATATCTTCTCCTATAAGTTTGCCTGGATATCCATTTCCATCAAAACGTTCATGGTGATGTTTTACTATAGGAATAATATCTTTAAACATTGTGGCATTTGATAAAATATGAGAACCAATTGCTGGATGGTTTTTTATTTCAGAATACTCATCATCAGTAAGTTTGGCTGTTTTTAACAAAATACTGTCTGGAACACCAATTTTTCCAATGTCATGGAATAATCCACCTAATTTTAATTTCTTTAAATCATCTTCAGATAAATTTAAATGTTTTCCAATTAAATGAGAATATTCAGAAACTCTATCAGAATGACCTCTTGTATATGTATCTTTAGCTTCAACAGTATATCTTAAAGTTTCGATACTTTCTAAATAAGCTTTTTCAAGCTCTGCATATGTAGCTGTTAATTTTTCGTTTATTGATTTTATTTCTTGCATCTGAGATATAGCTTTTATTCCAGATTCAATTAATAATAATAATTGGTCAAATTTATCACTTTTTTCACAATAACCTTGAATATCTAAACGTCTAATTGTTTCAAGTGGTGGAGCTAAATCTTTATGACCAGTAAGAAGTAAGATATATAAATCAGAATTAAATTTTCTAATTTCTTCAACAACTTGATTTCCATGAATAGGAGTCATTATAAAGTCTAAAAGCATCAAATCAAAATGTTCATTTTTTACACGTTCTATAGCTTCTAAAGGATCAGTTATTCCAACAAAAGAATAACCAGATTTAGTTAAAAAAACGTTAAGAGAATCTAGGATTCCTGCCTCATCATCTACGGCAATGATTTTATATTTTGCATCATCGTTTGTTTGATTGTATTTTCTCATATAAGTGTACACCTCCTACAGTTTACATCATTATATTTGTTAATTCGAAAAAAAGCAACAAAAAAGAGAAAAAAAGTTGAAAGAGAACATAAATATATGCTATAATGCATGTTAGATTTATTATTCCATTTTTTTGGAGGATGTTGAAATGATTTTTAAAGATTACTATAAAATACTAGGTTTAGATACGAATAAAGTTAGTATTGATGAAATAAAAATAGCTTTTAGAGAACAAGCAAAAAAATACCATCCAGATGTAAACAAACAAACTAAAAACACAGAAGAACGCTTTAAAGATATTAATGAAGCATATAAAATTTTATCTGGAGTAACTACAAGAAAAAAATATGATAGACAGTGGAATGCAAGGATTGGAAAAAGAAGAAAAAAACAACAATCTAGAGCTAGCAGGAATAATAATAACAACATTATTTCAGAGTTTAAAACATTATTTTTTGGACAAAATCAAGAAGAACCTGAAAATAAAGTATATAAAAAAATGCCAGTTAAAGGCGAAAACGTAGAAACAGAAATAAACGTCAAACTAGAGGATGCATATTTTGGATTAGAAAAGAAAATATCTCTTCGAACAGTAAGTGGAAAAATGAAAACATTTAATGTAAAAATCCCATCAGGCATAAGAAATGGAGAAAAAATAAGATTAACAGGACAAGGGAAAGCTGGTACAAATGGGGGAAAAAATGGCGATTTGTTTATAAAGATAAATATTTTAAATAATAAAAAGTTTAAACTAGATGGCTGTGACATAGTAACAGATCTTTTTATAACTCCATGGGAAGCGGCATTAGGAAAAAGAGTAAATATTGAGTCTATTGAAGATGCCGTTGGAATATATATTCCACCAGGAATACAAAGTGGAGAAAAATTAAGAATAGCACAAAAAGGGTATAAAGATGGCCAAGGTGGAAGAGGAGACTTAGTTGCAAATGTAAAAACAGTTGTACCAAAGACTTTAACAGAGCAAGAAAAAGAATTATTTGAAAAATTAAAAGAAATATCAGCATTTAATCCGAGAGGATAGGAAATATAAAAATTAAGTTAACAAATAATGCCAAAATAGTTGACATAAACTAAACAAATATTGTATAATTAAAAAGGAGTTATACAAAAGATAAAAGGCATTTAAATATAGAAATGAGGTGCTTAAAAAATGGAACAAGTAATAAAAGGAAAACATTTTAGCATAACAGATCCAAAAGGTGTGAAAACAGTAATATACGAAGTAAACAAAACTGAAAAAGAAATGGCAAAAAATGGACCTAAATTTACTATTGAAAGACTAGATTATAAAGAAGAACTAGTGGGAGAAAAAACAAAAAAAACATTCTATGTTAATGAACCAAAAACAGAAGGAAACAGATTAGCAATATTCTCTTTTGGAAAGGAAAAGGTTGTAATAAATAACGGAGTTTTAGATGGAAACAAAGTATTGATTTCTAGAGAACCTTTACCATTCCATTTTAAAACTATGTATTCTGAACAAGAGATGGAATTTAAGGAATTTACATATACACCAAATTTAAAAAGACCTATATCAATAATAGATCCAGAAACAACAGATGAAATCAAACCAGTACTATATTTTGATGAAGAAACAAATGAGGTAAAAGGCAAATGTAAATTAAGACCATATAAAAGTTATTTTGCCTTTGAAGTAAGACAAGGAGAAGATGACGACTTTGTTTTATTAGGGGGAAGCCCTGTTATTGAAGAATAAGGAGGATATATAATTATGCCAAGATTAGAATTACGTAAGGACAGAAAAACTGGAGAACCAGTAAGAAAAAGATTAGTATCTGCACAAAGAGCAGAAATGGAAAATTATTTAGTTATAAAAGCTTATGATAATGAAAGAAGCAGAGAAGAAACAGAATCAGAAAAATAATAAATTTCACAAAAGAAAAGGTGATTGTTTATGTATAAAATAAAACATGCATTAAAAAAAGCAAAAGCAGTTTTTATAGTAGTTGGAATACTATGGGTAATATTATCCATAGTATTAATTGCGCCTGGGGCTATTAGTATGGTAGATTCAGATAGAACTGGAGAAGAATTTATGACACTATTTCTCAATAGTGCTAGCGATATAACTGGAAATTTAGGAAAAGCATTTAAATCTGACTATATTGGAACATTTGCTAAAGGTGAATTATATTTAGCTGTTGTATTATTTTGTTTAGCAGGAGTTGGACTAATGAAGTCACTTCCTAAACATGAATATACAGATATTGAGCATGGTTCAAGTGATTGGGCAACAGGAGGAGAACAATATGAAATATTAAGTCCTAGAAAAGGGATACTGTTAGCAGAAAAAAATTATTTACCAGTAGACAAAAGAGGAAACGTAAATGTTTTAATTGTTGGACGGTTCTGGTTCTGGTAAATCTGCATCATATGTTATTCCAAATGCGTACCAATTATTAGGTTCATATGTATTTACAGACCCGAAAGGTGAGTTATACGATAAAACAGCGGGATATTTAAAATCTAAAGGATATGATATAAAAGTATTAAATTTAGTAAATCCAAAGAAAAGTGATGGATATAACCCATTAATGCATATTGAAAGTGAAATAGATGTTGACGTTATTGCAAATACAATAGTAAAAGGACAGAAAACAGAAGGAAGTAATGCAGATCCATATTGGGATGATATGGCTGAAATGCTACTAAAAGCTTTAATTTACTACTTATTAGCAACAAGACCTGAAGAAGAACAAAACTTAACAAGCTGTGCAGAGTTAGTTAGAGCGGCAAATAGTAATGGTGGAGGAAACCTTCTTACAGAATTAATGAATCAACTTCCATATGACCACCCTGCTAGAATGAACTATAAATCAATAGAAATAGCACCAGAAAAAACTTATGGATCTATTTTAAGTACATTGCAATCAAAACTTGGTAAATTTGATACTAAGGACATTGCAGAATTAACATCAACAAATACAATAAATTTTGAAGATATTGGAAAAAGAAAAACGGCAGTATATGTTATCTCATCTGACACACATACAGCATATGATTTCTTGCTTACAATATTCTTCTCTCAAATGATACAACATTTATATGATTTTGCAGATAAAAATGGTGGAGCACTTCCACAACCTACATATTTTATATTAGACGAGTTTGCAAACATTGGTAAAATACCAGACTTTGACAAAAAAATATCTACATCAAGAAGTAGAAAAATTTCATTTAGTGTTATTTTACAAAATTTAGATCAATTAGAAGCGGTATATGAAAAATCACATGAAACAATAATTGGTAACTGCGATACAACAGTATTTTTAGGAAGTAACTCACAAAAAACAGTTGAATACTTCTCAAAAGAACTTGGAGAAAAAACAGTTTCAAGAGATAGTTGGTCTGTAAGTAAAGATAAACATATGTGGAGACAAGGATATAATAAATCTGATCAAATCATGGCAAGGGCATTAATGACACCAGATGAGTTAAGACGTTTAGATAATGATATGTGTATTATATTTGAAAAAGGATTAAAACCTATAAAAGCACAAAAATATTATTACTTTAAATACAATACAGCAGATTTAGTAAAAAAATATGCAGTAGACCATAATGATAGAGAAGAAGTGGAAAGAGGAAAATGGAGGAAATATAATCCATATAATCCTTATGTAGAGGAAAAAGAAGAATCAAAAGAGGTAGAGACAACTTCAATAGAATCTTTAGATGATTTATTCGAAGATGAATCTCCAAAAAAGGAAAAGACATCAGTAGTTGACACACCAAAAAAACAAGTAAAAGAAGAACCTGCAAAAAAAGAAGAAGAGTCATATGATATTCAAAAAGAACTAGAAGCAAAATTCGATGAGCTATTTGGTGCATTTGACGATGATGATAATTAAGTAAAAAATAAATTGTGCAACGCACAATTTATTTTTATGTAGGAGGAAAAATGAATATAGGAATAGACATAGACGACACAATAAATGAATTACACGATATATTAGTGGTAAAAGGTGCAGAATTTAATAAAAAAGAAAATATAAATTATGAAATACAGACAAATAAATGGGAATGGATAGATGCTTTCGGCTGGGATGATTTAACTGCAAAAAAATTTTTAGATGAAAATATAAAAGAAGCTTATTTAAATGCGGGAATTAAAGAAAATGCAGCAAAAGTTATTAATAAATTACAAACAGAAGGAAATAAGATTATAATAATTACAGCTAGAGGAGATGAATACTGTAAAAATGCATATGAAATTTCTGAAAAATGGTTAAAAGAAAAAAATGTTAATTATGATAAACTAATAGTAGGTTCAATAGATAAAACAAAAACTTGTATTGAAAATGAAATAGATGTATTTATAGATGATCATGTGAAACATTGTGAAGGAGTTTCACAAATTGGTACAAAAGTTTTTATGTTTGATAGTCCATATAACAAACAAGAGAAAAAATATAGAAGAGTATATAGTTGGGATGAGGTATATAGAGAAATAAGAAAATAATTTATTTAAATTATTTTTCAAAAAAAGTAGAGCTATGCTCTACTTTTTTTGCTTTAAAAAGTGTCGTCATTTATTATAGAATCTAATATCCAAGCATTGTCGATAGATATTTTTTGTAATTCTTGTTTTG
>JAZNWN010000018.1:0-20437 GCA_045593405.1 Clostridia bacterium
CATTTGTAAAATCTAATACATTTTCTCTACTTCTAAAGTTTTTAAATAATTGTATTTTTAAATCATCATCTTGTTGTTTATTGTCTTTTAATTTATATGAATTATATTTTTCTAAAAAAAGTTCTGGTTTAGCTTGTCTAAATTTATATATACTTTGTTTTACATCTCCTACCATAAAGATGTTATTTCCCTTTGATACAGTTGTTAAAATATACTCTTGAACAAGGTTACTGTCTTGGTATTCATCAATTGCTATTTCTTCGAATTTTTCTTGATATTTCTTTGCAACTTCTGTTGCAATGTATTTGCCGTCTTCATCTTTTTTCACTAAGATATTTAATGCATAATGTTCTATATCATTAAAATCTATAATGTTCTTCTCTTTTTTTGCTTTTTTATATTCTTGCATAAATTTATATATTACGTTTTTTATAGCTACTAGTATTCCATACATCTCATAAATATCTGCATTTGCTTGTTTTGAATTATAAATAAAAATCTTCTCTTTATATTTATTTATATTCTTTTTTATCCCATCTCTTACTTCTTTTGCTTTATCTTTTAATTCAGAAACTACTTTTTTATCTATTGGCCATGTTTTAAATTTTAATGTGCTTATTTTTTCAAAAATATCGTCCCAACTATTTAAAACTAAAATCTCCTCAAAGTTTCGAATATCATCTAATATACAAATGTAAAATTTCTCTAGTTCATTTTCTCTTTTTAATTTATTATTTAAATTTCTTAATTTGTTTATTGATGCTCTTACTTCTTCTTTTAGGTTTTTTATTAATAAATTACCCCAACTAGTACTTGAAAAGTCTTGGTTTTCATTTAAATTAAACTTTTCTATTTGCTCCTCTAACCACTCTTCTGGGAAAGGAGAGCTTTGTATAAATTTATATATCTTTAAAACCACTTCTTTTAAGTTTTCATCATCTCTATAACCACCATAAATATTAACTAATTTTATAAATTCTTTATTTCTTTCTTCATAAAGTTCATCAAATATTTCTTCCAATACCTCTATTTTTAGAAGTTCAATTTCTGGAGTATTAGCTAATCTAAAGTTAGGAGATATATCTGTTTGATAAAAATTATTTTTTATTACATCTAAACAAAATGCATGTATTGTAGAAATACTTGCTTTGTTTAGTAATAATATTTGCCTTTGTAAATTGCTGTTTTCTGGTTCTTCATCTATTTTTTTATATATAGCTTCTAATATACGTTCTCTCATTTCTGTTGCTGCTGCATTTGTAAATGTTACTACCAAAAGTTTGTCTATATCTATATTTTCGTTTGTTATTTTATTTATAATTCTCTCAACCAATACTGCTGTTTTTCCACTTCCGTGCTGCTGCTGCAACAAGTAGATTGCTTCCTTTTTCATAAATTGCTTGTTTCTGTTTTGTAGTCCAATTTGTAGCCATATATTTTTCCTCCTAAACTTTAGTAATAATATATCATATATTGTATCTTTTTGCTAGTCTATAAAAAAACTCTCACCTATTTTGGCGAGAGATTACTTTTTTAGTTTTTCATTATATCATTAACAATATCTTTTAGGGCTATTGGTGTTACTTTAAAATCTTTTAATATCCCTAATATTAAATCAATTGTTGATTTTTTATTGCATATTCTATCCATTTTTTCTTTTTCTATATTCACTTTTTTTCCTTGATATTCTTTCTTTACAATTTCTATTCCATAAGTTTCCGTATCTTCTCTTAAAAAATAATTCTTTCTTTTTTTAGTTCTGTAATATTCTAATTCTATTCTATTTTTTATATTATTTTCTTTTAAGTCTTGTTTATCTAAAAAAGCATTTCCACAATAGACTTTAGAACTCATTAGTTTATTTTTCCCCTTTCTTATGTATTTGCCTCAAAAAGTGAAGCACTTTATTATGATAATACTATTTTTAACTTTATTCAAGAAAATTCGGTCGCATTATATTACAGAATTCGACAAAAATTTTGTATAATTAATTATATTATAAAATTGTAGCGACAGGAACACATTCCTGTCTCTACACCTATTAAAAATTAGCCTCTTTTATTTCTACTTCTCTTTCCAATAATTTTTTAGCCACCTTTGAAAAGTTAGTTTCTTTATCTGTTAAAAGAATTGTAAAGTCTTTTGCTTCGCTGTTATTTTCTATTCCTTCATTTTGTAAATATTCTTTTAAATAAATTGCAACTTTTTCACCTGTGTTTATTATATCTACATTCTTATTTAACTCTTTTCTTATTAACATCTCAAACAATGGGTAGTGTGTACAACCTAAAATAAGTCTATTTATCTTTTTAAAACATTTCATATATTCTTTTATTGTGTATTTTGCAACTTTATTATTAATCCAACCTTGTTCTGCCATAGTTGCTAAAAGTGGTGTTTCCTCAGATTTTACTTCTACATAATCAAGTTTTTCCAATATTTTTTCTTCCCATGCATTACTTTTAATAGTTCCTTGAGTTGCAATAACACCAATTTTTTCTTTAAGTTTTATATTTTTTTGCAAATAATCTACTGTTGGCTCTATTATCCCTATTATCGGAATATCAAATTCTTTTTTCAAAACATCTAAACTCTGACTCGTGGCTGTACCACATGCAATTACAATTAATTTAACATCATTTTCTATTAAATATTTTATACAATTTCTTGAAGCTTCTATTATTGCTTCCTTAGATTTTGATCCATATGGAAATCTTTTTGTGTCTCCCAAATAGATAATTTCTTCATTTGGTAAAAGTTTTTTAACTTCTTTTAAAACTGTAAGTCCTCCTATACCAGAATCAAACATTCCTATTGGTCTTGTGTCCATGATTTTCTCCTTTTTTACGCAATGTAGGGGGGCGCAGCCCTCGGCGCCCCGCAAATAATAAATTAATATAATCACGGGTCGCCCTGGGGTGTGACCCCTACACATTTTGCAAAATTATTTTCCTGTTTTTTATCCTCTTAATTCTGCACCTATTTTCTTATTTAAAAATTCTATTATTTTTTCCATTTCTTTGTTTATTTCCTCATCTGTCAGTGTTTTTTTACTGTCTTCAAATGTTAATGAATATGCTAAGCTCTTTTTATTTTCTTCTATGTTTGTTCCAGTATATACATCAAATAAATCTATTTTTGTAAGTAAACTTCCCGCAGCTTTTTTTATTGCCATTGCTACTTCGTAAGAATTTTTTTCTTTGTCTACTATAACAGCTATATCTTTTTTTACACTTGGGAATTTCGAAATTTCTTTAAATTTCATTTTTCCAACCTTTTTATCAAGTAATTTGTCTAGATTTATTTCCATAACAAATGTAGGTTCTTTTGATACATTTGGATGTAATTTTCCAATTATTCCAACTATATCATTATTTACTGAAATATATGCTGTTTGATATGGATGGAATTCTTTTGGAATTCTGTCTTTTACTACAAAACTATATCTATTTCCATATCCTAAATAATCTAATAATTCTTCTGCAACACCTTTTATCACATAGAAATCCACTTGTGTTTTATTTGTTATTCCAACACCAAATTCACCAGTCATTAATGCACATAATTTTGATTCTTCTTTATATTCTTCTCCAATCTTAGCAAATCCTTTTCCTATTTCAAATATTGAAATATCTTTTAATGTTCTTGCTTTATTATATTCATATATTTTAACTAAAGAAGGTATCATACTATATCTTAAAGTATTTCTTTCTTCTGTCATTGGATCTAAAAGAGGAACAACATCATATTGGTCATTTGAATACATTTTAGCTTCTTTGTCATTTACTAATATATATGATAATGTTTCATTTAGACCTAAGCTTATCATTTTATTTCTTATTTGTCTTGTTACTTTATCATAACTTCCTGGTTTTGATGGAAATACTGGTAGTTTCCCTTCTATATTATCTACTCCAAAAATTCTTCCAACTTCTTCTATTAAATCTTCTTTTATTGATATATCTAATCTTCTTCTTGGAACTGAAACTTCTATTTCTTCTCCATTTACATAACAGCTAAAACCTAGTTTTCTAAATACATCTAATATTTGTTCCATTGAAATTTGTATTCCTAAAAGATCTGTAATATTTTTTGCAGTTATATTTATCTTTTTGTCCTCTTTTTCAGTTGTATCATATTTTACAAGTCCTGTTACAACTTTTGCATCTGCATATTTTTCAAGTAAATTACAAGCTCTATCTATTGCCATATATGTTCTATTTGAATCTAATCCTTTTTCAAATCTTATACTTGCTTCACTTCTCAATATCTTTTTAGATGTCATTCTTATTTTTACTGCATCAAATATTGCCGCTTCTATTATAATATTTTTTGTATCTTCCTCTATTTCAGTAGTTAATCCTCCCATAACTCCTGCCAAACCAACTGCTTGCTTATCATCTGCAATTACTATATCTTCTTCAGATAATTCTCTTTCTTGACTATCTAAAGTTGTTAATTTTTCTCCTTCTTCTGCCATTCTAACTACTATTTTGTTTCCTAATCTTTCAGCATCATAGAAATGCAGTGGTTGACCTGTTTCAAGCATTACATAGTTACTTATATCTACAACATTATTTATTGGTCTTATTCCACTTGCCATAAGCCTTGTTTTAATAAAGTCTGGACTATCTTTTATTGTAACATTTTCTACTTTTTTAGCTAAAAATATTGAACAATTTGGAGTTTTTATATCTATTCCAAATTGATTATTTATATCTTCTCCTTGTTCTTTGTATGATAAATTAATTTCTTTTACTGGTTTGTTATAAATTGCACCAATTTCATGTGCCATACCTAAAATGCTTAGTAAATCACCTCTGTTTGCTGTAAGTTCAAAATCTATAACTTCATCATCTAGCTTTAAGAATTTAATTGGATCTTCTCCAATAGGTGAATCTTCTGGCAATTCATGTATACCATTTTTATCTGCTTCTGTTAAAAATTTGTTATCTAATCCTAACTCTGCCATTGAGCAAAGCATACCATTAGATTCTACTCCTCTAATTACACCTTTTTTTATTGTAAAACCTCCTGGAAATTCTGCTCCTGGAAGTGCAACAATAACTTTTAAGCCAGCTCTTACATTTGGAGCACCACAAACTATGTCTAACACTTCATTTCCGACATCAACCGTACAAACATGTAAATGGTCTGAATCCGGATGCATTTCACATGTTTTTACCTCACCTATTGTAACATTAGTTACATTTATAAATTTTTCAGCTGAATCATACTCATTTCCAACCTTTGTCATATCTTCAGCTAATTGCTTTACATCTATATCTTCTGGTATATCAACATAATCTTTTACAAAATTAGTACTTAATTTCATTTTCCTCATCCTTTCTGTCAAATTGTTTTAAAAATCTTATATCATTTGTATATAATATTCTAATGTCTGTTATTCCATATTTGAACATTGCAAGTCTGTCTAAACCTGTTCCAAACGCAAAACCTGTATATACTTCTGGATCGTATCCGTTCATTTTTAATACATTTGGGTGTACCATTCCTGAGCCTAACAATTCAATCCATCCTGTTTGTTTACATAGGTTACATCCTTTACCTCCACATTTAAAACATGTTACATCTACTTCATAACTTGGTTCTGTAAATGGAAAATAACTTGGTCTAAATCTTAAATTTGTATTTTCTCCAAGCATTTTTTTCATAAACACTTCTAGTGTTCCTTTTAAATCAGCTAGAGAAATATTTTTATCTATAACTAAACCTTCAACTTGAGCAAATTGATGAGAATGTGTTGCATCATCATCTCTTCTATATACTTTTCCTGGACATATAACTCTAATTGGTTTTTTCTCCTCATTTGCCATCATAACTCTTGCTTGTACTGCTGATGTTTGTGTTCTTAATAAGTGTTCTGTTGTTACATAGAAGCTATCTTGCATATCTCTTGCTGGGTGTCCTTTTGGTAAGTTTAGTCTTTCAAAACAATATTCATCTGTTTCAAGTTCTGGTCCTTGAACCACATCATATCCCATAGATACAAATAAATCTTCTACTTCTTCAATCACTCTATTTAATGGATGTTTGCTTCCACGAATTATTTTTGTACTTGGCAAAGTAATATCAATTTTTTCTTTTTCTAATTTTGCTTGTAATTCTTTTTCTTTAAGTTTTACTTCTCCTTCACTTATTTTTCCTTCTAAAGCGTCTCTAACTTCATTTACTAATGCTCCAACAACTGGTCTTTCTTCTGGAGATAAAGCCCCCATTCCTCTTAATACTGCTGTTAATTCTCCCTTTTTCCCTAAGAATTCAACTCTTACTTCATTTAATGTTTGCATATCTTTTGCTTCTGCAATTTTTTGCAAAGCTTTTTGTTTTATGCTTTCAATTTGTTCTTTCATAACTGCTCCTTTCAATTTTTATTATATTTTTAATGTGTTTTTAGTATTTTCTTCGAAGAGCGGGCGATTAAAATCGCCCCTACATTATTCACTCTTCACTATTTATTATTTACTAAAAAGCTTCCCATCCTATATAGGATGAGAAGCTTTTCCCACGGTACCACCTAATTTTATTAATTAAATAATTAACCTTATTTTTGCTATAACGTTGCAACCGCTTTTACCTACTATTAATTTCAATAAAAGACCTAGAAAGTGAATTTTCAAATACTTATACATAAATAGGTTTCCAGCCCTTGACCCATTTTCTCTTTTAATGTATTTTTCAAGTACTTTACTTTGCTTTTTAAAACGGTTTTATTATTCATTGCTAAATATAATATCATATTTTTTTAAATAATACAATATTTTTTAACTTATTTCATATTTTCTTTTTCTATTTCATCTATTATAGCAAGTCTTTCGCTATGTCTTCCACCTTCAAATTCTGTTGCTATCCATACTCTTACTATTTGTATTGCTTGACTTGTTGTTACATAATCTGCTCCTAATGCAAGTACATTTGAATCATTGTGCATTCTAGAAAATTTTGCAGCTGTTTCTTCAAAACATGGTGCACTTCTTACTCCTTTAAATTTATTTGCTACCATGCTCATTCCATAACCAGAACGACATATTAATATTCCCTTATCACATTCTTTTGATTGTACTGCTTTTGATACTTCTTTTGCAATATCTGGATAGTCAACTCTTTCTTCTGAATTTGTACCAAAATCTTTGCATTTAATTCCTTTTTCTTCTAAATATCTTTTTACTTCTTCTTTTAATTTATAACCTCCATGGTCAGCACCTATTGCTATCATAGTTTACCTCCTCATAAATTTTATATAAAAATATTATCATAAATGTTTATTTTTATCAATAAAATTTCAAGTAATAATTTATATAATTGCTACTGTTCAGCCTATCTTTTGTATGATTTTCTAAAAAATTAAATTCTCCAAGGCATACGCGGGTATTCCCCCCGCCTCAAAGAGCTGTCGAATGTTAATTTTTTATAAAATATACAAAACGGCTGAACTCTATATCACAAAATTAATTCGTAGTTTTAAAAAAAGCCACCTAACGATTTTTTTCGTTAGATGACCTTGTTTTTCTTATTCTAAACCGAAGCTTACTCCTAGTGCATTGTCTATTTTGTTCATTACTTTCGCATCATTTATATGTCCTATTTTTTCTTTTAGTCTACTTTTATCTATTGTTCTTATTTGTTCTGTTAGAATTATTGAGTCAGATTTCAATCCAAATTCCTCAGAATCTAATTCTATATGAGTTGGCAATTTATTTTTATTTAATTGCGATGTTATTGCTGATACAATAACTGTTGGGCTATATTTATTGCCTATATTATTTTGTATAACTAATACTGGTCTTATTCCTCCTTGTTCTGATCCTACTACAGGACTTAAATCTGCATAAAACATATCTCCTCTTTTTATTACCATATTCTTCACTCTCTCTTATTTGCATATTTAATCTTTGTTCCATATTTTAAATATTGGTATTTTAATTTGAGATATTCTTAATATTTATTGATTTTTCACTTTAGTTAATTTGTTCTTTTTCTAGTTTATTTATTTCTATCTCATTATATAATATGTAAACCATAGTGTTTTGTGAATTATCTTCTATTTCCATTTTTGTTGGTAATTTAGTATTTTTACTTATATAAAGCCTCTTTATAGCTCTATATTTATTATTATTCCTTACTGCTACTTCTAAAATTACTTCTTCATCATTTTCATAATTATTGCATTCATTACTTTTATAATCTTCTATAAAAGCCATTAAACTTAATTCATTGCTTCCTATATAGTTATAATTTTCATACATTTTACTTAAATCTAATTTGGTATTTTTTATTTTTAGATTACTTCCATCAAATTCAAAAACTACTCCGTCCATACTTTCTGGTGATGTTATTTCTTGTTTATATAAATTGTTTTCTTTATAGTACTTTTGTGTTGCTTCATATGTATTTGTGTTTTTATTACTGGTTATGGTTATTTGTACATTTGCTTTGTAAGATTCAATATTTAAAATATTTTCTTTTATCTTATCAGCTGATTGATTAATTATATTATTTCCTAATTTTAGGTTCTTATAATTGTTTTTTATAAAAAATATTAAAATTATTATTAAAATAAAAATTAAACAAAATTTTATTATTTTTTTATTCATAAAAATCATTCCTTCTTTATTAGCCAAAACATCCGCCAAATCTCGTCGGGGTTTATATATTTTAATTCGCTCATTTCTTCCCACCGGCGCTGTAAAAAGGCTTACGCCTTTTTACAGCCCACGGCGGTCCCCCCGAGGAAATTCGCTTTAAAAATATATAAAGCCCCTGCGTTTGGCTACTCTATTCCCTATAACGTAAACATAAGGTTGATTCAAAAAAACTTGAAAATAACAAATCTCTTTGTCATTTTCAAGTTTATTCTATAGATGTAAAAAATATTCTTTTAGTCTTGTTTCAACTTCTTGTTTTGTTTCTAATCTATTTATTTCTTCTCTAACTTTACTTGAGTCCTTTAGGTTTTTTAGATACCAGCATATATGTTTTCTCATTTCTCTTACCCCAACATATTCTCCTTTTTCTAGAACAGCTAATTCTAAATGTTCTAAAATTATATTTAATTTTTCATTTGGTGTAATTGGGTCTATTATTTTTCCTTCTAGTCCTTTTATTATTCCTTTTAAATTCCATGGTGCTCCGCAATGCGCCTCTTCCTATCATTATTCCATCAACACCGGTATATTCAAACATCTTTTTTGCATCTTCTAATGATTTTATGTCTCCATTTCCAATTACTGGTATATTTACAGCTTCTTTTACTCTTTTTATAATGTCCAAATCTACTTGTCCTGAATAATACTGAGCTCTTGTCCTTCCATGTACCGTTATTGCTTTAGCTCCTGCTTTTTCTATTATCTTTGCAGCTTCCACTGCTACAATGCTTTCACTATCCCAACCTTTTCTAATCTTTACTGTTACTGGTATATCAACGCTTTTTACAACTGCTTCAACAATTTGTCCTACTAATTCTAAATTTAATAAAAGCTTACTTCCATCTCCATTTTTTACTACTTTTGGAGCTGGACATCCCATATTTATATCTATTATATCAGCATATTTAGCAACCTTTTTTGCAGTATCTGCCATAACTTCTGGTTCACTTCCAAAAATTTGTATTGCAATTGGTCTTTTTTCTCCTTCAGTTCTAATTATTTTGTCTGTTTTTTCATCTCCATAAAATATTGCCTTACTACTAGCCATTTCAGTATAAACCATTCCTGGTTTACCATATTTCTTGCAAATTTTTCTAAATGCTCCATCTGTTATTCCTGCCATTGGTGCTAATAATACATTATTTTCTATTTTGACATTTCCTATGTTTAATTCTTTTATATACATTCTATCTCCTTATCCGTTAAACATTGATATTTGCCTGTGTGAGCTTACATTTAAAATTAATCCAATTATCATTAAATTAGTTAGCATTGAGCTTCCTCCATAACTTATAAATGGCAGTGGAACTCCTGTAATTGGAAGCAAACCTATTGTCATACCAATATTTTCTAATATGTGGAAAAATAATATTCCGTGTAAATCCCATTACTAAATATGATCCTAAAGAATCTTGCGCTGTTTTTGCTACTTGTATACATTTTGAAATTAACATTACATATATTATTACAATAATACTACAAGTAATAAAACCAAACTCTTCACCAATTACAGAGTAAATAAAATCTGTAGTTTTAGGATATAAATAACCTAAATGTGTTTGTGTTCCTTTCATAAATCCTAAACCTAAAAGACCACCAGCCCCAATTGCTATTTTTGATTGAATTATATTATATCCATCACCTCTAGGATCTTTATTTGGGTCTAAATATACATCTATTCTAGCTTTTGCATGTTCTGGTAAAACAAACATATATAATAATGGAACTAATACTACAATTAATGTAATTGATACTATAATATATCTTTTATCTATTCCTGCTACGAATAAAATAAATACTAATGCAAAAATGTATGCTGTTGCTGTGCCATAATCAGGTTGCATTACTATTAATAATACTGGAAGTAATACTATTCCTATTATTTTTAGTAAATTTAATGGTTTATTTATTTTTCTTTCTTGGTCATATCCGCAATTTACTTATTGTACTTGCTAAAAATAACATTACTGCAATTTTTGCAAATTCTGCAGGTTGCATAGAAAACGAACCAATATTAAACCAACTACTTGCTCCATTTACTTTACTTGTAAATAGTACAAGCAATAATAAAATAATTGATATAATATAGAAAAACAAAGAAAATCTTGCAATTATTTTATAATCTATAAACATCATTAAAAATAATAATGGTACGCCAATTGCTATCCACATAATTTGTTTTTTGAATTCTGCATTTTCGTTTGATGTAGACGCGCTATAAAGTACAATTAATCCCATTATTAAGAGTAAAGTTACATATATTAGTATTTTCCATTCTGTGTTTTTTAACTTTTTCTTGTTCATAAAATCCCTTTCGTTTCTTAGAAGTGCAAAGTGGGATGTAAGAGAAGTGCGCTTGTAATAAACTTCTTCGAAGTCTATCACAAATCGCCCACCTCTCACATCATAAGAATAAATATCTTTTTTCTAATTTTCATATATTATAAAAGCGGATTATTCTCCGCTTTTATTTTCATTATTTTTTTTATTTGTCTCTTCTTCTTTTTCTTTCTCTTCGCTTTTTTCTTTTTGTTCTGTATCATCTTGTTGTTCTTTTTTATTTTCTTCTTCAGGTTTTTCTACTTCATTTTTTGTTTCTTCTTTTTCAGTTTTTTCTGCTTCTTCCTTAATTTCTATTTTATTTTCTTGCTTTATCTCTTTTTTGTCTTCTACTTCTTTTTTGCTAACATCTTCTTTTGGTTTTGCTTCAACTTCTTTTTTCATTTCGTTTTTTATATTCATTATCGGAATATTAGCATAAAGTGATGGAGCTCCAGTTGTTCCATCTTCTTTTACTTCGTTTGTAAGTCTAACATCAATTTCTTTTTCATCTACTTCTATATATTTTTTAATAACTTCAATTATTTCTTGCTTCATCATTTCTAGGAAATCAGCAGATACATTTGCTCTATCCTGCATCAATACAAGATGTAATCTTTCTTTTGCTGTTTGTTTACTTTTTGTTTCTTTATTTTTTTCAGATTTACCTAATTTTTTAAAAAAATTCATTATGTTTTCGAACATATGTATTGCCTCCCCCATATTTATAGCTATTAGTATAGTTATTTATAAATTCTATTTTTTTCTAAAAAGATTTTTTAGTTTTGCAAAAAAACCTCTCTCTTTTCCTGGTATAGTTACATCTATATTTTCACCTAATATTCTTTTTGCTGTTTCTAAGTATGCTTTTCCAGATGGTGCTTTTTTATTTTTTATAACTGGTTCACCTTTATTTGTTTGTGTTATTATATACTCGTCATCTGGAACTACACCTATTAAATCTATAGATAATAAATCAACTATATCATCTACATCCATCATTTCACCTTTTTTAACCATTCCAGGTCTTAGTCTATTTACTATTAATTCTGGATTTTTTATTTCTGTTGCTTCAAGTAAGCCTATTATTCTATCTGCATCTCTTATTGCAGAAATTTCGGCCGTTGTTACAACTATTGCTCTATCTGCACCACACACTGCATTTTTAAACCCTTGTTCTATTCCTGCTGGACAGTCTATTAAAACAAAATCAAATTCCTCTTTTAATTTTTGTGTTAATTCCTTCATTTGTTCTTCATTTATTGCTGTTTTATCTCTTGTTTGAGCTGCTGGTAATAAAAACAATTCCTCAAAACGTTTATCTTTTATTAAGGCTTGTCTTAATTTACATTTTCCTTCTATAACATCAACTAAATCATAAACTATTCTATTCTCAAGTCCCATAACAACATCTAAGTTTCTTAATCCAATGTCTGTATCTACTAATACAACTTTTTTTCCTTCCATAGCTAGACTAGAACCTAAATTCGCTGTTGTTGTTGTTTTTCCTACTCCACCTTTTCCTGATGTTATAACTATTACTTCTCCCATAAATTTATCCTCCTAACAAGACTTAAAGTATGCATTTTTTATGTATAAAAAAATAGTTGTTTTCAAAATATCTTTTTTTATTTTGATATTTCTAAACACAACTATTTTATAATTTTTTTTCGAAAAAGTCAATTAATTTCACATAATTCTTGAAAGTTCTATGTTAATATTTTACATTTTTTAATTTATCTTCATATTGTTTATAATTTGGTATATATTTTTTTACTAACTCTTTGAATCCTTGGCAATGTGTTTTATATTTTAAATGACAGAACTCATGAAACAATATAAATTCTATTTCTTCTTTTGAATATTTTACTATTTCTGGATTTATTATTATTGTGTCATTCTCAAAATTAAATTTTGCCATTGTGTTTGCTTGCATTTTTTCTATTTTATAGTCTTCTGGTGCTATTTTAAGTAGTTGTCTTATTTTCTCCATCATTCCTTCTATTTCTTCTGTTGCTATTTTTTCATATAATTTTTGTATTAATTGTTCTAATATCTCATCTCTATCTGTTGTTTTTTTATATTTATTTGGCAAGCATATTGTAAGGTTTCTTCCCTCTAAAGTTAATGTTGGTTTTTTTAAATTCCTATAATTTATTATTACTTTACAATCTTGTCCCAATATTCTTACTATTTCATTTCTTATATATAATTTTTGTTTTTCTTGTTCATATTCTTTTATTTTATTTAAAATTATACTTTTCTTTTCATCTATAATTTTTCTTATTTTGCTATCTGTAAAAAACCATGGGGCATTAATTACTACTGCACCATTTTGTATGTTTATTGATATATTATCATTAAAATATCTATTTACTGAATATACTATTACTTCTTTTTTATTATTAAACTTTTCCATATTTTTGCCCCCATTTTCTGGCAGGCTTTTGTTTCCTGCCGTTTTTTTCTTAGAACTTTTGTTCGTGTTTATTTTACATCTATATTTTATATTTGTCAATAGTTTTTCGAAAAAATGTTCGGTTTTTATTTTCACATATTCTTCTTCGTTTTACATATATTTTATGAGGAGGTTTTTATGGTTAAAAAATTATTTTGTTTTTTACTGGTTTTTGTTCTTTTTCCTACTTTTTGCTTTGCTTTTCCGGCTTCTAGTTCTACTATTTATGATGGAATTGACGTTAGTGAATGGCAAGGTTCAATTGATTTTTCTTCAGTTAAAAACTCTGGAATTGATGTTGTTTACATACGTTCTAGTGAGGGAAGTAATTACATTGACCCATACTTTAGAGATAATTATGAAAACGCAAAAGATAATGATTTAAAAGTTGGTTTTTATCACTATTTAACTGCAAGATCTACAAGTGAAGCTCGCACACAAGCAAAATTCTTCGTTTCTGTTATAAAGGGAACTTCTCCAGATTGCAGACTTGCAATGGATTTTGAAAGTTTTGGAAACTTAAATATAACTGAAATCAATGAGATTTCTGAGGAGTTTTTAACTGAAGTAGAAAGATTATCCGGAAAAGATGTTGTTATTTACAGTGATGCTTTTAATGCTGGAAATACTTTTAGCAGAGAACTTGCAACTAAATATCCAGTTTGGGTTGCAGACTATTTTGTTTCTGAACCATCAAATGGAAATTGGGATACTTGGGTAGGATTTCAATATACGGATAGAGGAAGAATTTCTGGTATTTCTGGAAATGTAGATAGAGATTATTTTACTGACGGAATTTTATTAGACGATACTTCTGCAATTTCTACAGAAACTACTCCTGATGTTTTTCAAAATACTAATTGTATTACAGTGACACGCGGAGAGACTTTAAGTCAGATAGCTATTAGGTATAATACTTCTTACCAATATTTAGCAAAAGTTAATAATATTCCAAATCCAAATTTAATTTTTGTTGGGCAAAAAATATGTGTCCCTTTTTTAGAAAGCAACAATATAAATGAAACAAGTCATAAATTATATATTGTTCAAAGAGGTAATACTTTAACTTATATTTCTCGTTTATTTGGAGTTTCAATTGAATCTATTGTAGAATTAAATGATATTCAAAATCCTAATTTGATTTTTACTGGTGAAGTTTTAAAAATTACAACGATAAATTAATTTATAAAAAAATAACGGGCGATTAAAATCGCCCCTACAATATTATAATTTAGATTTCTTTTTTCAAATTTCCATTTGTGTAATTTTGTCCTTCTAGTCTTTGATTATTCTTATGTATTTCTATTATTTCATTTATTTCTTCTATGTTTTCTTCTAGTATGTCTATTCTTATTGAATTTACATCTAAGTTTTTCCACATTATTGATGTTGTTTTTGAGTTATATATTGTAGTATTACAGTTTATTCTGTTTGTGTATATCGGAAATTCAAAATTCATCCTGTCTTTTAATACATATTTGCCTTTTGTACACATACCACTACAATTTTTGAATGTTCCTATTGTACAATATTCTGAAGTCATTAATGGAGTTCTTCCATACACTATAAATTCTTTATTTAAGTTAGTTTTTATATTTTTTATTTCTTCTTCATTTAGTTCAGGTGATATTGTTACTGTGCTAAAGTCTAATTCTTCTAGCTCTTTTACTGTTCTGTTATTAAATGCATTTAAAGTATAGTTTCCTATAATTTCTAAATTATATTTTTTTAGTTCTTCAATTTGAGATAAGTTTGATACTACAAAACCTTTTATTTTATAATTATTTACTAATTCTTCTACTTTTTTATAAATTATTTGTCTATGCTCGTCTCGAATAATATTTGGCATGTATAAAAATGTATTTGCAACAGTTGTTATTTCTTTTATTTTTTCTTGTTTTTTAGTAAGAATTATTTCTGAAATTGGTAAGTAAATTCTATCAACTTGTGCTAAGTTTTTATAATTATAATCTTCTTTTATTAAGTTTAATAATAAAGCTACTTTTGTTTTTTCTTGTTTTTCTTTTATATCAAGTTCCTTTATCTGTACTGATTTTGGATTTCTTCCAATTAACTCTTTTAAAATTTCTCCTAAACCTTCTAATGCTTTCCTTCTTAATTCATTTATTTCTTTTATTGGTACAAAAGCTTTTTGTTCTATATTCATTTGGATATTTTCTATATCAAATATTGTTCCACCAGTTTTTCCTATTTGTTCTTTTATTCTTTCTGCCTCTGTCCCTTGTTTCTGTGCCGCTTCCACAATATTTCCTGTTACTTTAAAACTTTTCTTTGTTTGTATATCTATAATTTCAAAATTTACTGGTTTTCCAATTTCTATATCTATTTTTGCAAAAACTTTTCTTTTTACATTTTCTTTGGAACTACTTTGGTTTATCTGATTTTCTAATTTTTGGCTTACTGTTTTATATACTAAATCTCCCACACTTATTTTTCCTTTAATTCTCCCAAGAGTCACAACTTCTCCCACTTGTGCTGTTTTTATATTGTTGTTATTTTTCATAAGCTCAGAAGTTTTGCATGAGCTTTCATTTATTCTTATGCTATCTCCTAAATCTATTTCTTCTTCTAATTTTACTTTTATATATCCTCTATTGGGATTGTATGACATAACCTTTCCTAAAAACACTCCCATATGATTTGGTCTTTTAGTATACATCATATTTTTACCAAGTTTTCCGTTTATAAATCCTGTACTAAATCCACCTCTATTAAATACTTGCATTAATTTTTTTCTATCTTCTTCATCTACTTTATATTCATTGCCACTTAGTGCTAAATCTATATATTTTCTATAAATAGATGTAACAACTCCAACATATTCAGGTATTTTCATTCTACCTTCAATTTTAAATGACATAGCTCCACTTTTAATTATTTCTGGAATTATATCTAATGTACAAACATCTTTTGAACTTAATAAATATCCTTTATCAACGGTTTGATTATCTTCTTTATTTATTAATTCATATGGAAGTCTACATGTTCCTGCACATTTTCCTCTATTTCCACTTCTTTGCCCAATAATACTACTCATTAAGCATTGTCCAGAATAAGAAATACATAGTGCACCATGGATAAACATTTCTAGGTCCATTCCTGTTTCATCATATATTTTTTTAATTTCCTTTAAATTTAATTCTCTTGATAATACTACTCTTTTAAATCCAATTTCTTTTAATTTTTTAACACCATCTACATTATGAGCAGTCATTTGAGTGCTTGCATGAATTTCTAAATCTGGAAAATTTTCTATTGCATATTTAGCAAGTCCTAAATCTTGCATAATTATTGCGTCTATACCACATTCGTATGCATATTTTAAAAGCTCTACAGATTCTTCAAATTCATTATTTTTTATTAAAGTATTTAGTGTTAAATATGTTTTTACATTTCTTAATTTTGCATATTCAATTGCTCTTTTCAAATCATCATTTGAAAAGTTTGTTCCATTTATTCTTGCATTAAATTTATTCGCTCCAAAATATACTGCGTCTGCTCCATTTTGCACTGCTGCAACTAAACACTCAAAATCTCCTACTGGAGATAATAGTTCTACTTTTTTCATAATATATTTCCTCATTTTTTGTTTTATATTATAACATGATTTTTTCATATAAAAAACCTTTTATGATATTTTTGGTCATAAAAGGTCTATTTTCTATTATTTTTTTAATATTTATCATATTAAATTCTACTAAATACTATTCTGGTTTTACATTTCCTGTTGTAGAAGTGTCTGCGATTTTTTGTAATCTATTAGATGAACCGTTAAGAGTTATACTTTTTACTGTACCTGCAAAACAGCTTGCATAGCTTGATGGATTTGCATTAATTGTAATTGCTCCTTCAAGAGCTGTACATCCGTAAAAAGCCTCCTTCATAGTTGTTACAGTAGTAGGGAATGCACATCCTTCTGGTAATCCTGTTAATGAACTACAATTCTTGAAAACAAACGCAACATTTGTTACTGCATTTGAAATTCTAAAGCTTGTTGGAATAGTTGCTAATGAAGAACATCCATTAAACATTTCGTACATATTAGTAACACTATTTGGAATAGTAAATCCTTCTGGTAGTGCTGTTAATGCAGAAGCATCCTTAAACATACTAGATGCATTTTCAATATTATTACTAATTCTAAAACTTGATGGCAACTCTTTAAGCGCCGTACATCCTTGAAACATATATGGTGCATAGCTTACATTATCTGGGATAGTAAATCCTTCTGGCAAACTTTCTAGTGAACTACAATTATTAAAAGTTAAGTTCATATTTTTTACTCCACTGCCTATCCTAAAATCATCTGGTAATTCTTTAAGTGCTGTGCAACCTCTAAACATACTATCCAAATAAACCACACTATTTGGAATAGTAAATCCTTCTGGTAAACTTTCTAATGAAGTGCAATCTCTAAATAAGCTTTCTAAACCTTGTACACCTTCTGTTAAAACAAAACTGTCTGGTAAATTTTTTAATGAAGTACAACCATAAAAGATTCCTCCAGCTAGTTCTACATTTTTATGAATAGTAAAACTACTAGGTAATGATGTTATTTTTTTACAACCATCAAACATACCTTGAACATCATTTACATTGTTTCCTAATTTAAATCCTTCTGGTATAGTCTCTAATGCTGTACAGCCTTTAAACATATTAGCTACATCAATTACTGTATCTGGAATAGTAAATCCTTCTGGAATTGCTGTAAGAGCTGTACAATTTCTAAAAGCACATCTTAAAGATGTTACATCCGCATTATTAATTGATTCAAAGATATCACTATAATCTGTTTTTGTTGTATCTCTTACACATACACTCCAACCATTTTGCCCTTCCCATGTTACCCATTTAAGTTGTGTTAAATTAAAATATTGGTTATATCTATATTCAAAATCTTCTGTTATATATACATCACCTGTAGAAACTGTTCTAGGAAAATTTTCTCCTTCTTCATAAGTAGCTGTTGCTCCTGTATAATCCCCAAACGCTGTTCCTGAAGCTACATTAGAATAGTATGTACCACCTTGCGGAACTATTCCTCTAGGATTAAGTTCAGGATCATCTTCTTGGTCATTTGATGGTATATTATTTATATAATCATCTACATTGTTGTACCATATTTCTCCTATTTTTATTCTTCCATTTGCTAAGGCTTGTTCTGCTTCTATCGCTTCATTTGTTTCTCTTGCAGCTTTTCCTGCATAATTAAATAGTCCTCCATTTATTACTGCAGTAACTGTTACTGCTACTAGTATTAGCATTACTATTATTGTGATTATTAGAGCTATTAAAGTAATACCTTTATTTGTGTTTGGTATTTTGTTTTTTGAATTTTGTTCTTTTGTTCTTTTCATTTTTTCCTCCTAAATTTTTATTTTACTATTTTATTATAATTTATAATATTATTTTTTGCAATATTTTTATCATATATTTTTGATTATTTTAGTTTAGCCTTGAATGTACATTTTTTTGTTGTCCATTATAGAGACAACTCGCCAACAAACTATTGTCTCAAATTAAAACTTGTAAAAAAACAACCTATGCTATAATTTTATAGCATAGGTTGTTTTTTATAATTATTTTATTGCTTTTCTTCCTCTATATACTGCAATATCTCCTAATTCATTTTCTATATTTAGCAAACGATTATATTTTGCAACACGGTCTGTTCTACATGGTGCACCTGTTTTTATTTGTCCTGCATTTGTTGCTACTGCTACGTCTGCAAGTGTTGTATCTTCTGTTTCACCACTTCTATGTGATACTACTGCTGTATAACCATTTCTTTTTGCTAATTCAATTGCGTCTAAAGTTTCTGTTAATGTTCCAATTTGGTTTAATTTGATTAATATGCTGTTTGCTGTTTTGTTATCAATTCCTTTTTGTAGACGTTTAATATTTGTTACAAATAAATCATCACCAACTAATTGAACTTTATCTCCAATACGGTCTGTTAGTTTTTTCCAGCTTTCCCAATCTTCTTCTGCCAAACCATCTTCAATTGAGATTATAGGATATTTTTCTGCAAGGCCAACTATGAATTCTACCATTTCATCCTTTGTTTTGAATTCATCTGTTTTCCAGAAGTAGTATCCATCTTTTCCTATTTTCTTTGCTTCATCAAACATTTCTGTTGCTGCAACATCTAATGCTAAACATACATCTTCACCTGGAACGTATCCAGCTTGTCTTACAGCTTCTAGTATTAATTTAACTGCTTCTTCTTCACTTCCTAAATTTGGAGCAAATCCACCTTCATCTCCAACACCTGTTGAATATCCTTTTGATTTTAATACTTTTTTCAAATTGTGGTATACTTCTATTCCCATCCTCATACATTCTGTAAATGTTTTCGCTCCTACTGGCATTATCATAAACTCTTGTACACTTAAACTGCTGTCAGCATGTTTTCCGCCATTCATAATATTCATCATTGGAACCGGTAGCTCTTTTGCATTTACCCCACCAATGTAATTGTAAAGAGACATTCCTAAAGAAGCGGCGGCGGCTTTTGCAACTGCTAATGATACTCCTAAAGTTGCGTTTGCTCCTAATTTTCCTTTATTTTCTGTTCCATCTAGTTCGATAAGTGTTTTATCTATTATAGCTTGGTCATAAACATTCATTCCTACTAATGCTGGAGCTACTATTGTGTTTACATTTTCAACAGCTTTTAAAACTCCTTTTCCTAAGTATCTTGATTTGTCTCCATCTCTTAATTCAACAGCTTCAAAACTTCCTGTTGATGCTCCTGATGGAACCATAGCTACTCCACAGCTTCCGTCAAATGTTGTTACTTCAACTTGCACTGTTGGATTTCCTCTTGAGTCTAGCACTTCTAATGCTCTTACACTTTCAATGTCTAAATAGTTTTTCATAAAAAATTACTTCCTTTCCTTCTTTTGGCTTGTGCCTTAATTTATATAAAGTGAGTTATCACTAAATACCTGTTTTTGAATAAATCCCTTCA
>JAZNWN010000019.1:0-6794 GCA_045593405.1 Clostridia bacterium
TAGTTATTATATTATTCTCTTCTATTTTTTGATGGATAGACTGGTCATTATTTAATGTATAGGGGTATCTATTATTTGATGTATAGGGTGCATCATTTATATAGATTCTTCTTTGAATAACCTCTTTTTTATCATTCCTAATTATTTCAACTACAACATAATTAAGTTCTCTTAATTCTTTTATCCAACTTGAAATTGTTTTAGGATCTACCTTAAATTTCTCCCCAAAGTAATTATTACTTGCATAACAATATCCCTCTTTATTAGCAAGTGATGTTATAGCACCATATAAGAGCTTTACATTAGGTTTTAAATTCTCATTAAACAATATTCTTGTAGGAATTACAGAATAATGCCCTATATTGTTTTCATTCTCTTCCACTATGATAATCACTCTCCTTTGCTACTATTAACATACAATGGAGCAATAATGTTAAAGTTCCTCCTATAATCCCACCAACTAACATTCCTAACCAAAACATTTTACATACCTCCTATTCCTACTTTTTTAAATTGTTTATAAAAAAAAGACACTACCATATTGGTAATGTCTGTCTGCTGTTTATCGTTATATCCCAGCACTCTTTTTATTTCTAACGGACTAGCTTTATCAAAATATTTCATCTTAATAAATTCGTATCGTTTTATATTCCTACTTTTAAATACTTTTAGATAATGAGCTATTATCGTTTTTGCTTTTCTTAAATTATATATTTTTCTATTATCTGCAAGTTTTATTGCTTGTTCTTCAACTGAATTTTTTCCAATTAAATGAGAATATGTACTTATATTTACACTCTCTATAATACTTTCTCTAATCTCATCTATTTTATTATCTATATTTTTATAATTATATAAATAATATTCTACTTTTTTAAATACCTTTTCTTTCATTATTTCCTCCTTTCATAGAAAAAAGCATCCTAAGATGCTTTTTTAATGTAAAGATATTTTTTAATTTTTTATTCGCTCTGTGGTCGGTAGACATGTAGACCACTTACCACCCCTATTTTTTTGTTAAATAATTTTATGCATTTTTTCAAAAATTTAATGATTTTTTAATATTTTTTTATTCATTTCATTTTGCTCAAAACCCTTGATTTTATGCCGTTTTAACGATTTACTTCAAACACATCAACGCACAACACTCAACGTGGCTGGTAAATGGAAACATATCTACTGGTTGCACTTCTTCTATTTTATATTGTTCTTTTAGTTTTGTTAAATCTCTTGCAAGTGTTGCAGGATTACAGCTTATATATACAATTTTCTTTGCTTGTATTTTTATCAGAGTTTCTATTGCCACTTTATCACAGCCTTTTCTTGGTGGGTCTATAAATACTACGTCTGGCTTAATATCCTTTTCTCCAATAAGTTTTGGCAATTCATCTTCTACATTTCCTACAATAAATTCTGCATTTTCTATATTGTTTATTTTTGCATTTTCTTTAGCATCTTCAATTGCTTGCGGTACTGTTTCTATTCCATATAAATATTTTGCTTTGCTTAATGCACATATTCCTATTGTTCCAATTCCACAGTAAAGATCAAATATTGTCTCCTCGCCTGTTAATTTTGCACCTTTAATTGCTTGAGTATATAACTTTTCTGTTTGTATAGGATTTACCTGATAAAATGACATTGGAGATATTTTAAATGTAACTCCCAATAATTCATCTTTTATATATCCATCACCAAAAAGAACTTCATTTTCTTGTCCTAAAATCACATTTGTTGATTTTGTATTTATATTTTTTACTACTGTTTTTATTTCATTATATTTATTTGTTATAAATTTAACTAATTCCGCTTCTTTTGTTATTTTTCTTTTGTTCGTAACCAAAACCAGCATTACTTCGTTTGTTTTTACACCAATTCTTAAATATATATGCCTTATTTCTCCTGTGCCATTTTCTTCGTTATATGTTGGAATATTGTTTTCTACAATAAACTGAAATACATCTTTTGCAATTATTTGTGTTAATTTATTTTGTATATGACAATTATCGTTTGGTATTATTCTATGAGAGCGCTTTGCGAACACTCCCATTACTGGTCCTTCTTTTGTGTCACCAACAGGATATTGTAATTTATTTCTATAATTATATGGTTTGTCCATTCCTATGCAATCTTTTACATTTATATTATTAATTCCAGCTTTTTTTAAATTTGTTTCAACAATAGATTTTTTTAAATTTAAAGTTTCTTGATAATTCATATGTCTTAAATTACATCCACCACATTTGTTATAAGATGTACAATCTTCATTACTTCTGTTTTCAGATTTATTTATTATCTCTAAAGATTTTGCATATGCATGTGATGTTAAAACTTTTAATATTTTTATTTTTACTTTTTCTCCCTTTAATACATTATCTACAAACACAGTCATGCCGTTTATTTTAGCAATTCCTTCACCTTGATAGCCATTATCTATAATCTCTACAACAAATTCATCATTCTTTTTTATCATAAATTTCACCATAAAAATTATATGTTAATTTTTTAAAAAAATCAATATTTTTCATTTTTTCTACATAGTATATGTTTTTTTGGAAATTATATAAAAAGAGGAGATGTTTTTCTTATGAAATTTTTAAATTGTATTGCTCTTACTCTTGTTATTGTAGGAGCTCTAAACTGGCTTTTAATCGGTCTTTTTGAATTTAATTTAGTTGACAGTATCTTTGGAGAACTATCTTTATTATCAAGAATTATCTATGGCCTAGTTGGTCTTGCTGGTATATGGTCAATTGCTTTTTATTCAAAAATATCTGATTAGATGTTTTATTTCTTCTAAAATAATAAGGTAGCTTTCTAATGCTACCTTATTATTTTTCTACTTCGTTCGACACGTCCTTTTCAAGCATCTTTCTATAACATAACAAAAAAGACTAATCAATGTTAGTCTCTTTTGCTATGTTATAGAAAGGAGGTTGAGCACCTAATATACTTTTATAATAGTACACTCTGCTATAGAGCTATTATCATCTTTAATAGTAAATTTCATTTCTTTTTCTAGAGCAATCGAATCTTCCAAAAGTATATTAATAATACTATCTTCTATTTCTACATTAAAATTTATTTTTATGGGTACTTCTATATTTCTTATAGAACATTTTAGATTTGTCAAATTTTTAAGTTCTTCAACATTTTTATCATTATTCATTTGAACACTTACTTCTATATTATTGCTTACTAATATTGAATTTTCTTGAGCTAATACTTGTCCAATTATAATTTCATTTCTCTCGTAATCGCTTAATAAAACTGTTACTTTATCACCTATTTTTCCTGTTGATATTTCTGTTCTTGATTGTTCTACTCTCGCAATAGTTGTAGTTTTTGCATCTTCATCCATACCAAGAATTTGTACAGTATCTCCTGTTTTTATGGTTCCTCTCAATATAGTTCCTTCAACCATAGTTCCATGTCCAGACCTTGTATATACCTGTTCAACTGTCATTAAAAAAGCTCCTCTTTCATCATAAGTTAAATTTAAATTTTTATGTGAATCAACGGAATCTGCACCTTGGATTTCAATAACATTATTTTTATCATTTTCTTTTAAATTATCTATGTCTGGAATCGAATTTGTTACTGGTTCTTTATTTTCTGTTATATTAGATTTTTTGGATGACAATACAACATATGTTAAGATAGTTGAACTTACAAGTAAAATTACAATTATTAATATTAAAACTACTAATGATATTCCTTTTTCTTGTTTCACTTTATACACCTCCTCTTTTGTAAAACATATTATAAACATTATTATACTAACACATTTTAGTTTTTTTTTAAATAATATTTATTATAAATTAAAATTATCAAATTTAAATTAAAAATTATTTTTTACATAGATTAAGCTATTGCATTAATTTCGATACATAACAAAAGAGACTAACTAAAGTTAGTCTCTTTTATGGTGCGGATGAAGGGACTTGAACCCCCACACCATTGGTACTGGTTCCTAAGACCAGCGCGTCTGCCAATTCCGCCACATCCGCATTTGCCAATATAATTTATCGACAACAATTATATTAGCATATTTTTTATTTGTTTGTCAACTGTTTTTTTATTTTTTTTCGTATCGCCGAGGACTACGACCTCCCTACACTTTTTGCAAAACTTATAGTCTGATTTTTATTCCCTTGTCCAAATATGTAGAATAAATATAAATTTCATCTACCTTTCGGTTTAATGCCTCTTCTATGGCTCTTGCATATAGTTTCAATTGTACATTATATTTTTCTATTAGGTAATCTTCTCTTTTTTCTGGAACATAGTCTGTTTTATAATCTACCAAAATTAAATTGTCGTTTTCATCTATAAAGTATAAGTCTATTATTCCTTGTACTAGTATAGTGTCTTCTACTTCATTCCCATATATCTCTTTTGTTGGAATGTTTATGAAAAATGGTTTTTCTTTATATATTTCTTTAGCTGTTTTCATTTTTTTATAGATATTTGAATGTGTGAATTTTAATATTTTTGTTTTATCTATCGCTTCTTTTTCATTTTCTGTTATTGTTTTATTTGCTACCAGTTTTTCTAACAACTCTTCTAATTTTTCTATATTATATTCTTCTTTGTTATCTAATCTTTGCATAATCAAATGTACAGCAGTACCTACTTCTGCAGAAGATATCTTTTTTATTTCTTTTAGAAATTCTGGTATAATTTTTTCTACTTCATATTTTATTAAATCTTGTTTTGCTATTTTACTTACTGAAGTTTTTCCTTGGATTTTTGTTAGTTCTAAGTTTGTATATCTCCAGTTTAACTTCTTGTCTATTTCTTCATCTATTATATTATCTAATTCTATATGTATATCTTTTTCTTCTATATCTTGAATTTTACTTTCTCGTTCATTTGTTTTATGCTCAAATATTTCTATTATTTCTTTTGCTCTGTTATCATATATTATTACTAATTCTAACCAATCCAAGTAAGATTTTGATTTTCCAACAATAAATTCATTAATCTTTTTTCCTTCTTCATTCCCTTCTAATAATTCACTTTTATTATTTAATGATTTCTTTAGATTTTTGTCTATTCCAGTTATTATTAATTTTTCTCTTGCTCTAGTTAAAGCCACATATAAAAGCCTCATCTCCTCAGCTAACAGTTCTTTTTTTGATTTTTGTTTTATGGCTTCTTTGGCTAAAGTACTGTATTCTATTTTTCTTTCATAGTTTATGTACTTAGGTCCAAACCCCATATCTTGATGTAATAATATGCTTTCATTTAAATCTTGCATATTAAATTGTTTTCCAGTACCGCTTAAAAAGACTATTGGAAATTCTAACCCTTTACTTTTGTGTATGCTCATTATTCTTATTACATTTTCATTTTCTCCAATAAGTTTTGGAGCTCCCATATCGCTACCGTTTTTACTAATTTTATCTATATAATTTATAAAATTATATAGTCCTTTAAAACTTCCTTGTTCATAATCTTGTGCTTTTTCAAAAAGCATTTTTAAGTTAGCTGTTTTTATATTTCCATCTGGCATTAGACTTACATAGTTATAATATCCTGTAATTTCATATATCTCCCATAATAATTCATCTAGTTTTAAGTATTCCTGCTTTGCTTGTAAATCTTCTAGAAGATTAAAAAACTTATTTATTTCATCTTTCAATTCTTCATTTTCTTTTGCTAGACATAGTGCTTCAAAAAAGCTTACATTTTTATCTATCACTCTTATTTCTACTAATTGGTTGTCAGTAAGTCCTATAATAGGTGACCTTAAAACTGTAACTAAAGCAATATCATTATTAGGATTATCTATTATTTTTAATAAACTCATTATTGTTTGTATTTCGATTGTTTCAAAATAATTAGAACTTGTATCACAAAATACTGGTAACCCTAAACTTACCAATTCTCTTTCATAAGTATTTGCAGATGTTGCTGTACTTCGAAGTAGTATTGCAAAATCTCTAAAAGTAGCTTTTCTATAGCCTTGTTTTTTATCATATACATAATAATTACTATCTAAAATTTCTTTTAGTTTGTTTGCAACAAACTTTGCCTCTATTTCTATATTGTCAACTATCTCTACTTGTTCATCATCTTCATCATTTTCTTCTTCATCTTGATATAAATCAATTATATGTAGTTCTGCTATTCCTCCTGTTTGTTCGTCTGTTTCTTTATATACAGCTCCTTGGTTTAAAAGTTCTTTTTCATCATATTCTATATCTCCAAGTTCTTTGCTCATAATATTTTCAAAAACTAAGTTTGTAATATCTAATATATTTCTTCTACTTCTGAAGTTTTCAAATAGCTGGATTTTTCTACCCATTTCATCTTTTTTTTCTATATCTGAATAATTTTTATACTTGTCTAAAAAAAGCTCTGGTCTTGCTTGTCTAAATTTATATATGCTTTGTTTTACATCTCCAACCATAAATATATTGTATTTGCCATTTCTCACACGCGACACACTTGTCAGAATTGCTTCCTGAATCAAGTTACTATCCTGATATTCATCAATCATAACTTCTGCAAATTTTTCCTGAAGTTCTTTCGCTGCAGGACTAGGGACAAATTCCCCATTCTCTTCTCTTGTGAGAATTTCTAGCGCGTAGCGCTCCATGTCTTCAAAATCCATTAGATTTTTGTTTTGTTTTTCTTTGCGGAATGCTTCTGCAAAAGCCAGTACCATTTCCGCCAAAACTTCCATATTCTCCTTTGCTACCGCCAAATCTTTTATCATTTCTTCAGCTGTGTCGAAGAAATATTGTTCTTCTATTTTTTCAACTGCAGTTCTGACGTCTTTTCGG
>JAZNWN010000020.1:0-54421 GCA_045593405.1 Clostridia bacterium
CAGCAACAGTATGAATCAAAATCCATGCGTTATAATTTTGGGACGAAGAAGGGATATATTACCGATGTGATAACGCAACAGGGAGAAGGATATGTAACGGCCGGCCGTACGAAGAAGACAGAAGGGGATGCATTGAATATGGTGGGAGGACGTTACACAACTTGTGATGAGCATGAGCATCCGCACTTTTATATTAAAATGACAAAGGGTAAGAAGAAAATTAACGTAATAGCTATGGTATTAACTGTAGCAGTAGTATTAAGCGCTACAATGATTACTACATTTGCAGCAGAAGTATCATCAAAAGGAACAACAAAATTTGTGTGCAGAATAGGTGTAGGTGGAGATAAAGGAAAAGCATATAAAGCAACAAAGAGCACAGCAACTTTAGAATTTACAATTTGTGCTGATCCAAGAGCAGAGAAAAAACAGTGTACTATTTATCAAGTATATGTTGATGATAATAATAATGAATATATTAAGTCTGCACAAACTTTTTCAAGAAATGGAAAAGGTGATGGTAATATAAATAAAGAAATTATATTAGAATTAGCAGAAAAAGTAAAAACAATAAATATAATTACAAACCATATAAATGAATTTAAAGAGCTTGAAGAGTATTTATATAATGAAAAAGGAATAATAATTAAATTATCAAATAACTATAAAACAGCCCTACTTAAGACAAATATTATTTTAAATATGGATTTTCCAGAGGAAGTAATTAACCAATACTCTATTCCAAATAAATGTATAATTGTAAATATAAATAGAGCAATAAAAATAAAATCAAAAAAATTTAATGGAATAAATATAAATGGTTACAATATAATAATGCCAGAAAAATATAAGATAGAAGGTTATAATAATAAATTCATATATGAAAGTTGCATAATAAATACACAATATAAATCAGCAAAGAAAAAAATTTTAGAAGATAAAATAAGAATTAAGAATTTGGTAGGAGAAAAAGGGATTATAAGTAATAGAGAATATAGTAGATTGTAAATTATTATTTAACAAAATTTATACTATTTTCCTTGACAAAACAAATTTTCTAAGATAATATAATAAAACTATAATTATAAAAAAGGAGACACGAAATGGAAGAAAAAGAAGTGTTATTAACTAAAGAAGGTTATGAAAATTTAGAAAAAGAGTTAGAATATTTAAAAACAGAAAAAAGAACAGAAATTTCTGAAAGAATAAAAGTAGCCTTAGGGTTTGGGGATTTATCAGAAAACTCAGAGTATGACGAAGCAAAAAATGCTCAAGCAGATAATGAAATAAAAATAGCAGAACTAGAAAACAAACTTAGATATGCAAAAATTATAGATGAATCTGAAATTGATACAAAAACAGTTCAAGTTGGAAACAAAGTAAAAATATACGATATGGAATTTGAAGAAGAACTTGAATTTACTATTGTAGGTTCAACAGAAGTAAATTTAGCAGAAAATAAAATTTCAAATGAATCACCTATTGGAAGTGCATTAATTGGTGCAAAGAAAAACCAAGTAGTTGAAGCTCAAACGCCAGGTGGAGTAGCTAAATATAAAGTTTTAGCAATAAAAAAATAGATAAATTTACCATTTTATGTAGACAAACCTCCAAAAATATAGTATAATAATACTGTTGAAAATAAAACTTAAGTTCTAAAGCATAAAAAAATTAAATAAAATACTATAGACAAAAAAAGGGAGGAAATAAAATTGATTACAAATTATTCAGAAAACAACTATTTAGTATTAGTTGGTAAAATTACAAGTGAGAAAGTATTTAGTCATGAAATTTATGGAGAGAGTTTTTATATATTTAATTTAGAAGTTCCACGTTTAAGTGGTACAGCAGACTGTATTCCTATTACAATTTCAGAAAGACTAATATCAAATTTTGATTTAAGTATTGGAAAAGAAGTTGAAATTGAAGGACAATTTAGATCATACAATACATATGAAAATCAAAGAAGCAGATTAGTGCTTACAGTATTTGCAAAAGACATTAAAGAACATGTAGAACAAGAAGAACAAGAAAGAGAAAAAATTTCAAATGAAGTAGTTTTAATAGGTTATATTTGTAAAAAACCTATTTATAGAAAAACACCATTTGGAAGAGAAATATCAGACATTCTTTTAGCAGTAAACAGAGCATATAATAAATCTGACTATATACCATGTATTGCATGGGGAAGAAATGCAAGATTCTGCGAAAATATGGAAATTGGAACTGAAGTAAAAATAGTAGGAAGAGTTCAATCAAGAATGTATGAGAAAAAATATGAAGATGGTACAGTAGAGCAAAGAGTAGCATATGAAGTTTCAGTTGGAAGCTTAGAACTTGTAAACAAAGAAGATAAAGAAAATGAAGAAGTAAATCAAGAAGAAAACCAAGAAGCAATGTAATATAAAGGCATAATCCGAAAAGGGTTATGCCTTTTATGTTTGTTAAAACTGTAATGGTCGGCGCCCTAGGGCGACCCGCCTCTGCTTGCCCATCTATTATAAAATTAAATTAATAATACAGAATATAACGTAGGGGGCGGTCTTGACCGCCCCGCAAACATATGCGTAAAATTAATCAATTGCAATTTTGACAATATCCACATAAAAATGTTATAATATTTATAGTTATACTCTATTTTATTTAGAAAGGAGCAGTAGCACATGAAATTCGTGTGGTTAATTGCTTTTTTGCTCTTAATCCTTTTTGGATTTGGAGTGGCCTTCGACTTCTTAATGCTAGTAGTTGGAGGAGCTATCCTTTTATTAGGTATTATTTCGGTATACCTAGTTTATGAGGGTATCAAAAAGAAAGAATGGGGCTCAGCAATTTGTTGGTTCATTCTTGTCATCATCTTAGCAAAAATTTTTTTGTAAAATTATGCTAAGAGCGACCTGTTTTCACAGCAGGTCGTTTTTTTATAAAATTATTATAGGGAGTATTGTAGGGGTCGCACCCCAGGGCGACCCGCACTATAATGGCTAGACCCAATATAAAGATTTTCCCCCCATTTAATAAAAATTTAAAAAAAGTATAAAACTTCTAAAATTAGGAAAAATTAATTTTAGGAGATGATTTTTATGAGAATAAAAAAAATAATACTTTTTATAATAATATTATTTGTAATTATTTTTACTTCAAGTGAAAGTAAGGCAATGTCACATTATCAAACTGTGGAAACAACAACAGGATTAGTTACAGCATCTGCATTAAATGTAAGACAGGGGCCAGGAACAAGCTATAAAGCAGTAACACTGGTATACAAAAATGAATACGTTAGAGTTTTTGCTCAAATTGGAGATTGGTATATAATTCAAACTGATTCAGATTATGTAGGAACGGTAAGTAAAAAATATATAAAACTAATATATCCACAAAGCTCTGGTTCTGGAAATAGTGGTTCAAGTGGAAGTACAACCACCACAACAAATGGATTAACAACAGATGAACAAGAAGTTTTTAATTTAATAAATGCACAAAGAACATCAGCAGGGTTATCTGCCTTAAAAATAGATGAAGAGTTACAAAACGTAGCAAGAGTAAAAGCAAAAGATATGGTAGATAACAATTATTTTTCACACAATTCACCAACATACGGAACACCATTTAATATGATAAAAAACTTTGGAATAACATATAAAGCAGCAGGAGAAAATATTGCAGGGAATTCAAGCAACCAAGGGGCTGTAAATGCCTGGATGAATTCAGAAGGGCATAGAGCAAATATTTTAAGTAATAATTACAATTACACAGGAATAGCAGTAGTAAGTAGCCCAACATATGGAAAAGTATATGTGCAAATGTTTATAGGAAAATAAATATTATTTTGCTCAAATAATTTATTCCTATGAAGTTATTATTTATATTATAGCAATAAAACCGCCAAACGCAGGGGCTTTATATATTTTAAAAGCGAATTCCTTCGAGGGACCGCCGTGGGCTGTTAAAGAAGTAAGCCTTGTTACAGCGCCGGTGGGAAGAAATGAGCGAATTTAAATATATAATCCCCGACGAGATTTGGCGGATGATAAAAATTTCACACAATAGATTATTTTTTTGAATAGAATATATTAAAACAACAAATACATAAATATGGCAGAAAAACATGCTTGCAAGAATTTGCCTAAAATATATGGTTTTATTGAAATTTTTGCTTGGGAAGTTATACTTAAAACTTGTAATAGAACGGAAATTCCACCAAAACCAAGCAAAAATGAGCAGATAATTATACTAAATGGAGTTTGACCTAATGCAGCTAATTTAACACCATTAGTTACTTCAATAATTCCTGTAATAATACTTTCCGAATATGTTTCAGGAATTTTCAAAATGCTTAAAAAAGGGTTTAAAAATATAGATAATATATTTAAAATTTTACTACTATTTAGCATAGAAACAATTACTGAAAAAAGAACCACAAAGCCACCAATAGTTACAACTAAACGAATTGCACTTTGGATAGAATCTGATAAAACTGCTCCCAAATTATTGAAACTTAAGTCATCAATATTAGAAGCTTCAGAATGCCTCCATTTAAAAGAATGGGTATTGTAGCTAGATTTCCACCATCTAAAAATAAATCCAACTAAAAGACACGATATAATATGTACAAAAAATAATTTAAAACCTGTTTTACTGCTAGAAAAAAGACTTACACCAACTGTTCCAATAATAAAAAGAGGACCAGAGTTATTGGTAAAGCTAAGTAATCGCTCACACTCTTCTACTGTACATATTCCTTGTTTCTTTAGGTTGATAACAATTTTAGCACCTACTGGGTAACCGCTAATAATTCCCATAATTAAGGCAAAAGCACCTTCTCCGGGAACATTAAAAACAGGACGCATAAATTTATTTAAAAACTTACCTAAAATAGAAACAATATTAGTATAACTTAATAACTCTGTCGCAATAAAAAAAGGTAGGAGAGAAGGAACAACACAAAAAGCCCAAAGAAATAAACCATTCTTTGCAGCAACTAAATTATCAGAAGAAAATAAAATTAAAAAAACAGTAAAAACATAAATACATATAGGAATAACCATTTGCTTTAATCTAATAACAAAAATTCGCATATAATCCTCCAATGTTTTTTATAATTTTATTTGCGCAAATAAAATTATATGATTATAATTTAACATTGCCACTGACAGCGACAATGTTCATCCGTTTTTTATATTTTATAAAAAATTAACATTCGACAGTCCGAAAATCGAGGAGAAGGTGGGAATACTTGCGTATGTTGAGGAAAAAAATCATACAAAAGGTAGGCTGAATAGTTACTTAAATAAAGGTACTAGACAAATATTAAAAAAAATGTTATATTATGTAGGAATTTGAAAAAAAGGTGATGACAAGAATGGAAAATAAAGCAGAAGAAATAATAGAAATACTAGAAAAATACAATCAACATCATATTGTAGAACATATGGAGAAACAAGAAGATAATATAAAAACAGAAATTATAGAACAAGTTAAAAATATTGATTTTGAAGAATTGTTAAACTCATATAATAATGTAAAAACTATAGACCCAAAAACTCAAAACAGAATATCAAAAATAGAAGCAACAGTAGCACATGAGATTGATGAAGAGCAAAAAAACAGCTACATTAAACTTGGTGAAGAGGTATTAAAACTAAATAAATTTTCAGCTGTAACGCTAGCGGGTGGACAAGGAACAAGGCTTCGGACATAATGGACCCAAAGGAACATTTAAAATAAATTTAGAACCAGAATCAAAATATTTATTCCAAGTAATAATAGATAAACTTATAGACGCAAATAAAAAATACAATATTACAATACCATACTATATTATGACAAGTGAAGAAAACCATGACGAAACAGTTTCATTTTTTGAAGAAATGAACTATTTTGGTTATCCTAAAGATGCTATAAAGTTTTTCAAACAAGCAGAAACTCCTTTAGTTAGTAAAGAAGGAAAACTATTAATTGGAGAAAATAATTTAATAAGATTAGCTTCAAATGGAAATGGCGAAGTATTTAAATCAATGGTAAAAAAAGGTATTATAGACGACATGAAGAAAAAACAAATAGAGTGGGTAATATTTACAGGAATTGATAATATTTTAGCTAAAATAGTAGATCCATTATTTTTGGGAACAACTATACAAAAAGGAACACTAATAGCTTCTAAATCTATAATTAAAAGAACTCCAAGAGAAGGTGGAGGAGTATTTGTAAAAGCAGATGGAAAACCTGGAATAATTGAATATGTTGAAATACCAGAAGATATGGCAAACGAAAAAGATTCAAATGGAAATTTTGTTTTTGGAGATATGAACATATTAAATCATTTATTTAGTATAAAAGCATTAGAAATAATAGATAGCAATCCATTACCATATCATACGGCAGTAAAGAAATGTAAACATATAAATGAAAATGGAGAAATAGTAACTGATAAAGTATATAAATTTGAAAAATTTATATTTGATGGGTTCGTTTTCTTTGATGATATAAATGTAATGAGAGTAAAAAGAGAAGAAGAATTTGCTCCAATAAAAAATCCAGAAGGAGAAGATAGCCCAGAAACTGCAAAAAAAATGTACCAAGATTACATAAAAACATTGAAAAAATAGCTAAATCTATGATATATTATATATGGAAATTTGGTAAGAGATAAACTTAATAAGATGTGACGTACTGTTAAATTCTAGGAGGTAACAAATATGGCAAAAGGAAAAAGATATGATAGTGAACCAAAATTAAATATGAAAAAGGTATTTGGAACAATAATAGCTTTTATAGTTTTAATAATGATAATATCATCAATAGTAAAAATACTAAAAACAAACTCTGATGAAGATATTATTCACACATCAAGCTACTACACATCATATTCAAATGGCAAATGGGGAGTAATAGATAATAATGGAAACACAGTAATTAATGCCACTTATGATGAAATGATTGTAATACCAAATAGCAAAACTCCTATATTTGTTTGTATTTATGATGTAGAAGATAGTACAGGAGAATATAAGACAAAGGTTATAAACCAAAAAAATGAGGAAATTTTTAAAGGCTATGATAAAGTAGAGGCTATAGATAATTATGATTCAAAACAAAATATTTGGTTTGAAGATAATCTGTTAAAAGTAGAAAAAAATAATAAATATGGTTTAATAGACTTTAGTGGAAAAACAATATTAGAATGTGAATATGATTCTATTTATTCATTAAAAAGTGTTAAAGAAAATATAGTGGTTGAAAAAGAAGGAAAACTAGGACTTGTAAATTCAAAAGGACAAACTATTATAAATACAGAATATAGTAAAATTGAAACTCTAAAAGAAGGATACAAAGATGAATATTTAGTTTCAAATGCAGACGGAAAATATGGAATAATAAGCACAAGTGGAACTAAAGTTTTAGAACTAATATATGAAGAAATAAAACATATTGGATCTAATGAAGTATATTCTGTAAAACTAGAAGGAACTATGCAATTAATAAACAATAAAGGAGAACTATTACAAACATCAGAAGGAGAAGAATATATATATGCAAAAGGAGAAAATGTAATTATTTCTAAAGATGGAAAAATGGGCTTAGAAAAATTAACAGGAGAAGCGGTAATTGCAAATGATTATGAAGAACTAAAATATGCATTCTCAATTTATTACATTGCTAAAAAAGATGGCAAATATGGGGTAATAAATTCTAATAATGAGGCTGTAAAAGAATTTGAATATAGCAATATGTATTGCGTAGAAGAAGGAAACTTTATAGTTGCAGACAAAACGGAAACAGAGACAGTAATTTTTGACAGCAATTTATCACAAAAATTATCTGGTATAGTTTCAGAAATAAATTTAGCAAAAGGTTATATAAAAATATATACTGGTAGCGAATATAAATATTATAACTTTAAATTTGAAGAAAAACAAAACACAGAAATTCTAACACAAAATACTTTATTCTTAAGTAAAAAAGATGGTAAATATGGATTTACAGATAAAGCTGGAAATGTAGTAGTTGACTATATTTATGAAGATGCCACAGAACAAAATCCATGCGGATATGTAGCAGTAAAACAAAATGGATTATGGGGCTCTTTGAAAAGAAACGGAAGTGTAGCATATGCTCCATCAGTAAACCTAGATAATAGTATATATGTAGACTTTATAGGTGCGTGGCATTTAAGTGATGATGGATTATATTATACAAAATAATAAACAAAAGAGTAAGCAAAGCTTACTCTTTTAATGAATAATTAATAGTGAATGGTGAATAATTAATAAATTTAATTAGTTTTTGCTATTTTATAGCAAAAACTTTCATTAAGTCTTCACTAAGATAAATGGAGCGTGAGAGGAATGAAAGTTTTATGTGGTACAGATATAATAGAAATATCTAGAATTCAAAAATCAATAGAGAAATCTGGGCGAAGATTTTTAGAATTAATATATACACCTACGGAAATTGAGTATTGTGAGAGCAAGAGGGGAGCAAAATATTGTCATTATGCAGGAAGATTTGCAGCAAAAGAAGCAATATATAAAGCAGTATCTAGTCTGCTAGAAGAAAGATTTGGAATATCATGGCAAAATGCACAGGTTGTAAATGACGAAAATGGAAATCCAAAGGTAGAATTTATAGATATAAATTTCCCACAAATAAAAAATATAGACATAAGCATATCACACTGCAAAGAATACGCAGTAGCAAACGTAGTTATTACTATAGAAGAATAATTATCTATAGGGGCCTGGGCGACCTTAGGTGACCAGAAAAAACAAACAAATATAAATGTAGGGGTCGGGTTCCATACCGACCCGAAAAGCATTTTGAATTAATGGGAGGAAAAATGGAATTATTTGATACACATTCTCATTATAATGATGAAAAATTTAACAATGATAGAGAAGAAGTAATAAAAAAGACATATGAAGAAGGAATATCAAAATTTGTATGTGCTGGTTATAATGTAAAATCATCAGAACAAGCGGTAGAAATGGCAGATAAATATGATTTTATTTATTCAATATGTGGGATATCTCCAAATGATTTAGAAGACTACAATGAAGAAAATTTTAAAAAAATAAAAGATCTTGCAAAATCAAGAAAAAACGTTGCAATAGGAGAAATTGGATTAGACTATTACTGGAATAAGGAAAATAAAGATGTACAAAAACAAGCATTTATAGAACAAATAAATTTAGCAAATGAACTAGACTTACCAATAGTAATACACTCAAGAGATGCGGTGCAAGATACAATAGATTTATTAAAAGAAAATAAAGTAAATAAAAAAGGAGTATTTCATTGCGCACAATTAAATAAATATTTAATAGAAGAAGGATTAAAACTAGGATTTTATATATCATTTGCAGGACCTATAACATTTAAAAACTCAAAAAATGCAGAAGAAATAGTAAAAATAGTTCCAGAAGACAAAATATTAATAGAAACTGACTCACCATATCTATCGCCAGAACCAGTAAGAGGAACAAGAAATGACTCTAGAAATGTAAAATACATAGCACAAAAAATTGCTCAAATAAAAGGTATACCTGTAGAACAAGTTGCAAAAACAACTTACCAAAACGCCATGAGAGTTTTTGGAATACAAAAGTTTTAAAATTCCCTTCACAAAAGTATAAAAATATGCTAAAATAGCAAAAAAGTAGTGCAAAGTATGTAGGGGTCGCAACCAGGACGACCCGATCTTCGAAGAAATCACTAAAAACATAAAGGATGTGAAAAAATGAAAGTAATACTATTACAAGACATAAAAAACGTAGGAAAAAAGAATGAAGTAATAAACGCAAATGATGGGTATGCTAGAAACTTTTTATTTCCAAAAAAACTAGCAGTAGAAGCAAATAAAGAAAATATGCTTAAACTAGAAGCAAAACAAGCATCAAATGCACATAAAAAGAATTTAGAAATAGAAGCAAACAAGAAAAAAGCCGAGAAAATAGAAAAAATAACTTTAGAATTAAAAGTAAAAGCAGGATCAAATGGAAAAACATTTGGAGGAATAACAACAAAAGAAATAGCAGAAGGACTAAAAAACCAAACAGGAATAGATATAGATAAAAAGAAAATAGCACTAAAAGAAACAATAAAAACAATAGGAACATTTACAGTAGAAATAAAATTTGGAGATGGAGTAAACGCCAGCCTAAGAATATGCATTGTTCCTGAATAAAATAATAAAATACAAAATAATAAAACTTAAGAATGTCAGCCGTTTTTTATATTTTTTAAAAGTTAAATCTCGACAGCCCTTTGAGGCGGGGGAATACCCGCGTATGCCTTGGAGAGTTTGATCTTTAAAAAAATATAAAAAAGGTAGGCTGATTAATAATCTTTGTACTAATTTATAGGAGGAAAAAATGGATATTGGAAAAATCCCACCACACGATACAGAAGCTGAACAAGCCGTATTAGGAAGCATGCTAACAGACCAAGATGCAGTAATAGACGCAATAGAAGTACTAAAACCAGAAGACTTTTATAGAGAAGATAATAAATACATATATGAAGCAATACTAAATTTATATAACAAAGCAGAGCCAATAGATATTATAACAGTAAAATCAGAATTAATATCAATGGGAAAATTTGAAGTAATTGGTGGATTTGAATATTTAGGAATCCTTCCAGACAAGGTGCCATTAGTTGCAAATGCAGAAAGATATATAAAAATAGTAGAAGAAAAATCGTTATTAAGAAAACTTATAAAAGCATCAAACGAAATAGTAGAATTAGGTTATGCACAAAATGAAGAAATAGAAATGGTTATGGATCAAGCTGAAAAGAAAATTTTTGACATAATGCAAGGAAAAAATCAAAAAGGATTTTCAGCAATAAAAGATGTATTAATAGAAAGCTTTGCACAGATAGAAAAACTATATAACCAAAAAGAACCAATAACAGGAGTACCTACAGGATTTGCTGACTTAGATTATAAAACTGCAGGACTTCATAATTCAGACTTAATATTAGTAGCAGCAAGACCTGCAATGGGTAAATCTGCATTTGCTTTAAATATCGCAACAAATGCAGCAATTAATGCAAAAGTACCAGTGGCAATATTTAACTTAGAAATGTCTAAATCACAATTAGTAAACAGAATGCTTTGCAGCGAAGCAATGGTAGATAGTAATAAAATAAGAACAGGAAAAATAGAAGAAGACGATTGGGTAAAACTTGCAACAGCACTTGGCCCATTATCAGAAGCACCAATATATATTGACGATACAGCAGGAATAACAATACAGGAAATAAGAGCAAAATGTAGAAAATTAAAATTAGAAAAAAACATAGGCCTAGTTGTAATAGATTATTTACAATTAATACAAGGAAGCGGAAAAAGAAATGCTAGTCGTGAACAAGAAATATCTGAAATAAGTAGGTCATTAAAAATACTTGCAAAAGAATTAGATATACCAGTAATAGCACTATCTCAATTATCAAGGGCAGCAGAACAACGTGCAGACCATAGGCCAATGCTTTCAGACTTACGTGAATCTGGAGCAATAGAGCAAGACGCAGATATTGTAATGTTTTTATATAGAGATGACTATTATAATCCAGACTCAGAAAAGAAAAATATAGCAGAAGTAATACTTGCAAAACATAGAGCAGGCTCAACAGGAACTATAGAGCTGTTGTGGATGGGCAGTTATACAAAATTTGCAAATATAGAAAGATATAGAGAATAAACAATATCTTATTATAAAATATATATACTGTAGGGGTCGGGTTCCACCCCGACCCGCAAAATATCCAATAATTAAATATTATAGAAAAATAAACGTAGGGGTCGCACTCCAGGGCAACCAAAAAAATATTGAATAATATTGCCTATTAAAATAATAAAAATGTCGTAAAACCATCTAAAATATCAATAAATAAAAATAAACACAAAAAAATTAAAAAAAACAAAGAAAAAACTTGTACGAAAAACAGCTATTTAGCTGTTTTTTTATTGACCTAAATGTAAAATCATGTTATTTTATAATCATTCAAAAGATAAAAACCTAGAAAAAAGGGGAGTGTTAGGGAATGGTAGAAGAAGAAATAACAAAATTAAGAGAAAAATTAAATAAAAGCATAGCAGATGACGAAAAATATGAAATAATATACAAATTAAGCATAGAACTAGATGAACTAATAACAAAATATTACATAAAAAAAGCAAGATTTGTATAGTAATAAGTAAATAATTTAATACATAAAATTAAGGGTGTAATTTATCAATTACGCCCTTTTTATAGGTAGGCTGAAAATTACATAAATTACTATTTGCAAACCAATTCACAAATATGTAAACTTTTTTAAAAAAACTATTTACAAAAAATAATAAAATATGCTAAAATCTAACAAGAAGAAATGAAAACAGTTGAAAAACAACAAAAAATATGTTATAATCATAAAAGAATAAAAAGAGGAGGTGTAGTAAAAATGAAAAAAAACATATTAGTAAAAATTATTTTTATTACACTTATCTTTATTGTACTGAGTTCATTAATTATGAATGTACAAGCATCATTTGATCCAGATAAATATAATGTAACTATTGCAACTAAAGAAGAAGCAAAGCCAGTTTATACCATGGGTGAAAAATTATTTGGTTCTTTAAAAAATATAGCAACAGTTGTAGCAATTTTAACAATTGCTGTAATAGGTTTAAAATATATATTTGGTAGTGTAGAACAAAAAGCAGAATATAAAGCAACATTAATTCCATGGTTTGTTGGAGCAGTATTAGTTGTAATGATAACAGGTTTCTTAGGAATAATAGAACAATTAGCAAAACAAATATAAAAATAGAGGTGGTTGGGATGAAAAAAACTTTTAAAATAATAAACATATTTATATTAATAATTGTTATAAGTTTGTTTTTAAATATAAATGCCCAAGCATATTCTATTAAAAATATATTTACAGATGCACAGAATTTTACTGAAACAGGAAACAATGTAAGTGAAATGATAGATACAAGCGCATTAAAAAACACATCATCATTTATATTTAATATATTATATTCAATAGGAATAGTTACTGCAGTTGCTGTTGGAGTTGTTTTAGGAATACAATTTATGGTGGCAAGTGCAGCAGATAAAGCAAAAATTAAAGAAACCTTAATTGCTTATGTTGTAGGATGCTTAGTTCTTTTTGGAGCATACCCAATATGGAAAATGATTGTAAACCTTGTACAAACAGTAACTACAGTATAAATAATATCAAAAATTAGCATTATTTAATGCTTGCATAAATAGAAAGCTAATAAAGAAGGTGTTTATATGCCAAGAAAAATAAAAAGAATAATTTCAATAATTTTATTAATTACAATATTATGTTTATGTAATAAAACATTAGCAATGACTGTGGGAGATTTGTCTCCTACATATACATCTGAAAGTGAGGAAATTTCAAATTTTGGTAAAGAATTGTTTGGGATCATAAGAAATATAGCAGTTATATCATCGGTAGTAATTTTAGCATATATAGGTTTAAAATTTATGTTTGGAAGTGTAGACCAAAAGGCAGAATATAAAAAATCTCTTATGCCTCTTGCTATAGGTGTATTTGTAGTTTTAAGTGCAACAACAATTACAAGCCTGGTGTGGAAAATTTTATAAAAGATGAAATTCCCTAGATTTAAAAAATATATTATAACATGTTTAAGGTGGAATCAAGTATTTATTAATACATGTATTGAGTGTGTGTAATAAGAAAGGACAAGGCCTATGAAAATAAGTAAAGTAGTAATTGCTTTTATGATAGTGATGTCAATAACAACAATTTGTTTTGGAGAGGAAGTTATTCCATATGAAATTAATCCAGAAGAATTTACACCTACTTATAAAACGGATATAACAGAAGCAAGGGTTTTAGGAAATGTAATATTAGGTTATATTAGAAATATTGCAGCAATTTCTTCAGTTGTATTAATTGCATTTTTAGGAATAAAGTTTATGATAGGAAGTGTAGAACAAAGAGCAGAATATAAGAAATCTTTTTTGCCATTAATAATTGGAATGTTTATAGTTTTGACATCAAGCACACTTCTAAATCTTGTTTGGAATACAATTCAAACTGGAGTTTGCAAACATGATGTAGAAGAATGCCTAGGTGGGACATGCTCAAAATGTGGTTTGCAAATTGATGCTATAGGACATTTATTATATGGTGAATCACAAAATTGTGTCCAGACGTTTTGCATAAGATGTGGCTATTCTAGATGTACATCAGAACAACATTATGGAGATTGTGAATTGGATGAAAAATGTGAAATTTGTGGAGCTACTAAACATTTGTGGAATATATTTGATGAAGCGAATTATACATGGGAGTGTGGTGTGTGTGGAAAATCACAATATGACATTTCATGGTATATAGAGGATGTTCCTAGTGAATATCAATAAATAAAAATGTTTTTAACTTTTTCTCATAAATATTTATGAGAAAGTTCAAATAAAAAATAAATAAAAAAAGGAGGAGAACAATATGAATAAATCTGTAAAAATATTATCTGCTTTATTAATAGTAGTAATGTTAGTAAGTGCTACAAGTATGGTTTTTGCAGGAGAATTAACTCCAGGTAGTGTTACAGCTACATATGATTCAACTGAATCAAGTAGTTTAACATCATTAGCAGGAAAAGTTCTTGGATGGGTAAGAAATATAGCTGCTGTTATATCTGTAATAATTCTTGCTATTTTAGGTGTTAAATTTATGATAGGAAGTACAGAAGAAAGAGCAGAATACAAAAAATCTTTCTTACCATTAATAATTGGATTATTTGTAGTTCTATCAGCATCTACATTAGCTACATGGATTTGGAATGCATTAAAATAATTATAAGAAAAATAAAAAAAGACTTTGGTTTATCCAAGGTCTTTTTTATGTTTAAAAAAACGTTAAAAAAGGTTGTTTTTTTACAATCTTTTTTTTCTTTTTCTATTTACATTTTACTACAATTTTTGCTATAATATATTATATATATCTATGTGTAAATTACTATAGAAAACAAAGGAGGAAACAGCTATGAATATATATCAAATACCAAGAAATGTAAAAGGTGAACGGAAGAATTCTTTATATTTTTACAACAAAATCTTTAATATATACAGCAATTAGTGGAGCTATTGGTTTGGTGTTTTATTATATTTTTGCTAAAATGCTTGGAATGACAACCGTAGGAGTGGCTTTTGCTCTTGCTTTTGCAGGGATAGGTTATTGTATAGCAATGATGAAAATGCCAGAATCAACAAGGTTTGAAATTCTTAGAAAAACAGGCGGAGAAAAAATAGATGAAGTTATTTTAAGAGCAATTAAGTTTAAAGCAAAGGGAAAAAGAATATATATACAAAAAACAAAGGAGGAAATTAAATAATGGGTATAACAGAAATTTTATCATTATTATTGTGTTTACTACTAATGGCTATTATGGTATTAGGATTTGTTTATTGGTATATGTCATATAAAAATAAAAACAAAACTACAAATCAAACTCAAGTAAATAAAACAGAAGAAACAACTACTAAAACAAGAAAAACTAGAACAGATTATACAAAACTTTCTATTTTCGATTTTATGCAATTTGATAAGATTGAAGATAATATGATTGTACAAAATAATGGAAGTAGATATTTAATGATAATTGAGTGTGATGGAATAAATTACGATTTAATGTCTCATGTGGAAAAAACAGCAGTAGAAGCAGGTTTTGTTCAATTTTTAAACACACTTAGAAATCAAATTCAATTATATATACAAATGAAAACAGTAAATGTATCTAGCAGTATAAATAATTACAACGAAAGATTAGATAAAATAAAAAAAGAATTACAAAAAAAAGAAAATAAATATCAAGCAATAAAAGACGAAGAAAATGTAAATGAAAAAGAAAAGAAAGATTTGCTTTTTGAAATAAATAGATTAAAAAATTTATATGAATATGGGATAGATGTAGTAGCCAACATAGAAAAAGTAAGTAAAAATAAAAATGTATTAAGAAAACATTATTACATAGTTGTACCATATTATACTTCAGAAATTGAAAGTGAGATGTTATCTGAAGAAGAAAAACATAGTATAATATTTTCTGAATTATATACAAGAGCGCAATCATTAATTAGAGCATTATATGCATGTGAAGTAAAATGTAGAATTCTTACATCAACAGATATTGCAGAGTTATTATATGTTGCATATAACAGAGATGAATCTGAAGTATATAGTTTAGATACAGCTTTAAGAGCTGGATATGATGAACTTTACACAACAGCACCAGATGTTTTAGATAAAAGAATAAAAGCATTAGATAAAGAAATAGAAGACAAGGCATTAAAACTTGCCAATGAAACAATTCAACAAGTAGAAAATGAAAAAGTAATTAAAATTAAAGAAAAAGAAAAAAGTTTTGATGACCTAGTAAAAGAAATGGCAGAAAAAATATTAGCAGAGAATAAAAATTTCATAGGAAAAGAAGTGGCAGAAGAATCTATTAAAAAAATAGAAAAAAGCAAAAAACAAACTAAAGAAGAAGGAGGACAGAAAAATGAAAAAACAAGAAAAAGAAAATCAGTACAATAATCAAATTATAGAAGAAGAACCTAAATTTGAAATTCTAAAAGAAAAAACATTTAAAGAGTTAATTGCCCCATCTGGAATAGATGCATCTAACATAGACCATTTAGAAATTATTTCTAATACTACCAGATATGCAAGAAGTTTTTTTGTATCTAGTCTTCCTCGTATGTGTACATTCCCAGAGCTTTTTAGGGACATGTACTTGTTTGGAGATATTAATACATCTATATATATTAACCCTGTGCCAGAAGCAAAGTCTCAAAACGAATTAAACAGGGTTATTAATCAATTAGAAACAGAAAGAATTGTTGCAGCAGACAGAGGAAACATAAATAGAGAAAGTATTTTAGCTCAAAAAAGATTTGAGACAGAAAGCCTAAGAGATGAAATCGCATCAGGATTTAATAAACTTTTTGAGGCATCAATAGTTTCTACTTTATTTGCATATAATTTACAAACATTAGATGCATATACTAAATTACTAGCTACAGAAATGTCAAAAAACCTAGTAGGAATAAAATCAGCTTGGGCAATGCAAGAAGAAGCTTTTCAAAGTAATGTTCCATTATTAAATGATTCTATAAGAAGAGTTCATACTTTTGATAGAAATTCAATGGCAACAGTTTTTCCATTTACAACATCAGAAGTAGGACATTCTACAGGTATTCCGTTAGGAATTAATAAACAAACGGGAGTACCTATTTTGTTTGATAATTTTCATCATAGTTTAGCAAATTACAATATGGTTATATTTGCAAAATCTGGTGCTGGTAAATCTGTTACAATGAAAACTTTAATTTCTAGGTCATCAGTTTTAATGGGTATTGAAAGTTTGGCATTAGATGCAGAAGGAGAATACAGACTAGTTGCAGAAAGCTTAGGAGGAATAAATGTTGTTATTGGTCCAAATTCAAAAACAGTAATAAATTTATTTGATATAGAAATAGAAAAAGTTAAAGATGAAATAACAGGCAAAGAAAGAGAAGTTCTAAATATAGAAAACAAAATAGAGGACGTAACTCAAGCATTAGTTACAATGGCAAGAGGAAGTACAAGAAGTACAGAAGTAAACGAAATAACAAAACAAATTATTGCAGAAACAGTAGCAGATGAATATAGAAGAGTAGGTATTACTTCAGATCCAAATAGTTTATATGAGGAAAAATCAGCAAAATTTGTAGTAAATAAATTATACAAAGATAAGAAAAAAATGCCAACTATAGGTTCATGGTATAAAATGTTAGTAAAAAAAGCTAAAGAAAATGAAGATGCAAATTATCAATTTAATTATAGTTATTTAATAAAAGTTATGAAGCAATACGTAAGAGAACTAAATGGACAAATGGCATATTTTGATGGACAATCTACATTCGACTTAATGGATGAAGTACCATTTATAAACTTAGACATATCTCAATTAGAAGAAAGATTTGCAAGACCACTTGCTCAGCAAATATTACTTTCTTGGATTTGGGAGAAATATGTAAAGAAAAATAGTGAGGATAAGTTAAAAGCAACAAAGAAAAGAGTTTTAGTAGATGAAGCTTGGATGTTATTACCTTTCCCAGAGGCCGTAGATTTCTTAAATAAAATGGCAAGACGTGCCAGAAAAAGAAATGTATCTCTTGCTATTGTATCTCAAAGATTTCAAGATTTTTACGAAAATGAAGCAGTGCAAGCAGTACTTACATCATCAGATACAAAACTATTTTTAGCACAAGATAAAGCAGAAATAGCATATTTAAAAGAAGTATTTAAACTAAGTGAAGGAGAAGCAAACTTTTTAGTTACATGTGGAATTGGTGAAGGACTATTTAAAGTAGGACCAGACTCAGCAATTCTACAAATAACACCAACTAGAAAGGAATTTGAATTTGTTGAAACAAACTTAAATAAATTAGCAAGTAATAATAATTAGAAAGGAGATTGGGGTATGAAAAAATTTGCAAGTAAAGATATTTGTAAAAAAATAACAGTTTTAATATTAATAATATTACTTTGCAATATTTTTGTACCGTATATTTCATATGGATTTTCTGGAGCTGGAGGACCAATAATGGTTATGCCATCTTCCGAAGGAGATGAAGAGGAAGAGGAAGATAAAGATTTATTTAACCCAATTGTAACATTTTTTTGTGCAATAGGAGATCTTACAATGATTTTGTTACAAGAAAATATAGTTGGAACAGATATAATACATAATGGTTCAGAATATTCATTAAAATATTCTCCAGGAATTATTTTTTCAGGAACATTACCAGCATTTGATATTAACTTTATTAGCCCAATGCCAAACCAAGAAAAATATGAAGTAATAGAACCTGAAACAGATATAAAAAATATAAAAACTAAAACAAAAGCTTATTATCAAGAAGATGGAAGTGTTAAAGTAACATATAAGACAAATGATTCTGCAGAAAAAAATGAATATAAAGAAGGAGAAGATATAGTTAAAAAAAGTGATGCATTATCACATATACGTTATTTACAAGAAAACTATAGTTATTTTAACACAACTACAACTCAAAAAATTGAAAATACAAATATGGAATTTGATAAAGAACTTAAAGAATATTGCTGGTGGATGATAGAAAACAGTCATACAACATCAAAATTTACAATATATGTATCTCATGAAATAATAGAAACAGAAAACTCTATAGAACAAATATACCAAGTAAAATTAACTAAAACAGTATTAGAAAAACAAGCAACATTAGAATCTACTGCAAGAATTATGAGAAAGACAATAGCTTCTTGGTATAGAGTAATGAGAGATATTGCACTAGTTGGACTTCTATCAGTACTAGTTTATGTTGCAATTAGAGGAATACTATCAAGTTCAACTACAGATAAAGCAAAATATAAAAAAATGTTGTTTGATTGGTTTACAGCATTAGTTATAATACTTACATTACATTATATTATTTCTATAACACTTACTGTAACAAAATCTATATCAGATGTTTTTAATTCAAAAATAGTAAATTCAGACGGTAGTGATGTAATTTTTTCTAATTTAAGAACAGAAATAGCTGGATCAGGATTAATAAATGGTTTTATAAAAATTGTAATGTATTATTGTTTAGTAATTTTAACAATAAAGTTTACTATAGCCTACTTTAAAAGGTTTATATTTGTGGCATTTTTAACTATGATAGGACCTATTATAGGGTTAACATATCCATTAGATAAAATAAAAGATGGTCAAGCACAAGCATTTTCATTATGGATTAGAGAGTTTTTGTTTAATGCACTTATACAACCATTTCATTTAATATTATATTATGTTTTTGTTGGAAGTAGTGTAATGAGTTCTTTTGCAAAAACTAATCCGATTTTTGCATTAGTTGTAATGGCATTTTTAACACCTGCAGAAAAAATATTAAGAAAAATGTTTGGATTTGATAAAGGTGGACAACTTGGAAATATGGAATCTGCATTTGGCGGAGCAGCTATTATGAATATGGTTAATAAAATGGGAAGCAAAGCTCCAAGAGGAAGCTCTTCAAATAGTGAAAGTAGTAATGCTGATGATAGTGCAAAAGTAAGAATGGCAAATAATACTAATGGAAATCCTTATGAAGCATTAATGGGAAATAATGATTCTACAGAAGCTCAAGCTGGGACAGTAACAAGCGGAGTGGCTCCAGTTAGAATAACACCAGGTGGAACAACACCAGAAGGAACAACATCAGGAAGAATAACATCAGGTGGAACCGCACAAAGTGAAACAGCATCAGGAAGAGCAACACTAGGTGGAACAGCATCAGGTAGAGCAATATCAGAAGGAGCAACACCAGCTGGAACAGCATCAAGTAGAACAACACCAGGTGGAGGAACACCAAGTGGAACAACACCAGGAGGAGAAACACCAAGTGGAGGAACATCAAGTGGAGGAGCACCAAGTGGAGGAGCACCAAGTGGAGGAATACCAAGTGGAGGAACACCATCAAATAGAGCTTCATCAAGCAAAAAAGGAAAATCTAATAATAGAAATGTATTTGGAAGAGTAAGAGATAAAACAGTAGAAATATATAATAAACCTACAATAAGAGGAGCAAGAGCAGTAGGTGGTAAAGTCTTTAAAGGAACAATAAAATTAGCAGCAACTGGAGCTTTAAGAGTAGCAGGGGCAGCAACTTTAGGAACTATAGGGTTAGCAGCAGGAGTTTCAACTGGAGAAATAGAAAATGCTTTTGCAGGTGCTGTTGGTGGAATACTTGCAGGAAATAGAATAGGAAAAAATGTAGCAGATACTACTTCACAAGCAGTTAAAGGTGCAGGTAGAACACTAAGAGATATTGGAACAACATTTAAAGAAGGAAGCCTAGGAGAAGAAAGAGAAAAAATAGAAGAAAGAGCTGAAAGAGAAAGAAAAGTTAAAGAGTTTAAGAAAACTAAAAAATACCAAGATTTATTAGAAAGATATTCTCATTCAGAAGAAAAAATAAATGAATTATTAAATGCTGGAATAATAGACGATACAAAAATAAGAATAGTTTTAGAAAATAATTATTCTACAGATAATGCAATTGCATATATGCATTTAGCAAAAACATGTCCTAATAATATTTTTGAAGACAGAAATAAATTTGTAGTTTATTTAGAGAGCAACGGAATTCCAAAAAATAAAGCAGACGAAATATATAAAGCCGTAAGAAAGTTTAAATAAAAGGAGAAATTATGAAAGGTAAGCAAAAAAAATTAATGTTAAAAATAATAATTATATTTATTGCAATATTAATTGTAGATATTTTTGCGCCTTTTTTAACTTCTAATGCAAATGTTTTTGCAGCTATAGCAGAATGGGTAGGTAAAGCAATTTTTGAGTCTATTTCTAAATTTTTAGTACAAATTGGAGATATTGTTATAAGTGCTCTACAAAAAATAGCTATTGGTAGTGATACTATAATAAATCCAATTAATAATGATAAATATATTATTAGATATTCTCCAGGGATTATTTTCTCAGGAGGAATACCAATGTTTGATATAAATTTTATAAGTCCGAGAGAAGATTATAAAGTACAAGAGTATTTAACTTATGATTATGAGCAAACAATTTTTTGTACTCTAGATTCACTTGGATTAGGTATGGAGGGGAATAAAAACCCAGGACTTCTTGTTGGTAGAAATACTAATAATATTAATGATTTGTATATTTCAATGGTTCATTCGCATGGACGGAATAATATATGATTTTTTTGAAACGGGGAAATTAAGAGATGCTAAAGGAAATAAAATAATGACCATGAATAATGAATATTTTAAAGATATAATTTTTAGAGATGGAATGGATTTTGAAAGAAAAGTTATAGCTACAGATGGAAATAATGAAAATAAATATTTTAAAGAATATATTAGAGAACACGGAAACCTTGATATGAGTTATATAAACAGTGGTTTACCTAATGCTCCTGCTAGGAAATTTGTAGATCTTTTTAATTTACCTAAAGATCTTTATGTTCACGAAGAGTATGTAAATAATCAGATTATAAATCAAATTGATATTTCAACTGTAAATGGCATTGTAAATTCTTTTTCTGATGATATTTTTTGGATGACATATGGTAATCCTGAGGGAACAGCTGAATATGCAAGGGTAGGCTTTGAGTTACATACTTATAAATATAATAATAATGGTAATATAATTAATATATCAGTTGAAATATATTCACTTTATAAGCCAAATCCAAATTATATGAAAGATGGTCATGAAACCCGTTTTGAAAAATTTATTTTAGAAGATGTTAAAGGCTCTTTCTATTTTTATAGTAATTTCCTGTATGGGTGGGGTGATACTGGAGAAACTATTGAGTCATCTGCAAAAAAACTACAAAATACAATATCTACATGGTACAGAGTAATGAGAGATATAGCATTAGTTGGACTGTTATCTGTATTAGTATATGTTGCAATTAGGATGATGATTTCAAGTTCTACAGATGATAAAGCAAAATACAAAAAAATGATAACAGATTGGGCAACTGCTATATGTATACTTTTCTTATTGCATTATTTTATGTCATTAACATTACAAATTTCCCAGGCTATATGTGATGTTTTTAATGCGAGTATTATTGGAGAGGTTGGCCAAGATATATTAATGTCTTCAATAAGAACTAAAATAGAAGAAGGAGAGAACTTTGTACAGCAGTTTGCAAATATAGTAATATATTTAGTATTAGTTATTTTAACGGTTATGTTTACATACCAATACTTAAAAAGGTTTATATATGCAGCTTTTCTTACAATGATAGCACCATTAATAGCATTAACATATCCATTAGATAAAATAAAAGATGGAAAAGCACAAGCATATACAACATGGGTTAGAGAATATATGTTTACTGTTTTAATACAAGCAGTTCATTTAGTTGTATATTATGTTTTGGTTGGAGTATCAGATGATTTGTTAACAGGAGTTAATGAAGAGGTTTATAATCCAATTTATGCTATTGTTGCAATAAGCTTTATATTACCAGCAGAAAAATTTATTAGAAACATGTTTGGATTTAATAAAGCTGAAGCAGCAAATACAATAGGTTCAGCATTGGGTGGAGCAGCAGTAATGAATGCAATAAATAAACTAGGAAAAAATGGACCAAAAGGGCCTAAAGGAAATGGTGGAGGAGATTCTGGAAGTTCAAATGAAAATTCAAAAATAAGAACAGCAAATCCAGGAGGAACAGACCCATATGATGCATTAAGAAATAAGGAAAATACAGGTGCAAGAACAGCCCAAGGAGGTTCTGTAGGAGTAGCTAAAAGTAGTAGCTCAAATGAAACTGGAAATGCAAATGTAAGGGCACAAAAACAAGTAAATCCAGTAAATAAATTAAGAAGTACAGAAACAGGAAATAGTACTGCAAATTCAGAAGGAACAAAAAGAAATATAAAAAATAAACCAAGTGGATGGAAACAAGTAGGCTCAGGAGTAGGAAATGTAGCAAAAAGATATGTATTAAATAAAAATACAGGGAAGAAGATATTAAGAGGAGGAGCAAAATTAGCAGGAGCAGCAACACTAGGAACAATAGGATTAGCAGCAGGAATAGCAACAGGAGAACCAGAAAATGCATTAGCAGGAGCATTAGGAGGAATAGCAGCAGGAAGAAGAGTAGGAGGAAACCTAGTAGATGGTGGAGCAAATATGCTAAAAGGAGCAAAAGACGGAATAACAGGAATAAAAGATACATATAAAGAAGGCAAATATGGCCAAGAAGAATATGCAAGAATGAAATATGATGCAGAATTTAAGAAAACAAAAGAATATAAAGATTTAACAAGTAAATATCCAGGGCAAGAAGGAAATATACAAGAATTCTTAGAGGCAGGAATAACAGATACAAGCAAAATGGGAACAGCAATGAAAAATATAAAAGCAAATAAATATAGTGCCCAAGAAGCAATAGCATATATGAAACTTGCAGAAAAATGCCCAGATGAAATATTATATAGTAAAGAAAGTTTTGAAGAATATTTATCATCAAGAGGAATACCAGAAGGAAGAGCAGAAGAGATAAGAAAAGGAATAGTAGATTTTAAATAAAAGGAGGAAAAGGCATGATAAAACTTACAAAAAGCAAAGCAAATAAAATAATAATAGCAATAATAATAGTAATGCTATGTAATTTTGTTATGCCTAACTATACTTTTGCAGCAGGAGGAATAATTTTTAAATATGCTGTGCCAATTTTATTATTAGTACCAGATTTGTTAGTGCAAAAACTGCAACAAATATTTATTGATGAAAATTCTGATATTGCAATAAAAGATCCTAAAGGAGGAGTATCTAATTATTATATTAGATATTCGCCAGGTGTTATTTTTTCTGGAAAAGTTCCAGGATTAGATGTTAATTTTTTCTCTCCAATGGGAAATAAATTTGGAGAAACAATTTTTAAATGGCAAACATATACATATCCGGAACCACCAATAGCTACAGAAATTGATTCATTAGATAAATTAAAACCTTATGGATTTGATATAGAAAAAGCTGTACAAGGAGTAAATTATTCAGAAGTTGATGAATATGTTCTTTGGTTTGGAAAAGATATAGCTCATATTACATGGACAGATGATAATGGCACACCAGATGATGTTAGTGATGATCATTCATATTGGTACCATGTATCTACTACTGCTAATATGCCAGTTATACTGTATGTACTTGGGGGATTATGTGCAATTGCAGGTATTGTAGGGATTTTTATACCTGGTGTAGGGTGGGGCTTCACAGCTGGAGCTATTAAAGTTGGGGCTTATATTATAGGTGGTACAGCTGCAGCAGATTTTGTTGTACAAAACATATCAGAAATGCTTTCAGGAGGAGACTTATATGAAATAGTACCAGGTCCAGAGAAGAAATCTACAAGAGTTTCTATTGCATATACATTAAGAAATACAGTAGCTACATATTATAAAATCATGCAAGAAATTGCATTAGTAGTATTATTATCTGTATTGGTATATGTTGGAATTAGAATGATGTTATCTTCATCTTCTAAAGATAAAGCTAAATATAAAGAAATGTTTGGACATTGGCTAGTAGCTGTTTGCATTTTGTTTTCACTTCACTTTTTTATGAATATAGTATTAACAGCAATTCAATCTGTAAATGATATTTTTTCAAAATTTGCTCTTAATACAGAAGGCGCAGATGTGCTTATGTCTAGCATAAGAACAAACATAGGATACGATCCACAAAGTGAAGATTTATCAAGTGTTTTTTCAAGTGTAATTATATATTTAGTGCTAGCCATATATACAATTCAATATACAATTATATATTTAAAAAGGGTAATTCATATAGCGTTTTTAACAATGATTGCACCAATGGTTGCTTTTACATATCCAATAGATAAAATGAAAGATGGAAAAGCACAAGCATTAAGTTTATGGTTAAAAGAATTTTCTTTTAATTCATTAATGCAACCAATACATATGATACTATATTGTATTTTTGTAGATGGAGCAATGGGACTTTCAACAACAAATCCTTTTTATGCTATGGTAATAATAGGATTTTTTAAACCAGGTGAAAAATTTGTAAGAAAAATATTTGGATTAGAAGAAGATTCTTCATTAGGAAAAATGGCATCTGCAATTGGAGGAGCGACATTAATGAACTCAATAAGTAAACTAGGTTCTAAAATACCAAAAGGAACAAAAGGTAATGGTGGAGGAAATTCTGGCGGTTCAAGTGGAAACACAAAAATAAGAACAGCAAACTCTGGAGGAAAAGATTCATATGAAGCACTAAAAAAAGGACAAAAGACAGGGGCAAAGGGAAATTCAAGTGAGACCAATAGTTCAAATGCAAAAGGAAGTAGGAATGCAATAACTGGAAATGTAGAAAAAAATAATAACAATAATACTACATCATCACAAGCGCAAAAAAGAGATATAAAGAATACACCAAGTAGATTAAAAGGAATAGCAAAAGGTTCATGGAAAGTAGCAAGAAAATATGTGATTAATAAAAATACAGGAAAGAAATTACTAAGAGGGGGAGCAAAAGTAGCAGGAGCAGCAACACTAGGAACAATAGGGTTAGCCGCAGGAATAGCAACAGGGGAACCAGAAAATGCATTAGCAGGAGCATTAGGAGGAATAGCAGCAGGGAATAGAGTAGGAGGAAACCTAGTAGATGGTGGAGCAAATATGCTAAAAGGAGCAAAAGACGGAATAACAGGAATAAAAGATACATATAAAGAAGGGCAATATGGTCAAGAAGAATATGCAAGAATGAAGTATGATGCAGAATTTAAGAAAACAAAAGAATATAAAGATTTAACAAGTAAATATCCAGGGCAAGAAGGAAATATAGAGGAATTCTTAAATGCAGGAATAACAGATACAAGTAAAATGGGAACAGCAATGAAAAATATAAAAGAAAATAAATATAGTACTCAAGAAGCAATAGCATATATGAAGCTTGCAGAAAAATGTCCAGATGAAATATTATATAATGAAGAAAGTTTTAGAGAATATTTATCATCAAGAGGGATACCAGAGGGTCAAGCAGAACAAATAAGAAAAGGAATAGTAGATTTTAAATAAAAGGAGGAAAAGGCATGATAAAACATACAAAAAACAAAACAAATAAAATAATAATATTATTAATTGTAGTAACACTTTGTAGTTTTACTATGCCTAATTATGCCTATGCAGCTGGAATAAATGGAGGAAGTTTCTTTACACCAATAGCTGAATTTATTGCTTGGGTAGCAGATTTAGCAATAGAGGCATTTCAATCTATAGGTATTGGTGATAATAATATAAAAATAGGAGAAAGTGATTATTATATTAGATATTCTCCAGGAATTATATTCTCAGGGACAATACCTATGTTTGATATTAATTTTATAAAACCACAAGAAGATTATGTAGTAAAAAAATTGACATATCATCATGAAAAAAAATTAGAAGAAGAGTTTTCTTTGAATGATTTAGGATTAGGAATGGCTAGTCGTAGAGGTGGACGGAAATGAAAATCCAGGGCTTCTTGTTGGAACAACAGTTCTTAAAACAATTTCTTCTCTTAATGCTTATGAGCTTTATGATAGATCTAGTGACTATAAATCTGGTATTATATATGATTTTTTTACAACAGGACAATTTAAGGATGCAAAAGGTAATACACTAATATCTATAAGTAATATTCCAGAAGTTCAGTTTAATAATGATGATATTGAAGCAAGAAAGAACTTTGTTTTTCAAAGAAACCAAGAAAATATATATTGGAGTGAATTTTTTGGAGATGAACATATAACTGAATTGATGGGTATGACAGTACATCTTGAACAAGGGGATATAGAAGAAAAGTTTGAACAAATTCTAGATGATTTTAAAATTGAAAATGTGAAATATGTTGATCTTAACAATTTAGGACAAAAATATGAAGTGACTAGCAACTATACTCCTCCGTTTGCGGTAAGCCTTTTTGATAAAGATACTAATATAGATAAAGGGGTAATAATTTTTGCTAAGTATTTATACGTTTATTATAATAATGAAGATGATATTATAAAAGTAGTTTGTGAAATGGCTTATTTCTATGAGCCAGTTTATGAATCAAGTGGGGCAGTATACAACTATAATCTAAAAGATTTGAAAGGCTCTTGCTCTGTGGGATTATATGATTGCCAAGGTTATCAAACTATTGAGGCAGGTGAAACTATTACTCCGATATCAAAAATATTAAAAAATTTCGTTGGAACTTGGTATAGGGTTTTAAGAGAAGTTGCTTTAGTTGGTTTACTAGTAGTTCTTGTTTATGTGGCAATTAGAATGTTATTAAGTTCAACTTCAAAAGATAAAGCAAAATATAAAAAAATGCTTATAGATTATTTTATAGCAATATGCATAGTTTTTGTTCTTCAATATATTATAAGTTTAATATTAACTATAACTAGTGCGATATCTAAATTTATTTCTGCAAATGTATTTGGTCCAAAAGGTGAAGATGAATTGATGTCATATATAAGAAATCAAATTGGCAGTGAACCAGATTTTATGCGTGTATTTGCACAACTTGTAATGTATTTAGTACTAGTAGTATATACAATATTATTTTCAATACAATACTTAAAAAGGACAATTTATATGGCATTTTTAACAATTATATCTCCACTTGTAGCATTTACATATCCATTAGATAAAATAAAAGATGGAAAAGCACAAGCATTTTCTGCATGGCTGAGAGAATTTATTTATTCAGCTTTAGTACAACCAGTCCATTTGATTTTATATGTTATGATTGTTAGTACAGCTATAGATTTTGTAAAAGAAATTCCAATATATGCAATAGTAGTAATTGGATTCTTATTACCAGCAGAAAAATTTGTAAAGAAAATGTTTGGATTAGATAGAGCAAATACAGTAGGTAATATGGCATCTGCGTTTGGTGGAGCAGCAGTAATGAATGCAATAAATAAATTAGGAAAAAATGGACCAAAAGGGCCTAAAGGAAATGGTGGAGGAGATTCTGGAAGTTCAAATGAAAATTCAAAAATAAGAACAGCAAATCCAGGAGGAGCAGACCCATATGATGCATTAAGAAGTAAGGAAAATACAGGTGCAAGTGCAGCCCAAGGAGATTCTGTAGGAGTAGCTAAAAGTAGTAGTTCAACTGAAACTGGAAATGCAAATGTAAGAGCACAAAAACAAGTAAATCTAGTAAGTAAATCAGGAAGCACAGAAACAGGAAATAGTACTGCAAATTCAGAAGGAACAAAAAGAAATATAAAAAATAAACCAAACAGAATGAAACAAGCAGGATCTGGAGTAGGAAATGTAGCAAAAAAATATGTGTTTAATAAAAACACAGGAAAGAAAATACTAAAAGGAGGGGCAAAATTAGCAGGAGCAGCAACACTAGGAACAATAGGGTTAGCAGCAGGAATAGCAACAGGAGAACCAGAAAATGCATTAGCAGGAGCACTAGGAGGAATAGCAGCAGGGAAAAGAGTAGGAGGAAACCTAGTAGATGGTGGAGCAAATATGCTAAAAGGAGCAAAAGACGGAATAACAGGTTTAGCAGATACATTTAATGAAGGAAAATATGGCCAAGAAGAATATGCAAGAATGAAATATGATAAAGAATTCATGAAAAGCAAAGGATATAAAGACTTAATAAATAAATATCCAGGGCAAGAAGGAAATATAGAAGAATTCTTAAATGCAGGAATAACAGACACAAATAAAATGGGAACAGCAATGAAAAATATAAAAGCAAATAAATATAGTGCTCAAGAAGCAATAGCATATATGAAGCTTGCAGAAAAATGCCCAGATGAAATACTATATAATGAAGAAAGTTTTAGAGAATATTTATCATCAAGAGGGATACCAGAGGGTCAAGCAGAACAAATAAGAAAAGGAATAGTAGATTTTAAATAAAAGGAGGAAAAGGCATGATAAAACCTACAAAAAGCAAAACAAATAAAATAATAATATTAGTAGTAATAATAATGATGTGTAACTTTATTATGCCTAATTACTCTCATGCGGGAATAGTAGAAGATTGGATTGTAAACCCAATTTTAACTGCATTTGCAAGATTACTTTTAACTATACCAGATGCATTGTTTAGTGGATTACAAGGAATTTTTTTAGGGGATAGTTCTATAGAAACAACAGATGCAGATGGAAATAATACTACTTATTATATTAAATTTGCGCCAGGAGCAATTTTTGCAGGTAGAATACCTATGTTTGATATAAATTTTATAAGTCCAGACTCTAGTTCTTCTTTGGCTGGGAAACTACAAATTACCATAGCTACATGGTACAGAGTAATGAGAGATGTTTCTTTAGTAGGTTTACTTTCTATTTTAGTATATATTGCAATTAGAATTATAATGAGTTCTGCAACAAGAGATAGAGCAAAATATAAAAAAATGTTAGGAAATTGGTTTGCAGCAATTTGTTTACTTTTTGTATTACATTTTATGATGTCTTTAGTTTTTACTGCAACACGGAGCAATAACTGATGTTCTTGGAAAATCTGTAAATACACCAGATGGGGCAGATAAAATAGTAAGTGGAATAAGAAATGAGATAGAGGAACAAATAGATGGTGAAAATTTTTATAATGCATTTTTTAATATTTTATTATATATGGTATTATTAAGCTATACAATTTCTTTTGGATTCCAGTATTTAAAAAGGGTTATTTATGTAGCATTTTTAACATTAGTAGCACCTCTAATATCACTAACATATCCACTAGATAAAATAAAAGATGGAAAAGCACAAGCTTTTGAGGTTTGGTTAAAAGAATTTATATTTAATGTATTATTACAAGTAGTACATTTACTATTATATTATGTATTAATTACATCTGCAGGAGATTTAGCAGATACGAATATAATATATGCATTAGTTGCAATGGGATCATTATTGCCAGCAGAAAAGTTTATCAGAAAATTATTTGGTTTAGAAAGCTCTACTTCAATGGGTAAAATGGCATCTGCTTTAGGTGGTGCAGCAATAATGAACTCAATAAACAAACTTGGTTCAAAAGGCCCAAAAGGCCCAAAGGGAGCTGGTGGACAAGCAGGTGGAGCTGGGAATACAGCAAAAATAAGAACAGCAAATCCAGGAGGAGCAGACCCATATGATGCATTAAGAAATAAAGATAACACAAATGCAAGAGTAGCTCAAGCAGGAGCGCCAAGTGGAACTGAAAATACTAGTGCAAATAGAGCTGAAAATGCAAATGTAAGAGCACAAAATCAAGCAAAACCAGTAAATGAAGCAGGAAACACAGAAACAGCAAATAATAGTACTGCAAATTCAGAAGGAACAAAGAGAAATATAAAAAACAAACCAAGTGTATGGAAACAAGTAGGCTCAGGAGCAGGAAATGTAGTAAAAAGATATGTATTAAATAAAAATACAGGAAAGAAGATATTAAGAGGAGGAGCAAAATTAGCAGGAGCAGCAACACTAGGAACAATAGGGTTAGCAGCAGGAATAGCAACAGGAGAACCAGAAAATGCATTAGCAGGGGCCCTAGGAGGAATAGCAGCAGGAAAAAGAGTTGGAGGAAACCTAGTAGATGGTGGAGCAAATCTACTTAATGGAGCAAAAAATGGAATAATAGGTTTAGGAGATACATTTAATGAAGGCAAATATGGCCAAGAAGAATATGCAAGAATGAAATATGATAAAGAATTCATGAAAAGCAAAGAATATAAAGATTTAATAAATAAATATCCAGGGCAAGAAGGAAATATAGAAGAATTCTTAAATGCAGGAATAACAGACACAAAAAAAATAGGGACAGCAATGAAGAGAATAAAAGAGAAAAAATATAATGCTCAAGAAGCAATAGCATATATGAAACTTGCAGAGAAATGTCCAGATGAAATATTATATAAAGAAGAAAGTTTTAGAAATTATTTAACATCAAGAGGAATACCAGAAGAGGGGGCAGAAGAGATAAGAAAAGCAATAGTGGATTTTAAATAAAAGGAGGAGGTTTTTTGTGAGAGGTATTATTGGAAAATATAATAGGAATAGAAAAATCATATGGTTTATTGTTGGTATAATTATTGCTAGTATTAGTTTAATACATATTATTAATTACGAATTTAAACAAGAACATTTACAAATGGCAAGTAATAATTTAGCTGTAATTAATGAACAATTTTATGATAGTAGTTATTCAGTAATATCTTCACAAAAAATAGAAGAATCAACAAATAAAGAATTAACTAATATTATAAAACAATTTATTAATTATTGTAATAATGGTGATTATGATAAAGCATATGAGATGTTGTCATTAGATTGCAAAGAGGTTTTATACCCTACATTAGAAGATTTTAAAACGAATTATTGCAAATATAATTTTAGTGAAAGAAAAACATATAATATGCAATCTTGGATTACTTATGATAACAAAAATATATATTTAGTAGAATTAACAGAAGATATGCTAACAACAGGAAAAGTTTCTAATATAAAAAAACAAGATTATTATACTGTTATAGATGAAGATGGTAAATACTATTTAAATATAGCTGGTTTTATAGAAAAAAATAATATAAATACTTCTAAAGAAGTAGACTCAGTAGAAATTGAAATACAAAGTGAAGAACTTTTTATAGATTATGTAAATTTAAATATAAGAGTTAATAATAAAACTAAAAATAAAATTTTATTAGATAGTGGAAGAAAATCTGATACTGTTTTTGTAACAGATTCAGCAGGCATAGAATATATATCTTATCTTTTTGAAAGTGAAAATTATGAGCTTGTTGTACCAACAAAAAATTCAAAAACATTAAAAATAAAGTTTATGAAGGTTTTTAAAGAAGATAGAGATATTAAAACAGTTAATTTTAAAGATATAGTTTTAAATTATGAAAAAAACAATCCTAAAATTCTAGATATAGAAATCAAATTGTAAAAGAGGTGATAAAAGTGGAAGAAGAAAACAAGAAAAAAGATAATGGACCTAAGGTTATGCAAGCAGAAGGAGAAAAACCACAGCAAATAAAAGAAAAAATAGATAATACAAAAAATAAAACTCAAAAAATAAAAAAAATAATTGAGTTTATGAAAAAACATCCTCTTTTAGCAAAAATGATATTTTGGGTAGTTTTAGCAGTTATAATAATTATTATATTTATCTCAATTATTTATACAATAACTACTGAAAAATTTTCTGGTGCAAGTCAGACAATAACAGCTATAAATCAATCTATAAAAAATATTAATTCATCATCAGGTTCAAGTGGAGAAGGAGAAGCAACAGACCTAAACTATGTTGAGTCAGGAGCAAACATAGAAGGCAATAAATATGTATTAAAATTTGGAAATTATTCAGTAGAAGAAAAAAAACAAAGAGTTCAGAAAATGAAAGAAAGTTTAGCAAAAAGAGATATAGAAATATATTCTAACCAATGTCTTCTATTTTTATATGAATTAAAACAAAATGGTTTAGATATATCTTTATATACAAAAGGTGATTTAGAAGCAATATATATGTTTTATAAAGCACAAATAGCTACAAATTGTATAGATTTAAGAAGTGTAGAAGAATCTTATGATGCTGAAGGAAATTATATATATCCTGATAATTCAATAGTACCACAATATACAGATGAAAAAGGAAAAACAAAATTTGGATACGGTGAAGAAAACTATGATGAAAATAATTTTAATGATGATGTTGTATATGGTACAGTAAGAATTCAAAGAATGACTTATAATGCAGATGTAAGTGGTGCAAATGAAGGTAAAATAAGTAATTTATCATATATAAGTTATACAGAATTTGATAATTTATTAAAAAATAATAAAAAAGATGCTCTTAAGTATTTTACTATAGATAGTGATTATAATTTAATTGTTGCTGGAGATAGTAGGGTAACAACAGTATATAATCTTTCTGGATTAGATGAATATACAGATGAGGAGCAGGATGAAATAAAGGGTAAATACCCAAATGGACAAATAGTAGAAGATGTTTATAGAGCAGAAGAAGTACAATATAATGTTTATAAATGTAAAAGTATTCCATACCAAGATTATATTTCTAAATATAGTATGAATTTTGAGTTTTTAATGTCTTTACTTGCAACAACAGATGATGATACTTTTAGTAAAGAAATTGCAAAAATTGCTGAAAAAAGTTATATGGTAATTACTCTACACGAAGAATACTCTAAATTATTAACAACTGTTACAACAGATTATACTAATCATGAAAAAATATATGCAGAAATAGATGCTGAATATTCAGCAAAAAGAACAGAAGAAGTACAAACAGAAGTTGCAATATCTATTGAAACAGAGGCAGAAGATGGAACAAAAATTAAAAAAACTGTTGATACATTATTAAGTGAAAATCACTGGAATGATGTAGAAGATAAAAGTACAGAAGAGATTGCAGTAGAAAATAGTAGAGGGAATATAACTCATTACGAAAAAACATATACATGGACATATGAAGAAAATGGTGAAAAAAAGGAATATAAATTAGAAACAATAAAAAGAAATACAACAGAAACAGCAATAAAATTTGTATATCTAAAAACTGAAGAACAAGAAAAGGAATATGAAAATGAGGTAAAAAACATATTTCTAACAAAAGACAGAACCTTTATAAAAGATGGATATCCTTTAGATGAAATAAAAAACTTACCACCTATATCTTCTGAAGAAGGAGAAGTTCTAGCTAATAGTCATTTAGAAAATTTAGCAGAAAATACTAAAAAAATAACTAAGGAATATAGATTAGTAGAAGAAACTACAACTGAGACTAATAATTATAAAATAGAACTTACAGAAGTTGATAACTGGTACCAAACTTATAAAAAAACATATTCAACTGTGCAAGAAATACCGATAGGAAGTGACCCAACGGAATATGAGGAAGAATTGGAAATAAAATCAGACAATATAGGTACAAGAACAATAACAGATACAGATGTAATTAATGAAATAGACTATATTGGAGAAATTACTGAAGACACTAAAAATGATTTTATAAAAACTGAAGTTGGTAAAGACGATTTATATGACATGACTTTTGATATAGTTAAAGTGGAAGAGAACTTCTATAAATATGGGTATGCAAATATAAAAACTGAAAGTGAAGGAACAAAATATGCAAAAGGAGAAGATGCAACAGAAGAAGTAAAAATAAAAGTTCAAAATGATAATACAAGAGCACTTTTAACAATAACTGCAGATGCAAATAGTAGTAATAAAGAAGCACAAGGAGAAGATACTGAAAAAATATATGGTATAACAGATGAAGCTAAAAATAGTTTTTTATATGTATATGATAAATACGATTCAGTTCAAGATACTTTTGCTAGTATAGATGAGTGGACTTATGAAATGCTAGATAGTAGAGGAGCAAGTATTACTACAACAAACTTATTAAAATACTTACTTTTCCTATATGATGGTACAGATTTAGGAATAACTGAATATGACTTAAATTTATTTAGACCAGATGAGTTTAAAAATGCAAATGAATCAGTGTTATTATTAAAAAAATATATTCATGCATGGGAACATGGTAGCCCACCACCAACAAATGAAGAAGGAACATGTTATATAATAGAAGATGATGGTGTTGGACATCCAACAGTAGGGTATGGTATAGACATTGAGAATAGTGGATATAAAAGCGCATTTATAGAAGCAGGATACCCAACTGAAATTGGAGGAGAAGTACCAATAGATTTTGTAGATGGAATTGAAGAACAAATTCTGGAAAACATGTCAACACAAGTTAGATCATTAGTTTCTGACTTAAATTTAACAGAATATCAAATAAATGCACTAATTAGTAGGGCATATAATTGTGGGGTTTATGGAGCAGTTGAGACAGTAAGAAATGGAAAATCATTTAAAGATGCTTATCTGGCATTTTGGAATCAAGCGGAAGATGATAAGTTTAGTGAAAAAGATAGTGCTCTTGTAAATTATGAACATGAATTATATACAACATATATGTCATCACCTGTTACTTCTGAAGGAGAGTATTTAGCCGGATTAGAAAGAAGAAGAAAATCGGAATGGGTATTATTTCAAACAGGATATTATGACATAATAGATAGTTGGCATATTTCTGGAGGAAAAATAATAGAATGTGCAAAATATATACATGAGTATATGGAAGAAAATTCATATACATATTGTGTTGTTAGTAATGTTGATGGAGATGAGTGTAGCCAATATGGTAAAAGTCATGGTTTAAATACAACATTTGAAAAATCAAAAAGTGAACATCATAATACATGTTGTGCAACATACGTTTCTTGGGTATTACAAATGGCTGGGTATGTTACAGAGGAAGAACATATAGAAAATAATTTAAATGGTGCACATAATATGAAAAACTTTTTGGAGAGTAAAGGATGGGAAAAAATAACTAATTATCAAGATTTAGAACCAGGAGATATTTTATACTATAGTAGAGGACATGTTGAAATTTATGCTGGAGATGATACAATATATAATGCTGGTACTGGATGGGCAATTAGAGAACCTTCACCATATTATAAAAGTTCTATTTCATCTATGACATCTGCTTATAGAGCACCAAATTAATATATATTGGAGGAAAGTATGACAAAAGTTAAAAAATTGATTATATTTTTAATTATTATAGTATTAATTATTTTAATTGCTTTTGTAATATATAGAAACAGAGGAAAATTATTTCATGGGATTGAAGTAGCTGAAGATAATTATGTTTATGAAGAAAAACCTGGATTACAAAGAGTGAATATAAGAAATAACTATTATATAGTAAAAAATAATGTAACTAAATTTTATACTGAGTATATAAATGCTTATAATATAGAAGACGGATATAAAATAATTGATGAAGATGTAAAAAAAACCATAGAACAACAGCAAAAAAAGTGTGCAGAAAAACTATATGCTATGTTAGATAAACAATATATTGAGGATAATGAAATTACTAATGAGAACATATTAAGTAAATTGGGGAAAATAGGTGCATCAGAAATAAATATTACAGATATGTATGTAAGTGAAAAAAATATTAGAATGTCAGCGTATTTAGTTTATGGTACACTTAGAAATAAAAAGACAAGTGAAATTTCAGAATTTTCTATGATTGTAAAAGTAGATTCGGCAAATAAAACATTTAGTATATTCATGAAAGATTATGTTGAAAAACACTACAATAATATAAAAGAAGGAAATATATTACAAATAGATTCTAGCAAAACAATTGAGAAAAATGACCATAATACTTATGAATATAAACATATTTCAGATTCAGAATATGTAGATGATTTATTTAACCAATATAAAGAGGAGATATTGTTTAATCCAGAATTAGTATATAGTAAATTAGATGAGGAGTATAAAAATAAAAAGTTTGATTCATTAGAGGCCTTTATACAATACACTAAAAATAATATAAGACAAAATGTAGTCATGAGTTTAAACGAATATAAAAAAGAGAATGAAGATGGTTATACAAGATATGTTTGCTTAGATAAAAATGGTAATAGCTATATATTTAGTGAAGAATCTGTTATGAATTACACTTTGATTTTAGATACTTATACCATTGACCTACCAGAATTTATAGAGAATTATTATGGAATAGAACCAACAAATAAAGTCGCATTAAACATACAAAAAATATTTGATGCAATGAATGATAAAGACTATAAATATGTATATAGTAAAATGGCAGAAGGTTTTAAACAAAATTATTTTCCAACATTAGAAAGTTTTGAAGAATATGCCAAGGAAAATTTCTTTGAGAATAATATTGTTGATTATTTATATTACCAAAAAGAATCTGAAGAATATTATTCATACACAATTAAGGTTTTAGATGAAGATTCAGACAAAAGTAAGGTTCTAAAAATAATAATGTATTTAAAAGAAACAACACAATTTGAATTTTCATTTAATGTAAATTAAGAATGTAGGGGCCTGGGCGTCCTTAGGGCGACTCGAAAAAAGTTTTATTTAAGGAGGTAAGATTTATGGACGAAAACAATGTAAAAGGAGCAGAAGATTTAGCACAAAACGAAGAATTTAAAGAAAATGAAGAAAAAGAGCAAATTCAAGAAAATAGTAAATTAGATGAACTTATACTAAAACAAACCGCGAATATTAAGATTGGACAGTCTATGGAAGTAATGAATACATTAGAGTTAGTAGGTATGGGAGATGGACAAGCTAAACTTATGTATGGAGATATGGTATTAGGAATAGTACAAGATGGCAAAATTCAATACACCAATAATGCAAAAACACCAGAAGTTGAACAAATGCTTAAACAACTAAATGAAGAACTTGAGCAAAAACAACAAATAGAACAAGAAGAACAACAAGAAAAAGATACTGGAGAAAGAGAAGAAGAAAAAGATATAGAAACAATAAAAGATGATAATGAAAAACAGGAAGAACCAGAAGAAAAAGAAGAGGCTCAAGAACCAGAAAAAGAAGAGAATGCGGGAACTGAAATTAAAAGAGATTCTAACTGGATAGAAATAAGAAGCGATAGAGAAATAGATGAAATGAGAACTTTTATTGGCGCAATAAAAAAAGAATATCCTCAACTTGGAGAAATAAATAGAACATTTATAGCACCAGATAAAAATAATGCTAATTCATATAAATTATATGTACAAGGGAAACAGGGAAAAATACAAGAAGTTCCACTAGAAGCAACTGAGGGAGAAAATCCTATGCACGAAAGAGTAACTACAATTCAAAATGATGGAACTAATGCCACACAGAAAACACCAATTCAATTACTAAAAATCAACAATAGAAATATGATAGCAATTTTTAATGGTGGAAGAACAACAACGAGTATTCATATTGCAAATAGATCAGATGGAGACAATTATACAAGTACAGAAATTTCTGCAATAGATTCTCAAAATAAATTACATGATCCAAATGAAGAAGTTAAAGAACAAGTTAGTAGTTCAAGAGGTCAACAACAAGAAGGTGATGAACAAGATAGAGCATATGCTACAATAAAAAACTTTGAAAAACAAAATGTTCCAGATGAAATAAATCCTGAAAATGATCAAAATGGAATTGAAGCAACTGAGTTGGATGATTTTCCAACAGCAATAGTAGATGCATTAAAAGATAGTTTAACCAATGTATTTAGAGATAAAAATATAACTGTATCAAAAGAAGCGATTGAAGAAATGGCTGTATCTATTGTAGAAGGAAAAGACTTTAAAGATGCTGTTATAGAAGGAATGGAAATAGAAGAACAAGCAGGAAGAATACCACCAGATTCAGCTGAAAGAGTAGGGTCAAACATTAGTGATACTATAACACATGACGATCCAATAGAAGAACCAGAACAAGAAAATGAAGGTCCTCAACCAGGAGGTAGAAGAAGAGGATATTAAAATAAAAAGTCAAGAGAAATCTTGACTTTTTTGCTGTTTCAGAAGAATGGAATATTCTTTAAAATATATAATCCCGACGAGATTTGGTGGATGTCAAACAAAAAAATAAAAAAATATTGTAACTTTTCCTTTGGTGTGATAATATAATGCTAGAATAAAAAAAGGGGTAATAACATATGGAACTAGATAAAAAAACAAGAATTAAATTTAATATTATAGCAATAATTTCAATAATAATATTTGCATTTGCAATATCACCAAAAACATTGCAAAATGACACATATTACACAATAGAAATAGGGAAATATATACTAGAAAATGGAATAACAATGCAAGATCCATTTTCATGGCACGATATAGCATATACATTCCCACATTGGGTATATGATGTTTTTATTTATTTTATTTATAGCATAGGAGGGCATTTAGGAATATACATATCAACTATAGTTCTTACAGCAATTCTTGGACTAGTTATGTATGCTACAAGTGATAAATTAACAAAAAATAAACCACTAGCATTTATACTTACAATAGTAGGATTATTTTTATTAAAAAATTATATGGCAGCAAGAGCTCAATTAATAACATTTATATTATTTGCACTAGAATTATTATTTATAGAAAGCTTTTTAGAAACAAAGAAAAAAAGGTATGTGTTAGGATTGATATTAATACCAATATTAATTGCTAACCTTCATGCAGCAGTTTTCTATTTTTACTTTATACTATATATGCCATATATAGCAGAATATTTAATAAGTCTGTTTATTAAATATATAAATAATACACCAGAAAGAAAAATAATAGCTTTAAATAAAAAAATACAAAAATGTACAAATGAGAAAAAATCAGAAAAATTAAATAATGAATTATTAAAATGGGAGGGAATTTCTAACAAAGAGAAAAAAGAACAAGAACCATATAAAATTAGAATCACACATAAAAAAACAACAAAATGGTTAATATTAATAATGATAATATGCTTATTTACAGGTTTTTTAACTCCACAAATAACAGAACCATACACGCATTTATATAGATTAATGCAAGGAAATAGCACTCAAAATATAAGCGAACACTTACCACTAACATTAGTTGATAATATAAAATATGCATGTGTATTGATCTTCTTTTTAGCAATTTTGATATTTACAGATATAAAAATTAGATTATGTGATTTGTTTATGCTTGGTGGATTAACACTTTTGACATTTATGACCAGAAGACAAGAGTCTATGTTTGTTATAATATGCTTACCAATATTTGCTAGATTAGTAACAGCTTTTTTAAATAAATATGATAAAAAAGCAATAGAAAAAACAGCAAAAGTAATGACAAGTGTATGTGGGGTAATTTGTACTATTTCTATAGTATTAATATTGAGTATGTTTATGTACAATACTAGATATAAAGATGATTATGTTAGTGAATCTTCTTATCCAGTACAAGCATCTGATTGGATATTAGAAAACTTAGATTTAAATGAAATAAAATTATATAATGAATATAACTTTGGAAGTTATTTATTACATAGAGGAATACCTGTGTTTATAGATTCTAGATGTGATTTATATACACCAGAATTTAATGAAGGAGTAAACGTATTCAATGACTTCTTAAAAATATCTGGATTAAGTACTAAAGATTTAGAAGGAATGTTTGATAAGTATGGATTTACACATTTTATAGTAAATTCTAAAGCAAAACTTACAATATATTTTGATGCAAAACCAGATGAATATAAAGTAGTTTATAGTGATGATTATTTCTACATTTATGAAAAAAACATTTAAAATTAATTGTAGGGGCAGGGATTGCTCTGTCCACCATAAAGAAGGATATAAAATGATGCTTTTAATAGGTTTATCAATAATTTTAATAGACCAAACAATTAAAACAATAGTAAGTATAAATATGCCTTATGGTACAAGTATAGGAAATTATATAAAAATAATAAATGTATCAAATACTGGAATGGCATATAGTATACGGAAAAAATAACCCAATAATAATAACTATAGTAAGTAGTATTATTATATATATATTATTGAGATATTTAATTAAAGATTACAAAAACACAACTACTGAGTTAAAAATATTTTTAATACTAGTAATTAGTGGAGGAACAAGTAATCTAATAGATAGAATATTTAGAGGATATGTAATAGATTATATTGATATAAATGCAATATTTAGCTATCCAATATTTAATATAGCAGATATAAGTGTAGTAATAGGAGTTATTTTTATTATAGGACATGTAATAATAAAAACCATAAAAAATAGGAGAATTCTTGAAAGTGGAAAGATATAATGTATCAGATGAAAGTTGTAGATTAGATAAATATATAGCTGAAAAAAATAAAGATTTATCTAGAGCAATTATTCAAAAATTAATTTCAGAAGAAAAGATTTTAGTGAATGGGAAAAAAACAAAAAATTCATATAAAGTAAATCCTGGAGATATTGTTACTATAGAAAATATAGAGGCAAAAGAAGATACTTATTTAAAGCCTCAAAAAATGGATTTAGACGTTATTTTCGAAGATGATGACATAATTATAGTAAATAAAGAAAAAGGGATTGTAATGCATCCTGGTAATGGAAATCCTGATGGTACACTTGCAAATGCAATTTTAGAAAGATGTAAAGACAGTTTATCTGGAATAGGGGGAACCATAAGACCGGGAATAGTACATAGAATAGATAAAGATACATCTGGATTAGTAATAATTGCAAAAAATGATAATTCACATATAAAAATAAGTAAACAAATACAAGAAAGAAAAGTAAGTAAAACTTATATTGCATTAGTTAGAGGTCTTATAAAGGAAAATGAAGCCACAATAAATATGCCAATAGGAAGAAGTACAAAAGACAGAAAAAAAATGGCAGTAACTAAAAATGGAAAAGAAGCAATAACACATTTTAAAGTATTAAAAAGATATGATGGATTTACTTTATTAGAAGTAAAAATAGAGACAGGAAGAACACATCAAATAAGAGTACATATGGCAGAAATTGGTTATCCAATAGTAGGAGATGAAGTATATTCAAATGGAAAAAATCCATTTGGTGTAAGAGGACAAATGCTGCACGCAGCAAAGTTAGAATTTGCTCACCCAGCAACAAACGAAGCATTAACATTTGAAGCACCATTGCCAGAGTATTTCCAAAAAGTTTTGAATCAGTTAGAAGTATAATATTGTAGGGGCGATTTTTATCGCCCGTTCTTCGAAGAAATACTGCAATCTTCTTAGAATAGGAAGGACAGAGTTTGGATATACAATATTTATATAAATTAAAAATAAATAGAATATAAAGGAAAAATTTATGGAAGAAGAAATTCGTTTACAAAAATACTTGGCAAGCATGGGAATAGCCTCAAGGAGAAAATGTGAAGAATACATAGTCCAAGGAAAAGTAAAAATAAATGGGGAAACAGTGAGAGAATTGGGGATAAAGGTAAACCCAAATAATGTAAAAATTGAATTTAATGGCAAGGAAATAAAAAATAAAAATGAGCCACACACATATATATTACTAAACAAACCAATAGATTATGTAACAACAGTAAAAGACCAATTTGGAAGAAATTCAGTTTTAGATTTAATAAAAACAGATAAAAGAATAGTACCAGTAGGAAGATTAGATATGTACACATCAGGTGCATTAATATTAACAGACGATGGCGACTTTATTTACAAAATAACTCATCCTAAACACGAAATAACAAAAACATATACAGTAACATTAAAAGGAATCCCAAGTAAAGAAGAAATAAAAAAACTAGAAAATGGTGTAGATATTGGGGGATTTGTAACAAGTAAAGCCAAGGTAAAAATATTAAAAATAGACGAAGAAGCGGGGAAATCAAGATTAGAAATTACAATCCATGAAGGAAAAAATAGACAAGTAAGAAAAATGTGTGAGGCAATTAACAAAAAGGTGCTAGCACTCCATAGAAGTAAAATAGGAAGCATTGGAGTAAAAGACCTAAAAATAGGAACATGGAGATACTTGACTTCAAAAGAAGTAGCCATATTACTGAAAGAGTGATTTTAATTAATGGTAGAAAGTAGCCAAACGCAGGGGCTTATATATTTTATTTTAGAATGATTCCAGGGTGACCGCCGTAGAAAATGTATGAACAAAGTGAATTACATTTTCTAGGATGGGGCAGTGAAAAAAATAAAACATATAACCCCAACGAGATTTGGCGGACTGCAAAAATACAAAAGAAAAGGTGTGATAAAATTATATGATAAAATACATGCCAACAAATTGGAACGAAGACCTAAAACAAGGAGACATAGTAAAAGGCACGGTTACAAATATTAAGCCTTATGGAGCATTTATACAGCTTGAAGGAGGAACAACAGGTCTTTTACATATAGAAGATATTTCAGTTGCAAGAATAAAATCTCCATATGAAAGATTAAATATTGGACAAAATATAAAAACTATGATAAAATCAATAGATAGTAAAAACAAAAGAATACTTTTAACATATAAAGAGTTACTTGGAACTTGGGAAGAAAATGCAAAAGATATTTCATCAGGAATGATTTTACAAGGGACAGCAAGGGAAGTAGAAAAATTTAATAATGGAATATTTATTGAATTAAAACCTAATTTAGTAGGCCTTGCAGATTACAAACCAGATATTAAATATGGACAAGATGTAGAAGTATATGTAAAAAAAATAATACCAGAAAAGAAAAAAATAAAGTTGAAAATTATTTAACAAACCGTGTACCGGAGTTTAAGATAATTTTTACATTGATAAAACAGCCAAACGCAGGAGCTTATATATTTTATTTTGTGAGCGACTCCGCGGTGACCGCCGTAGAAAATGTATGAACAAAGTGAATTACATTTTCTAGGATGGGGCAGCGAAAAAAATAAAATATATAACTCCGACGAGATTTGGCTGAATGCAAAGAGAAACAAGAAAGGTGGTAAAAGCTTATGGTATCAGACGAAGAAATAAAAACGGAGGTATCTCCATTTGCAATGAGAGAAGGAGAAATAAAAACATTTGATGGAAAAGATGGATATGTATCAATGAATCAAATAATTAATAAAATAAATGTTGGACATATTACAGATATTCATTTTAAAATATTAGAATTAGTAAATAAATTTGAATTTATAACTTCAAGACAGTTGTTTCAACTTTTAGAAGAGCAAGGAGAAGATATAAAATCACAAGATAAATTAAACAATAAATTAGAGCAATTGGTAAAAACAAAAATATTAACTAGATATTTCTTTACAGCAGAAGAAGGAAAAGGAATATATAGAATATATTGCTTAGAAAAGATGGGTAAATATTTATTAAATTCTAGAGGGATTGAATGTAAATGGCAACCAACAGATAACACAAAACCAGTTGGAATGATAAAGAAAAGATTAGCTGGAAACCAAATTATAATTGCTTATTTAAGAAAAGTAAATGCTTTTGATAGTTATGAAGTAAAACCTAGTATTACAGCTAAAATGACGGGTAAAGTATTTAAAGCACAAGGAGCAATAAAAATAACTAAAGGTGGAAAATCAATTAGTTTACTATTTGAAGTAGTAAGAAGAGAAGACGATTGGAAAAAGAAATTAGTAGAAAGAATGAGATTATATAAAGACTTTTATGAGAATTTTGTACAGTTTGATTCTGGATATGAAATAAAACCACAAATAGTAGTTGTATGTGAAGACGACAGGCATATGGTAGAGGCATTTAAAGAAATAATAACAAATGGACTAGAAATAAAGGGGATTAAAATATGCTTCACAACAGACTTAAGACAAAATGATACACATTTAAGTAAAAGTTTAGTAGAATTTAAAATAGATGAAGAAACAAATAAATACAAAGTTGAAACATTAGAATTAAAAATATTAGAATAAAGGATGTAGGGGCGCAGACCAAGCGCCCCTAAAATAATTAAATGCAAATGTTGTAGGGGAGATTTCAATCGCCTGTTAATTTTAAAAAAGGCATAATTAAAAGATATTCACACAAATTGACATAAAATACAAATAATGGTATAATATTTATGTAATCATTTTTTTTGATTAGGAAGGGCTCTTGCCCTTCTAAAACATTTGTCTTAGGGAGGCATCATAATGAAAGAAAACAACAGAAAAGACAATGAGCAAATTGAAGGAAAAGAAAAAACTTTTCCAAAGGTAACCAGAACTACGTGTTTTCGGTGCGGAGGCATTGCAGTGTTTCCTTGCCCTTACTGTGGCAGCCAACGAAAAAGTTGCAAAGTATGCCACGGTAAAGTTATAACCTGTAAAATCTGTAGTGGAAGAGGTTATCTTGAGAACGAAATTGAAATCCCCAGAGATCCTCAGCAAGAAGCTTTGGATAACCTAAGGGGATAAATCTCAAACTAAAAAGCCAGCTAATTTAAGCTGGCTTTTTAGTTTGAGATTTATTTCTTTTTCTTGTTTTTTAAATCAACTATAATTGCATCTGAATTATCAAATAGGTATGTAGAATCTGTTACATTCATTTGAATTGGATTTATTTCACCATCTGCATTTCCCCAATTTAAATGATTTGGGTCAAATTTTATTTTCTTAGGCTTTTTGTCTTCTTCTACAGCCCCGCTGTTAAATTTATCAAAATTATAGTTTTTAGGTTTACGTGGCTCTTTATATTTAGACTCTAGAAAATCTACAGAACCATAGTTAACAACATTTTTTCCTTTTGTATCCTTAGTTTTGTATACGATGCCTTTAAATTTTAAACCTTGAAGTTTTGCAACAACAAATGTCCTTTTCCATGACCATGAAGGACTTCCTAAACTTGAACCATAATCGCTATCCTTTCCAGGATCATACCCAGAAGAAACTACCCATTCTCTTCTGTCTCCAAGTTCGTTTGACCACCAATCATACTCATCCGGAGTACAATTGCCAAAAGTAACTTTTGTAGTAGCATTAGCAAGTAATGTTTGCATTACTGGTGAGTGTGGTCCTCCTAAGCTTGATAATGTTGGAATTGTAAAAATTGTTCCTACTTTATATTTTCTAAATTGAGTAAATATATCATTAAAGCTTCCATCATAGTAATTGTTAAATTCATCTATATATAAGAAGAATGGAGAACGAGATTTTTCGTTACCAGGTCTTCCTTCAACAGCTATCATAAATAACCATAAGAAGAATTTTCCAAAACCTTTATGTGCTGTCCCACCAATTTCAGTAGGTCTTGAAGAAAATAGAATAACCTCATTGTTTTCTAAAACTTTAGCTACATCCAAGTTATTATATCTGTTACAAATAATATCTCTTACTGCTGCTGATCTTAGAAGAGTATCTAATTGAGCACTAACTAGTTGTATGTATTTTTGCATGTCTTTTCTACCATCAGAACCTTTATAGAAACATTTTTTGAAGTATTCTATTTGCAATTCATATTCTTTTGCAAGTTCTGAATCCTTTTCCATTTCCCTACACATACTTTCAACTAAATCAAAGTTATTAAAACATTTTAATAAATCTTCTAAGTTAGGCATTAATCCATTATTTAATTTTGGGAACATAACCTTTAAAAGTATTACTAAGTTTTGAATAGCTTGGAAGGCTATGTCGTCCATATATACAGCTTCTTCAGTTTTATTAGATGCAAAATACAAATTTCTTAATACTAAAGAAATTGTAAGAGCACAAAGTGAAGGAGGATTTATTATAAATGGATTTAATCCTATAGATGTTGGGTCACAAGGGTCAATTAAATGTACTGGAATATCTAGATTTTTAGCAACATCTACTAAACGCTTAGTTTGTTCGAAATCTGGTGTAACTGATACCAGACCTAGATTTTTATAAGTGATTTTTCCATCAGAACCCTCAAAATATATCATTTTTTTCATATATGCTTTATAAAGTTTTTCTTTGCCAGTTACAGGGATAAGCATATTTAAGCTGAAGTTTTTATTTAAATACTCTTTACTATAAGGGCAATCTAAAGTTGCAAGACCAGTTTTTAAAGCAGTAAAGCCCATTTCTTTAGCGACTTCTCTAAAGAATAATTTTTTTTCTAAATCACGTGCAATCATAGGCTCTATAATCATAGAACTTTTTCCAGTTCCTGAAGGTCCTACAATTAAAGTAGATTCAAATCTTCTATTTTCCAAAATTTTTACTGGTTTACCAGTTGTTCTATCTTTACAAAGGTCTATTTCAAAACTATATGGTCCAGAAGTTTCTGGAACTGCTGAAAGGTCAACACCACCAAAGTCTAGAATTGAATCTTTGTAGCTGTTTGGGAAAATAGGGTCATTAATTACTCTATATAACCATATAGCTAATTTATAGAATGTTGCAACAGGAATATAAACTGCTATAGCTGTAAATGCAGGTTTTATTAATTCTGAGAAATTTGCAAAAATTGCCTCATAATTTGGTACAGACATTAATGCAAACCATCCAAGATAGTTAAGCCATTGTACTCCCATTGATAAAACTATTACATATAGGGCAACACAATAAACATAGAAAAATGAAATTTTTACATCATCTGATTTAGCAAATTTTGAAGGTATTGCAAAAATATATGCAAATACCGGGCAAGCCATTGCTAAAGTGTATTTAATTGGTCCCCAATACGAAACAGACATACCAGTAAAACACATAAACAACAATTCTATAACTCTATCAACAATGATATATGCTGTTATTAATGTTAAAAGGTATGTAAAAAAAGTATTTCTATCTGTTTTTAATTTTTTTATAAACTTATCTAAAAATTTCACAAAAGATCCCCCAATCTTTATATTCATACATATATATTATCCTATAAAATGGCAAAAAAAACAAGTCTTTTATGTAAATTTTTACAATAAATAGTAAATTTCTTACCTATTATAAATATTGTGTAGGGGTCGCCCAGGGGTGCGCCCCTACAATTTTCACAAGAATCATTTTTGATAAAAGGTATGTTTCTGGTCTAAACTACACCCAACATATATATATTTAAAAAAAGAGGAGAATAGAATTGAAAAAAAATAGTCTTTTTAAGAATGTAACGGTATTATTATTTTCACAAGCAGTAATAAAAGTTATAGGAATTGTATATAAACTTTATTTAACAAATAAAAGTGGATATGCAGATACAGGTAATGCCATATTTTCAGCAGCATTTCAAGTATATGCAATATTTTTAACAATTTGCTCAATAGGAGTTCCAAATGCAATAGCAACTCTAACATCATCAAAATTTGCAGTGGGAGATAATAATGGGGCATATAGAATACTAAAAATTGCAATTGCGATTTTTGGATTAATAGGTTTTACAGGAAGCTTTGTTTTATATTATTTTGCAAATGTTATTTCTAATTTATATTTGGAAATGCCGGAAACAGAATTGGTATTGAAAGTGTTAGCACCTTCAATATTTATTGTTTCAATTTCTGCAGTATTAAAAGGATATTTTAATGGGAAAGGAAAAATAGATATAACAGCAAAATCGCTATCTATAGAGCAACTATCAAAAACAATTATAACAGTTGCTGTTGTAGAAGTTTTATCATACATATCGAATAAAAGTACAATTATTATGGTGTGCGGGGTTGCTTTAGTAACATCAATAGGAAGTATAATTAATTGCTTATATATGTATATTAACTATATAAAAAACCGAAGAGAAATTTGGACAGATATGGTTACATCAAAAACATATAAAAAGGAAAGAAAACTTAATATAGTGAAAAACATTTTTAAAGTGACTTTCCCAATTGCAGTTTGTGCATTAATTGCTTCTATTAATAAAACGATAGACGCATTTACAATTGTAAAAATTGCGAAAGAATATTTAGGAGAGGCTGAGGCCGTAAGACAATATGGAATTTTATCTGGAAAAATAGAGAGTTTAATAACTATGCCTTTTTCTTTTAATATGGCAATTACAACAACACTTATTCCAACAATTGCAGCTCATAAAGCAAGAGGAGAAATAGAAAAAAATAAATATATAATAAAATTTGCAATATTAGTGGGAATAATTATTTCAATACCCTTCTTTATAATAATGTATACTTTTCCAGATCAAATTCTAAAAACATTGTTTCCAAATGCTTCAGATGGAAGCTTAATGTTAAAGATAAGCTCTACTAGTATAACTATGGCAGTTATTATACAAACTATTAACAGCTATTTTCAAGGTATAAATAAAATGAGAGTACAGATAATAACAATTGCAATAAGTTCTGCCATAAAACTTGTGTTAAATATTGTATTAATATCAAATCCTAAAATTGGAATATATGGTGCAGCAATATCTAATGTAATAAGTTATTTACTAACTTTTGGAATGTTAGTTTTATATATGGTAATATATGAAAAAATTAATTTTGAGTTTACAAAATTTATAATAAAACCAGCCATAATATCCTATATAGCGTATATAATAATGAAAGGAACATATACTATAAGTATAATAAATTCAGAATTAATAAAAACATTAACAAGTATTATAATAGGTATTATTGTTTATGTGATTTTAATGTTTTTTTCAAATCTTATATCAAAGAAAGAAATTAAGATAATCGTGAAAAAAGGGTAACATAAATCTGAAAAACCTTGAAAATAAACAATTTTATAAAAAAATAAAACAAAAAAAGAAGGATTTTAGCTAAAATTGGCGAATTATCTTAACAGTAGATAAATTCTACACAGAACATATAAATCTTATTAGGAGGTAAGTTTAATGAACAAAGCTGAATTAATCGCAGCAGTAGCTGCAAAAACAGGAGACACAAAAAAAGGAGTAGAAGCATCTGTTAATGCATTCGTTGAAGTTGTTACAGAAGCATTAGTAAAAGGTGACAAAGTTCAATTAGTTGGATTTGGATCTTTCGAAGTAAGAAAAAGAGCAGCTAGAAAAGGAAGAAACCCACAAACTAAAGAAGAAATAAAAATACCTGCATCAAAAGCTCCAGTATTCAAAGCTGGTAAAGCATTAAAAGAAAAAGTAAATCACTAATAACGAATTAATATATAAAATATATGAATTCATATAAAACGAACCTTTGGGTTCGTTTTTTTTATTTTACAATTAGGGACAAGGGGACGTCCCCCTTGTCCGAATGAAAAATTGTTATAATTCTGTCATATTTTATCAAAAAATAAAAAAACTTCATATTTCCGTAAGAAATTTTCGAAAAAAGCTTGACAGGAAAATTTTAGAAGAGTATAATATGATTTGCGTGTAGATTTGCGAAGAAGCGAAATGTGGCTACATTATAGTAAATATAATGGAGGGAACTTTCGTGGAGTATGTCTTGGCTTTGACCTAGGCGGATAAGTTTTACATAAGCACTTATCCTAGGGATTTAACATGTTCTAGGATTTTTAAATGGTAAAAAATGAAACACCAGGGTGCGTTAAACTTTCCCTAAAAGGCAATAAAAAATTTAAGGAGGGATTTTAACATGGCAAAAACAACAAAGGAAACAGCAACAGAGGAAGTAGTTGAAAAGAAAACAACTACAAGAAAAACTACAGCTAAAAAAACAACAACAACTAAAGCTGTAAAAAAAGAGAAAGGAACAACAGCTACTAAAGTTCAAAGTGAAAGAATCAGAATTAGACTAAAAGCTTATGATCACGTTCTTATAGATCAGTCTGCTGAAAAAATAGTAGATACTGCTAAAAGAACAGGCGCACAAGTTTCTGGACCAATTCCACTTCCAACTAGAAAAGAAGTAATAACAGTTATCCGTTCTCCACACAAACACAAAGACTCAAGAGAACAATTTGAAATGAGAACTCATAAAAGAGTTATCGATATTTTATATCCTACACAAACAACAGTAGATAGCCTAATGAAATTAGACTTGCCAGCTGGTGTAGAAATAGAAATCAAATTATAATTTAGAATTTAGAGGTTAAAGGTTAGAATTTAGATAGATGACTAAAGTTTGCCTTAAAACCATGCTAGTTTATATAAAACAATCAAAAAAGAGTATTACTAGGCAAAAAAATTTGAATAAACGGAGCATACGTGTGTATGTGATCATTATGAGAAAAATTTTGACGCAGTAAGACGAAGATTTTCATTGTTTTAGAAATTAGCCAATAGTAATTAAGGAGGAAAAGAAAGATGAAAAAAGCATTATTAGGAAAAAAACTAGGAATGACACAAATATTTAATAATGATGGAAAAGTTATTCCAGTTACAGTTATTGAAGCAGGTCCATGTACAGTAGTTCAAGTAAAAACAAAAGATGCTGATGGATATGATGCTGTACAATTAGGATTTGGAGAAGTAAAAGCAAGCAAGGTTACAAAACCAAAAGCTGGACATTTCAAAAAAGCAAATGTAGAACCAAAAAAACATTTAAGAGAATTTAGATTAGAAGAAATTTCTTATAATGTAGGTGATGAATTAAAAGCAGATGTATTTACTGCAGGTGAATTTGTAGATATTACAGGAACAACAAAAGGAAAAGGTGTCCAAGGTGTTATTAAACGTCATGGACAATCTAGAGGACCAATGGGACATGGTTCAATGTATCATAGAAGACCAGGTTCAATGGGACCTACATCAACACCAGGTAGAGTTTTCAAAGGTAAAAAATTACCAGGACATATGGGAGTTGAACAAGTAACAATTCAAAAACTAGAAATAGTAAGTGTTGATTTAGACAAAAACGTAATATTAGTAAAAGGTAGTGTACCAGGAAATAAAGGTTCTATCTTAAAAATAAAAGATTCAGTTAAAAGTAAATAAGAGAGGAGATAAGAAAAATGCCTAAAATAGATGTATACAATATAGAAGGTAAAAAAGTTAGCACATTAGAATTAAATGACAATGTATTTGGTATTAAACCAAATGAAGCTGTTGTACACAGTGCGTTAGTTAACTATATGGCTAATCAAAGACAAGGTACTGCTAGTACAAAAACAAGAGCAGAAGTTTCTGGTGGTGGAAGAAAACCATGGAGACAAAAAGGAACAGGTAGAGCAAGACAAGGTTCTACAAGATCACCACAATGGATTAAAGGTGGTATAGCTTTAGGACCAAAACCAAGAGATTACAGATATACAATTAATAAAAAAGAAAGAAGATTAGCAATAAAATCAGTTTTAAGTTCAAAAGTATTAGAAAACAACTTAGTAGTTGTAGATAAATTACAATTTGAAGAAATTAAAACAAAACAAATGGTAAATGCATTAGCAAACCTAAAAGTAGAAGGAAAAACTTTAGTAGTATTACCAGAAAAGAACTTAAATGTTCAAAAATCAGCTAAAAATATTGAAAATGTTAAAACAACATTAATCAATACAATAAATGTTTATGATTTATTAAAATACAATAAACTTGTATTAACAGTAGATAGTGTTAAAGGATTAGAGGAGGTGTATGCTTAAGATGAGACCAGAAGATATAATAATAAAACCAATTATCACAGAAAAAAGTAATATGGGAATAGAAACTGGAAAGTATACATTCCAAGTAGCAAAAAAAGCTACAAAAATCCAAATAGCTAATGCTGTTCAAGCACTTTTCGGAGTTAAAGTATTAAATGTTAATACAATGACAGTAAAAGGAAAAGAAAAAAGAGTTGGAGCAAATACTGGAAGAAGACCAGATTGGAAAAAAGCAATAGTTACTATTGATACAAATCCAACAGAAAAATCTTACCTAACAAAAGGTGGAAAAGAAGTTAAAGTAGACAAAAAATATAAAGACTCTATTGATGAATTCATGGGAGCTTAATGAGAAGAGTAAAAATATCCAGAATAAACTGGGAAAATAAATTAAATATAGAAGGAGATAAAAATCATGGGAATAAAAAAATTCAATGCATATACGCCATCAAGAAGAAACATGACAGTTTCAACATTTGATGAAATTACAAAGAAAACACCAGAAAAGTCTTTACTTGCAAAGAAAAAGAAAAACGCAGGTAGAAACTCATATGGTAGAATAACAGTTAGACACCAAGGTGGAGGAAACAGACAAAAATATAGATTAGTAGATTTTAAACGTAAAAAAGATGATATGCCAGCTACTGTTGTTGGTATCGAATATGATCCAAACAGAACAAGTAACATAGCATTAATCAAATATGAAGATGGAACTATTTCATACATCTTAGCTCCAGTAGGATTAAAAGATGGCGATAAAGTAGTATCAGGAAAAAATGCTGATATAAGAGTAGGAAATTGCTTACCAATAGAAAATATACCAGTTGGTACTTTAATTCACAATATAGAATTAAATCCAGGCCAAGGTGGAAAAATGGTAAGAACAGCTGGTGGAGAAGCTCAATTAATGGCTAAAGAAGGAGAATATGCTCATATAAGACTTCCATCAGGAGAAATGAGATTAGTTCTTAGCAGATGTAGAGCAACTATAGGAACTATAGGAAATGCTGACCACATTAATATTAAAATAGGAAAAGCAGGAAGAACAAGACATATGGGTATAAGACCAACAGTTAGAGGTTCTGTAATGAACCCAGTAGATCACCCTCATGGTGGTGGTGAAGGTAGAGCACCAGTAGGACACGCAGGACCACTTACTCCTTGGGGTAAACCAGCATTAGGATACAAGACAAGAAAGAGAAATAAAGCATCTAACAAATTTATAGTTAAGAGAAGAAAATAAACCTGCAATATAATATTTGTATTGTAGGGGCAGGGTTCTACCCCTGCCCGCGAATAGGCGAAAATAAACATTAAATCTTATAAGGAGGAAAAATAATGTCAAGATCAATGAAAAAACAACCTTTTGTAGCACCAAAACTTTTAAAAAGAATTGAAGCTATGAATGAATCAGGAGAAAAAAGTGTTTTAAAAACATGGTCAAGAGCATCTACCATCTTCCCTGAAATGGTAGGACACACAATAGCAGTACACGACGGCCGTAAACATGTGCCTGTATATATTACAGAAGACATGGTAGGACACAAACTCGGTGAATTTGCACCGACCAGAACCTTTAAAGGCCATTCCGGTTCAAAAACAGCAGTAAAATAAGAAGGAAACTTTGTTTCTTACGAAAGGAGGCAGCGAGGAATGGAAGCACGCGCAACACTCAGATATGCACGTATTTCACCGCGCAAGGTAAAAATAGTTAATGACCTGATAAGAAACAAGCCGGTAGGTGTGGCAGTAGGTATTCTCAGAAACACTCCTAAGGCTGCTTCAGAGTTATTGCTAAAACTTTTAAACTCAGCAATCGCAAATGCAGAAAATAATCACGATATGAATGTAGACAGTCTTTACGTAGCACAGGTTTTTGCTAACCCCGGTCCTATCTTGAAAAGAATCATGCCAAGAGCACAGGGTAGAGCATTCAGAATCAACAAACGTACAAGTCACATTACAATCGTACTCAAAGAAAAAGAATAAGGAGGTGTAAGATTTGGGTCAGAAAGTACATCCGCACGGACTTAGAGTAGGTA
>JAZNWN010000021.1:0-77623 GCA_045593405.1 Clostridia bacterium
AGGGATCTCTAAGTATACTTTATCTTCTTCTTTTTTCTCTTTTATTATATTTAATATGTTATTTATTTTTAGTTTGTATTTACTTTTTTCTTTACTTTCTTCCATAAAAAACAAAGCCATATCTTATCACCTAAAACATTATATTTTAGGCAAATAAAAATATGACTTTTTTAATTTTATTTCATTCCCCAAGGGTTGTCTTTGCTTCCATCTCCTACGGAAAAGTCTAATAATTGTGATGCATCTAAGGTAACAACTGGTCGAATATAAAAAGGATAATTATATTCAGTTCCAGTAGATGTAAAAACGTCTGACCTCCCAATTGAGCTATCATTCTGCAAAATACAAATTCCAAAATTTGTATCACCACCGTATGCACCAACAGAACGTGAAGCTACCCAACAGGATCCTCCCATATTACTAAATAATCCTATAGGAATGGTGTTTATTCCTAAATTTACATTTAAATAATCTTCTGTTTTATAATAATAATATGTGTGTGTTGTATTTAGAGAGCTTGCTGTGCTTGAGCCAATATATTTAGTATATTCTGTTACTCCTTCTGAGTTTATAGTGCCTTTTTCAACTCTATCACTTTTTTTTAATAAATTTTTTGTTTCTTTTAATCCGTTTGCTGTACTTCCTATTTCATGTATGTATATATTGGGATATTGTTGATTAGATGGTTTATTTTGTGCCCCAAATCTTGAATGAGTTGTAATATCAAATATTGTTTTTGAGTTTACATCTTCTTCGTTTATACTTCTTCCTATTGCTATTTTTACTCCATTTTCTGTTTTACTATATAAAGTCTCACATAAGTCATTTAATATATCTACTCCATGATTATATCCATCTGCTCCTATGAGACGTAATACTTTATTAACAACTGTTGCAGAAATTAATTCTATTTCTCCTGTTTCCTCATCTATTGATAATACTCTCCACTTTAATTTAGATGTACCAGCCTCTTTATTATCTGTTTCTGTTGTAAAACTTTGAACTGAATCATACCCGGAACCAGTTGTTCCTGCTGCTACCTTATATGTTCCTGTATCTGGAGTATAATCCACATAATCTCCCACTTTTAAATAATATGTTACTAATCCTGCACCCCACATATAATCTTGGATTTTAACTTGCCCCACTTCTTGTGAGTCTGCTGTTATAACATATTCTACTGTCTTTTCTGTTCCACTTATTTGTATTGTTACAATAACAACTGTTTTTCCGTTTGGAGCAATTTTTTGCTCAAACAAACATCTTTCAACTTTTTCACATATTTTTATAGTATCATTTAAATATATTGTTCTATCTGATGAATTATATTTATATTTATTACCTTCTGAAAAAGAAATTTCTGTACCTTCTGTAATTTTTAATATCTGATTTCCAAACTTTTTTGATTCATCTAATAAATATAAATTAAGTTTATTAAACTCAGTTTCAAAACTCACATCTGCAGCATCTACCATATTGTTTCTAAAGTACATTGTTATTCTCATTAATATTCCCAAAACAACAAATATAAGTGCTATATAAATTACAAGAGATGAAAGCGTTATTCCCTTGTTATTCTTCATTAGTTTCCTCCTTACTTTCTTCAATAATGTCATCAATTACTATTTGCTCATTTTCATCAATTTTATACTTTGGTAAATCTGGTAATTCTTCTAAACTTGTTAATCCAAACATTTTTAAAAATTCTTGTGTTGTTCTATATGTTGTTGGCCTTCCTGGCAAATCTAATTTTCCAGCTTCTTCAATTAGGTTATATTCTAGTAATTTATAAATTGTTCCATCTGAATTTACGCCTCTTATATTTTCTATTTCTGCCCTTGTGATTTTTGGATTATATGCAATTATTGACAAAGTCTCCATTGCTGCATTTGATAGGCTAGGTTTTGCCCTGTTATCTATAAGTGGATAAATATACTCATAATATTCTTTTTTTGTGCATAACTGGTATGCATTATCTACCTTTATAATCTCTATACCTCTATTTTGGTTTTCGAAGTCCATCTTCATGCTTTGTAATATATTTTCTACATCTTCTGCAGATAGTTCTAAATTTGTCATAAATTCTTTTATTTCAACTGGCCTTCCACATGCAAAAAGCATAGCTTCCATTATTGATTTTATTTTTTCTATTTCCATTTGTTTTCTATCCTTCCTCTTATTACAGTCCGCCAAATCCCGTCGGGATTTATATATTTTAAATCCCTTGCGTTTGGTTAATATAATGCAATAATAAAATCACTTTTTTATACAGTTCTATTATCACATTAATTTAAATTTCTGTCAATAATTTTGACTTTGTTAATTTTTTATGTTATAGTTATTTTAATATTTTATATGGAGGTTGTTTATGGATAATCAAGAAGAACCAAATGAAATTGAAATTGTAACTGGTGATGATAGCGAACTTGAAATTTCAACTGTTTATGAACATCTTAATTTAGATAAAGTAAGAAATAACCCTGATAAGAAAAATATTATTATTCCAGAAGTAAAAAAAGATGATAACGAAAAAAAAGAATCAGATTAAAATCTGATTCTTTTTTGGTAGCGACGATGTGATTCGAACACATGACACTTCGGGTATGAACCGAATGCTCTAGCCAACTGAGCTACGTCGCCATAAACAAGCTTATTTATTATAAGCATTTTTTTTTTGTTTGTCAAGATAAAAAGTAAATAATTTTAATTTTTTTATGGAAAGAGCAAGCCCTTTCCGTAAAAATTCTTGCATTTTATTAACTACTTAGTTTTTTCTTTGTCTTCTTTTGTTAATTGTTTTCTTTCAGCTTCCTGTCTTGCTTTATCAGCATCAATTTCTACTTGTTCTACAATTCCCATTCTTTTTGCCGCATTTCTTGCTGCTATTGCTCCAGCTTGTTCAGCTTTTTTTATTTCTTCATGATTTATATTTCCTGCACTTTTCCCAAAAATAGCATAGAAAACTGTTTTTAAAGGATTTGCCATAATCTTTTCCCTCTCTTTTGTTCAAATTCTATTTTATTTTAGCATTATTGAAAAATAATGTCAAATAAAATTAGAGGGTTTTCAAAAACTTGCAATAATTTACATAAAATGGTATAATATATATGTTCGCACTTTGAAAACAGAGTAGGTAATACTACTCACAAATAATAAGGAGGAAAATATGGCAAATTATTCCGGTCAGGCAAAATACTCATATTCCCTTAAGGGACTCAATTTGATAGAAACTTGCCATTTTGATGGCAGGGTTTCTATAAAAGATTTTCCTTTAGTTGAGGTAACTCGTAAAGAGTTGATGAGACATAGGCTTTCTTCAGAACCTGGTTTCGTACTTAAAACTCATGGAAAGCTTTACTACACACCTTTCCCCACAAATGTTCATTTGTCAGATCAAAAAATTGGTGTTCATTTGTGTGGTGACTGTAGAAAAATTTGCGGACATTGCGAAAAAATCAATGCATGGAATAAACAATTCCATATTCGGATGGGCCACAATTTTTACGAAGCTGTTTACCTTGCCGGTCGTATTGAAAAATATGACTTCATTCCCTATGCAATCGAAACTTTTAACTGTTCCTTAGATGTTTATCTTGTCATGAAATGTACACGTTTCGAATCCAGAGGGGCTTAAACATATGACCCCTTATTAAAACAAAATAGGTGCTCTTAAATAAGAGTACCTATTTTGTTATTTTTCACTTAATATTTCTGTAATACTTGATATATCTGTTTTCATCTCTTTTTCTAGTTCATCTATACTTCCATGTGTAATAAAACAGTCATCATATCCAAATGGAATAACTTCTATGTTTTTTATACTACTTCTATTAACTAAGTCTAATATACTAGTATATAATCCTCCATTTAATATTCCATCCTCCATTGTCACTACCTTTTTTGTTTTTTCTATTGAGCTTAGTATACCTTCTTTATCTAAAGGTTTTAAGAATCTTACATTTATTACTTCTGCATCTATATCTTTTTCTTTTAATAAATTTGATACTTCAATAGCTTTATCTACCATTTTTCCTATTGCTATTATACTTACATCTTTTCCTTCTTTTATTAATTCTGACTTTCCTAAAATTATCTCATCATTTTTTTCAACTATATTCTTACCTTGTCCTCCTCTTGGATATCTAATTAATACTGGTCCATTAAAATTTATGCCAAATTCTAGCATTTCTTCTAATTCTTTAAAATCCTTTGGTGCCATTATATTTAAATTAGGTATTCCTGATGCAAATGACATATCAAATATTCCATGATGTGTTTCTCCATCATTTCCAACTATCCCAGCTCTATCAATACATATTGTAACTGGAATATTTTGAAGAGCAACATCATGAATTAATTGATCATACCCTCTTTGTAAGAATGATGAATACAATGGTAAAACTGGTTTTAAACCTGCTTTTGCCATTCCTGCAACAAGTCCTACAGCATGCTCCTCTGCAATTCCTACGTCGAAAAATCTATCAGGAAATTCTTTTGCAAATTCTTTTAATCCTGTTCCATCTTTCATTGCAGCTGTAACTGCAACTATTTTTTCATCTGCTCTTGCAAGCTTTACTAATTTATCTCCAAATACTTTTGAATAATCTTTCTTAGATTGCTCTAGTTTTTCGCCTGTTTCTACGTTAAATGGAGATATTCCATGAAATTTTGCAGGATTTTCTTCTGCTATTTTATAACCTTTTCCTTTTTTTGTAATAGTATGAACTAATACGGGTCCTTTTACTTCTTTTGCAATTTTAAGTATGTTCTCTAGTTTCTCAATATTATGACCATCTACTGGCCCTAGATATGTAAAACCTATGTCTTCAAAATACATGTTTGGAATAAATATTTGTTTTATTGTTTTCTTACTTCTTTGCACTAAGTCTACTATTTTTTCTCCAACTTTTGGTATTTTTAAAGTTAGTCTTTTTACTTTGCTATTTGCTTTTGTATACAATTTTCTTGTTCTTAATTTGCTTAAAAATGTAGGTATTCCTCCAACATTTTTTGATATGCTCATTTCGTTATCATTTAATATTACTATTAGATTTGTTTTACTTGCACCTGCATCATTTAAAGCCTCTTGTGCCATTCCACCTGTAAGTGAGCCATCTCCTATTACTGCAATTACATTATAGTCTTCTTTTAATATATCTCTTGCTCTTGCCATTCCTGTTGCAACAGAAATAGAAGTACTACTATGACCTGTGTTAAATGCATCATACTCAGATTCACATGTTTTTGGAAATCCTGCTAGACCTTTATATTTTCTTATAGTGTTCATTTGGCTTTTTCTGCCTGTAATAATCTTATGCACATAACATTGGTGTCCAACATCCCAAATTATTTTATCTTTTGGTGTATTAAATACTGTATGTATTGCCATTGTAATTTCTACAACACCTAAATTAGAGGCCAAATGGCCTCCGTTTTTTGATACAATGTTTAATACTTCTTGTCTTATTTCTTTTGCTAATTCCTCTTTCTCTTCATAATTTAACTTTTTTAAATCCTTTGGTTCATTTATTTTTTCTAATATGTGTTTCAACTTTATATCCCTCTTTTTCCGCCACATCTCGTGGGAGTTATCTCTTCTCTATTTTAGCAACAATTATAGTCATATCATCTTTTGCAATTCCTAACCCATTGTCTATTGCTTCTTGCATTATTATATTCCCAATTTTTTCAATATCCTCTGTTTCTATATTTTCTAATAGATTTTTTAACCATATTTCTTTATTTTCATATTCTGTGTTTGATTCTAATATTCCATCTGAACACATTATAATTATATCCTCTGGTTTTATATCTTTATCATATACTACTAAGTCTATTTTATCTAGTACCCCTGCTGGAAATGATACTGCTTTTACAACTTCTACTTTATTTTTAGATTTTATAAATGTTGGGCATGCTCCATTTTTTATAAATTCTATATTTCCATTATTTAAATCTACAATAGATAAGTCTATTGTAGCATATGTTTCTTCATTTGAGTTTATGTTTATTGCAGAATTTATAAGCCCTATTGACACTTCTTTATCAAATCCATTTGTAAGCATTTTTTTAAGCATGCTAATTACTGTACTACTACTTTTATTGGCTTGCTTTCCTGAACCCATTCCATCACTTATTGCAAGCATATGTTTTCCATCTTCTAACTTTGTTATAATATTGTTGTCTCCAGAAACTTCACTTTTATTTTTTGTTTTTGTCAAAACAATTTTGCTTAATTTATACCTTTCTTCTTTTTTTTCTTCTTTGCTATCAGAATTTTTTTCATCTATATCTTCAGCAATTGAAGATATTACTTTAGAAACTCCTCCAAGTTGTGTTGCTAGTACTCTTTTATTGTTTGCTTCTTTTACCTTCCAAAGAATATTTAATTTATGTATTCTATATGTTGCATTTATTACTTTTATAGCTTCTAATATGTTCTTTTTTGCCTCATCCGTATCTACTGCTATTTTGCAGTTGTCATTCTTTGATAATATATTTATTAAACTTTCTTCTGTCATTTCATTATTATTAATTAATTCATCATATATATCTTCTGGTATATTATCATTTTCTATTAAATCATCATAAAAAATGTTTTCCTCTAAGTCTTCAAAATTACCTAATAAATCATCTATAAATAATTCTTTATTTTCTTGTTCCAAATCTTTTATTTCTAACACATCTTTTGCTGACTCATTATAGCTGTTAGCAATTTGAGCTATAGTTTCAGATACTCCATTTAATTTTTGAACTGTTTGTCCTTCTAATACTCCTGCTGTAACTGGAAAACATTTCATTTGAGGCATTATTTCCTCTATATTTATTTTTGCGTCTTTTGGTATGGCTAATAAACCTAATGCTGCAACTAGAATTTCTCTAATAGTAATAACTGGAACTGTATTCCCATTTGCTACATATGTTAAAACCGCATTTCCTACACAAAATCCGAACTATTACACCAGGTTTTCCTAGTTTATTTAATAAACCTGCTATCATCCCAGAAATTGCATATGATGCTACTAACACTGGAGAATTTGCTGTTATTATTCCAAGCACCATTCCTATTGTTATTCCAGATGTTGCACCAACTAGCATTCCATGTTTCCATCCTAAAAAAAGAACTAACATTACACTTAAAATATTTGTTATAGATAGCCCCCAAAATTTTATTCCACTTAAAGAAACAAATGCTATTGCTGTAAGAAGACTTGCTCCCATAACTTCCTCTATTGAAAATACTTGTTTTTCATCATAGTCACTTATAACAACTATTGAATTAGTAAAAATTTTATAAAAAATATATGTAATTAATCCAATAGCAATACTAGTAATTAAATCATACCATAGAAACCCTATAAAAATCATTTTTAGTGCTTGAATAGCAAAACAAGAAATGAAAACATACCATCCTAATTTTTGTTTTTCATTCCTTTCATCTTCTTCAAAATTTGGTCTTATAATTAATACTAACCCCATAAATAATATTGAAGTAAGCAAGAATACTCCTAAACCACTAAATCCAAATTTTATTAAAGTACCAATTAATACTAATATATATACTATTCCTACTGGTTTTCTGTTACTACAACACGCAGCAAAAATAGCTAGTCCAAATGGAGCCCATTCTCCATTAAAACTTACAGTTGAAACCATAAAACTTATTATATATAAAAAAATATCATTTGATTTAAATAAATTTTTTAATTTTAAGTTTGACTTTTTTTCTTCTTCTATATATTCTTCTTCGCTGTTATTTATATTTTGAAACATCCTCTACCACCCTTTTACCTTTTCTAACATTTACATTACGCTTTCCCTAGTGCTATATATTCATACTCAGTAAAAATTATTAATATATTAACGTGGGAAGTGTGCTATATAATACACACACCCCACACTTCGCACCTCTTAACAAATTCATTGTACTATTTTTTTTTTATTTTTTTTGTCGTTTTGCGTATTTATTTTAGAAAAGTGTTCTACAATTTGTGATAATTTTATATTATTTATTTTAAACTTCTGTAAAATACTCGTTTATTCTAATTATTAATTCTGTTTTTGCTTCTTCTATTGTCATGTTTTCTAGTTGGGCTCCAGCTAAGGTTATATGACCTCCTCCTCCTAGTTTTTCTAATATTACTTGTACATTTATATCTCCAATAGAACGTCCACTTATACAAATTTTATCTCCCATATCTCCTAGTATAAATGATGCTGTAATGTTACTAATTGTAAGCAACTCATCTGCTGCTTTTGCACATATTAAGTTTGCATTTTTATCTGTTTCATTATATTGAGATATTCCTATTGATTCATTTACAATTTCTGCATTCTTTACAATGTCTGCAATTACATTGTAACTTTCTAAATCACTTTGGAACCATTTTTTTACTCTTATTATATCAATTCCGTATTTTCTTAAATATGCCGCTGCCTCAAAAGTTCTAACACCTGTTTTGAAAGTAAAATTCTTTGTGTCCATCATTATTCCTGCATATAAACTTTCTGCTTCTATTTGTTCAAGGGTTATGTTTTTACTAGAATATTCTATAATTTCAGTTACAAGCTCTGCTGCTGAAGATGCATATACTTCGTGGAAAGTTAATGTAGGATTTTCTATAAAATCCTCTCCTCTTCTATGGTGGTCAATTATTACAATTTTTTCTGTTTTATCTACTAATTCTGGAACTTCAACAAAGCCTTTTTTATGTGTATCTACTATTATTAGCAATGTTTCATCACTAATTTTAGACATTGCTTCTGATTTATCTATCATTGCATTTTTATATTCTTCTTGTTTCTTTAATGTATCTACAAAATTTTCTACTGCTAAACCATTAGTATTATTTACAATAAATGCTTCTTTGTCAAATTCTTTTGCTAGTCTATAAATTCCCAAACTTGAACCTAAAGAGTCAATATCTGCATTTACATGCCCCATTACCATTACATTTGAAGAATTTTCTATCAACTCTTCTAGCGCATGTGATATTACTCTTGCTTTTACTTTTGTTCTTTTCTCTAACTCTAAAGTCTTTCCTCCAAAGAAAACATATTTTTCTTGTTTTCTTACAACAGCTTGGTCTCCGCCTCTTCCTAATGCAACACTCATTGCATCTTGAGCTGATTCATGTTTTTCATAATTTGAATTTCCTTCATCTGATACTGCAATACTAAGTGTAATTTGTATTGTATCTTCTGTTTCTATCTCCTTTATTTCATCTAAAATGCTAAATTTGTCTTCTTCCATCTCATCTAAGTCTTTTTTCTCGAAAAGCGAAACAAAAGTATCTCTATCTTTTTTTATAATTAATCCACCTTTATTTGCAGCCCATTCATATAATTTTTTTTCAACTTCTGCTATAACTTGTGTTTTCATGTCTTCAGATATTCTTTGCATTATTTCTTCATAATTGTCTATCTTTATAATTGCCACACAAGATTTTGAATCATTATATTTGTTTAATAATTCTTCTTTTTCAGTTATATCTATAAAATATAATATTGTAATATATTCTGCAGTATTTTTCTTTTTGTCTCTTTTTTTATTTTTTACATAGTTTCCAATTATATGGTAGGTTTTATCTTCTATTTTTATTTGTTTATCTAAAGATGCATTTTCATTATTTTCAATATCAATTTTTATTTCTTTCGCTAAATCATCTATATAAGAATTTATTCCTACATTGGCAAACTCTTTATTAAATTTTGAGCTTCTCCATACAACATTTCCATTTGTTTCTAAAATAATTAGTGGAAATGGTGAATTTATTAAAGTATCTTTAGCTGCAGAATCAACATTAAGAGTTAATTCATGTAAGTAGTTTGATACTTCCCCTTTTCTTTTTTGGCTTACCCATATTGTATATGTTAATATTCCTGCATATATAATAATTGATGGAATTATATATGCTGGTTTATTTATACATAAAATTATAAGTAATATTGCTATAATTATTAGATATATTTTTGTTTTGGATTCTAATTTTTCAAATATTTTTAAATTATTATTTGTCATAAAAACTTCCTTCCTTAATTTTCAACATATCTATTTTACCTCAAAATGGCTTCATTGTCAACTTTTAGGTAAAGTTTTCAAGCATAATAAAAGCCAAAAACTTAAGGTCATAAATTATGACCTCAAGTTTTCATTTTGTATTTAGATACTCTGCTATTTGTGCATAGTCTTCTAATTTTAGTTTTTCTCCTCTTATTTTTAAATCTATTCCTAATTCTGTTAGCATTTTTTCTATTTCTTCTTTATTTCCAAACAAGTTGCTATTGCTTAACCCATTTAACAGTGTTTTTCTTTTTTGCATAAATGCTGCTTTAATTACTTTAAACATTAATTCTTCATTTTTTACTTCTACACTTGGAGTTTTTAGTACATCTAATTTTATTATTGTAGAGTTTACTTCTGGTGCAGGTATAAATGATGATTTGTCTACTTCATATATCCTTGATGGACTTGTGTAGTAGTTTATGGCATAAGTTATTGCTCCAGTGTTTGCTTCTCCTGGGTTTGCTACTAATCTATCTGCCACTTCTTTTTGTATCATAACTGTTATGCTTTTTATATCTAATCTTTCTTCTAGAAGCTTCATAATTATTGGTGTTGTTATATAATATGGTAGGTTTGCAACTACTTTTGCTTGTTTTATATTTTCGTTTTTATTATCTGAAATTAATTTATTTAAATCTACTTTTAAAACATCATTATTTATTAATTCAAAGTTATCATATAATTTAAATCTATCTTCTAATATTTTTATCATTCTATCGTCTAATTCTATACATATAACTTTCCCGGCCTTTTCTAATAATGGTTTTGTTAAAGTTCCAAGGCCAGGTCCAATTTCTATTACTAAATCTTCCTTTGATATATCAGAAGATTCAACAATTGCATCTATTGCATTATCATCTACTAAAAAATTTTGTCCTAGTTTTTTATTTGCTGTTATTCCGTATTTTTTCATTATAAATCTTGTCTCTTCAAAAATATTCATAATTCCTCCCGAATCTTTTATCAATGATATTAATATTTATTCTATAATTAGAAGTGTGAAGTAGGATGTGGGAAGTGTGTTTATAGAGTAACTTCCTCGAAGACTCTTCTTAAATTTCACGCCTCACACTTCGCACCTCTTACATCCACATTATTATATCACATTTTTCGTGGAATTTTATTGCTTTTTTAAAATTTATAATATAAAATCTTATCATACTAAACTTAGAGTAGGTGATTTTTTGAAAAAATCTAAAAAAATACAAAAGATTAATTTTAATAACAAAAAAGCTTTAACTGTATTTTTTATTTGCCTTATTATAATATTTTTATTATTAATTGTGCGAATTGGTTTTTTACAATTTGTTCAGGGAAATGAGCTAAAAACTAAGGCAAATGCTCAGCAAACAACAACTAGAACAATTGCTGCAAATCGCGGTACAATTTTTGATTGTAATGGTAGAGTTTTAGCTTCTAGTGCTAATGTTGATATAATTTCTGTAAATCCAAAAAGTATTTTATACTCTGATAAAACTGAAGTTCCTAAAGAAATACTAGCTAGTAAATTTAGTGAACTTTTTGAATTAGATTATACAGAAGCTTTAAATAAATTAAACCAGGATTCAAGCTATATAACTATAACTAGTAAAGCGGAAAGCGAAGATGTTACAGCTTTAAAGGCTTGGATGAGTGAATGCAAAATAACTTCTGGTATAAATATAGATTCTACTATCAATAGATATTACCCTTACAACACTCTTGCTTCAAACCTAATTGGTTTTACTGGTTCAGATACACATGGTAGTTGGGGATTAGAAGATAGTTTAGATAGTATTTTAGCTGGAATAGATGGTAAAGTTGTAATGCTTACGGATTCTATAAATAGTGAAATTCCAAATCAAGAAAAAACATATATTGAACCAGAAGATGGTTCTTCAGTTTATTTAACTATTGATGTTAATGTTCAATCCGTATGTGAAAAATATCTTGAGCAAGCTGTAGTTGATAATAAAGCAGATGGCGGAACAGTTATAGCAATGGATCCTTCTACTGGCAATATTTTAGCAATGGCAAGTTACCCTAATTATAATTTAAATACTCCTTTTACTCCTACTAATTCTAATATTCTAAGTACTTGGGATAGTTTATCTTCTGAAGAAAAAACAAAAACCTTATATGAAATGTGGAATAATTCTGCAACTCAAAAAACATATGAACCTGGTTCTACTTTTAAATTAATTACTGCAGCTGTTGCATTAGAAGAAGGACTTGCCCAAACAGATGTAGCTCAAGATTTTTCTTGTAGTGGTGTAGAGCAAGTAGCGTATACTTCTATGCGTTGTTGGAAATACCCTGAACGTCATAATTCTCAAACATTAAGAGAAGCTTTAGGTAATTCTTGTAACCCCGCATTTATTCAGTTAGGTCAAAGAATTGGAGCTTCAACTTTATATAAATATTATCAAGCTTTTGGTCTATTTGAAAAAACCAATTCTGCTTTTTATGGTGAAGCAAATAGTTACTTTTGGGATTTAGACAAAATTAGTGATGTCGAGCTTGCTACAATGTCGTTCGGACAAAGATTTACAATTACACCTCTTCAATTAGTAACAGCTGTTTCTGCAATAGCAAATGAAGGTGTTTTAGTAAAACCTCAAATAATAAAACAAACTGTTGATTCAACTACTGGTGCGATTACAGTAACAAGTGCAGAAGAAAAAAGACAAGTTATTTCTAAAGAAACTGCTGAAACAATGATGGATTTAATGGAGTATGTTGTTGAAAAGGGTACTGGAAAACATGCACAAGTTTCTGGTTATTCTGTTGGTGGTAAATCTGGCACTTCTGAACCTCTTGATGGAAATACTGAAGAAGGTTACGTAGCATCTTTTATAGGGGTTGCTCCTGTATCTAACCCAGAAGTAGTAATTTTAGTTGCAATTTATGACCCTAAAGGAGAAGCCGGACATCAAGGTGGACAAGTTGCAGGTCCAGTGGTTTCTCAAATATTATCTAAGGTATTACCAGATCTTGATATTGCATCTAGTACTGATTCACATTCAAATGAATCTACTAATATTTATCATACTACTGTTCTACCAGATATTAGAAATATGACTACTTCAAAAGCAAAAGAAACTTTAGAAAAATCTGGATTTAATGTACACGTATCTGGAGAAATAGATTCATCTACATTGGTTATTGAACAAACTCCAAAAACTGGTGTAAAGTTGTTAGATGGAGCAAATGTATTCTTATATACTGAAAATAATAATGTAAAAACTTCTGTGTCTGTTCCAAATTTCAAAGGAATGTCTGCTGCACAAGCAATAAATTCTGCAAACTCTAAAGAGTTAAATTTAGTTTTAAATGGTACAGGGGTTGTTATTAGTCAAGATACTGCTTCAGGTAGTGAAGTCGAAAAAGGATCTGTTATCACTTTAAATTTAAGTGCTGAATTAGATGGAGGATATTAGCTTAAAAAACACTGTACCTATTAAGAAAGGAATGGTCTTTAAAATGGAGCATTGGACTGCTGAAGAATATAAAAACTATACTAATAAAAATATTAAAAAAACCAAATACAGAGCTAATAAAACCTCTGTAGATGGTCATACTTTCGATAGCCAAAAAGAAGCCAACTATTATAATATGTTAAAGCTTAGACTACAAGGCAAAGATATAAAAGGCTTCTGCCTACAACCTACTTTCATATTAGCTCCTGGATTAAAATATAAAGCTGATTTTATTGTCTTTAATAATGATGGAACTTATGATGTGATTGATGTAAAGGGGTTTAAAACTAAAGAATATATAGCGAAAAAAAAGGTTTTTGAAGATAAATTTAATTTGAGAATTACGGAAGAATTTGAAAATTAATACCAAATTTTTATAAAAAAACGTGGGGCGCTACTTGTGGGCACCCCATAAACATTATTAAATATTTGATTTTTTCGGGGCGCCGAGGGTTGCGCCCCTACATATATTTGTAACAACTTTAATTAAAACAAATATTATTTATTTTGTCTCCCAAATATATCTCTAATTTACTTTTGTCTTTTATCACTTCTTCTTTTTGTTCTTTTTTTAATGTTTTTATATAATATTCTAATCTTAATGCTTGGCTTCTATTTTCTACTTCCCAAAAGGTTTCTAGCTTTTTTGCAGTATGTACAAAAGTGTATTTTGCACATTTTTTACTCTTACTAAAATGTTCTTTCATTCTTTTTTCTACATTTGTTGTTATTCCTGTATATAAGGAATTATCCTCACAACGTAATATATATATATAGTACATTTTTTCACCTATTCTATATTTTCCTCTACTAAAGTTTTTCCTTCTAAATTTTTCAATGTAATTTTATTTTCATCTATTATTAAATAACTCTGTTCTGATCCATTTCTTGGTCTTGCTATTGAGCCTGGATTTGCAAAAATTCTATCTTCCTCTTTTTCTATCATACCATAATGCGTATGTCCACTTAGAAAAATTTCTCCACAATATTCTGGTAAATTATATTTATTATATATGTGTCCATGTGTTAGTGTTACTACTTTTCCATTTAAATTTATATGTCTTATATCTATAAGTGCAAAGTTTAGCATTTCTTCAAAATGCTCATTATCACAGTTTCCTCTTACTGCATAAATCTCTCCTGTAAAGTTATTCAAAATTTCTGCCACTTCATAATTACTTGAAGAATTAAAATACCCGAGAAAAATCACCTAGTATTATTAATCTATCAGCTTTTTCTTCTGCATATTTTTCTAGAACCTGTTTTAAATATTTAATTCCACCATGTATGTCTGATATTATCATTGCTTTCATAATAGTTCTCCTAAAAAAATAATAATTTGTAGGGGGCGGAGTTCCATCTCCGCCCGCTCAAAAAAATTATTGATTTACGGGCAGGGGTGGAACCCTGCCCCTACATTTTTATAATATATTTTCCAAATACAAAATTCCAAACACAAAACACATAAATTATTATTTTGTTTTTCCATTTTCATAGTATTTTTTCAATTTTTCGTATGCTAAGTAGTTGATTGTTCCTGCTGGAAATTTTCCATTTGAGTTTTTCTTTCCTGCTGGAACTCCTGTTAATATTTCTATTCCTTCATCAATTGTTGATACTGCATATATGTGGAATTTTCCGGTCTTTACGGCTTCAATTACTTCGTCAGATAAATGAAGATTTTTTACATTTTGAACTGGAATTATAACTCCTTGTTCATAGTTTATTCCTTTCATCTTACATGTTTCATAGAATCCTTCTATTTTTTCATTTACTCCACCTATTGGTTGAATAAATCCTTTTTGGTTTACTGAACCTGTTACTGCGATTGACTGATTTATTGGTATCCCAGAAAGACTTGAAAGTATAGCATATGCTTCTGTACTAGATGCACTATCTCCATCTACTCCATTATACATTTGCTCAAAACATAAGCTTGCTGTAAGTGATAAAGGAAATTCTTGTGCAAATTTTTCTCCTAAATAACCTGAAAGTATTAATATTCCTTTTGAATGAGAAGGTCCAGAAAGTTCAATTTCTCTTTCTATATTTATAACACCTGTTTTTCCCATATATGTGTTTGCTGTAATTCTTGATGGTTTTCCGAAAGTATAATCTCCAATAGTCATAACTGTAAGTCCATTTATAACTCCTGTTTCATATCCTTCAGTGTTAATAAGTAAAGTATTATCTTCAATCATTTCTGAATATTTTTGCTCGTATTTTTTTATTCTGTCTACTCTCTCGTGAAGTGTTTTATCTATAAATTCTTTTGTAATAATCTTTTTTCTTGCAAGCTTTGCCCATGTAGAACTTTCAGAAATAATTTCTCCTATTTCAGAGAAATGTGTAGAAAGTTTTTCCTTATCTTCTGTTATTCTAGAAGCAAATTCTACAACTTTTGCCATTGCTTCTTTATCTAAAGGCAAGAATCCTTCTCTTTCTCCGTAGTTATGCACAAATTTTGCAAGCTTGTTAATATTTTCTTCTGTTCTTGGAGCATTTTCTTCGAATTCTGCTTTTATTTTAAACAGTTTTCTAAAATCTGGGTCTAGAGCAAGAAGTGTATGATATATATTAGCATCTCCTAGTAAAACAACCTTTACATTAAGTGGAATTGGCTCTGGTTTTAAAGAAATCATAACCATATATGAACGTTGTTCTACATTGTTTTCTATAGACAATTCCTTTACTAAAAGAGCTTTTTTTAATGTGTCGTAACATATTTGGTTTGATAATAAATCTTGTGCTTGAAGTATGATATACCCTCCATTTGCCTTATGCAAAAGTCCTGGTTTTAGCATAGTAAAGTCTGTTTTTAACATTCCATATTGATTTTCATATTCTAATTTTCCAAATAAATTATGGTACATATAGTTTGTATCCATAATTATAGGAGCTCCTTCTACATTACTATTGTCTACAAATAAATTTACTCTATAATTAAGCCAAGGTTTTACTGATTCTGGTTTTGGGTTTTGTGGGCTTGGCCCAGCTTCTTCCTCTTTTATAAAATATATTAAATTCTTTAATATATCTTTTTTTACACTATCTAAAAATGCTACTACTTTTTTGTGTTTTTTATATGTTGCTCTAATTGGATTAATATAAGCATTAATAGTTAATAATGCAATATTTGCTTGCCAATCTTCAATTTTTTTATCAGCTTCTTTGTCTATCATCTTTATTTGGCTAATTGCAGCAACAACATATTCTTGAACAATATTAGACTTTTCTTCAAAATCTTTTTTTGTTTCCTCGTCTAGTTTTTCAAATTCGTCCTCTTCAATAGTTCTTCCATCTATAACTGGCATCATATAAATACCATTTTGAGCAGATTTAACTTGAAAACCAAATTTAAAACATTGTTTATTTAAGTTGCTAAGTAATTTTTCTTTTTTCTCTTCAAATCCCTGTCTTATAAGATTCTTTTCTTTCTCAAAATCTTCATTACTAAATGTTTTGTGGATATATTTTCTAATATCTACAATAAAAGAATCCATAACTTCTTTAAATTCTTTTCCCATTCCTGCTGGAAGTGCTACTGCAGTTGGCTCATTTGGGTCATTAAAATTATATATATAACACCAATCATCTGGTGTTTTTTGTTTTGACGCAAGTTCTGTTACATATTGTTTAGTATACATAGTTTTTCCTACACCTGCAGGTCCTTCTAAGTATAAATTATAACCTTTAGAATTAATGTTAAGTCCAAATTCTAGTGCTTTTATTCCTCTTTCTTGTCCATATATTAAATCATTATCAACTATATCTGCTGTTGTTTCAAAATTAAAAATATCTGGATCACATACATTTTTTAATTGCTTGTAATTTAATTCATTTTTTTTCATTAGTTATCCTCCTAAATTATTTTATTTTTAAAGTCATAATATTAGCGTCATCTGTGTTATTATAATATTTTTTCCTTAATCCTGTTTTTTTAAAGCCATTTTTTTCATAAAGTTTTATTGCTACTAAATTAGTACTCTTTACTTCTAAAGTAATTTCTTCTTTGCCATTGTATTTAGCAAGTCTTATAAGTTCTTGAATTAGGGCATTCCCAATTCCGTTCTTTCTAAAATTTTTCTTTACAACAATATTTGTTATTTCCATTTGGTCTACTGTATCTATAACTCCTGCAAAACCTACAACTTCTGTTTCTAATCTTGCAATTATATATTTTGAAAATGGATTTTTTAGTTCTGATTCTAGTATGTTAGAATTCCAAAAATCATCAAAATCAGATGTGAGGTTGTTAGAAATTTCTTTTAAATCTGAAAGAGTCATTTTATTAATTATTATATTTTTCATTTTAACTCCTTCATTCTTTCAGCTTGAGATTTTCTTAAATACATTGGAACTACTGAGTCAGCTGTTTCAGAAATTCCATTTTTAAATTTATTGTAAGCACAAATTCCAATATTTGATGCATGAATATTATTATCCTTTGCAAAATTACCTTTTAATAATTTTTCATGTAAAATAGCTCCATCTCCAACAAAAATTATATTATTATTTGGTAATTTTTCTATTATTACGTTTATATCATCTGCTATATACTCTTTAATTAATTCATGATTACTATCAAAAATCCCACAATATACTTGATTGTTTCTAGCATCTATTAAAGAACATATTGTATTTGAATTAACATTGTAGCTCAAAGCCTCTAAAGAGGAACACGATATTACTGGTATTTGATTCACTTCTGCAATTGCTTTTGTTGTAGCAATCCCAATACGTATCCCTGTAAAAGAACCGAGGTCCTACATCACATGCAATTAGGTCTAATTCAGAAACTTTTTTGTTTGTAGCTTTAAATAAATCATCTATTAATGGCACCAAGTTTTCTGAATGAGTTTTTAAATTGTCTATATTTAATTCTTTTATTGGTTTATCATCTTCTAATAATGATACTGAGCATATTTTACTAGAAGTAGATATTGCTAATATTAACATTTTTGCTCCTTCTCCACAAATATATAACCCCGACGAGATTGAGAGGACTTTTAATTCCTCTCTATTTTTATATACCTTATATTTTCTTTACTTTCATCTTTTAATATTTCAATTTTTATATATTTTTCTGGTAGAGCATCTAAAATTAATTCTCCCCATTCTATTATGCATATTCCTTTTTCAAAATATTCTTGTCCACCAATTGCATAGAATTCATCTATGTCTGCTAATCTATATACATCAAAATGATAGATGTTAATTTCGCCATTTGAATATTCATTTACAATTGTAAATGTTGGACTAGAAATTTCATCTTGTAAATTCCAAAAAGATAGGAACCCTTCAGTAAATTTAGTCTTCCCTGCACCTAAATCCCCGCGAAAGTATAACAACATCTCCCTTAGATAATTTTGATGCTAATTCATATGCAATTTTTTTTGTTTCTTCTTCACTTTTTGAAATTATCTCATACATATTTTCCACCATGTTTATTTTATATTAGAACACAAAATTTGTAAATAATAAAGGTAAAAAAATATCAAAAAAATGGCTTTATTTTAATATTCATTTTTAATTGATATTGACTTAAATTTTTTGTATTTATATAATAATATTGTTATTATATATATTTCATGGAGGTTTTAAATGGATAAATTTAAGGAAATTAGACCTATTGTATTAGGTATTACTATTAAGAATAATAAAATATTGGTTTCAGAGGGTTTTGATACTGTAAAAAATCAAACATTTTATAGATGTTTAGGTGGCGGAATTGAGTTTTTAGAGACGAGTGAAATAGCTTTAAAAAGAGAATTTTTAGAAGAAATTGGTGCCAATATAACAATAAATAATTTTTTGGGGATTTCTGAAAACATCTTTACTTATAATGGCAAAAATGGTCATGAAATAATTTTCTTTTATTCTATTGATATTTCTAATGCTGATTATAAAGATGAATATATTATATTTGATAATAACCAAACTTATCATGCTAAATGGGTAGATATTGAACTTTTTAAAAACCATAAAGCAATAATTTATCCAAATGAAGTTTTTAAATATATTTAAAAACTGAACAAAAGGTTCGTCCCTTTGTTCAGTTTTCTATTTTGATCTTGTCTTTTGTTATTTTCTTCTCTTTTTCTAAAATTCTTACAATTCTTGGTCTGTTATACCTTTGAATAATAATAAACTGACTATCAAAAATCATAGCTGCAATTGCTGTTACGAAAAAAATCCAAAACTTTCCCCAGAAAAAAGCAAACAATAGAGTTGATAGTGAAATCACTTCATTTATCCAATGGTCCACTTCTGCTTTTGTCATAGTATTTGCTATTTCTTCTAATGAATATTCTTTTAGTGAAAATAACTCTGGATTATATGTTAGAGCTTTTCCTTTCCACTTTTTCACACGTAATAATTTGTAAAAACTTTTTTCAAATTTCTTTTCTTTAAACCACCATTGTTTATAATTTATATGCTTTTTAAATAATTTAGAAACATTTCCCATAATAATTCTTACCCAAAAGTGATACATTATTGTGAAGGCTGTTATTCCTGTCCATAAGATTATTGCATTTTTATAAATATTTCCATAATATAAAATAAAGCAAACTATTGAGGTTATAACAGTAATTGCTATCACACAATACATAAATATGGCTGACCCACTTTTTTTGTGTTTACTCATTTTTCCTCCTTAATTACCATACAAATGGTATCATTTTATATTTTACTTTTTCTTTATATTCCTTATATCCTTTTAGTCCTTTTTCAAGTACTTCCTCTTCATTTTTTATTCTCTTAGCAAGAATAAATGGAAATGGTAAAAAAATTATAAATGCAATTAATGAACCTAATACAATAGGAAAACTTAAGTATAATAATGTTGTTGCCATATACATTGGATGACGTACAACTCCATATAACCCTGTATCTATTACTTTTTGATTTTCTTGAATTTCAACTGTGCGAGAAAGATATGTATTTTCTCTCATAACTTCAATATAAAGTACATAAGCAATAATAAGTATTATTGAACCAAGAGCAACTGCCCACATAGGTAACCTAGACCAATTATATTTAAAATCTAAACCAGCAACAGCAAAACTACCAATAAAAATAATTAAAGTCATAAGTATTACATTTTTTTGAGTTTTCTCTTTTTCTTTTCCATTTAGTCTTTTCTTTAATAATTCTTTATCTTTACGCCATAATACCAGTGCTACAAAAAACATTGGTATAAATAACAGTCCAATAAATAACCAAGCATTCCAAAATTTAAAAGTTCCTGCTGGTAAAAATAATAATAATCCTATCATCACTAACCCTAAAACAAACTTTGTTATTGTTTGAAATAAAAGTTTCATATTTTTTCTCCTTATTTTTCTACAATTATATCATTCTTATAAATCAATTAAATACAACTTCACTTTGTTCATCTTTTATTTAATAGTAAAGTTAGCATAAATTTCTTTCTTGTTTCCATCAAAATAAATTTCTTTTACTATTCTATAATTTCCTTCTTTTAATTCTCCATATAGGTTAGACCAATCAACTTTATCTTCAAATTCTCCATTCTCTTTTATAATCCAACCTATTGCTATAAAACCATATTCATCATTTATAGCTTTTACTTCTTTCCATTCTTCGTTTTCTTTTTTATCTATTTTAAACCATTCTCCGTGAACTTAATTCTTTATTACTATTGTTTTTTATAATAATAGTCGCATCTGTTAATGTTCCTTCTTTTATTGTCATTGTTATTTTTTCTTCATTATCTTTTTCATTATTAGCTACAAAAAAATTATCATTCATAAACAAACTACCATATTTCACTCCTATATTATTTTCATATGGTTCGTCTGGTGAAACTCCAACTTTTCTTACTACTTTATACCCTAGTCCCCAGTATGTTATTTTATCTCCATTAAAATTTACAGTTTTTATTGTAAATTTAGGTTCTACGCCATTTCTTACTCTTGCACTATCAATATATTGTGTATATAATGCTAATCCTATTAATACAAATACAAAAATTAATATTCCAATAATTATTTTATTTTTCATATATTTACTCCTATATTTTTACGTTTCCGTAAGAGTTTCTATATTTTTTTACAAATTGATTATATCATAAAATTTAAAAATAAAAAATTAATAAAATGTACTTTTGTTTATTTAATATATTTTATCTTATTTGCTATTCTATCTTTTACCAATTTTGAAATTTGCTGTGTATTCATATCTTTGTATTCATCAAACAGAATTGGTTTTAAAAAATGTACTTGTGTTTTTATTTCTCCCATATTCCAACTATTATATGGTTTATATGAATCTACCAAAACTACTGGTACAATCGGCACCTTTGATTTCAAGCAAATTTTAAAGCATCCCGCTTTAAAATCAATCAAATTATTCTTTTTCTGATTATCATAAATCCCCTCTGGAAATAAAATATACCTTCTTCCTGCTTCAACTTCTTTTGCAACTTCATTAATAATTTTCATAGCTTGTCTATTATTTTTTTTATCTAATCGTTTAGCAGCTAGTACATCTACTATTTGTTTTATGAAAATAGAGTTTGATTTTTCTATATCCATTACAAAAGTACATGGTTTTTTATGGACAGATATAATTCCATAAACATCATATTTCCCTTGGTGATTTGGATACATCATATACCCACCATCTTTAGGTAGATTATCTTCCCCATACACTTCTGTTTTTATATGTCCTGTTTTTTGCATAACATCTGCAATATATTGAATATATCTATATTTAGTTTCCTCATTATATTCATCTGGACGTTCCTTCGATAATTTAAGCATATCTTGCATCGTTTTTATTGCCTCTGGAATTCTAAAAATATTTCTAACTATCGTATAATAATATCTCCACATTTGTCTTTTCCTTTCAAAATTACCAATTTACTATTTATCTCATTTCCAACAATTATACCACTTCTTGTAAATTATTTAAATAATTTGATTATTTCGTTTTAACATCTGGTATTTTATATTGCAATTATATTAACACAAAAGCAAGTAATTATCAAATAACTACTTGCTTAAACAACTACTTAATTTCAAACTCATTTGAATACAAATCAATATAACCGTTATCATAAACAGGTTTTACTATTCTATAAATTCCTTTAGATAATCTTCCATAATATTCTTTTATATTTAATTTTTGAGTTATTTGGTTATTCTCGTTTAGTACATAAGCTATTTCAATCCAACTTATATTATCAGACATATATTTTAAATCTACCCATTCTCCATTTACCTTTTCTTGAACTCTAAATTCAACACCCCAACCATATTGGTATTCATTATTATCTGTAATTAATATTTCTACTGATTCTTTTGTTATAGTATCTTCCAAAACCTCAATAGTCACATTTTTTGCATCACGATTATATTTCACTTCATTTACCGGTATTTTTCCCTCATTTCCATCTGCTATATCCATTCCATCTGGAATATACGGTTCTGTAATATTTGAACTATAATTTTCTTTATAAATTACTTCTAGTGCATTTATTCCTTGTCCTATATTAATAGGTAAATATTTTGGCCCAATAACACAACCATAATTTTGATTATTATTATCTTTAAAAGTAATTATATAATCACCATAATATTTATTCCATTCTATACCTTCATACTCTAATTGCATTTTTGGAAAATTATTTTTTATATAATTTGTTCCATATATTCTGGCTATTTGTTTTGGAATAATTCCACTAAACCATAATACTATTATTAATAAAACTACACTTGTAATAATAATTAATAACCTTTTTTTATTCATATAATTACCCTCCATAAATTGTAATTTATCTTATAAAATAAATTGTATTACTAATCCAACTATTGCACATATAACTAATGCCAAAACTTCTCCAATTAAACTTCCTTTAATATGAAACCAATAATTATGATATTCATCTACCATGTCTTCAGTCCCTTTAAAAACGAAATATGGATCATGACAAAACCATATAATATCCATTACTACAGCATCATATATATTCACTATTGTCCATAATAAAAATCCATAACCAAAACCTTCTATAAAAGTTGTGTATCCATTAATATATCTTAAAATCAAACTTATAATAACTATAATTAAAATTGATGCTAAACTTTTTGCAATTATTTTATTTTCTTGTGTTGGTATTTTATCTTTATATTCATCTAAAGTTTTTACTCTTTCTTGAATCTTTGGCGGATAATTATATAATGTTTTAATTGGTTCTCTAGACATTATATATACCATCATAGTAAATAACACACATAAAACAATACTTTCTATTACTAATATCATATCTCCAGCATTCCTTCTAATTTTTATTCTTTTATCTTTTTATTTATATATATTGCATAAATCAGTGGTACTATTATTAAAAACACAGACGATACATATAAAGATATTCCATTTTCAACATTAAATATCGAAAGTGAATTTACGGCTGAATGAGTTATTATACAAGGAATAAGTGATTTGCTTTTATAAAATATAATAACAAACACGTAGCCTATTGAAATTGCATAACATATTTGCATTAAAGTTGGAACTAATTCCGCACCATTCAACAAATTAATAATATGTCCTATTCCAAAAGTAACCGAACTTACAATTATTGCCGTTTTTATATTATCTTTTGCCATCATTTTAAATAGAAATCCTCTAAAAATAATTTCTTCTATGAATCCAATATTAATCATAGTTAAAATATGAAATATAATTTCACTCTTTGAATTATTAATATTAATACCATTCCATAAATTAACTGATACAATTAATAATAATGGAATAAAATATAAATATTTCTTTAGATTTGTTACTTTTGTTAATCCATAATACGATGTTCTTTTTAATATTCTAATTAATATTATCAAAGAAACAGAAAATATAGTATTTATAATTGTACTTCTATAATCATCTGTTCCAAAATTTTGTATACAATATGAATTTACTAATATATAGGCTATTATTAATAATATACAAAATAAAGTTTCATGCTTTTCAAATATATTTTTCATAATAATCTCACTTTCAAATTGTAATTTGTTATTCAGTAATAAATGGTTCAATATACTTTTGTATAAATTGAACTCTATCAAACACTAATGGCTTAAATGTTGCTGTAACTGATATAACAATATTTTTATCAGTATTAACATATATTACATTTCCACTATCTCCAATGGCTGAATATATTTTCTTTTCTTCATCTATAATCCACCATAAATAACCATATTGCATAAATGCAAATTTTTCATCGCATTTTATATATGGTGTTGTTATTTGTTCAATCCATTTTGAAGAAACTATTTGTTTATCATTATACATTCCTTTATTAAGACACATTTGTCCAATTTTTGCTAAATCTTCTGCTGATACACATAGTCCAAATCCTGATGTTACAATTCTTTTATTATCACAAAACCAACCATTTTCTTTTGGTAGTTTTGATGTTACAAAACTAATATGTTCTTCTTTATTCTTTACAATATAATTGTTTCTTTCTTTAATTCCAAGTGGCTTAAAAAGATATTTATTAGCAAATTGTAATGTAGTCATATTACTTACTTTTGTTATTATTGTACTCAATATGTGAATACCTAATGTTGAATACTTGAACTCTCCTGTAATACCATTTCTTCCACCTAACAAGTCAAGAACAGACTTTGTCCAATCTTCACTTGTGCATACTTTAGTCCAAGGCTCTGATTTATATTTATATGGTGCTGTCATTGTAAGTAAATTATATAAAGTAATTTCTTGTATTGTTTTTTCTCCTCTTTTTATAACATAATCAGGAAAGAAATCTAATACTTTTTGATTAACACTTTCTATTAGTCCTTTATCAATAGCAATTCCAATAAGTATAGATATAATGCTTTTTGTTACTGAAGCAATATGAACATTATCTGTTGTTTTATAATTATTCCAAGTATCATTATAAACTATTTCATTATTCTTAATTGCTACTATTTGACATATATTAGGTTGTTCTTCTTCTACAATATTATGCAATTCTTCTTTATTCATAAAATTACATCTCACTTTCAAATTACTATTTATCTTTTTCATTATATCATAACTGTTAAATATTTTTTATTTAATTCAACATAATATATAAAAATATTTAATACATAATTGTAAAACAAAAGTTACAGTAGTAGGTACAATAGTGCGGAGACTTTTGTATAACCTCTGTATACATTTTAAAAACATCAAAATTTAAAAAACACCTATTTTACTAGCTTTCAAGGCGCGTTAAAACGCAGGTGTATGCACCTGCGTTCAATTTTTTTGGTTGTGGGGGGATAGACTCGAACTATCGACCTTCGGGTTATAAGTTAACATAACTCTATTTTTGAATTTTTAAGAAAAGTTAAGTTTTTATTGGTGTTTCAGTACTTTCAGAGTTTTGCATTTTTGGAACATTTGTGCGATTTTTGGAATTTTGGGGAGAATTTTTCACCAAAATCTCCCCAAGAAATAATGGTAAAAATTGGATGTAAAATTTATGAAAAACAAATTATCAAATAATGAATTAAATGATTTATTATCAGACTGGATTATTTTTAGAGATGAGGAATTAGCAATATTAACGAAAGAGGATAAAAAACATCTTTTGCACTTTGATGAACTTGAGAACAAGCTACTAAAAAGCTTACCTTACAAGAACAGAGAATTTGCAAAGAAAATATTAGAACAAATTTATGATGACTTTTTAGAATTTTGTAGTTATTACAATGATAAGTATTATAGAGCAGGTTTTGGTGATTGTTTAAATTTAGTTATTATGAGTTTAGGTGGTAAACATTATGGCTCTTAAAAGATACTCACATCAGCACCCAGAGCCTAAAACACATGAGTTTATCGTGATGGCTCAGTATAATAATATGATTGATAATATGGTGGAAGAGTATGTAAGAAATGAAATTATGAAGATTGTGTAGATTGTAATAGCCGAGACTAAGTCTCGGCTTTCTGCTATCTTTTTATATATGTAGTATTAGAACATCTTGGACATGGTGGTAAAGTATCTGTATTATCATTTAATGTTACATTTTGTCCACATTTTATACAATAATATTCACCTTTACCTGGTTTTTCTCCTGTTGTATGCATATTAAATCCCTCCTTTTATTATCTATCATTAATTGCTGTCTCTATCCAGTCTTCTATGTTTTCAGCAATATAATTATAATTAGCTTTACTATCGGTACCATATGGTGGATTATAAGTTTTAACATAATCAGATAATTTTTTTCCATTTTCACAAGTAAATTGTTCAAATGGATTATCTCCTTTTTCGCTTCTTTCTTGATTTTGATCTTTTAAATTATGTATATATATTCCTAACACACCTTTTCCATCATTCCAGCTTTTTTCAATTTCGTATTTAACCCATTTCCTCTTAGATGTTTCTGCACCTATTAAAACTACAGTACAACTTCTATATTTTAATTGGTCATTTATCCATTTTTTTATATTTTCATCTCCCTTTTTCTTTACTTCTTCCCAATCGTTTTCTGAAACTGGTTTATTTCCTTCTATCGTTCCTATATTACGAACTTGTCCTGTTCTCCAACAATCGTTTTTAAAATGAAAACTATAAAATATTTGTCTTTTCATAATATCCTCCTTAAAATTTTATAAAATAAATCATTAATGTAGTTAATATACATACTATATAAAAAGTCCATATTGTTTTTGAAAATAATATTTTAAAAAAGCAATATTTTTTCACATCATTAATATTGACTCTTATAAAATTGAAACTCATATCAAAATCAATTTCTTCCTCTTTTTTCATTCGAACTTCATCATATAAACATCTAAACTTTCTTTCAAGCATAAGATAATATGCATCTAATAGCCAAAATACAAGCAAGGGAATTATTGTTACTATTACAGCTTTATGGGAACTTTCTCCTGCAAACGCATATATAGCTACCATTATTCCTACAGACCACTGTTTTAATAAAAATGAGTTGTTTCCCATCCTAGTAATTATTTCTTGAATCATATTTAAATGTCCTATTTTGTTTGTATTCTCTTTCAATATATATCCCTCCATTAAAAATTACACATATATTATATCAAGTTAAACTTATGTATTACATACCAAAAATGCGACAAAGCAGCTACATTATAACTATTTTGTCGCATTTTGTATCATTTTGCATTTTTCATAAAACTCATCAATATTATTTTGTTTAAGAGAATCTCTTATTAATTCAATAATTGTTATTTTTTCTTCCAAAGATATTTTTTTACTTTTTATAAAATTATTAGATATTTCTATATATTGTTTTTCGCTTATATCCTTTATTTCAAACATATTATCAAGACTTGTATCATAAATATTTGCTAATTTTATTGCTTCCGTTATACTCATATCTCGCCTATTAGTTTCCCAGCTTGAAACTTTGGATCTGCTTATATCTAATTTTTCCGCTAATTGTTCCTGTGTGATTTTTTTGTTTTTTCTTAATTCTTTTAATTTATCTGCTATCAAACAATTCATACTTACTCCATAACACTTTTGCTATGTTATATCATATTATTTTTGCAAATTTTGTCGAAAGTTGTAATTAATTATAAAAAAACAGAAAATTTAATCTTATTAAACTTTCTGTTTTTTATATATTATTATGTCAAAATGCTCCTCTTAACATATTTCAATTTTTCTTGTCTTTTTGATGATACATAAATAAAAGATTCTTTTCAATTGGATCTAGATTATCCCCTGTTATATCATTATATATATCAGACATCATTTCAGTTTTTGCAATATCATCTAACGAAGATGTTTCTGAATTGTTACTAGAACTACTTGCAATTCCAATCAATATAATAATTATAATTAAAAAAATTACAAAAATAATCATTTCTATCTCCTCCAATAATATGAACTTATATTAGAGCATAGCTTTACACTTTAACTCAGCTTGTCTGATTACTGTTTGAACTGCTTGTTCACTCTTGTTTGGTGGATAATCGTATTTAATTAAGAGCTTTTTAATTTCAATTCTCATTCTTGCTCTAGCATCTTTTCTTATATCCCAGTCTATTGTCATATTACTATTTACTGTTTCTACAAGTTCTTTTGCAATTTGTACTAATACTTCATCCTTCATTAATTCTTTAACTTCAGGATCATTTCCTAATGCATCAAAAAATGCTTTTTCTTCTGGCGATAAATCAAATTCGTTTCCTGCTTTTAATTCTTCTTCTATCTCATTTCTCAAGTTAATCATTTCTTGAATTATCTTTTCTATATCTTCTACACTTGTTCTTTCATTATATGTATCTGCAATTTTTTTAAATTTTGTAGAGAACTTTTCCATTAATACAACATTTTGTTTTCCTATTTGTTCTACATACCCTTTTAATGCTCTATTCAATACTTCAACTGCTATATTTTTCTTTTGCATTTTTGCTAATCTATTTAAAATTTCATTACTTAACAATGCTAATTGATTGCTATTATGTACTTCTCCTATTTGTAACATTTCATCATCTTGTATTGCTCTTTCTAACATTTTTGCTACATTATCATTTATTTCTTTAACATCAATTTTTTCTCCACTTAATTTTGAGATAAATGATCTAACTGAAATAAAGAATAACACTTCATCTTTCATTTCTTGTGATAAAACTCCTGTACATAAAGCATATAAACTTTTAACATCATAGCTATATCTCATAAAAGCTTTTTTAATTTCTTCTGTTTTTAGCATCCAGTTTGCACCAGCCATAATTATTTCGTATTTATCACTATCTGTTGTTGTAGCAAAATGTCCATAGTAAAATCCTTTAAATAAATCTCTAATCAATTCTACTTTGTCATTTAAAACCTTTACAAGTTCACTATTATCTACTATTTTACCTTGATCACGTTTTGTATATGTATTTAATGCATCTAATAACCATCTTTTTAATCCTATATAATCTACTATAAGTCCACCTGTTTTATCTTTGTACACTCTATTTACTCTTGCTATTGCCTGCATCAAATTATGTGCCTTCATAGGCTTATCTACATACATTGTTCCAAGTCCTGGTACGTCAAATCCTGTTAACCACATATCTACAACTATAGCAATTTTAAATTCTGAGTCCATATCTTTAAAATCAACTTCTAATTGTTTTTTATCTTTCTTAGAACCTATAGCTTTTTGCATTTCTTCATCATCTTTATTGTTTGATGTTATTATCATATTTACTTTGTCTTTCCATTCTGGTCTTAATTCTAAGAATTTATAATACATTGTAAATGCAGATTGCCTTGAATATGCTACTACCATTACTTTGTTAGCTATACTTGTTTCTATTTCTTCATAATGTTTAATAATGTCTTTAACTATCATTTCTAATCTATCTGGATCTTCAATAATTTGTTTCATTGTAGCCATAGCTTTTTTAGATTCTGCTATTTTATAATCTTCTACACCTTCCTCTGTTTCTAACATATTGTAATAATCATCTATATCATCTAATATTTTTTGATTTAGTCCTACTCTTGCCATTCTTGATTCATACATAATTGGTACAGTTGAACCATCCATTATGGCTTGGGTCATATCATATGCATCTATAATATCTCCAAATATATTAGTTGTAGATTTATCTTTTGTTTCAACAGGTGTTCCTGTAAAACCAATATATGTAGCATTAGGAAAAGCATCATGTAAATATTTAGCTGTTCCATACTTTTTATATGCTTCCATTTTAGTTTTATCAAATTTAATTATTGCATCAAGTCCATAATGACTTCTATGTGCCTCATCGACTAAAACTAAAATATCATCCCTATTACTAAACACTCCTGTTTCTTCTTCAAATTTTTGTAATGTAGTAAAGAAGATTCCACCTGATTTTCTGCCTTCTAACTTTTCATTTAAATCTTGTCTACTTTCTATTTGTACTGGCTCTTGCTTTAAATAATCTGAACATTTTGCAAATGTTGTAAATAATTGATTATCTAAATCGTTTCTATCTGTTACAACTACTATACTTGGATTATTTAATACTTTAATCATATTTCCTGCATAAAATACCATTGAAAAGCTTTTTCCACTACCTTGTGTATGCCATAATAATCCAGCTTTTCCTGTTCTATTATCTATTGCCTTTTCTGTACTATGTATTGCTTTTTTTACTCCAAAATATTGATGGTATGCAGATAATATTTTTGAATCTTCACTCCACAATATAAAATTCTTTATTATATCTAATACTCTATCTTGTCTTAACATTCCATTAAATAAAGTTTTATGTGTAGGCATTTGTTCAAATATTTCATCCGTGTCTTCAACTTTTTTCCATTCAGAAAATCTACTCCAAGGACTTGTTATTGTTCCTGCTCTTGCTTGCACTCCATCACTTACTATCATAAATTGGTTGTAGTAAAATAATGTTGGGATATGTACATCTTGATATCCTTTTAATTGATGATACCCATCTATTAATTTTACATCTTCTCTTACTGTTGATTTCAATTCCACTACAACAAGAGGCAATCCATTTATAAATATAATTATATCTGGTCTTTTTTCACTATGTTCTTTAATTGTATATTGGTTAATTGCTTTAAATATATTATTATGAATATTATCAAAATCAATTAATTTAACAGTTTTATATTTAGTCTCTCCATTTTCTTGAATAGGTACAGCAATACCTTCTAATAAGTACTTTGTAAATTGTTTATTATTTAATATTGTGTTATTATGGTCCAAATTTCTAATTAATCTTAATGTTTCCTGTACTTGCTCTGATTTTATACCATTATTTATTCTTTCTATTGCTTGTACTGTATCTTCTTCTAATAATACTTTTGAAAAATCTTCTCTCTGCAATTCATAACCATTTATACATTCATATTCTAAATTTTGTAACATTTCCATTGTTACTTTTTCTAGTGTTTCTTCATCAAACATAATTTGCCCCCTAAATTATATTTCTTCATATTTTACTTTTCCTGAATTTTCTTTATGAAAAACTATTAACATACATAATTTATATCCATATTCTGTTTTAAAAGAGCTTAATTTTTTTCTATCTTTATTTAATCTATATAAATTATTCCATTTTTTAAATTCAATTACCATTCTATTATCACTATTAGAACCTCTTTTATGTAATATTAAATCTGGATATGAGGTTAATTGATTCTCTATTGTTTTCATCCCTTTACAATTCCTATTATATTCTAAATCAACATTTAATCCTTTATATTCTTCTGAATCTAATAAATTAATAAAATGTTTTGCAAAATTATATACTAAACATCTTTCAGACACATTATTATTAAATAATATCTTGTCTTCTTTATATAAAATATTTATAGCCTCTTTTACTTTTTCTATTAAATCTTCCACAATGATTTCTCCTTCAATAAATCGTAATTTGTATGATTAAATTTCTATTTTGTCTAAATCTATTTCTCCATTCATAAGTTTTGGTAGTATTGTGTCTCTTAATTTTTCTAAATACTCATTCTCGGCAATCTTATTAAAATACTGCTTTTCTATATTGGCTGACAAAATATTAAATTCTTCTAAAATTTTATTATTTGGCAAACTTATTTCTATGCCTTTTATATTATCAATAGTAATTTGAGGTTGAGCAGATCCTGTTGTATATTGATAATATGGATATTTTAAAGATAATTCCTTTAAATAGTAATATAATTTTCTATCACACTCTAATATCAAAGAATTATTTGTAACAAAACTTTTTGGTTTTGAAAATATAACTTTTCCTGATGCAGCTCCTCTACATGAAACCAATATTTGAGGTTTTTCATAAATAAACTCATTATAATAGCCAATAACTCCATTTCCACCATAAACAGGAAAACCCTCTTTTAAAATTTTGGAAGTAGGTAGCCCTTTTCCATATTTTATATTACACATATTTCCCAATAAATCTTTTCCAACACTATTAATATCTTCTTCAAAATATTTTTCAAACAAGATTCTATTTAACTTAAGCAAATTATCATTTATCTGATTATTTAATTCTATTTTTTTATCTATCTTATCTAATAAAATAACGAGTTTATCTTGGTATTCTCTAGGTGGTAATTTAATAATCATATTACCATACATTTTTTCATTTATATTTCCTCTAGTACTTCCTGTTTGTATTTCTTTTACCCAATTTTTATATTCATTGGTTAAAGTATAGTATTTTATAAATTTTGGATTTACTTTTGTTTCATCTAGCGAAAATTTAATTAAGAAACCTGCATACACTAGATTTTCTATTTCACCATTATAATAATATGATTTACCTATACTGTTACCTGTTCTTGCAAATACAATGTCACCTTTTTCTAATATATATTTAACTGCATTCTCATCATTAACACTTTTTAAATTAGCATAATCTAATGTTCCATCTTCTTTTATATCTGTTATTCTCAAGTATGTATATAAATCTTCACTATAATCTACTGCTGATGCACCTATGCCATATGTACCTTTATTGCCTTTAGATAACTCTGACAATTTATATTCTTTAAATTTCATACCCAATTACCTCCAAGTTCTTCTTAATTTCTTCTTCTAACTTGTGAGACTCTTCAAATTGTACTTTTAGTTCAGTTGTAAGTATTTTCATCTTCTCTTCAAATGGTATTCCATCATCTTCTTGTTCCTCTGTCCCTACATATCTACCTGGAGTTAAAACATAATTATTTTCTTTTATTTCCTTTATTGTAGATACTTTGCAATACCCTGCAACGTCTTCATAATTTTCATTATTTTGAAAACTATGATATGTACCTACTATTTTTGATATGTCTTCTTCATTTAGTTCTCTTAACTTTCTTGTAACCATCGTTCCTAGATTTCTACAATCTATAAATAATGTTTTTCCTTTTTGTTTTTTGTTTCTATTCAAAATCCAAATGCTACAAGGTATAGTTACTGTATAAAATAGATTTGATGGCATTGATAATATACAATCAACTAAATCAGCTTCTATAAGATTTTTTCTAATTTCTTCTTCTTGACCACCTGCAGATAATGAACCATTAGCAAGTATTATTGCAGCCTTACCATTCATTGATAGTTTAGATACCATATGTTGAACCCATGCAAAGTTGGCATTTCCTTTTGGTGGAATTCCATATTTCCATCTTACGTCATCTACTAACTTTTCTTGTCCCCAATCAGATATATTAAATGGTGGATTTGCTAAAACAAAATCCGCTTTTAAATCTTTGTGTAAATCATTATGAAATGTATCATCTGCAAACTTACCTAACCCTTCGTTGTTTATACCTCTAATAGCTAAATTCATTTTAGCTAATTTCCATGTAGTAGGGTTCTTTTCTTGACCATATATAGTTAAATTTCTTGCACTACCATTATGTCTTTGAATAAACTTTATACTTTGTACAAACATACCTCCTGAACCACAAGCTGGATCATATATTCTACCTTGATATGGTTCTAATATTTCTACCATTGTTCTTACTAAGCAAGCAGGTGTATAGAATTCTCCACCTTTTTGTAATTCATTAGATGCAAATTGTCCTAAAAAATATTCATATATTCTTCCTAATATATCTTTATCTTGAGCTTGTTTACTTCCAATTTTTATATTAGTAAAAATATCTATTAATTCACCTAAATTAACATTTTTATAGTCTGGACTATTATATTGTTTAATTAGCACACCTTTCAAAGATGGATTTTCTTTTTCTATTTCTTCTAATGCTTCATCAATTATTTGACCTATGTTAGCATCTTTAGAGTGAACATTTAAATATTCCCATCTCGCTTTTTGTGGTACGTAAAAAACATTATCTGCTAAATAAGCATCTCTATCTTCTTCTAATCCATAACCTTGTTCAATTAGCTCTTGATATTTTTCTTCAAATGAATCTGATATATATTTTAAAAATATTAAACCTAATATTATAAACTTATAACTTGATACAGGAACAGCTCCTCTCATCTTATCTGCTGATTCCCATAATTTATTTTCTAAATCTTTTAAATCTTCTTCTTTCATCGTTTTCCTCCGCTTCTAATTATTCGATAATACTATATCATATTTTCTTTTTTTACTCAACAAATCTGGCAATTTTTGTAACTTTTTGTCTCTTTTTAATTTCTCCATTTTTCGACAAAATCCACCCTATTTTCACTTGTTCTCCCGAGACGGCAAGAATAGATGTCAGCCAACATCCCTCAACAGCTTGAAAGCAGAGCTTTCAACGGTGATGACACATAGTAAAAATGGCTGACAAATGTCAGCCATAGTGTTTTTTATTCTATTATCCTATTCACAATTTTTGTGAAACTTTACTCTTATGCTAATTCCAGTAATTAGCATCTTCTATCTTTGTTTCAATGTATTTAATTAGTTTATTTATAACCAATTCCTCATTTCTTACACTATTTTTACATCTTTCTAATGCATAAGACACTTCATATGTAGTTATCTTTTTCAATAATTCTAATCTATCTTCTTCTCTTTTCTTTTTTATTAATATTCTTATTGCTATTTTAATTAGTTCTTCTTCCTTTGCTTTATATAAATATAATTTTATATTTTTTAATATTTTGCTTGCTTCTAAATCTATTTTACCAACTTTATATTCTTTTAGTACTTTTTGTGCATCTTCTAAATCTTTATCTGTAATTCTTTCTACTAATTCTTCTTTTACTTCTGGTACTATTATTGGTTCTTTTTTAACTTCAACTGGTTTTATTTCTTCTTTCTTTTCTTCTACTTTTATCGTTTCATAAGTTTTGTGAATTACTTGTGGTTTAGGAGTTTCACAATAATTAATATACACTATATTAGGCTTTCCTACATCGTCCCAAACATCTTTTATTAGTCCTACTCTATTTAATTCTTTATGAATTTTAGTAACTGTATTTATAGATACATTTAATGTATTCATTAAATACTTCCTTGGATTTTCTATATATACTTTTCCATCTTTATCTTTCTTTACATTTTTATTTTGTTGTATTAAATCTCTATAAACACAATATGCTACTTTTGAATTAAGTCCTATATTTTTATATTTATCATCTTCAAACAAAAATTTATATAGTTTAAAAAATCTATTCATACCTTATATTTTTAAAGGGATAACAATCTTAAATTATTGTTATCCCTTTTATGGCTTTTTGCTATTTCTAACTCTCCCACACTTTTTATTTATTTTTGAAATAGCTTTGTAAACCATTTTAATTCCTCCTAACTTAAGAATTTATAGAAGCTTCTTCTTGTTTTTGTAAGTAATTATCTAGTGCTTCTTTTCTAAATAATACTTTTCCTCCAACTCGTGAGCATGGTATTTTCTTTCTCTTTACTAGCTGTGTAACTAACCAGTATGATACTCCTAAATACTCTGCTGTCTCTTTCATTGTTAGAGTTGTTCTTGTTACTTTTTCAAGTTCCATATACTCACCTACCTTTCTAGTAATTGTTTGAATTACAATTACTAATTATAATTTTAATTGTATAGTTAAGAATTAACCACCCTACAATTAGAATTTTGATGTAGTTTTAAAAAGTTGTATGGTATTTTTTGAACATCTATTCATGCTGTTCCAGAAATACAAAAAGATTAGTCCTTTTTTGAGAACTAATCTATAATTTATAATTTGTTATTCAATTATTTCCTAACTTTTAAAATAAATACATTCAAATTCACCGTTGAATTTTATCTCTCCAATCATTTTTATATTAAAATAAATCTTCTATTTTACAAATTATTTCGTAGTCATTATTTTCTATTAAATGTGAACAGCAATATTTATCAGACCATTCTCTTATATATGGTAATAATAACCTTAAAAATAATCTTGTATTATATGAAACCATTTTTATGTCCTTAATATTCTCATTCTTAATTTGGCATTCATTTGATTTGTAATAAACCAAATAATAATTGCCATCCTTTTCTAATTTAATATCATAAGGAAATATTCTACAATCAATAGGTCTTATTTCATAAATAGTACATTTATTATCTCTATAAAAATAACATTGGTTACTATTTTCTTGTCGTTTCATCTGGTATAACTCTTTTAAAGTATAATCGTTATGCATTTTAGAAAAATCTACTTTACTTGCAAATTCTTCTATATTAATCTTCATATTTTTTGAAATTGTTTCTGCTTCTTTTGGCAATATCATAGGAGAATCAACATTAGGATTACAGCAGCACGTTGCACTTTTACCTACACAATTACTACATAAATTAAATGTTCCTAAATTATTATTAGTATTTCTAAATAAAGCATATGGACTTTGAACTATATCATCAGAGTTCTCGTCATCTGATATATATGTAGCCACACCATACAAAAAATTCTCATTTATTATTTTTAAACTAATAGTACCACTTTCAATATCGCTATCTTCTAAAAACTCATAAGTTCCATTTATTATATTTTTATTAATTTTTCCATCAAATTTATATTTGCAAATTTCATTATCATAATTAAGAATAATATTTGCAACTAATTTATCTCCATCTTGTTCAAAATTCACTTTTTCATTGTAAATTTTATTATTTTGAATAAATGAGGATATCCATTCTCCTGATAAATTAATTGTTATACTCATAATTGCTCCTCAATCCTTTATCTAATAATTCTATTTTATTCTACCACATAAATTCATTTTTTACAAAAAATTACTATTTATCCTTTATAATCATCTATTATTTTTAAAAATTTATTTAAATCTTCTTTTGATATTTTTGCTTGTTTTCTACCTTTTTGTATCTCACTACATCCATCTTTAATATAATATGTTTCATTGTCCAACACAATTTTGTGACTATTTATACCATCACATACTTCATTTATATATTTAGAATCTTCTAATAATCCTATTATAAATTCAATATCTCTTGTTCTTGAAACTTGTACTGCTTTTCCCTCCATAAACAATTCTATATATATACTTTCATAATTTGATAATTTATAGTTCATAAACCAACTACCATATTTGACTCCTAAACTACTTTTGAATGACTCCTTTGGGCTTACGGCTGGATATCTAATAACTTTATAACCTAATCCCCAATAAGTAATTTTATTTCCACCTTCTGAAATGATTCTTAATGTATACTTTGGTTCTACACCATTTCTAACTCTAGCACTGTCTATATAACTTGTTACTAAACCTGCAACTACTAAAATTATAATAAATGCAACAATTATAAATTTCTTTTTCATAAAAACACCTCTCATTACTTACACTTATTCAATTGCTCCTGCTATACATTTATCAAACATATACATTTCTATGCTACTTATTTTCTTTTCATTATTTGCAGTATAACCATATTTAACAATAGTTCTATACCCTATTCCTTTATATTCAATTAATCCTGTCTCTTCATACCAAGCAATATTAAATATAGGTTCTCTAAAGCTTTCTACTCTGTTTATATCAATAGATACTATAACACTATATATTGTTGCTAAAATAATAATAATGGATAATACTAACTTTAATGTTTTCTTACAAAACTTTACAACTAAAACCATTGCTATTAACAATAATACGAAAATTGCTATCATAAATTACCTCCATAAATTACTATTTATAATCTATAATTCAATACCATCATCATTTTCTTTTATCATTTTTCTTTTTTTAGGTCTTAATCCATAATATATATCTTTTAAATTATAACCTTTAATTGTTTTCTTTGATTTTTGTAAAATTTTATCTCGTATTTGCTTTAAAATCTCGTAATCATCCATTCTATTATTAGTTTTCAAATATTTTTCTAGCTCATCAACTCTTTGTGCAAGTATTTGTCTAGGATTTATTTTTTCAGTTTCCTCTATATCAAAAATATCAAAATCTTCACCCTGTTCTATACCTGTTATTTTGAAAGCAAATGGAGGAAGCAAAAATTCATTTTCCTGGGTTCCATCTAAATATATTATTCCTAAATCCTCAAGCAAATCTACAGGTACTGCTTTGTCATCTTTCCTTAATATTCTTCTATATACAACTGGCCTTTTACCTTCAGAAGTTTCTTTATCTGTAAATACTCCTCCAGAAGTTCCAAAAGATACAAAACTCTCATACCTATTTTCTGCACCAATATTTTTGTCTTTATTTACACCTAACCCAAATCTATGTAATAGTAAATCGTGTTTTCTCTTTGGTAATTCTTCTTGAGCTTGAATTATATTTTGAGAAAGTTTAATTATTGTTCCTATAGAAACTTTTTGCTCAATTGCTTCCTTATATCTAAACATTTCATCAAAATTACCTCTCATAAAAGAATTTACTAAATGATATATTCTAGGTTCTTTATTTTTAAAATATAAAAGTGCATTTAGCAATTTATCATTTATTGAAATTTTTTCATCATATAAACTTAAACTTAAATAATTTTGGATACCTCTATCATATCCAGCTTTATAAAAATCTAAATATGGTTCTCCACTTCCATTTTGCATAGCATAGCTTAATAATTCACTTATAACCTCTTCTTTTTTTCTTAATGGCTTATTATCTATTAATAACTCATCAAGACTTGATAAAATATTTACACCCTGTTTGTTTTTTAAGGCTTGATTTACATCACTCATACTTATTTGTGCATATTCATATTCTGATAAACCTTTATTTTTTTCTTTTTCAGCTAAAGCTAAATTTAGTCTTAAAGTAGCTAAAGCATTATTAATACCTTCATAATCCCTTTTCCAAAATACTAATGCATACAATTGCGCCTCTTTTGTTTTAATTAAAAACGCTCTTCTATCTTTACCCACATCAGTAAATTTAATAACATAATTGCTACACGCACAATATTTTAATTCTTCATTGATTTGAGTATCATAAAATTCTTGGTCATCTGTAGTAAATTTATTTAAAAACGGTATTTTTATCATATAAATTCTCCTAACAATTTGTATTCAATTTTCTATTACTTTTAAATTAAGAATTTAATCAAATTACTATTTCTCATTACATTATATCATATTTATCCTAATAATTCACACACCTTTCCAATTTATTGACTTTTTACATAAAAATTTATATAATAACCATACAATTATTGTTTATATTTTTAATTGTATGTAAGGAGTAGTTTATGGAGAATCTAGAAATTGCTTTTGATTTAAAAGGTTTTCAAGAATATTTTATAAAATATAAAAAGAAGGAATATAAAGGTGAACTTGCTAAAGGTCAAACTAAACCATACTATATATTTGAAAAGCAAAAGCCTAGTCCTGAAAATTTAGCTACATTCCTTTTAGCTTTTTTAAACACTAATTTTAAGAAAAAAGAAACCTGTAAAAACTTTATATTTGAATACTTATATGTTAATTTATTAACCTTAATAAATAATAGAATTCATTTAGAAAGTGAAATACATGGAGATGATATATATCCTACAGATATTACTAAAGTATCTTATGACATTATTCTATCTAAAGAAGAAATAGATTATTACTTTGATGAAATATATACAAAATATAAAGATAATTTAATATATTATCAAAAGTTATATACAGCTGTTGCTAATTTTAAATATTTTGATTTTCTTGCTAATGAAATAACTTCTAGAAGTAAAGAAAATAAATTAAAGAAAGCTATGATAAAAGAATCCAGTAAAACAGAAACCTATCACACTTCACTTTCAAACATTGCAACAACTACTTTGTTTTTAAATATTCACTTTAATTTAAGAACATTTTTTACAGATAAAAATAGAAATTTTATTATAGAAAATATTCCATATAGCTTTTCTTCTAAATACTTTTACGATATTTTATTTATAACATTTAGAGAAATTGCAAGTATTAAGAAAAAAATAAATATTCAAGTATGTCAAAACTGTAAAAAATATTTTATCCCAGCAACTTGTCATGAAACTAAATATTGTGATTCAATATTTGAAGGGAAAAGAACTTGTAAACAAATCGGAGCACAAAAAGCAAACGATATGAAAACTAAAGGAGATAACCTTTTACAAAGACATAGATCTTTACAACAATATCTTTGTAACAAATCACATGAAGCTGAAAATGACCCTAATTTCAATCAAAAATATATAGAGTTATATGAACGTTTTAGAAAAGAAGGTCGTGAAATGAGACAAAATTATATTGATGGTATTATATCCAAAAAGAAATATAAAATATGGCTTGATGGATTCAAAATTAAGTAATAATTAAAGTGTAATCTTTGCACTTTGGATATTTATAAAAAGCAAGATAAATTTTAATCTTGCTTTTCTTAATATATTTTTAAATATTAAAACTTCATATTTTCATAATTTATTTCTATTACAGGAAAATCTCTTACTATTAATTTAGTAAATCCTTTTTCTCCTTTTATTGCTTCTATTATTACATTACAAATAAACATAAGTTCATTCTTATTTATATATTCTTTATATAAATATTCTCTTTCCTCTGAAGAATAATATGAATTATCATAATTTAAGCAACTAAACTCTCCTTTTAGAACAACACCAACATCACATGCTACTAGTACACTATTTTCCAAATCTCTTAGAATATCTATTCCAAAAACTCCATACACATCTATATCATCAATATCTATATTTTCTTCTTCTATATCTAAATAATCAATAGAGTATGTTTCTTCTATTTGAGACTTTAAGTCATATGATTTTATATAATCCATAATTTCTTCTTTTCTTTTAGAACCATAATTTATAACAATATCTGTTAATTGTTGAATAGAACTTACTATCTCTATCCTACTGTTCCTTAATCCCTGTATTGCTTTTTGAACACCTTCATCCTTGGTAATTACTACATATCTTGTATTCAAGTTCTTTTTTATATAATTAGAAATAGCCTCTACAAAAAAAGCATCTTTAAACTCGTTTCTCTTCTTATTTTCAAAGGGTGGTTGAATTTTAAAATACTTTTCTAGTATTATTTCAGCATCAATATCACTTATTTTTATAATTTCAGTTTTTGTATTTTCTTTAAATTTTTCATAATCTTTTTTATCTTTACTTAGTTTTTCATTTATCACATCTTCATCAATTATTTCAGTAATCCATTTACAATGTTTTTTTATTCCTTTTTTATTTTCTATTATCCTATTTTCTAAATGTGCTTTGATTTCTCCATCTATTACAGAAATCATTACATTATGTACTTCTTTTTCTTCTATTAATTTTTTAAAAGATTTTAATATTTGATTTCTATCATCAAAATTATATCCTAATTGTTCATAAATATTAGTATCTATAAAAACCGGTATCATTATTTCACCCTCTATCTTACTCTTTTTACTCATTTCTTGCTATAAGCTCTTGCAAATCTTCCTTAAATCCAACTATTATATGTGGTTTATTCTTTTTGGCTGTTTCGTACATATGTTGATTATATTGAACTACCGCTTTCTCATCTTTTATTTCAGCAATATAAAAGTCATCACTTATTTCTAAAACATCTCTTAATGTATTTTTATCACATAAAGTTACAGTTATTTCTGGAGTTAAAGTTATATTCATCATAAAATACCCTTTTGAATATGGATTTAATGCAGTAGTACTACTTGTTAATACAAATTTTCTATTTGTATTATTGAATCTTATAAGTATTCCTAAATTACTCATCGACTCAAAAAATGTATCCATTTCTTCTTCTATATCAATTAACCTGTTTTTAAGTTCATTTATAGATATATTTTTATAACTTTCTTTCAATTCATATAGCTTTATTAGATTTTCATTTGATAGATAGTATCGTTTACAATTAATTGTAGAAAAATACTCTTTTATATATTCTACCATTGCATCATCTCTAATTAATTGATAACAAACATATTTCTTTATAATCTTTTTTGTTTTTGGAGAGATTATAAAATTTATTCCATATTTCTCATATTTTGATTTTAATTCAATAATAACATTACCTATTTTTTCTTCCGAAAATCTTTTTAATTTTTGTTCGTTCTCATCAGAAAAGTATCCTAATTTTCTATTGAATGAGGCGGTCGTAGAATTTCTTATACTATTATCTTTAAAATCTATATAATTAATTAACTTTCTTTTATTTTTATCCTCTTTTGAAAACCTATTTAATATACTTTTAGCCAAATATACATGTGATTTAATCAACTCTTCTCTCCTGCAATTATTTTATTTTTAATATAGTTCATCTATATCTACAGATAATAGTAAATATTTTATATTTCCTTTATCAATTAATACTTCATCTGTATAATTATAATCTCCATCTATCCATTCACTATTAAATTTTCTTTGATATTTATCTAAGACTTCATTGCCATTTAATTGGTTCTTATTTACATTATATTTAAAATTATTCCCATACTGCCATATTAGCTTATTGTTATAAAAATATGCGATTTTATTTATACCATAGGAATTGTCTATAAACTTTATTAGTATTGCGGCGACAGACACTTTATATTTTAATGCTAAATCTATTAATAATTCCCAATCTTTAATATCTATATTTTCTATTTCTTGTTTTATATATTTATCTGGCATTAGTAATTCGGATGCAAATTCATCCGCTTCTTTCTCTAAATCAGATTGTTTTATACTAAAGTCATTATATTTATATGAATCTAAATCATATGTCCTATCATTTTCATTAAAATAGTGTCCTAATTCATGTGCAATCGTAAATCTCTCTTTATACGATCCTTTTATATTATTACTTACAATTATTTTCTTTCTTGCTGGTAAAAAATATCCATCTGCACCTTTTATATCTCTATACAATATTTTTATATCGTAACATTCGCAAATCCTGTTTAAATCAATTGGTATACTTAAATCTAAATTTTCTATTATTTCGCGTGCGATTATTTTTATCATGCTCATTACTAATCTTCTTCCATTTCTTTCTTTAATATTTCCAAATCATCTTTCATTAATTTCTCATCTAGGTTTCTTGCAGCTAACTGCATATTGTTATTATAATCATAATTATTTTTTATAATATCTATATCTTTTTTATAAAATCTCCATTTTTTCCCGATCTTTACAGGTTTTAATCTTTTGTCTCTTATCATATTATATATAGTTTGGTTACTTACATTTAATTCTTCTGCCATGTCTGACACATCTAAGTATTCTTCTTTAAAATCAAATTCAACATCACTCATAATCTTGCATAAATTTTCAGCCATTTTCATATCTTTTGCCATATATTCAACATTCCCGCATTTATCACAAACATAAGCAGTTATACCTGACAATTTTAATTCATAGCCATTTCTTTTTATCTCTAAATCTCTTTTTTCTTCTCTCATAACACTATCACATAGTGCACATTCTATATTTAACATTCTTCATTTTCTCCTTTTCTAATAACTGTAACTACAGCTACTCTAAACTTCATTACTTTAATAATTATTCTAAACTCATCTTTTTCAAAACATAATCTTCCTTTTTTGGTTAAAGTACATACTCCATTTTTTACTATATCTTCAAGTGTTTCGGTTGATATATTTCTTTCGTTCATTCTTTGATTTGCATGATCACATATGGAATAATATCCTGCGTTAATCATGTTTATTGCCCATTCAACATCTTCTTTAAATGTACTCAATATTATTTTGCCTCCTTTATAATATTTTATAAGTTATTTATAAAATATTATAAAATTTAAATTGTTTATTGTCAACTATTTTTGACATACATTTTTGTTTTTTTATTCAAAATATTAATTGTTGGTTAGACTTTTGTTTTTAGGCTTAGTATAATTAATATATACAATCTTTATATTTCAATCTAATTGTAGATTGATATGCTCTCTCCCGCACAGAAAGGAGGAATTTATGGCAGGGAGTATAGAAAAAAGAGGTAAAGACACATATAGGTTAGTTTACTTTTGTGGTAAAAACCTAGATGGTAGTCCTGCAAGACATACAAAAACTGTTCATTGTACAAAAAAAGAAGCCAAGCTTGAACTAGCAAAATTTGTTGCAGATATTGAGAAAGGAAATGTTGTTGAGGGTAACTCTATTACATTTGAGGAATTTGTCGAAATTTGGAAAAGAGATTATGGTTCTAAAGAACTAGCACCTACAACCTATTCTAGATATGTTGCAATATTAAATACTAGAATTCTACCATACTTTGGAAAGTTCAAACTAGATAAGATTAAACCAACAGACATTATGAAATTTTACGACATGCTTGAAAGTGATACACAAATTAAAAGATTAAAAAATAATAAAGGTGAAAGACTTAAAAAGCCCTTATCTAGAAAAACTATTTTAGAGCATCACAGATTAATTCGTGCAATGTTACACAAAGCTGTATACTGGCAACTACTTGTAAATAATCCAGCTGAAAGAGTTCAACCACCACGAGTTCATAAACCAAAAAGAAGATATTATGATGATGAGCAATGTAAATTCTTATTAGAAAATTTAGAAAGGTTAAATGCAGATAATATCAAATACAAAGTAGCTATTATAATAACAATATTTACTGGTGTAAGACTTGGTGAACTTATGGGATTAGAATGGGATGATATTGATTTTAGAAATGGAATTATTAGTATTAACAAAGCAAGTCAATATTTAGCTGATAAAGGAGTATTTACTAAAGACCCAAAAACAGAAAGCTCTGTTAGAGAGGTTGCAATACCCACATTCGTGATTTCATTGTTTGAAGAATATAAGTTGTGGTATGAAGAACAAAAATCGTTATACGGCGAATTATGGACGAATTCAAATAGGTTATTCGTACAAGCTGATGGCAAACCTATGCATCCAGATACAATTAGCAAATGGTTTGTAAAATTTGTAGGAAATATTGGTCTTCCCGTAATCAACTTTCATGGGTTAAGGCACACAAATGCTACACTTTTAATATCTCAAAACATAGATATTGCAGTTGTAGCAGCAAGACTAGGACATGCACAGATTACAACAACATTAAACTTTTATGTGCATCCTGTAATATCGCACAATAAAGTTGCAGGAAATGTATTACAAAATTTATTGTTAGCAGACAAAACAAAAGAACTTAACTGTTAACTATTTATGGAAAATATACGCATTTTATGATATTATATTATATCGAGGTGTTAAAAATGGATTATACTTTTGGAAATGTCAGCTTTGACTCAACAAAACTTAATAAAAGAGATTTAATTTTAGTAAGAAAACAAATGTCAAATTTTCAAAAACAAGCAAGAGAAAATGCAAAATTAAATAAATGTTACTATTGTGGAAAAGATAATCCACAAATATGTAACTCTCACTCGATTCCTGAATTTGCTCTAAAAAATATAGCACAGGATGGTGAAGTTCTATATACTAATGCTCTAGTAAACATTCCCACTGAAAAAGAAAAAAAGGGATTAAATGAAGCAGGAACTTTTAGAATTATATGTAGAGAATGTGACAGCAAAATTTTTAGGAACTATGAAAATCCTGAAAACTATTTAACGCTTCCTACTCCTAAAATGTTGGCAGAAATTTCATTAAAAAATTATTTACATATAATAAGTAAAAGATTAATAGAAGATGAATTTTTCAAACAATCCCCTACTCTTACAGTTAATCCTTTATATTTAGATTATGCATCAAAAAAAATAAAAACAAATCAATTAGATTTGTTTGAATATAAAAAAGCTTATGAAAAAGCTAAAAGAATAGCTATTAAAAACTGGGAAAATGAATATTATATAATCTTTTTCAAAAAACTTGATTATGTAGTTCCCCTAGCATATCAAAATAATCTTGCATTAGTTTGTGATATTGAAGGAAATATAATTAACGATATTTATAATACAAATGATAAATATAAAATACAAGATATTCAGTTATGTATTTTCCCATTAAAAGATTCTAGCATAATTTTGTTATTTATGGATAGCAATAATAAAAGATATAGAAAGTTTAATAAGCAGTTCCAAAAATTAGATGATGAAGAAAAATTAGAACTTTTAAATTATATTATATTTAAGTATTCTGAAGATGTTTTTTTAAGTAAAAAAATAGAAAAAATCATGAAGTCATCTGAAGAATTAAAAAGTGTAGTAAGAAGCACATCTGATATGACTTGTAGTACATATAATTTACTAGAGGAAACCATTAATTATGATAAAGCAGTAAAAGAAGAATTCAATTTAAACCAGAAAAAGGATATTCCAAATTTCCTATCTAAAAAATTTGCTTTATAATATTAATGTTTACAAGAGAAATTTATTGAAATATATAGTATTTGAAGGTTATAAAAAGTTCGATTTCTCCCCAAAATCTCCCCATTTGGTTAAAAACAGCTAAATTTTAGAGGTTTTTGCAAAAATTAAAAATCGCTAAAACCTTTAAGGCTCTAGCGACTTAATAGTGGTTGCGGGGGATAGACTCGAACTATCGACCTTCGGGTTATGAGCCCGACGAGCTGCCAACTGCTCCACCCCGCGATATTTAGTACCTGAATAGTATACACTTTTGAAATTCTTTTGTCAACCCTTTGTTTTAATTTTTTCTTACCTTTAATATTATATTTCCATTTTTTGAAATTTATACCTATTAATATAAATATTTCCCAAACTGCTTGATTATTAGCAAAAAAAAAGCTATAATATATTAGTATTTTAATAATTGCACCCGTAGTTTAGCTGGATAGAACGCAAGGCTACGAACTTTGAGATCGGGGGTTCGAATCCCTCCGGGTGCACCATAAAATGAAACCATGCCGTTAGGTGTGGTTTTATTTTATGTTTTTTATTCGGAGGATTCGAAAAGGACGTGCCTGAACAAAGTGAAGGTAAAAATGGTCCAGTGGACCATTTTTAGGACGCGGCTCGCCGAATCCCTCCGGGTGCACCATAAAATGAAACAATGCCATTAGGCATGGTTTTGTTTTATATTGTAATTGTTTCTTTAAAATGTTATAATTCTTTTGATAATTATAATTGGAGGAAACCATATTGGATAATTTATATATATTTACTGGGCCACCAGGTGTTGGTAAAAGTACAATTTCAAAAAAACTTGCGCAAAACAAAATCAAATCTGCTTTAATAGAAGGTGATACTATTTATTCACAAGTTGTTGGAGGATACTCAGCAGCTTGGAAAGAAGGTAATCATTTAGATATTTTTTGGGAAATCTGTCTAAAAAATATTGATATATATTTAAAGGCTGGATATGATGTAATATTTAATTATATTGTTACACCTGATAAAATAAATCAAATTCAGGAAGCATTTAAAAATTACAATATAAAGTTTGTAATTCTTTTGGCTGATGAATATACGTTATTAAAAAGAGACAAAGAACGACCTGCAGATTGCCAAATGCATGAAAGATGTATTCTTTTACTAAATAATTTTAAAAACCTAAAATTAAAAAACGATTATTTCCTTGACACAAGTAATCTAACTGTTGATGAAACAATAAAAATTATTGAAAATAATAATAAATTTAAAATATAATAAAAATGAACAAAGGAATTATTCTCCTTTGTTCATTTTTATCTATTTACATCTAATCCAACTCTCATCACTTGGATTATTTCTAAAAGCTATTAGCCTTTCAATATCTTCTTTTTTAATATATCCTTCTTCTGCTGCAACTTCTACCATTACATCAAAATTTGATAAACTTACATTATCCACATTTGCTTCTGCAAGTCTTTTTTTGCTTTTTTCCATATTGTATGTAAATAAACTTGCTATTCCTAAAACCTCTGCTCCCGCTTCTCTTAAAACATTTACTACATCTATTACACTTCCACCTGTTGAGATCAAGTCTTCAATTACTACTACTTTTTGACCTTTTTCTAATTTACCTTCTATTTGGTTTTGTCTTCCATGGTCTTTACTACTTCCTCTTACATATCCCATTGGTAAATTTAGTTTATCTGCTGTAATTGCCGCATGTGCAATCCCTGCTGTACTTGTTCCCATAAGTACTTCCGCTTCTGGGTAATATTTTTTTACAAGTTCTGCTAGTCCATTTTCTACTTTTGTTCTTACCTCTGGAGCTGTTAATGTTAATCTGTTGTCACAGTAAATTGGACTCTTTATTCCACTTGCCCATGTAAATGGTTCTTCTGGTCTTAAAAATATTGCTTCTATTGATAATAAACTTTTTGCAATTTCTCTTTCTAAATTATTCATAACTTTTCCTCCATTTTATCCACAAAAATCTCTTATACATCTTCTATATGCTTCTACTGGATTTTCAGATTTTGTTATTGGTCTTCCAACTACAATATAATCTGAACCAATTTCTTTTGCTTTTTTAGGTGTTGTAACTCTTACTTGATCTCCCACATCATCTGTTTCAAATCTTACTCCTGGCGTTACTGTTACAAAGTCTTGTCCACATACTTCTTTTACTTTTCCTGCTTCTAATGGCGAACATACTACTCCATCTAAACCTGCAATTTTACTATTTTTAGCATAATGCATTACTACATCATCTAGTTTGCCTTCAATTAATAGTTCTTTGTTCATTCTTTCTTCACTTGTAGAGGTTAGTTGTGTTACAGATATAAGTAATGGTCTTGTTCCATCTTCTCTAGTTAGCCCTCTAATTGCTGCTTTCATCATTTCTATTGTTCCTGCCGCATGCAAATTGCACATATCTACGTCTAATCTTGAAAGTGATGCCATTGCCTTTTCAACTGTGTTTGGTATGTCATGTAATTTTAAATCTAAGAAAATTTTGTGTCCCCTTCTTTTTATTTCTCTTACTATTTCTGGGCCTTCACTATAAAATAATTCCATTCCAATTTTTAAAAATGGTTTTTCTTCTGTAAATAATTCTAAAAAGTTTAAAGTTTCTTCTTTATTTTTAAAGTCACATGCAATTATTACGTCTTTTCCCATTCAAATCACCCTTCCTCTTAAATTCGTTTTCATTATAACATAACTTGTTTTACAGTACAAATATAATTTGTTTTTTTCTGTCACTTTTTGATATTTTTGCATACTATATATTATGAAAATAATAGAGGTGAAAATATGTTTCTAGACTGTTTATTACTAGCTATTCCTATTAGTTTAGATTGTATTGGTATTGGTATGACTTATGGTATAAAAAATACCTATATTACACCACTTGCAAAATTTATTATTTTTTCTATATTTTTCATAGTTACTTCTATTGCTGTTAGTATTGGTACATTAATTATTGAAATTTTCTCACTCGAAATTGCAAATATTGTAGGAGTTGTTTTATTAGTTTTAATGGGATTATGGATTATTTACCAGTCTTTTCGCCCTAAAAAAAAAGATTTAGAATTAAATAAAATAGAAAAAACAAAAACTAGAATTCATAAATTTATTATAAAACCTTTAGGTCTTACAATTCAGATTATAAAAAATCCTACTAGCTCAGATTTAGATCATTCAAAACATCTTGATGCAAAAGAAGCTTTATACCTAGGTTCAGCTATTTCTATAGATGCTTTTTGTGCTGGAGTTGGATGTAGTGCTATTGGAATAACCTCATTCCTCTTTCCATTGTTTATATCTATATTTCATATAATATTTTTAAGCTTTGGATCTTTTATAGGTGAGAATCTATCCTCACGTACTAAAATCCCAGATAATATCTGGTCGATTATTTCTGGTATTTTGTTAATAACTATAGGAATTTCAAAATTGTTTTAAAAAAGAAGGTTTGTATAAACCTTCTAATTTTCTTGGCCATAAATATTTTCAGATAAATTTTCTATTTGGTCTTTTCTATGTTGTTGTCTGTTTTGCATATTTCTTAGCCTATCTTCTGACATTTTTTCGTAATTTTCTTCCATATATATCTGTGCGCCCTTATAATTGTCTGCTAAGTTTTGTACTTGTTCTATTTTACTAGCATTATTATTTAAAACTATTTTATTTTTTAGTTTGTCAATTTCCTCTTCTCTAATGTCTTGCTTATCTCTTGCTCTTTCTTTACTTTCTTTGCTTCCTATATGTGAATATTGTTCTAAATGTCTTTGGCTTCTTGTGTGATTCTCCACCAGATTTACTAGGTTTTCTAGCTGTCTTTCTTTTTGTTCATTATTTTGTTCCATAAAAAATCACTCCTTTTGTTAATATTATTAACTTTTAGAAGTGATTTATACAAATTAAATTTTTTCAAATCTTCTATTAACAGTGTTCCAATTTACAATGTTCCACCAAGCATTTACATAGTCTTTTCTTTTTGCCTCATATTGTAAAAAATATGAATGTTCCCACATGTCTAGCACCAATATGGGAATACATCCCCACAAAGTTAAATCTTGGTGTTTTTCACATTGTAATATTTCTAATTTTTTAAACCTTGGAACCCAAACCAGCAAATTCCATCCAGATGCTTCTACAGCTATACTACTAGCTGAAAACTGAGCTTTAAATTTATCATAACTTGTAAAATCTTTTCTTATTTGTTCCATTAATTTTATACTCGGATTTGTAGGAATTGCAGGTCCCATGTTTCCAAAAAACAGTTCATGTAATATAACACCTGAGCCATAAAAACTTAAATCTCTTTCTAAGCATTTTATATTCTCAAAATTATTACTCTTTCTTGCTTGTTCTAACTTTTCCTCTGTTTTATTTGTATTATCTACATACCCCGCATATAGTGTTTCATAATGTATTATTAAGGTTTCCCTGCTATAGTATGGCTCCAATGCATCTAATGAATATGGCAGACTAATTTTATTTATCATAGTTTTCCTCCTATGATATTTTATTTATAATATATTATTAATATTCGTAATTTAAAATTTATATAAATTTTTCAAATAATCTCTTGAATTCCTTTAATTTTTATGTTATTATATTTAAGTATTTGTTTTTCGGGGTGTGGCTCAGTTGGTAGAGCGCGTGGTTTGGGACCATGAGGTCGCACGTTCGATCCGTGTCACCCCGACCAAATCATATAGTATTTTAAAATATTTACAAAGTATTCGAAAGTACATAAAACCTACTATTTCAATGGTTTTATGTCTTTTTTATTTTTTAAAGTATTCTAGAAATATGTAAAAAATACATAAAAATATTCTGCTATTGCATTAGTTATTGCATTAGTTTTTTGCCGAAAAATTGTCAAAAAAGTACTTATATTTTACTAAAAAAGAACAAAGGATTCGTGCCTTTGTTCTTTCCCTTTTTTATATTAATTTCTTTTAAATAAATTTTTTATTTTATCAAATAACCTTTGAATAAATTTCTTTTCTTTATATTCAACTATTGCTGTTTCTGTTAAAATATTTTCTTGTACATTTTTTTCAAAATCATTTCTTTTCTTAAATATATTATCTGGATTATATTTCTTTCTTAATTCATCTTCAAAAATCCTCTTATCATATTGTTCTTTTGCTATTATTCTTTCTCTTTCTATATCTGTAGCCCAATAATCTCTATAAATTATTGCCAATAAAGCTTTCGTTTCCTGCAATACATTTTGCTCTTCAAAAACCACATTTTCCTTTAATCTGTATTCATAACTATTATCCATATTATTCTTTATTGTTCTTATTATGTCTTGTGGTATTTTTTCAAAATCTTCTTTTGATATATTCTTCAATATTTCATATACTTCTCTATATGCCTTTGGATAAACGTCCTCCATATAAAATCTACCCCTTCTTTTGTTTACCTATTAATATGTTTATCTAATAATTCTTCCGCAAAATTATTTACTATTATATAGTTTTCTTTTATTTTTGTTTTATCTATTTGACCTGTAAAAACATTTGAATCAATACTCTCTAATAGCATTATTTTATTTGTTAAGAGCAATGACAATATGTATGTTTTTTCATCGTATATAATAAACCTATTTTTCACACTTATTTTCTTTTTATTGTCTTTCCCTTCTATTTTCATTATTTGAAATTTCGTACCTTTGCATTTTATTTGAGCATTAATTTCCATTTGTTCTAGTTGTTGTTGTTTTGATTGCATATAATAATTAGGACCCAATAAAAATTTTACTATTTCTTCCTCTTCCGAAAATTGATAGTTTTTTTTATTTTCTATTACAATTAGCTTTTTTAACATATTTATCCTCACTTTTTAAAAATTAATCTCTTCTCATTTGTTCATTTTGTATAACATTTTGTCTGTCACTTTCTAACCTTGTTTCAGCATTTCCGCATTTCTACTCCATTCACCGCTTCAGTACCGTGCAAATGCTTTTTTCCCTATTTGCTTTATTTTTATAGGTTTTGATGTTATATTTCCTTTTAAACTTTCTTCTACCTCTGGATGTTCTAATAATATTTTTTTATTAACAGCATATCTTTTTTCATATATTTGTTTTTTATCAGGAGCAACTGCTAAAGTTAATATACTATCTAATTTTTCTTCTTCTGGCGTTTCTGGATTATTTATTCTCTCGAACAATTCTATTTCCAATTGTTGTTCTGGTGTTCTTTTTTCTTCTGAAATCCTTTGTAATTGTGCTATTCTTTCTGCTGTATGAACAATTCCTCCAAACAAATTAATATTTTGTATCCATGTATCTGGATTTATTGTTCCATTTGCCAACCTAAATTCTATAGTGTTTTTTTCTGTTCCTATATTTAGTAGATTCAAACCAGAATATCTATTCCCCTGAACTGATTTCATCTGTTCTATAAATGTTTCTAGGTCATTCTCTCCTTCTAAATTTATTGTTCCTGTTTGCAATGCCTCTTCTATTTTTCTGGATAAAGGTGTTGCGTAAGTACTAGCCCCTTCTCTTCTAATTATTTCTCCTTCTGCATTACTTATTATATATAATACTTCCTCTAAATTCCCCCATAACTCTATTAGATTTGTATATGATTCTTTGCTAGTTAGATGGTCAGCTCCTATATGAATATGTCCTCCGCATTGTTCTGAACTTTCAAGTCCCATCTCTCTCAAAATCGTACACATTATATATATGTTCCTTGTGTCATTATCTTGTGAACTTAATATTGGAGATACTACTTCTGTCCCATTATTCAATGTACCATCTGTTTTAGCTTCCCATTTATCAAATAATTTCCCTCGTATTTCTCTGCCCTCTGCTTCTATTTCTACCCCTATTGTCATTCCTTCTGGCAAAGAAATCATTTCTTTTGTTCCTGCACATAATTTCTGTAATATATATTGTTTTATAAATTCAGAGCTTAACACTCCAGTTTCAGGATTTTGAGTTCCCTCTTCAATCATTTCTTTTACTATATTTTTTACACTTTCTTGCCCTATTAATTCATCTAATTGTTCAACTGAAACATTTCCATTCTTTATCCACTTTTTTGATAATTGATTTCTTTGTACTTCTGGAATAGTTTCTAGCCACTCTTTAGAAATATTTTCTATGCTTTGATTATAAATAAATTCTAGTCTATCATTTTCATTTATTTGTGCTAGGATTTGTGGTGTTATCAAATTTCTATCTACATTCCTTAAAATATCTAACTGTTGTTCAGTATCAATCCATTTAAAAATTTCAGGCTTACTCATCATTTCAATATTTTTTAAAGTCATAAATATTTCATTCATTTTCTCTCTACTGCCATGGCTCAAAGTGGTGTATATTGAAGAACAATCTCTTAATAAAAATTCTCTATTTTTTTGCGAAAAATCTATAATAGCTTCTTCTAAAGCCATAGGTAATTTACGATTCATAGCAAAAGAACATTGAATAATAAAATTTCTTTTATCACTAGCTTTTTCAAAAGCTTTTAAAATTGCTCTTTCATCTACTTTCCCATATCGTTTAATATTTTCTAATATTCTTTTTTCTCTTTTTTGATTCAGTTGTTCAAAAAAATTCATACTTATCTTCTTTCTTTAAAATATAATATATTTCATGAATTTTGTACATTTTATAAATCCATTTATTAGATTTATATTTTCTTTTGTTTTAGTTTGTTATACCTTAAAATTATCTTATCTTTCTTCTGTTTATTATTTCTGATATCAATAAATCTTTTTTATATTCCTTAATTGCAATTTCTATAAGATTTTTATTAGCACCTGAAACTGGCAAACTATATTTATGTATTTTATTATTTTCCATATAAAAGAATACAATAACACTCCCATACTTAGATATTACTTTATTAACCTTATTTAAATTTTCCATTAATATTTTTTTCTCTTTATTTTTTCTGAAAATTTCAATATAATTGGGATTAACTTTTAACACTAATTCTGATTTTCTCTTTTCATTACTCAAACTTATTAATCCTGCTATAACAAACAATGAAGCGGGTATTCCTACCCAAAACATCATAAAATAATATGTTTCTTTTACCATATAATCTAAACCAAAAACAGTGAAGCCAAATAATAAAACAACCGCAACTATAGCTGCTGCAAAAAACAATATTTAGCTTGTCCTTTTTGTGGTACATCTGTCCATATCTCTATCTCATTTTCTTTTCTAATTAGCATGTATTTTCCCCTATTCTTTTAAACTCTTAATAAATCCTTAGGAATTAAATCATAATCAAACATAACTAAAGAATGATTATCCCAAATAAGTTCTTTATCTAAAATATTTCCTGTTTTTTTATCAGTAACTTGTCTATAGATTTTAGAAACTCTATAATATTTATCTCCTTCTTTTTGAAAGTGATGGTCTTCTTCAACTAATTCGTAACTATATGGAAATTCCTTTTCACTTCTTAATTCTCCATATAATTTACCCTTTTCGCACCATAAAAGTAATTGAACATCTTTTTCTGTATTATTTTTAAATCTATAATCAACATAATTATAGCTAACCGATGTTCCAGAACTAAAAGGAACTCTTTTTCCCTCATCTGGAGCTAAAGCATCTGAATGTTTATGAAGTTCAACAATTTCCAAAGGACTATGTAAAATTAATAAATTTATAGTATTAGCCAAATTGCATAATCCACCACCAACTCCAGGTTTCAATCCTTTTTTTGATATTACTCTTCCTGCTTTATACCCTTTTCTTCTTGATGCATGTCCCACCGTTTTCCAAAACGAAAATACTTCTCCTGGATGTATTACCATTCCATTAATTTTATTAGATGCTATTTTTAAATTAACACCTTTATTTTCTTGAAGCGTAATATCAATACCTTTCCCTTTTTTTATTATATTTGAGCTATGTTCATAAACAACATTGGTTAATTTATCTTTTTTTATTTCTTTAGCAAATTTTTCTTTACTAAAAAAATCTTTTAATAATCTTTTTATAATTTCTTTTTGTTTAGAAATAGCATAACAAAAAGGATTAATTTCATAAAAACTTTTCTTTTTTTTCACTGACATTTATAGTTGCCTCCTCTTAAACAAATATCACCTAATCTGTGCTGAAATTTTTTACTTTTCTTATATAACTTAAGAATTGTATTTTCTAACTTTCTTCTTTTCCCTATATTGGTTTCTTCTTTAAGTCGTATGTATTTTACCATTACATTAGCAATTCCACATCTATTTGCGCCCAATATATCTGTAAATATTTGGTCACCTATAAATAATACTTTTTCTTTACTTATATTCATCATCTCTACAGCCTTTAAATAATTAGCTGTCTTTGGTTTTTCAGCATCACTTATATATAATGTATCAATTTTTTTTATAAATCTTTTTATTCTTTCTTCATTATTGTTTGATAACAATAATGTTTTAAATCCTATATTTTGAATTGTTTGGAATAAACTATCTATTTCTGGAGTTGAGTCATCTCCATGATGTACCAATGTATTGTCTATATCAAATATTAGCCCTCTATATCCCCTCTTATATAATTTACTATAATCTATTGAAAAAACACTTTCAACATATTCATAAGGATAAAACAATTTAAACATTTTGTCCTCCTATTCTGCAATGCCACATAGATTAGTTTTTTTATCAACTACATAGTCGCATACTTTATTGATTTGTTCTTCAAAACTTCCACCAAATTTATTTTCAAAAAATGCTCCTCCAATAGTAAAAGCCCATGAAGATACATCCTTTATTTCATCAAGCCTATCAAAACTATTTATATTACCCGCTATACACACTGGTGCATTTACCTGTGATACAAAATTCTTATTAAGCTCTAAAGCATCACCTGTATATCTGTAACCTAATAAATCAAATCCAAAAACACCTTTTTCAAGATACTCATTAGCTTCAGCAATCATTGCTTCAATATTTCCATTGAGAACAGATGGACGTCCTTCAACATTTCCCACAAATGGCATATATTTTAAATTATTTTTTTTGCAAAACTCATTAACAGAATCAAAAAAAATTGTTCCCATAAGAATATCGCAACCACACTCCACAGCCATTTTAGCACCTTGCAAACACTCTTCTTCTGTATATGCAACAACTTCAAGTACTGTTGTTTTTCCACATCTTTTCATATATGCAAACAATTCTTTCATTTTCTCAAGAGGGAGAGCCTTTTCCTTAAATCCCCAAATCTTTGCTTTAGAATTCTTACATTCTTCAAAAATTTCATATGCATTATCTACTGTTTGATCTTTGTGAGTTAACATTACAATTAATTGCAAAGTATTATCCATAACAAATCCTCCATATGCATTATACTCCAAAAAACGACAATTAGCAATATGTCTAATTTGCATTTTTAGTAAATTCTAATTTGCATTTTTAGTAAATTCTGTTTTCCTATTGCATTAGTTTTGCATTAATTTTACAATTTTTTATCTTTTTGAGCCTTCAAACCCTTGATAATACTGTATTTAAAAAATCCGTCCATGTGTCACCCCGACCAAAAAAAGAGACTTTCACAGTCTCTTTTTTATTTTTTGTTTCTAACTATTGAACCTACTGCACTTCCAGCTATAATTCCTATAGTTGTTCCCCATATTAAATCATCAATAATAATTCCTACAGTTATGCCTAAAAACAAACATAGTCCTCCTAATGTTATGTTAAATTTGCCTATTTTAACCATTTTAGGAATAATTTCCTTATCATTCCATTCAATTTTATCATAATCTTCAAAAGTTACTAATTCTGTAAATTCTTCATAAATATTTTTTTCAAGCTCTTGCTCTATTTCTTCACTTATTTCATCTACAGATACTTTTTCTATAAATCTTAATAATCTATTTTTTTCTTCCTTTATTGATTCAAATAAATAGATTGATTTTAGCTTTTTGTTCTTTTTTAATGCATAAATAATCCCTTTACCTTCTATTACTCTTTTTATATTTTCTTTAATATTTGGAGACTTAAGCTCAATTTCTTCAAACAAATCAACATTTTTCAAATTATTTATACTACATACTTTATATCCTTTAATAGTTCCAATTATCATTTTTTCATATCTCCTTTTTTTACTAACAAGTTAACTTTAACTAATAATATCATTTTTAAAATATTTTTTCAATACTTTTTTTATTCAAATAAAAAATTTTTATTAATTAAATTATATATATAAGTCAAACCCTGGAGCTATACATAGCTCCAGGGTCCTTCTTATGTCTATTTATAAGTGTATTTAGTTATTATCTACTCTTTTGAGATGCCAAATGTCTTCGGAGTACTCCAAAATTGTACGGTCAGAAGAAAACTTACCAACATGGGCAGTATTCTTAAGGCCTTTTCTGGTATAGAAAGACATATCTCCTGTCTTCTGCTGTGTGGCATAATCGCTGTTTGCTCTTAAGGTGGTTTCAATATAGGATCTTAAATCATACATAACAAAATACCTATCATTATACAGCAAAGTATTTGCCAAATTCCAGTAAGTCCCCTTAAGATTTCGTTCTCCCTTTAGGTACGCAAGCAGTTCCACCAAATCTCTATTGGCAGCCAAAAACGACTGATGATTATAAATAGGTTTTATACGCTTAAGCTCATCTACAGTCGCGCCGAAAATATAATTGTTCTTTGTTCCGGCTTCTTCAACAATTTCTATGTTGGCGCCATCCAAAGTGCCAATGGTAGGAGCACCATTCATCATGAACTTCATATTGCTGGTACCGGAAGCTTCCATTCCAGCAGTACTAATTTGTTCTGAAAAGTTAGCTCCCGCATATACCTTTTCTGCATAACTAACATTAAAATTGGTTAGAAAAACAACTTGCATCTTATCATTTACATCAGAATCATTATTAACCATTTCCTGAATGTCCTTAATAAGTGCAATAATGAGCTTGGCTATTTCGTAGGAAGCTGCGGCCTTACCACCAATAATAAAAGTGGTTTTATAAAAATTAGGCAATTCCCCTTGTTTGAGTTGGTCATAAATATAAAGAATTCGCAGAGCATTCATAAGCTGACGCTTATACTCATGAATTCTCTTTACCTGGCAGTCAATAATACTTTCCGGGTCAATGCAAATACCCTCGTGCTTTTCAATGTAGTTTGCAAGGTTGACTTTTGCAATGCGCTTAACATTAGCAAATTCCTCAAGTACATCTACATCATCCTTGAGCTGTTCGAGTTTTTCAAGTTGAGCTAAATCAGTAGTCCAACCCTTGCCCAAATGAGCATCTAAGAAATTTGCTAAATCGTGGTTTGCAAGCTTAAGCCAACGTCTTGGAGTTACACCATTGGTTTTGTTATTAAACTTTTCGGGATATAAGCCGTACCATTTGCTTAAAGTTTCGTTCTTGATAATTTCAGTGTGCACAGCAGCAACACCATTAATCTTACAAGCAACGAAACATGCAATACGGCTCATATGAATAACACCATCTGCAAAAAGTTCATACTCCCGAATACGCTGCCAATTTGGCTGTCTTTCGACTTTGCCATCCTTTACCGTAAGGAAGCAAAACTCATCTTTTCCAAGCAATTCATCAATGAGTTCTTGGTTAAGTTCTTCCACCACTTTAAAAACATTTGGTAGCATATCCTTGAAAATAACAATGGACCATGTTTCAAGGGCTTCGCTCATGATTGTATGGTTTGTATACGCAAAACATTTTTTAGCCTTTTGTAATGCCTCACGGAATGAATATCCATGTAACTTAAGGAGTCTAATAAATTCCAAACATCCAAACACCGGATGGGTGTCATTCATCTGGAAAATATAGTAATCCTCAATGTTATCAAGGGTACCATGCTTTGACAAATGAATATTGAATATTCTTTGAAGCATTGCGCTTACAAAGAAATATTCTTGGCGAATACGTAGTTTCTTTCCTTCATCATCGCCATCACTGGGATACAAATAATCGGAAATCCTTTGTGCAGAGTAATTTGTTACGCCTTCAATAGGCTCCGCTTTCCAGAGCATGAGCGGGAAAACATTGCTACTAAAAGCTTCACGACTTGCGTTATAACCAACAACTGGCATAACATATGGAACTGCTTTTACCTTAGTATCTTGATACTCTACTATAACAGCTTCATTAGGAAGCGGTTCAAACCAAGATTCACCTTTTGCAGTCCAATCATCTGGAACCTCAATCTGATGTCCAGAGTCTCCAAATTTTTGCTTAAAAAGTCCATATTTGTAATACAGTCCAACACCATACAGCGGATAACCCATTGTTGCAGCAGACTCAATAAAGCAAGCTGCTAAACGGCCAAGTCCACCGTTACCTAAAGCAGTATCATCTACTTCTTCTAGGCACTTAATGTCAATACCTTCTTCAGCAAAAATTTCTGTGGTGACCTTCATAAGGCCAGTGTTTGTGAGTACATCAAGTACTACTCGTCCCATAAGAAACTCTATGGAGAAGTAAATAGCAATTCGCTGTTTGGAATAGAGATTCATAGACCTCTCCCAACTATGCGTAATTACCTTATTCTTCACCACGCTCGCGATGACAGCATTCAGCTCATAAGGATTAATCTCGCTTAAGTTTTTTTCAAACAAATCCCAAGCAGCTTCCAAATAGTCAGCTTTTAGTGCCATCTGGTTGATTGTATACGTTTGCATACAAACTCTCCTTTCATTGTTATTAACTTAGAAATTACAATGGTTTTTTAGCTTTTCAACCTCCTTTACACAATAAACACATAAGTTGTTTGTCAAGAAATACTAAAATAATAGTATAACTTGAAATTTACTGAAATAAATAAATTATTTCAGCGGAATTATAACACGAATTATTAACTTATACAATGTCGAATTATAATTTTTTTTGTAAAATAAAGTATTTTATAAAATCCCATATATTAAAATATAATAGGTGTTGGATTTTTCCAACACCTATTCTATTTTAACCTAGCTATTAATGCTTTTATTTTTATTCCTTGTTTAGAAAACATTTCTTCATGCTCTGTTACAATATTTCCCTCCACATTTTCACTATGTAAATCATATGTTATTTTTGTTATCTTAAATCCGCTTTCCTCAAAATAATTTTGGCTTGCTTTAAATAAATCATCATCATCAGTTTTAAAGAATATTTCGCCTTTAGGTTTTAAAAACTCTTTATATTTTTCTAGTAATGTAGTATATGTTAATCTTCTTTTATTATGCCTTGGTTTTGGCCAAGGATTGCAAAAATTAATATATATTCTATCCACTACATCTCTCTGGTTTAACATGTTTTGTATTAGTCCTATTTCTTGTGCAGTTATTAATACGTTATCTATAGCTTGATGGTTTTCCCAATATTCTGCCTCTATATTTCTTTTTGCTATTCCTAATACTTCACTTTTTATATCTACAGCAAGATAATTTATTTCTGGGTTCCTACATGCTAATTTTGCTATAAAGGTGCCTTTTCCACATCCTAATTCTAAATGCAAGGGTTGCTTTTTTTTGAATTTATTTTCCCAATTTCCTAAATTCTCGCATGGGTTATCCACAAAGAACTCACAATTTGCTAGTTCCTCTCTTACCCATGGTTTTCGTCTCATTCTCATTTTGTTTGCCCTTTCTCTTTATTAATCCATTTATCTAGATAATATCTTCTTATTATTGCTAAATTTGTAAACATTCTTCCTACAAATACAACAATTGCTGCAAGGTAAATATCTACATTCAATTTTATTCCAAGCCATGTTAATGCTATTGAAAGAATTGCATTTCCAAAAAATCCTGAAATAAATATCCTTAAATCGAAGTTACCTTTTATATGTGATGTTATTGCTCCAAAAACCGAATCCAATGCTGCAATAATTGCTATTGCTAAATATCCTGAATATGTGTATGGAATTATTGGTGAATTACTTCCAATTATTGCTCCTAAAAGACACCCTATTATAATTGCTATTATTATCATTGTTCTACCTCCTTGGCATACTTAAATTTTAATATTTTGTTATATGCATTTATTTGTATATTTTCACTTTTTTCCAAAGTAACATTTTTTCCTGAATTTACTTTTGTATCTATATAACCATATTGTTTTTGTGATAAACCACTTTCCAAATATGTTATATCTCCTATTGCTTTTACTACATATGGTGAAACTATTCTTTCTCCATTTACTCCAATATATGTTGAAGTCAAATCTACTACATATGAAGTATTTACTATTCTATGGCCATTAATTGATATTGCCTCTGCTCCTGCTGCTTTTAGTTCATTTAACAATTCTATTAAATCATTAGCAGTTATTTTTCCATATTTACCAACCTCAACATCCACCAATGTAACTATTATTCCTTCTCCTTGAACAGCATTTTTTCCAAGTATATTTCGTGATTTCTCTAATTCATTTGCTAATAATACAGATGCTTCCTTATCAGTATTTATTGTTTCTTCATACTCTTTTATCATTGTTCTCGTTTCTTCTAACTTCTCAAGTGCTTCGGTATATTTAGTCTTTATGGCAGTAATTTCTGCTCGCAGTTCAGTTTCTTGCATTGTTTCTAAAGCATTTATATCTGTATAACTTATTGTTCTAAATTGTATAAAAATAACAAGTGTTAAAGAAAAGAACATTATACCTATTATTATTGAGATTATAAGCTTATCCTTTTTTATTTTCATTATTCCTCACCTCTTACTAAATGGGCTCCACTATATACACCATTGTACTTAGGTATTGTTACGCTATCAATAGTATCATCTATTTTTACAACTACACCTTCGTCTGCCATTATTTGTAAATATCCTTTTGGTCTTATTAAGGTATTACAAATAGCTTTTGAACATATAGCTTTTATTGTTATTGGAACAGTAATTATCTGTCCATTTACTCTTATAATATTTCCATCACATCTAATTGCTGTTGTATTTATTACTCTATGATCATTTATCGAAACAGCTTCTGCTCCTGCATTAAACAACTCGTTTACTACATGAAGTAAATCCTCCTCATGAACTAAATATTGAGATATATTTAATTCATCTCCTTCAACATTTCTATTGTCATCTAATGTAATTATTATTCCTTCTCCAATTACCTCTGTAAGTCCTAACAGCATATTATTTTCTTTTAGTTCATTTTCTGATTCCAAGTCTTCTTGGTTTCCAGCAGTTGCTTCTGTTCTTATTTCTTCCAATCTTTCTTCTGCCTTTTCTAATTGTCCATATAAATTGTCATATTCCTCTTGTGCTTCGAGTACTTCATCTATCAATTCTCTATTTGCAGATAAAGTTGTTCCAAGAGAATTTTCCATCTCATTTACTGTTTTCATTTGTGTGAAAATTGATATTACTAATACAAAACATACAATTCCTAAAACAATAGCTACTTTTTTTTCTTTAGACATTTTATTCACCTTCTTCTCTAAAATCCTCTCTAAAATATACTCTTTTTAAATCTTTAACAAAAATTTCTCCCTTTTGACCTTCTGTATCTTTTAAAACTGCATTTATATTAATAAATTTATCATTAATATTATTTGAACTTCCAAAATGAATTATTTTATTTTCACTTTCCATTGTAAGTAAGAAATCATTTTCATCTTCTATATCGATATTCGTTATTATATTAGATAATCCTTTTTCCTCTGAAGTTTTTATTATTTGTATAACTGTATTTAGTTTTTTTAAATCCTCTTCTTCTAATCTTTTTCCTGGTTCAATAAGCTCCGTTACATAACCAGTAATTGTTGGAACTTCTATTTTTATTTCATTTATTTCGAGAATATATCCTTGATTATTCATATATGCATATTGTCCTTCTAATAAAAGCATATATGTAGTCACACGCTCTGTAATTTCAATTTCAATTATTCCGATTTAATTTTCTATGTATATTAACAGATTCTATATATGGATTTTGTTTTATTTTCTCTTCTATAGCAATTTTAAAAAATTTAAACATATTTTCATCAACTTGCAAAGTCGACAAAGCTTTTATTTCTTCGGCTGAAACTTTATTATTATTTACTACTTTTATTTCTTTTATATTAAATATATCTGACAAAAGAAATAGCACTATTGCCACCGCCATAATAACAAAGAGGCTTGTCCATTTTAAAAATTTTAATTTTTTTCTCTTTTTTTTAGAAACATTTTTACTTTTCTTTTTTGGTGACAAAATAACCAACCTCCTTTGTTTTTAATTTCTTTGTAGGGGTGGACTTCCACGTCCTCCCTCGGGCAAAGGTGGAACCTTGCCCTTACAAAAATCAAACCAATTTTATTTGTGCATTTAGTTTTTGTAGTTTTTTATCAAAATTTTCGTATCCTCTTAATATATGTGAAATATTATTTATTGTACTTTGCCCTTTTGCTGCTAATGCCGCCGTACATATTGCAGCTCCACCCCTTAAATCTGGAGCTTCCATTTCTGTTCCATGTAATTTCTTTGTTCCTTTTATAACTGCAACTTTTCCTTCAACTGATATTTTTGCTCCCATTTTCTTTAGCTCATTTATATATTTAAATCTATTTTCAAATATGTTTTCTACTATAACAGAAGTACCCTTTGCAACAGTTAACATTGCTCCAAAAACAGATTGCATATCTGTAGGGAAACCTGGATAAGGCATAGTTTTTATATCTACAGATTTTAATTTCTTAGGGGCTATTATTTCTATTTTTGATTTTTCTTGTTTTATTTTTACCCCTGCTTCTTCTAATTTAGATGTAATTGATTTTATATCTTCATTATTAACATTATTTATAATGCTATTTCCACCAGTAATTGCCGTCATACAAAGGAAAGTTCCTACTTCTATTCTATCTGGCATAATGTTATAACTTATATTTTTAAGTGCTTTCACTCCTTGAATTTTTATAACATTCTCTCCGGCCCCACTAACCTTTGCTCCCATTCTGTTTAAAAAGTTTTGTAAATCTACAATCTCCGGCTCCATTGCAGCATTTGTTATAACAGTTTCCCCTTCTGCAAGCACTGAAGCTAACATTACATTTTCAGTTACTCCTACTGAAGGAAAATCCAAATGTATATCTGCTCCAATTATTTTGTCTCTACTGCATATTATATATCCTGCTTCTTCTTCTATATTTATACCTAATTTTCTTAATGCTTTTATATGTAAATCTATTGGTCTTGCTCCAATGTCACATCCACCCGGGTATGAAAATACAGCTTTTTTAAATCTTCCTAATATTGCACCTGCAAGTATTACAGAAGATCTTAATTTATGCATTAAGTCTTTTGGTATTTCTGTTTTTTCCATGTTACTTGAATCAATAATTATTTTACCATTTTTCCTATCTGTTTTGCAACCTAAAAGCCTTAAAATTTCTAAAGTTATTTTAGTATCCTGAATATTAGGTACATTATATAAAATTGTATTTTTTCCACTTAAAATACTTGCCGCTATTATTGGAAGTGATGCATTTTTTGAACCAGATGCACTTATTTCTCCTTCTAATTTATTTCCCCCTTGTATTATGTACTGTGCCATATTTACACCTTCCTTTATGAGATATATTATGCAGACTCAAGAAAAAAGGTTAATTTAATATATTGACTTTACTTCTGGTTTATTATATATTTCATTTTAGAAAGAAGGTATGTTATGAATTTAGATGAAGCTATTAAAATTGCCAAATCAGCTTTTAGAGAATCTTATTCCCCTTATAGCAATTATCATGTAGGAGCTGCTTTATCTTGTAAATCTCGGCAAGATTTATTCGGGATGTAATGTTGAAAATCATGGCATAATGGCTATTTGTGCAGAGAGAGTTGCTTTTACTAAAGCCATCTCTGAAGGAGAAAGAGATTTTGATTATATTGTTATTTGTGGTGGCAAAGATATAAATAATTTAGATGATTGTATGCCTTGTGGTTATTGCAGACAATTTATGAGTGAGTTTGTAGATAGTGATTTTAAAATATATGTTTTAGGGCCAAATGATAAAATCACTCCTTATAAGATGAACGACTTATTACCACATAATTTTAGTTTATAAAAAAATTCGCCTATTTAAAAGGCGAATTTTTTCACATATTATATATGTTTTTTCATATATTTAATAGAGGAGTGATTTTTTTGGGAAATAATAATATGAATAATCTAGATATGGCTCATCTTATGCAAATACTTTCTAAAATGGATAAAAACCAATTAGAAGCTGGTCTTGCTAAAGCAAACCAAATTCTTCAATCTAAGAATAAGGAAGATATTTTTAAAGAAATTAATAAAAATAATAATATGTAGGGGTCGGTCTTGACCGACCCGCGGGCTAGTCAAGACTAGCCCCTACAATATATTCTTAATTTATTTATAAGGTGGGTTTAAAATGAATGAGGATTTATCTAACCTTTTTGATAAATTTAATATAAATAAAGATAGTATTTCCCCTGAAATGATTAACAATTTAATGGGTATGCTAGGAAATAATTCTTCTAATAATAGTGAGCAAAATAATAATTACTCTGAAAATACTTTTGATAATTCTCGGAAGTACTAATACTTCTAATTTTGGTAATATTGATTTTGAAACTATTATGAAAATGAAATCAATTATTGATAAAATGAACATTAAAGATGATCCACGTTCTAATCTCTTGGAATCTTTAAAACCTTATTTGAAAGAAAGTAGAAAAGGTAAAGTTGACCAATATATACAGCTTATGAATATTAGCAGAGTAATGGATGTATTTCCATTTATGGGTGGTGATAACAAAAATGCTTCAAAATAATTTCTTTCCGAGTTTTTCACAAAATTTTGACTCCGAGTACTTTGAAATTTTTGGTTTAAAACTATATTTTGATGACTTACTTTTAATTTGTTTAATCATCTTTCTCTATAACGAAGGAGTAAAAGATCAATTTTTGTTTATTTCACTTATTTTATTACTATTATCATAAAAAAAGGAATGATTTAAAATCATTCCTTTTTCAACTATATGTTTTTATATTGTTTATATTTTTTGTAAGATATAAATGCTACTAGTATCATAATTACACTTATGATTATGTAGTTTGCCACACCTGTTTCTGGTAATTTAGAAGGTTTTTCTTTGTCATCTTTATTATCTGTTGGTAATTTATCTTCTTGTTTGTCATCTTCTGGATTATTTCCTCCTGGATTATTTCCACTTTGTTCAGCTGCCACTGTTATTTCTTTTGATATTGAAGCTATCTCTGCTGTTTCATAATCTATTGTTGTTAAATCAATATCACTAATTGTAATTTTTGCTGTTCCTTCTTCATTTGTAAGTTTATATTCTATGTTTAATATTTCTTCAGTCTCCAAATATTATTAATAATGTAACTAAAATTATTGTTATATTTATTATAGTTTTAATTTTATTTGACATATCTACCACCCACAGTTTAACCTAATCTATTAAGTATATTTTACTTATATTTATTATTTCGTCAATATATGATTTTTTCCATTATTTTTCTACAGCATTTTTGTTGTTACGGAAGGACTTTAGAACAGTTTTTGCTTTGAAATATTACTTTTTTATGACATTTTTTGTTTGGTGGGTTTTTGATTAATTATGTTGTAAAAATGTAGGGGTGGGGTTCCACCCCCGCCCGCAAATCAACAATCTTATCAAACGGGCGGACGTGGAAGTCCGCACCTACAACGTTTGCAATAAATATTTTCTACATACAAAAAAGGAATGTTTATAAAACATTCCTTCACGGGTCGCCCTGGGGTGCGACCCCTACATTTTTTACAATTAATTTATTTATCTTATCTCCAAATTCGCATATTTTGCCATTAGTCTTTTGTGCCCTACTTTTTCAAATATTATATCTAGTTTTAGGTCGTTTTCTTCTTGTTCTATGTCGTTTATTATACCTTCACCAAATTTTTTATGGAATACTGTTTGCCCTAATTTATATTTTGATAAGTCTACATCTATTTCTTGTTTTGCTGCTACTGTTTTTAAGAAGCTTTCTGCTGTTTTAAATTGGTATGTGGTAGCTTGTTTTTTCTCACTTATGTAAGACATATTTCCCCATGTTGGAGTACTTTTTCCATATTTCCATTCTACTCCATAACTATCTTGGAAATCTGAAGAATGCCCTTTTGTTTCGTCCAAATCTCCATCTAACATTTCTTTTGGTATTTCTTCTACAAATCTAGATACTTTGTTACATGTTGTTGACCCAAATATTGTTCTTTGTTTTGCACAAGTCAAATATAAATATTGCTCTGCTCTTGTTATTCCAACATATGCAAGTCTTCTTTCTTCTTGTAACTCTCTTTCTTCTCCTATTGACCTATAACTTGGGAATAACCCTTCTTCCATTCCTACTAAAAATACAACTGGAAATTCTAATCCTTTTGCGCTATGGAGTGTCATAAGTGTTACAGATTCTTCATTTTCTTCCATTCCATCTATATCACTTGTTAAAGTAATGCTTTCTAAAAATTCTGCTAGTGAATTTTCAGACATTTCTTTTTCAAATTCCATTGCAACTGTTAAAAATTCTTCTATATTCTCTATTCTAGACTCTGCTTGTGCTGTGTTTTCTAATTCTAATGCTTTTGTATAACCTGTTTTGTTTAGTGTTTCTTTTATAAGTTCAGAAATTAGCATATCATCTTTTTTTGCATGCATTTCTTCTATTGTATTTACAAATTCTCTTGAGTTTAAAAATACCTTATTTAAGCCAAAAGTTTCAGCCTTTTTGATTACTTCATACATTGATATTCCATTAGCTGTAGCTACCTGCTCCACTTTTTCTAAGCTTGTTTTTCCTATTCCTCTTTTTGGTTCATTAATAATTCTTTGTAAGCTCAAATTGTCTGCTGGGTTTTGAATTAATCTTAAATAACTTATAGTGTCTTTTATTTCTTTTCTTTCATAGAATTTTAACCCACCTATAATTTTGTAAGCAATATTTTCTCTTCTTAAAATATCTTCTATTGCTCTTGATTGGGCATTTGTTCTATAAAGTATTGTAAAGTCTGAATATTTAAAATATTCTTCTCTTCTTAAATGTTCAATTTGTTCTACTATATAGCTTGCTTCATCATATTCATTTTTAGCTACATGTAGTTTTGGCATATTCCCTTCTTTTTTTTCTGTCCATAAGTTTTTCTCGTATTTTTTTGGATTATGCCCAATTACTGCATTTGCTGCATCTAATATTGGTTTTGTTGATCTATAATTTTGCTCTAATTTTATTATTTTTGTTCCTGGAAAGTCTTTTTCAAAATTTAGAATATTTGATATATCTGCTCCTCTAAATGAATATATTCCTTGGTCATTATCTCCTACAACAGTAATGTTTCCATATCTTGCAGATAAAAGAGTAATTAGTGTAAATTGTGCTTTATTTGTATCTTGATATTCATCTACTAAAACATATTTAAATTTTTCTGAATAATATTCTAATATATCTGGATTTTCTGTTAATATTTGAATAGTATAATTTATAATATCATCAAAATCTATACTATTATTTTGTTTTAGTTTTGCTTGGTATAAGCTATATACTTTTGATATTGTTTCTTTTCTATATTCTCCATTTGCTTTTAATGCATATTGTACAGGAGTTAGCATTTCGTTTTTTGCATTACTAATTTCAGATAAAACTCCTCTGTCTGTAAATAATTTATCATCTATATTTAATTCCTTCAAACATTGTTTTACAAGTGTCTTTTGGTCTGATGCGTCAAATATAATAAATGATGAATTAAATCCTATTCTATCTATAAATTTTCTAAGTATTCTTACGCAAATAGAGTGGAAAGTTCCTATCCACATATCATTTGTTGCTTGTCCACCAACTAAATTTTCTATTCTTTGTTTCATTTCATTTGCTGCTTTATTTGTAAATGTAATTGCAAGTATATTCCATGGTTTTATATTTTTTTCATCCATTAAATATGCTATTTTATGTGTTAATACTTTTGTTTTTCCGCTTCCAGCCCCTGCTATTACAAGACTTGGGCCTTCTGTATTTATTACTGCTTCGTATTGTTTATCATTTAGTCCTTCTAAAACTTCTTGCATTTGTATATTCCCCTTTATTATTTTTGTTTACGGGCAGGTCAAGACCTGCCCCTACATTTTCTATATAATATCAATTATATGTACTGGTTTTTCTGGCTGTTGTGACGATATTTCATATGCATTTAGTATATCCTGTACTGCTTGTTTTCCTTTTTCTTCATCATTTGCATGTACATATGCTAAAACATCGCCTTTACATACCTTATCTGATGTTTTTTTATTTAATAATATTCCAACTGCTTTATCAATGCTATCTTCTTTTTTTACTCTTCCAGCTCCTAAGTGTACAGATGTTACTCCTACTTTTTCTGCATCCAATTTTGTTACATAACCATCTTCTGGTGCAACAGCTTCCATTATGTATTTTGCTTTTTCAAATTTGCTTGTATCTTGTACATAGCTTACATCTCCACCTTGATTATCTACAAGCTCTACTAGTTTTTTTAGTGCTGTTCCATTTTCTATTTGTTCAATAATTCTTTGTTTATTTTCTTCTAAATTATCTCCATTACCAGAAAGTTTTATTATATAACTTCCAATTGTTAATATTATTTCTTTAACATCCTCTGGCATATTTCCTTTTAAACACTCTACTACTTCTACTATTTCTAATGAGTTTCCTACAGCATACCCTACTGGCTCATCCATGTTTGTTAATACACATACTGTTTCCTTATTTGCTAAATCCCCTATATTTTTCATAATATGAGAAAGCTCTGCTGCCTCTTCTTTTGTTTTCATAAAAGCTCCGCTTCCGACAGTTACATCTAATACTATTTTATTTGCTCCTGCTGCTATTTTTTTACTCATTATGCTTGATGCAATTAATGGCTTACTGCCTACACAATTTATTGAGTCTCTTAATGCATATAATTTTTTATCTGCTGGTGCAAGATTACCTGTTTGCCCAATTATACTTATTCCTTTGCTTTTTACATTATCTATAAATTCTTCTACTGTTGTTTCTGTGTTATACCCTGGTATTGATTCTAATTTATCAATAGTTCCTCCAGTAAACCCTAATCCTCTTCCAGACATTTTTGCAACTGGAATTCCAAGTGATGCAATTATTGGCATTATTATTAGAGTTATTTTATCTCCAACACCACCTGTGCTATGTTTATCAACTACTATTTCTCCTATAGAAGATAAATCTAATACATCTCCTGAGTGTGCCATTTCTAGTGTTAAATTAGTTATTTCCTCATTCGTCATTCCATTTATATATATTGCCATAACTAATGCTGATGCGTGATAGTCTGTGATGCTCCCTGCAACATATTCTGTTATGAAGTAATGTATTTCTTCTTTACTTAGGTTTTGTCCGTCTCTTTTTTTGGCAATTATGTCTTGTATGTTCATGTTTATCATCCTTTCATTATAATTAAGCTTCGAGGAATTATCAAGAAAGCCCCTTTATTCAAGGGGGCTGTCACCGCCAGGTGACTGGGGGTTCTTTTCTGTATTCTTTAATAACCCGCCGTCAGTGCTACGCACTGCCACCTCCCTTACTAAAGGAGGTTTCTTGTAAGCCTTTGTAGTCTTTTTTTGAAATATTTCATTTATCATATAAAATTTTTTATAAATGACCTTCTATGTAATGGACATGGTCCTTGTGTTTTTATTGCTTGTATGTGCATTGCTGTTCCATATCCTTTATGTTTTGCAAATCCATATTCAGGATATACTTCATCATATTCCTTCATTATTCTGTCTCTGGTTACTTTTGCTATTATTGATGCTGCTGATATACTATATATTTTTGCATCTCCTTTTATTATTGACGTATATGGTATTCCTTTTGTGTCTATGTGTTCTAATGCATCTACTAAAATTCTATCTGGTTTTATTTCTAATTTTTCTAATGCCTGTTCTAGTGCTTTTTTAGTGGCATTTAATATATTTATTTCATCTATTTCTTCTTGAGTAACAATCCCTACGCTCCATGCTAAAGCTTCCTTAGTTATTTGTTCATATAGTTTTTCTCTTTTACTTTCTGAAATTTTTTTAGAATCATTTATTCCTTCTATAAAGGAATCTGGTTTCATAATAACAACACCCACAACCACTGGTCCTGCTAATGGTCCTCTTCCAGCCTCATCTATTCCTGCTATATATTTTAAGCCACTTTCATGTAATTTATTTTCATATTCTTTTAGTAATTTTAATCTTTCTTCTTCTCTTTCTTTCATTTATTTCTCCTAAATATTTTGTAAATCTGTTAATGAATAATATGTATTTCCCTCATAAGTATAACCTAATGAATAATATACTTCTCCTGTGGCATAATCTATAACAAAAAAGTCAGTACTTGTTATTGTTACTTGTATATTATTATTATCCATAGCAGTCTGTTCCCAAATGTACAACTTAGAAGTATTTTCAAGATTATTAAACGTATTTTGCAAATTTGATACATCATAACCAGTTGCTTCTGATAATATAATCATTCCAGCATTATCATAGCTTTCTCCAAAATCTTCTTTATCTGCTACGATTTGTGCTCTCCCCTTAATTAGAAGCATTGTTGTTTTTATATCTTCCAATTTTGTTCTTTCTATTTCACCTGTTCCAAATTCTATTGTAACTGTGACTAAAATTAACATTATAATTATTGTTACTATTAATGCAATTATTGTTATTCCTTTTTGGTTGGAAATAGGTCTATCCCCTATAAATCTTTTCTTTTCTTTATTCATTTTTATCTTCTCCCATATCTGTTTTTTATATTATATATTTATAAAGAAAATTTTTCAATATGATTTTATTTTAATTTTTTAATGTTTTAATCTTTTTTTTATATTTAATTTGTATTATAATTATGTTTTAGAATGGAGGTTTTTATATGGATGATAATTTTTATCAAAAATTCGATGGTGAAGGTAGCAAATCAAGAGCTTCAGTATCTAATATATTTATACCTTTTATTTCTGGTGTGTTAGGAGCTTCTTTAGTTGTTGGAACTTGTTTCGGTGTTCCAAGTATAAAAAACAAATTACTAGTAACAAATACTGAAAATAAATCAGATTCTTCTATTATTACTCAAGTTTCTTCTACAACTAACCAAATTTCTTTAAGTAACTACTCTGATACTGCAGTGTATGCATCAAATAAAGCCTTGCCTTCTATTGTAGGTATTTCAATTTCATATAATATTAGTGTTTTTGGTAGAACTCAAACAGCAGAAGCAACAGGGTCTGGTGTTATTATTTCTAATGATGGATATATTTTAACCAATAACCACGTTGTTAGTTCATCAGATTCTTCTTATTATTATGAAGTGTCTGAGGCAACAAAAATTACTGTTTCATTATATGGAAGTGACGAGGAATATGAAGCAACAATTATTGGAACAGATGAACAAACAGACTTAGCAATTATTAAAATTGAAGCAGACAATTTAACTCCAGCCGAATTAGGAGATTCTTCTTCTGTTAAAGTTGGTGAATTTGTTCTTGCTGTAGGCAACCCTTTAGGATTAGATACATCTGTTACATCTGGTATAATTAGTGCATTAAATAGAGATGTAACAGCTGAAGATGGTACAATTTACCATGTAATGCAAACTGACTGTGCTATAAACTCTGGAAACAGTGGCGGAGCATTAGTAAATAGTAATGGTCAAGTAATTGGAATTAATACTTTAAAATTATCTGGAACAGGCATAGAAGGTGTTGGTTTTGCAATTCCAATTAATGATACAATTGAGATTTATGAGCAATTAATTAATCATGGTAAAGTTTTAAGACCTTATATCGGAATTTCTGGTAGTAATTTATCAGAAGCCACAGCCAAAAGATATAACTTACCTGTTGGTATTTATGTAGAAGATATTGCAGAAAATACTGGTGCATTAAACAGTGGACTAAAAAAAGGTGATGTTATAACTGCAATAGATGGGCAAAATATTACTACTATGGAGGAATTAAATGATATAAAAAATCAAAAAGAAATTGGCGATAATATTAAACTTACAATTTATAGATCTGGTGAATATATGGATATAGAAATCACTTTAACTGAAATGCCATAAATAATTTATAGGGGCGCAAGTTATGCGCCCCTACTATATTATTACTACATCTACGGTTTCTGTAAAGTTAGTATTTCCATATGCAAATACTATATATAGTTTTCCGTCTTGTCCTATGAAAAAAGTTTTTATATTTTCTATTAAATATTCATCTGATCTTATATTTCTTACATAAATGTTATATCCTTGTGCAACAGCTGTTTCAGCATTTACACTTTTATCTCGAATATAATTGATTATTTGTGATTGTACAGTATTTTTATCTAAGTTGTTTATATCCATATATTCTTCTAAACTAATCAATTTATTTTCTTCTAAATGATAATTATATGTTTGTACCATTAATCTTTGTGGATTACTACCTTCTTTTAATGTTGATTTTATAATTAATGACATTATATTATTATTTGTATAAGCAATATAATCTACACTATATTTTGTGTAAACTGTACTATTTTTAACAATTTCTACTAATTTTTTTCCAAATATATTATTTATTTCATCATTTACTTTGTTTGCTACCTCTGTTTCTATATTTAATAATGGTACATTTGCATCTACTTCGTATTTTCCTTCTTCAGTTTTTTCCATTTTATAAGATAAGGTAATCGCTTCATTTTCGTTTTCTGAATATTCAAGATTTAAAAATAACTTTTTAAAATTTTCCTCTGCATTGAGAATAGCTTCCTCTTCTTGTTTTCGTTCACTTTCTTGTTTTCTATTAAATAAAAACAATCCTACTGCAACTAAACTAAGAACTAAAAAAACCATAATTAATGTAATTATTAGTATCTTTTTACCTTTATTCATATAACACCTCGTTTTTTAATTAAATAATAATGTGCATAAAAAAATCTATTGTAATTATACCATTCCTCCATTGAAACATCAATATTTTTCTTGACTAATCTTCAAATTTGAGGTATTATATATCTTGTAGATTTATAAACAAGGAGTAGAAAATTTTTATGTTATGTTCAGTTTGTCATAAAAATATGGCAGTAATTTTTACAAAAAAAATAGATGGAAATAAAACTTCTACAGAAGGTCTTTGCTATAGTTGTGCCAAAGAAAAAGGTATTAATCCTGTTGACGTTTTAGTAAAACAAGCAAATCTTTCTGAAGATGAAATAAAAGATCTAACTTCTCAATTCGAGGGATTATTTAATGATATATCAGATGATATGGATGGTGTAGATTTCACTGAAGATGGTGCTAGAGCAGGAGGAATCCCTTTAGGTTCTATCTTTTCTAATATGTTTGGTTCAAAATCTAGTGAACCAGACGAAAAATTTAATGATAATAGAAAAAAAGTCAAAACTGAAAAAAGGCCTAAAGAAAAGAAAAAAAGTTTTTTAGATATTTATGGAACTAATTTAACTAATAAAGCTAAAAAGAATGAGCTAGATATGGTTATTGGAAGAGATGTTGAAATTGAAAGAATTATTCAAATTTTAAATAGACGTTCTAAAAATAATCCATGTTTAATTGGTGAACCAGGTGTTGGAAAAACTGCTATTGCTAATGGTCTTGCAATTAAAATTGCAAACCAAGACGTTCCTGCTAAGCTATTAAATAAGCAAGTTTATCTTTTAGATATGACAGCTATTATCGCAGGCACTCAATTTAGAGGTCAGTTTGAAGGTAGAATGAAAGCAATAATTGACGAATGCAAGCAAGCAAAAAACATTATATTAGTTATTGATGAAATTCATAATATAATTGGTGCTGGTGATGCAGAACATTCTATGAATGCAGCAAACATTTTAAAACCATCACTTGCAAATGGTGAAATTCAGTTGGTTGGTACTACAACATTAAAAGAATATAGAAAGTATATTGAAAAAGATTCTGCATTAGAGCGAAGATTCCAACCAGTTTTAGTTGAAGAACCAAATGTAGATGCAAGTATAGAAATTTTAAAAGGAATAAAAAAATACTATGAAGATTTTCATAAAGTAATAATTTCTAATGATGTAATTTCTCAAGCTGTAAAAATGTCTGAAAAATATATTCATGATAGATTTTTACCAGATAAAGCAATTGATGTATTAGATGAAGCTTGTTCTAAAATAAACTTAGGAAATAAAGCTCTTTATGAATTAGAAATATTAAATAATCGTTTAGCTAAAATACAAGAAGAAAAAGAGGATGCTGTTGAATCTGATTCTATTGAAGATTATCAAAAAGCAGCAGATTTAAAAACTGAGGAATGCAATATTTTAGATAAAATAGAAGAAATAAATAAAAATCTAAAACCTTCATATTTAACAATTCACGATGTTGCAGAAGTTATTGAGCGTATTACAAAAATTCCTGTAAGTAAAATTACAGAAGCTGAAACTCAAAAATTATTAAACTTAGAAGGTAATTTGCACAATAGAGTAATTGGTCAAGAAAAAGCTGTTTCAGCAGTAGCAAGAGCTATTCGTAGAAGTAGAGCAGGTCTTCAAAGTTCAAAAAGACCACCTTCATTTATTTTTGTTGGTCCAACTGGTGTTGGAAAAACAGAACTTGCTAAAACTTTAGCTTATGAAATGTTTGGAAGCGAAGATTCAATAATTAGAATAGATATGTCTGAGTATATGGAAAGTCACTCAACAGCTAAGTTAATAGGTTCTCCTCCAGGTTATGTTGGTTATGATGATGCAGGTCAGTTAACTGAAAGAGTAAAAAGAAAACCTTATTCTATTATTCTTTTAGATGAAATCGAAAAAGCTCACCCAGATGTATTTAATTTATTACTTCAAGTTTTAGATGATGGAAAACTTACAGACTCTCAAGGAAATACTGTTAGTTTTGAAAACACAATAATTATTATGACTTCTAATGCAGGTTCTAATTTAAATAACAATTCAATTGGTTTTGGTAAACAAACTATAGATTCTTCAAAAGTACAAGAAGCATTAAAAAATACATTCAGACCAGAATTTTTAAATAGAGTAGATGAAATTGTTATTTTTGATAGTTTAACTAAAGAACAATTGTTACAAATAGTTGATTTGTTGCTAAAATCAACATCTGCTGCTTTATCTGACAAGGATATTTCTTTATCTATATCAAAAAATGCAAAACAATATATTTTAGAAAAAGGTACTGATTTAAAATATGGTGCAAGACCTTTAAGACGTGCTATTCAAAAACATATAGAAGATGAAATTTCTGAAATGATATTAAAAGAGGAAATATTACCATTTCAAACTTTAAAAGTTGATTATAAAGATAATAAATTAACATTTAAAGCAAAATAGGAGGTTTATATGAAAAAATATTTAAAATATGTTCCAAATATTTTAACTATAATTAGATTTCTATTAATTCCAATTATCCTTACATTACTTTCAAGTGGTAAGTATATAGATTCAATAATAGTTTTCTCTATCTCTGGTATAACAGATATCTTAGATGGTGTAATTGCTAGGAAATTTGATTTTATTTCTGACTTTGGAAAATTAATGGATCCTCTTGCAGATAAATTAACTCAGATTTCTATGCTGGTTATGCTTACTGTAAAAGAAATAATTCCTTTTTGGATAGTACTAGTTGTTTTTATCAAAGAATTTTGTATGATATGTGGTGCTTCTTTCCTTTATGGAAAAGAGCTTGTAGTATCTAGTAAATGGTATGGAAAAGTTGCTACAATTCTATTTTATCTTGCAATAGTTGTAACTTTAATTTTAAAAGAATTAGAACCATCAATTCTTGCAAAACAAGCTATTGGTGATAGTACAAGACCATTAGTTTTATATGCAGCTCATCCTATTTATTATATAGCAATATCAATGACATTATTTTCTCTTGTAATGTATGTAAAAGCATTTTATGTACAAGGATATTTGAAAAAGAAAGTTAATTAGATAAATAAAAATTTATGCTTGTAGCAAACGACG
>JAZNWN010000022.1:0-9549 GCA_045593405.1 Clostridia bacterium
GAAAGAGGTTATTTATGAAAAACGAGAAAATTTATAGTGCAAAAGAATTTAAAAACATTAAAGAAATTATCTATAATTCCGTAAAACTTTATGGAGAAAAAATTGCATATGTAATAAAACATAAAGATAAAAAAGATGTATCTTATGAAAATGTAACATATAAAAGATTATTAGATGATGCAAACAAATTAGGAACAGCCTTATTTGATATGGGATTCCAGAGAAAAAGAATTGCAATTATAGGTAAAAATAGATATGAATGGGCTTTAGCCCATGTAACAAACATGCTAGGTGGATGTATATCTGTTCCACTTGATAAAGACCTACAATTTGAAGAATTTGAAACATCTTTAATTAGAAGTAAAGCTGAATGTATAATATTTGATGAAAAACATTTAGATATGTTAAACAAAGTTATTGAAAATGGAAAAACAAAATTAAAAGAATTTATATGCATGAGTAAAGTAGAAGGTAAGAAATGTATACAAGAGCTTTTAGATAAAGGAAAAGAATTACTAAAGCAAGAAAAAAAAGACTATGTAAATGCTAAAATAGATGAAAACGAAATGAATATATTATTATTCACTTCTGGAACAACATCAAATTCAAAAGCTGTAATGCTTTCACAAAAAAATATTGCATCAAATATTTATGCAATGCAATGTGTTGAAGATATTAGATGTACAGATACAAATATAGCATTTTTACCATATCACCATATATTTGGCTCTACATGTATGCTAGTAATGCTTGCTCAAGGTGTAAAAACAGTATTTCCAGATGGTTTAAGATATATAAAACAAAACTTAAATGAATACAAGGTGTCACTATTCGTTGGTGTTCCTGTTTTAATAGAAGCAATTTATAAAACAATAATGAAAGAAATAGAAAAACAAGGAAAAACAAAATTAATAAAAGTTGCCACAAAATTAAGTAATTTCTTAAGAAAATTTGGTATAGATATAAGAAGAAAATTATTCAAACAAGTATTAGATGCACTTGGGGGAGAATTAAGATTAATGATTTCTGGAGGAGCACCAGCAGATCCACAAATATCAAGAGGATTTATCAATTTAGGAATAGAAGTTGTTCAAGGTTATGGTTTAACAGAAACAGCACCAGTTATTGCAGCTGAAAATGTAAAAGCCGTTCGAAATGGATCGGTAGGAGTTGCAATGATAAATGACACAATAGAAATTGCAAATCCAGATGAAAATAGGATAGGGGAGATAAGAGTAAAAGGACCAAATATAATGCTTGGATACTATGAAATGCCAGAAGAAACAGCTGAAGTATTAAAAGATGGTTGGTTCTATACAGGAGATTTAGGATATTTAGATAAAGATGGATTCCTATTTATAACAGGAAGAAACAAAAATATGATTGTTCTAAAAAATGGAAAAAAAGTATTCCCAGAGGAATTAGAAACATTAATTGGAAGAATAGAATTAGTATCAGAATCAATGGTATTTGGAATGCCAGATGTAAAAGATAAAAACGATGTAATGTTATCAGTAAAAATCGTATACAACCAGGAAGTTGTAAAAGAAAAATATGAAGGAAAAACAGAAAAAGAGTTATACGATATAATCTGGAATGAAATAAAAGAACTAAATAAATCATTCCCAAGATACAAACATATACAAAAAATGATTCTGACAAAAGAAGAATTAATAAAGACATCAACAAAAAAAGTAAAAAGACAAGAAGAGATGAAAAAAATATTAGCAGAAAAATAATATTTTTAAAGAGAGCAAAATATTTTAAATTTGCTCTCTTTTTATTGTATCAAATTTATTGCAAACGCTGATTAAATTTTTCCTTTAATTTATAGAGATTATATAAGTAATATTACTGATATATTCTCTATTTAGTAAATTACAGCTGTTGGCACATATGTATCATCTGGGGGGCATACAAGCGCATCTTCAGGCTCATCTGTAACAGAAATTTTTATAACTTTGAGAACTGGAATTTCTCCGTTGTAGTTTCCTTTATCAATTGTACCAGTAAGCTCAACCCAAGTTCCATCTACAAAATTTTTAGAATCTTTATAATTACATAAAAAACCAACAACTAAAGTTTCATTCTGACGACTAGTTGTCATATCTCTAGCAAGAACAAATTCATTTTCTTTAAAATCCGAATTTCTATAAATATATCCCTTAAAACAAATAGTCTGCCCAACATAATCATCTAAATTCTCATAAACAGACTTTAGAACATTAGTATAATTATTTGCTTCAATAACTGAAACCTCTGGTGTAGATATTTCATCTCGAACCCTAAAACTCTCCGATAAAATCTTATAAATAGAAATAATAAAGAAAATAGTAATTATGATAGACATAATAATAAATGCAGTTTTAACAATATTTTTCGAATTTATTTTGATATTAAAAATAAACATAAAGGCCTCCTATTATGTTTTTGATATTTGGTGTTTTGTATTTTTTTGTATGGGCAGGCTTCCACCACCGCCTGTTATATGATAGTTTTTTATTAGGGCAGGGGTGGAACCCGCCCATACACATAAATATCAATATAATTACAAAAATCCAAATACACAATACCAAACACAATTAATTTTTCATTCTCTTTATTGCAATATATGCTAAATCGTGATATATTATGAAAGTGAAATTAAACAAAAAGAAAGGATGAATTTTCATCATGGGATTAATAAGTAAAATATTTGGAACATATAGTGAAAGAGAAGTAAAAAGAGTAATGCCTCTAGTAAATAAAATAAATGGATTAGAGCCAGAAATAGAAAAATTACCAGATATAGAATTAAAGGCAAAAACTATAGAATTTAAAGAAAGATTAGAAAAAGGAGAAACTTTAGACGATATACTACCAGAAGCTTTTGCAGTAGTTAGAGAAGCATCAAAAAGAGTTTTAGGAATGAGACATTTTGATGTTCAATTAATAGGTGGAATTATTCTTCACCAAGGAAGAATTGCAGAAATGAAAACTGGTGAAGGAAAAACACTTGTTGCAACACTTCCAGTATATTTAAATGCACTTACAGGAAAAGGTGTACATGTTATAACTGTAAACGATTACCTAGCCAAAAGGGATAGTGAATGGATGGGTAAATTATATAAATTCTTAGGACTATCCGTTGGACTAGTTGTTGCTGGAATGAATCCAGAGCAAAAAAGAGAAGCTTATAATTCAGATATAACATATGGAACAAATAACGAATATGGATTTGACTATCTAAGAGATAACATGGTTATTTATAAAAACCAATTAGTACAAAGAGAATTAAACTATGCAATTGTTGATGAAATAGATAGTATTTTAATAGATGAAGCAAGAACACCACTTATTATATCAGGAACAGCAGAGGCATCATCAGATTTATATAAACAAGCAAATGATTTTGTAAAAAGATTACAATCTAAAGTATTAGTTGAAGAAGATGTTAAAAATGAAGAACAAGCAGAAGACAACGAACATTATGACTATATTATAGATTTAAAAGCTAAATCAGCAACATTAACAGCTAAAGGTATTAAAAAGGCTGAAGAGCATTTTAAAGTAGAAAATTTAAATGATATAGATAATTCTGAATTAGTGCATCATATTAATGTAGCATTAAAAGCTAATGGAATTATGAAAAAAGACATTGACTATATTGTAAAAGATGGAGAGGTTTTAATTGTAGACGAATTTACAGGAAGAATTATGTATGGAAGAAGATATAATGATGGTTTACACCAAGCAATTGAAGCAAAAGAAAATGTAAAGATTGCAAACGAATCTAAAACATTAGCCACAATAACATTCCAAAATTATTTTAGAATGTATGGAAAACTTGCAGGTATGACTGGTACAGCTATGACAGAAGAAGATGAGTTTAGAGAAATTTATAATCTTGATGTTATAAGTATTCCAACAAATAAACCAATGGTAAGGGTAGATAATAATGATATAATTTATAAAAATGAAAAAGCAAAATTTAGAGCTGTTGTAGAAGATATTAAAGAAAGCTATGAAAAAGGTCAACCAGTATTAGTTGGTACTGTTTCAATTGAAAATTCTGAAAAATTAAGTAGTATTTTAAGTAGAGAAGGAATAAAACATCAAGTTTTAAACGCAAAATTTCATGAAAAAGAAGCTCAAATTATAGCACAAGCAGGTAAATATGGAGCAGTTACAATTGCAACAAATATGGCTGGTCGTGGTACAGATATTATGCTTGGTGGTAACACAGAATTTATGGCTAAACAAGAAATGAGAAAAAAAGGAATTTCTGAAGAATTAATAGAACAATCTACAACTCATAATGAAACAACTGACGAAGAAATTCTAAATGCAAGAAAACTATTTAATGAATTAGAAAGTAAAATGGCAGAAAGTATTAAAGAAGAAAAAGATAAAGTAATTGCTGCTGGTGGACTTAAAATAATTGGTACAGAAAGACATGAATCAAGAAGAATTGATAATCAGCTTCGTGGCCGTAGTGGACGTCAAGGAGATATTGGTGAATCTAGATTTTATATAGCTCTTGATGACGATTTAATGAAAATATTTGGTGGAGACATGATTACTAGTCTTTATAATACTTTAAATGCGGACGAAAACATGCCAATTCAAGCAGGATTTTTATCTAAAGCAGTAGAAACAGCACAAAGAAAAGTTGAAGGAAAACATTTTAGTATAAGAAAACATGTATTACAATATGACGATGTAATGAACGTTCAAAGAGAAATTATTTACAAACAAAGAAGAGAAGTGCTAGATGGTAAAAATCTAAAAGATACTATTCAAAATATGATGAATACAGTAATAGAAAATATAGTGTTAGCACACATGAATAGGGAAGAAGGAGCAAATACAGAAGGTCTTTTACTAGATGCTAAAAACATACTAAATGTTGAAAAAATTGATAGTATAAATTCAAACAATATACAAGCAATTACTGAGGAATTAGGAAATAAAGTACATGAAATTTACAACAACAAAGAAACTGAATTTGGAGAAGAACATTTAAGAGAATTAGAAAGAGTTGTACTTTTAAAAGTTGTTGACCAAAAATGGATGAACCATATAGATGCAATGGACGAATTAAAAAATGGTATAGGGCTACGTGCGTATGGACAAAAAAATCCAGTTGACCAATATAGAACAGAAGGCTTTGATATGTTTGATCAAATGACAGCAGACATAAAAACAGATGTTGTAAAAATATTATTACATCTAAACAAAGTAACAAAGGTAGAAAGAACATCAAATGTAAAAATAACAAATCAAGGATTTGATAATGCAAAAACTGAAGTGGCGAAACCAAACACAACACAAAATCACACGCCAGTGAAAAATGATGGCCCACAAGTAGGAAGAAACGATACTTGTCCATGTGGTTCTGGTAAGAAATATAAAAATTGTTGTGGGAAATAAGTTATAACAGGCATATATTAATTTAAGTAGGTGATGATATGCAAATACAAAGAAAAACAATAGAAAATGACGAAGAATATTTAAGACAGATATCTCAAGATGTTTGCTTAGATGATAAATCTTATATGGAAGAAATAAAATTGTTGGAACAATTTTGTCTTGAAACTGAATGTTTTGCATTAGCAGCTGTACAAATTGGAATACCAAAAAGGATAATATATTTAAAAAATACAACATTAGATATACCTTTAGATGATATTAATTATAATGAATCAAAAGTTTTAATAAACCCAAAAGTTGTATCAAGAAAAGGACATACTAAATATTGGGAAGCATGTTTAAGTTGTTTAGATAATATGGGGTTAGTTAGTAGGCCTTATGAAATTGTCGTGAAATACTATGATATAAATGGAGTAGAGCATATTGAAACATTTGAAGGATTTGAATCAACTGTTATATCGCATGAATTAGATCATTTAGATGGAATTTTACATATGGATATAGCTGAAAAAATTTTGAACATGCCAAAAGAACAAAGAGCAGATTTTAGAAAACAACATCCTTATGAAATTATTTCTAAGACATGTAAATTTAATAAATAAGAGGTTTTTATGGAATTTTTATTTACGTTTATCGAAGGTTTTGCAAGTTTTATATCTCCATGTTTGTTGCCAATGATACCTATTTATATTTCATACTTTGCTGGCAAAGATGATAAAAAAATAAGTAAAACACTTACAAATGCAATTGGTTTTGTATTAGGTTTTACTATAATTTTCATATTACTTGCTATTTTTGCAAGCAAACTTGGAATAATAATTAGTGAAAATATTAAATATATAAAAATTATTTTTGGATTAGTTATTATGATTCTTGGTCTAAATTATATGGAAATTTTTAATATTAAATTCTTAAATAAAACTAATATAAAAAAAACTAACAATAAAAATTTAAACTTTATAAAATCATTTATATTTGGAGTTTTATTTTCTATTAGTTGGACACCATGTATTGGAACATTCTTAAGTTCTGCCCTTTTAATGGTTGCAAAAGAACAAGAAATAGTAAAAGGAATTTTACTTATGTTAGTTTATTCAATTGGTTTAGGTGTTCCTTTTATAATATCAGCAGTTCTAATAGAAAAGCTAAAAGAAGTGTTTAATTTTATAAAAAAGAATTATAATATTGTTAAAAAAATTTCTGGAATAATATTGATTCTAATGGGAATTTATATGTTTATATCTTAGGTGGAGGTATTAATGAAAAATAAAATTATTCTAATTGTATTAATTGTAGCCTTTATAGGAATAATGTTATTATTAAATAATGTTTTACAAAATGAGACAAATAAAGTAAGTTCTCAAGATATTATAATTAAAGAGGAGGAAAAAGTAATGATTATTCAAGTAAATAATGAAAACTTTCAAACAGAAGTTTTAAACAGTGAAAAAACTGTATTAATTGATTTTTATGCAGATTGGTGTGGTCCTTGTAAAATGTTATCTAGAGTAGTAGAACAATTTGCAAGTGAAAATGAGAATATAAAAGTAGTTAAAATAAATGTAGATGATGAACAAGACTTAGCAATAAACTATGGAGTAATGTCTATTCCTACATTAGTTGTTATAAAAAATGGACAAGAAGTAAATAGAAGCGTTGGATTAGTTTCAAAGGATGATATATTAAATTTAGTAAAATAGGTGATAATATGAATGGTTATAGAATAAACCCAGATATGGAATATGTGAAAAAAATATTAGAAGGATTACAAAGAAAAAACGGACATTGCCCATGTAAAGTAGGGGAGTTAGAGAAAAACTTATGTCCTTGCAATGAATTTATTGAAACAAAAGTGTGTCATTGCAAATTATTTATACCAAAAGAAAATAATTAATAGAGGTGAGATTTTATGTTAGAGTTAGAAGAAAATAAAAGAGTTCTAATATCTCTTGAAGATAAAGTTAAAAGTGTTGGTGATTCACTTTGACATTGCTAGTTTAGAAAAAAAACACACAAATTTACAAGAGGAAACAAACAAACCTGGTTTTTGGGACAATATTAAAAATTCGACAGCAGTTTTATCTGAATTAAAATCAGTTCAAAACAAACTGAATAAATATAACCAAATAAAAGAAAGTTTGCAAAATTTGTTGGACTTAAACGAATTATTAACCTTAGAAGAAGATACGGATTTGGCAAAAGATCTATTAAAAGATACTACAAATTTAGAAAATGAAATTGAAGCCTTAGAAGTTGAAACTCTATTTTGTGGTAAATATGATAAAAATAATGCAATTTTAACACTTCATCCAGGAGCTGGAGGGACTGAGTCTCAAGACTGGGCGGAAATGTTATATAGAATGTATTCAAAATGGGCAGCAAGTAATGGATTTGGCCTAAAAGAATTAGACTACCTAGAAGGTGACGAGGCAGGCTTAAAAAGCGTTACATTTTTAATTTCTGGAATAAATGCTTATGGTTATTTAAAATCAGAAATGGGAGTACATAGATTAGTTAGAATATCTCCATTTGATAGTGGTGGAAGAAGACATACATCATTTGCATCACTTGAAGTTTTACCAGAAATAACTGAAGATATAGAAATAGATATAAATCTTGACGACTTAAGAATAGATACATATAGAGCATCTGGAGCAGGTGGACAACATGTAAACAAAACAAGCTCAGCAATAAGAATAACACACTTACCAACAAATATAGTTGTAAGTTGCCAAGCAGAAAGGTCACAAACACAAAATAAAGAAACTGCAATGAAAATGCTTAAATCTAAATTATTAGAATTAAAAGAAAAAGAACAAAAAGATAAAATAGAAGATTTAAAAGGAACTCAAATGGATATAGCTTGGGGAAGCCAAATTCGTTCATATGTATTTTGCCCGTATACACTTGTAAAAGACCACAGAACAGGATTTGAGGTAGGAAATGTGGCACGGTGTAATGGACGGAGATTTAAATGGTTTCATATATGCATATTTGAAGAATGATGTCAATGATAAAAAATAGATTTATATGTAGGGGCTGGCGTCCCCGACAGCCCGATATTCTTTGACGGGTCGCCGAGGACGTCGACCCCTACATTTTTTGTAAATATCGTATAATTGATTTTTTTGTTCTAAACTAGACAAGTCCTGAATATTATATCTTATACCAGAAAAACAAAGGAGTGTATAAGTATGGGTTTTGAAGATAAGAAAATAATGGGCGGAAATGTTGTTCAAAATTTAGTATTAGAAAATAGAGAGAAATTAAATATTACCGGAGTTTTTGATGTTTTAAGTTTTGATGACCAAATGGTTATAGTCGAAACTGCACTTGGATTACTTACTGTTAAGGGAGATAATTTAAGAATAAATAAATTAAGCACAGATACAGAGGAGGTTTGTGTAGAAGGAAATATTTTTAATTTAGCTTATTCTGAAAAAACAACGGTAGGTAAAGAAGGTTCTTTGTTTAGTAAAATTTTTAAATAGGGTGATATTTTGCAAAATCAAGTGTATGTTTTTATAGCCTTTATTTTAAATGGTTTTTTAATAGGAATTATCTTTGATTGTTTTAGAGTTTTAAGAAAAAGTTTTAAAACACCAGATTTTGTTACATACGCAGAAGACATTCTGTTTGGAATTATTACAGGCTTATTAATATTATATTCTATTTTTAAATTCAATAATGGAGAATTAAGGCTCTATTTATTTTTAGGCATATTTTTTGGTTTATTACTTTATTTCCTTATGTTCAGTAGAGTGTTTATTAAAATAAGTATATCTATAATTTCTATTGTCAAGAAAATAATAAATCTTGTAATAATTACACCTATTAAATTTATATATAAATTAATTAAAAAAATATTTTTCAAGCCAATTGTGTTTATTTGCATTAGTCTACAAAAATCTACAATAAAATTTAAAAATAAAAAGGATTTAGGCTAATTTTGTTGAATTATATATTAGATATTTTATTTTCGGAGAGAGACAAATGAAAAAGAAAAATAATAAAAATAACTTAATAAAAAAAGTATGTTTTATTGGAATTGCAATATATGTAATGTGTATATTTATAAATCAACAAAAGACATTAAATTCTTATAAAACATCTCAAGAATATTATAAAGAAGAAATA
>JAZNWN010000023.1:0-104456 GCA_045593405.1 Clostridia bacterium
ATGAAGAGTATGAAGAAATATTGAATGTCATATTTGAACAAAATTAGCTCGAGGTGCAATATGAAAATAAATAAAGTTAAATCAATAGTAAGGAGAATGGCTAGAAATAATAGTAATTATGATGAAATAATAAATGGATTAAAAGAAAAAAAGGAAACAGGTGCAAAAAAAGATGTTAATTCTTTTATAAAAAGCAAAAATAGTATTTCTTGTAATACGGAAATACAAGCGATAAAAAATTTAAACATAGATAAAAAAATATCAGAATTAAAAGAGTGGAAAAATATAATAGATTATGTATTTGAAGAATCAGAAAGCGAAGATAAATATAAAGGACAAGCATTAAAGTATAAATTTCAAGATAATATGTGTAATGAAGTAATAATAGAAATATTAAGTCTGCCACCAAATACATTGAGAAATTGGAGTAATGAGTTTATATTAGAAGTTGCAATATTAGCAATAGATAGAAATATTATTAAAATAGACAGACTTTAAATATTACACTAAAAAGTAGGGTTTTGAAAGTAGGGTTTTAAAATTAGGGTTTTAAAAGTTGGTCTTGTATATTGAAAAATACATAGTATAATTAGTATAGTGGAAGTTTAGGAGAAAGAACTTCCACTATTTTCATATTTAAAAAATCAATTCGGTTAGACTTTTATATATAGTGTTTATTATAATATATATAGATGCTAGTATGAAAACTACCCTTTGAAGAAAGGAGTATAACTTGGGTAGAAAAGAAAATTTAAACAAAGCAAAAGATACATATAAAGATATAATGCAACAGATTAGTAGTGATAAGAATAAGTGGAGAGAATTTTTAGAGTTTTCATCAAGATTTTACAAATATTCTTTCACAGAAAATCTACTTATGTTTGCTCAAAATCCAGATGTAACAATGTGTGCAACATTAGAAGAATGGAATTCTATTGGTAGATGGGTAAAACCACATTCAACAAGTATGAAAATATTAAGAGATACAGAAAATGAAATAGCACTAGATTATGTGTTTGATGTGAGTGATACTTATGCAAGAAAAGATATACCTAATGCTTACACAGATGAAAGATTACAAATTTTTAAATGGAAAGCAACAGAAGAGCAAGTAGTACAAATATTAAATACTTATTTTAATAATGAGAATATTGATAAGTTAGAAACAATAGTTGCAGGTTATATGGCGACAGCAATAGATGATAGTGAATTATTATTAAATTTAACAGATGAAGAAGAACAAATGGTATTAAAACCAGAGTTTTTAGAACTAATGATAAAAAATACTACATATCAAGTTGCTACAAGATGTGGTATTGAAATAGAAAACACAGAAAGAATTTTTGCAGAATTTGAAACATTTGCAAATCCAGTAGCAATGAATATTATAGGAAACTGCATAAATCATTGCTCATCAGAGTTATTAAAAATAATAGAATATAAAATGAAAGAAATTAAAAAGGAGGAATTGAAATATGACAACACTAGGAAGATATGGAATAATAGTGAAGAAAAACATGAAGGAGCTATATCCAATGAGATACAGCGAACTAACGATAGAGGGGACACTAATGGACAGACTATTAGAGAGGGAACAAGAAATATTGAAACAGAGAGAGATAATAGAGAAACAACTGAAAGAACAGAATCCAGCACCGAAAACGAGCGAGTTCATAGTGATGGCGAAATACAATCAGTACATAGAGAGCTTGATAGCAGAACTATTGCAACCAATGCTGGAAGAGAAAATTTAGAAGAAAACAATGAAGAGGTAGAAGAAAAATCTACTTCTTTTTCTTTTGTGAAAAATGAAGTATCAGAAGAATTTATAAATAAAATTTTAGAAAAGGGTGGTAATGTTCAAGACTCTGTAAAAAGACTAAAAGATATTTTAAAAGATGATACTTTAACTACAAAAGAACAAATAGTAGCAACTAGAAACGAGTATGGAGATGCAGGAACTTCTAACGATGAGTATAGTTGGGAATCAAGAGCAAAAGGATTAACTATAACAGATAAAACTACAAATGCACAAATAACATTAAGTTGGGCAGACGTAGTTAAGAAAATGAAAAAGGTATTTCAAATTGAAAATGAACAACTAGGATTTGAAACTCTTTTTAATTTATCATATCAGCAAGAAGAAGTTATAGAGCCAGAAGATAATTCAAAATATGATTTCATAAAAGATTTAATAGGCAAAAAGATATATTTAGATAATAGAGAATATAGAGTTAGTAAATTAAATATAGATGCAAAAGAAATAGAACTTTATGATCACAGCATAAAAGGTTGGTATCCTATATTTCGTGTAATGAATTTAGATGAATTTGTTTTGGAATATACAAAGTCAAATGCAATAACTCAAAGTGAAGAAATAATAGAAGAACAAACAGAAAAGATAAACTATATAATACCACACGAGCAACAAAAGGAAACTAGAAATGCAAGACAAAGAGCAAATGATAATATAACAGCAATAAAGTTATTAAAAGAAATAGAAAGTCAAGGCAGACTAGCTACAAGAGAAGAACAAGAAGTATTAGCTAAATATAGTGGTTGGGGAGGACTTTCAAGAGTATTTGATACAAGAGCTGGGGAATGGCAAGTACAAAATATAGAAGTAAGAAATCTATTAACAGAAGAAGAAATGGCAGAGGCAAAATCAAGTTCTTTAAATGCTTTTTACACAAATCCAGAAATAATTGATTGTATGTATTTAGGTTTAGCTCGTTTAGGATTTAAAGGTGGGAATATATTAGAGCCATCTGCACGGAATAGGTAATTTCATAGGTAGATTACAACATCAGCCTAATATGCAAAGTAAATTTACAGCAATAGAAATAGAAACAATAACAGGAAGAATTTTAAAACAACTATATCAAAAAGAGAATATACAAATAAAGCCATTTGAAAAAACAGAGCTAGAAAATAATTTTTATGATGTAGCAATTTCAAATGTTCCATTTGGTAATTATGGTGTTTTTGATAAAGACTACAATAAAGAGAATTTTAAAATACACGATTACTTTTTTGCAAAATCACTAGATAAAGTAAAAGTTGGTGGTGTAGTAGCTTTTATAACTACAAAAAACACAATGGATAAAATGACACCAGAAATAAGAGAGTATTTAGCAAAGAGAGCTGATTTACTAGGTGCGATAAGATTACCTAAAAATGCTTTTCCTAATACAGAGGTTACAACAGATATAATATTTTTACAAAAGCGAGAAAAAATGAGAGAGGAAATGCCTAGTTGGGTAAATACAGAAGAATATTTTACAGATGTTCAAGTAAATCAATATTTTCTTGACCATCCAGAAATGGTAATGGGGGAATTTAAAGAAACAACAAATCAATTTGGTGCTGATTTAGATGTAGTATTAAAAGATGGGAATTTAGAAGAAATGCTGACAGAGGCAGTAAATAAATTACCTCAAAATGTATTTCCAGAGAATCAAATAAAAAAAGAAAAAGGGCAAGATGAAACAAATTATATTCCAGCTGAAGATGGTGTAAAGAATTTTACTTATACTTTAATAGATAATAAAATTTATTATAGAGAAAATTCTGTAATGAGAGAAATTAGTAGCACAGGAACACTTGCAGAGAGAATAAAAGGTTTAATTGGAATTAGAGATACATTAAAAGATTTAATAGAAATACAAAGTGGAAATGTAACAGATGAAGAGGTACAGCCTTATATAGAAAGACTTAATAAAGAGTATGACAATTTCATAAAAAGGTATGGGTATATAAGTAGTGGTGCAAATAAAAATGCTTTTAGAGAAGATACAGAATATCCGTTACTAACAGCATTAGAAGAATATAATGAAGAAACAAAAGAATATGAAAAAAGAGATATTTTCTATAAAAGAACAATACAGCCATATAAAGAAATTACACATACAGATACAGCAGAAGAGGCACTTATTGCATCATTAAATCAATTAGGTAAGATAAATATTAAATATATAAGTCAGTTATGCGATAAAGATGTAAATGAAGTAATAGAAGAATTAAAAGGTAAGATTTATAGAAATCCATTGACAGTAAAATATTCAATAGATAAGGACATTACAAAAGGTTGGGAAACAGCAGAAGAGTATTTAAGTGGGTATGTAGTAGATAAGTTAGCAGAGGCAGAGGCATTTGCAAAAGAAGATGATAGCTATTTAGAAAATGTAAGAGCATTAAAAGAAGTACAACCACCGAAATTAGAGGCGAGTGATATTGAAATCAATTTAGGTGCGACTTGGATACCAGAAGAATATATAACACAATTTGCAAAAGAAACATTAAAAATAAAAGATAGTTATTATGCTAGATACAATATGGAAATTACATATAATAAGAACTTATCAAAATGGATAGTTGAAAATAAAGGTTGGAACTCAAATATTGAAAATACTCAAATATATGGAACTAAAAGAATAGAGGGAATAGATTTATTAGAAAATACTCTTAATTTAAAACATACTACTATATACGATCCAGATCCAAAAGATCCAGAGGGTAAGAAGAGAATTGTAAATAGACAGGAAACAATACTTGCAAGAGAAAAACAAGAGGCATTAAAAGAAAGATTTAAGAATTGGATTTTTGAAGATAGTGATAGAAGAGAAGTAATTGTAAACTTATACAATAAACAATTCAATAGAATTAGATTAAGAGAGTTTGATGGTAGTAAATTATTTCTTCCTAATATGTCTAGTGATATAAGTTTAAGACCACATCAAAAAAATGCAGTATCAAGAGTATTATTTAGTAAAGATAACACTTTACTTGCTCATTGTGTAGGTGCAGGAAAAACATTTGAAATGGTCGCAAGTTGTATGGAACTTCGCAGATTAGGAATTGCAAAGAAACCTTTAATAGCTGTTCCAAATCATTTAGTAGAAGATTGGGGCAAAGAATTTTATAAATTATATCCTAATGCAAAAATTTTAGTTGCAACAAAAAGAGATTTTCAAAAAGATAGAAGAAGGCAACTTGTATCAAAAATTGCAACTGGAGACTATGATGCAATTATTATGGCACATAGTAGTTTTGAAAAAATACCAGTTAGCAGAAAAACACAAGAAAAGTTTATAAGAAATGAAGTTCAACAAATTGAAATGGCATTAGCAGATGCAAATGATGGAAAGGGCAAAAGTAGAACAGTATTGCAATTAGAAACAGCTAAAAGAAATGCAGAAAAAAGACTAGAACAACTTTTAAATAGTAAACAAAAAGATAATGTTATAGACTTTGAAGATTTAGGTGTAGATTATTTATTTGTAGATGAGGCACACAATTATAAAAATTTATATGTATATACAAAAATGAATGAAATTGCAGGAGTTCAACATACGAGAAGTCAAAAGGCATCTGATATGTATATGAAAATACAATATTTACTTGAAAAGAATGGTGGTAAAGGTGTATGTTTTGCAACTGGTACTCCTATAAGTAATTCAATGGCAGAGCTTTACACTATGCAACGATATTTACAGCCACAAACATTAGCAAATATGGGATTAACAAATTTTGATGATTGGGCAAGTACATTTGGAGAAGTTGTATCAAGCTTTGAATTAGCACCAGACGGAAGTGGTTATAGAGTTCAAGAAAGATTTAGTAAGTTTAATAATATTCCAGAGCTTATGAATATGTTTCGTGAGGTTGCAGATATTCAAACACCAGATATGTTAAAGTTACCAGTACCAGAATTGAAAAATAAGGAATATTCAATTATAAGTAGTGAGCCTACACAAGATATAAAAGAGTTTATACAATCATTAGCAAAAAGGTCAAAAGCTATTAAAGATGGTGGTGTTAATCCTAAAATTGATAATATGTTGAAAATTACCAACGAGGGTAAAAAAGCAGCACTCGATATGAGATTGATAGATGAATTATATGATGATTATGCAACAAGTAAAGTTAATAAAGTTGTAGATAATGTTTATAGAATATACAAAGAGAGTGCAGATTTAAAAGGTACTCAATTATTATTTTCAGACATGTCAACACCAACAAAGATAAGTGGTAAATATGATGTTTATAATGATATAAAAAATAAACTAATAGAAAAAGGTGTACCAGCAAACGAAATAGAGTTTATTCATAATGCAGAAACAGATGCAAAAAAAGCGAATTTATTTAAAAAGGTAAGAACTGGCGATGTAAGAATTTTATTGGGTAGTACCTCTAAAATGGGAGCTGGAACAAATGTGCAAGACAGACTTGTAGCATTACATCATATTGATGTGCCGTGGCGACCATCTGATGTAGAACAAAGAGAGGGAAGAATTTTAAGACAGGGTAATACAAATAAAGTAGTTGATATAGCAAGATATGTAACAAAAGAAAGTTTTGATGCTTACTCTTGGCAACTTATTGAAACAAAGCAAAAGTTTATATCACAAATTTACAGAGGGGACACTTCTATAAGAAAAATGGAAGATTTAGATAATTCTGTAATGTCTTATGCTCAAATAAAAGCAATAGCATCTGGGAATCCAATGATATTAGAAAAATTTAAAATAGATAATGAAGTTCAAAAATTACAAGATAAAGAAAGAACATATAAAGCAACTAGATTTAGATTAGAAGACTCATTAAAAAAGACTATACCAGAATTTATATCATATAGTAAAAAGAAAATTGAAAAATTAAAAAATACACTTTCGCAGAGAACAGAAAAACAAGATGAAGAGAATTGCGATATTGAAATAAATAATAAAATGTACCACACATACAAAGATGCAGGTGCAGAAATATTAGAGTTTTCAGATCAATATATGGAACTCAACAAAGAATATCCACTAGGAAAATATAGAGGTTTTGAATTAACAATGACTAATTTAGGAGTGGACAACTTATTTCAAAATAGTGCAGATGCTAGAAAAGTAATTAAAGTTAAAGGAGAATATGAGATAAGTTTTGATATGTTAAAAGTTCCTACTTTAAATATTAAAAAGATAAATGAAAAACTAGATGAGTTAGAAGAACTTATAAAAAATGAAGAAAACAAAGTAGAGGACTTATATAGACAACAAGAAGAGTGTAAAAGAGAATTAGAAAAACCATTTGAATATCAAGAAAAACTAGATGAGCTATTAAAAAGAAAAAATGAGATAGATACAGAATTAAGACTAGATGAAGATAAACCAGTTGAGGCAATATCAGAGGAAGAAGAAACAGAAGAGAATGAAGATGAAGATTACGAAGATGAAGAATATTTGGAAGATGAGGAGGAAGAAGAATATGATATATAACGAAGTCAAAAGCAAAAGTACAAAATTAAAAATACAATTTATTCATCAAAAGCCACCATTAGAAGAAAGAAATTCGGAATTATATTTTTACGATTTAAGAGATTCAGAAACTGATAGAGGTTATACGATAGAGCCAAATGTATGGGTAAATAATATTGGTAGTTTAGTTGCAAATCAAGATATATTAAAAGGTAAACCATATATAACAGATGAAGAATTTGAAAAATTAGATTATCAAGAAGTAAATTATTTATATAATGAGATGGAAGAGGAAATGTAGCACTTGCTAGAAAAAAATCTAGTAGGTGTTTTTTTTATGCAAATTTTTAGGAGGTGGTTACAATGGGAATGGTAGATAAATAATTATAATACTAAAAAATAAGGAGGAAATTGTATGTTGGAACAAAAAATTTTAGATGAAGAAGTTAAGCTATTTAAAGTAGGGAACTTATACAGAATTTATGGTAAGACATTTGAGGTCAAAGAGGAATTAGAAAAAGCAGGTGCTAAATGGAATTCAGAAAATAAGAAATTAGAAATATCATTAGATAATTTTGAAAAGTTATCAGAGGGTATAAAAAGAAAAGTTTTTGAATTAGAAGAAAAACAAAGAGAAATGAGTTTAGAGAATATAGCTCATATTATAATGTCTGGACAAATTAAAGTATATTTAAATCAAGATGAAGAATATCAAATATATGGAAGAACAAAGGAAATATATAAAGACTTGCAAAATCTAGGATTTTCTTTAAATGAAAATAATTATACTTTAAGAAAAGAAGATTTTGAGAGAATATTTCCTAATGAAGTTAAAGAGTTTATAAACGAATATTCAAATAAAAAATCAGATAAAACTCAACAGGAAGAACAACAAGAGGAAAGTGTTTTGGAAGAAGAATACGAAGAGGAGTATGAACAATAATGAAAAATGTTAGATTGATAATAACAGAAAAAGGTTTTGAAACTCTAAAAGCATTTGCAGAAGAAAACTATTTAGGAAACTATATAGCAAGTAATGAAAACGATTTATATTATAAAAGTATATTGAATTTTCCAGATGTATTTGAATCTATAAAAAATGATATTGTACTATTTTCAAAAGATGATATATCGGAAGATGATGAGTTGGTATGGATAGAAACAATGTCAGATATGAAAAAGAAAAATGCAACATATTATTCATTTATATTTGATACTAATACAAGAGTAATAAAAGAATTTTCTAATGAAAGTGGCAAGATTAAATTGCCATTTTTTGATTTAGATAGCTTTGAAAAAATCAATAAAATTGAAAATATGTTAAATGAAAAAGTATTAGAAGAAGATTTAGAAATTTAAAATTGGGGGGAAATAAGATGAAAGCAGATCTATATAATAAATTTGTAGAAAAACAAGAATTACAAGAAAGTGAAGAAAAAAAGAATTTAACAAATAATAAACAAGAAATAACAATGATAGATATAAGTTTATTAGATGAATTTAATAATCATATATTTTCAGCAATATCACAAAACAAGTTTGAAGAATTAAAAGAAAGTGTAGCTCGTTCTGGAGTCTTGTCGCCTATTATAGTTAGAAAAAAACAAGATAGATATGAAATTATAAGTGGGCATAATAGAACAAGATGTTGCAAAGAATTAAATATCAAAGAGATACCAGCAATAATAAAAGACTATGATGATGACATGGCAGAGTTAATAATGATTGAAACAAACCTGGCACAAAGGGAAAATATATTGCCTTGTGAAAAAGGTTTAGCATATAAGAAACGATTAGAGATACTTAAAAAAATGAGAAAAGAAAATGACACGAAAGCTAGTGATAACAATGCTTTGCTAGAAACTACTCCAATGGAGCAGGAAGAATATTCAGTAGAAAAATTAGCAAATGAAAGTGAAGATAGTAGAGCAACAATTCAAAGACTAATTAGATTAACAGAACTTAATAGTGATTTAAAGAGTAAAGTTAATAATGATTTAATAGGTATTAGAGCTGGTGTTGAATTATCATATATAAAACCAGAAGAACAAATAATAGTAAATGATATTATTGATGAAAATAATTTAAAAATAACTACTGCACAAGCTCAAAAATTAAGAGCTGTATATGGAACTATTACAAGAGATAATGTAATGGAAATAATAAAAGGTAAGCCAAAGAAAAAAGAAGATAAGTTTACTGGTAGATTATTAAAAAATATATATAAAAAGTATAAAGATAAGTTCGCAAACGATAAAGAGTTTAGCGAACTTATTGATATTTTATTAGAAAATCACTATAAAAATTTGTCGGACGAACGGAGGACAAATTGAGTAGTTGTCATACTCGTTGAAAGCTCTGCTTTCAAGCTGTGAGGGGCTGTCTGTCGGACAGCTATTCTTGCTCTACGAGTGTAAAAAGAAGAATATAAGGAGGCGATATGTAAAAATGAGGGCAAAGGACACGATAAAATTATCTGTCCGAGTTGATAGAGAAACATATAATAAGCTTTGTAAAATGTGTAAGGAAAATGAATCTATTTCAAAATTAGTAAGGGACTATATAGATATAGGACTAGGCATAAAAAGTACAACAGAAGATATTGATAGAATATCAGAAATAATAAAACATCAAGTTGAGGCAGTATGCGAACAGCCACTAGATAGATTAGTAAAAATTGTGATTAAGAATATTAAATCATCAGAGGCTAGTAAATATGTTATATATTCCTTACTAAAAGAGTTTAGTCAAGAAAATGTAGATGAAATAATAGAAGATGCAGAGCGACAAGCAGTTCTGTATGCTACAAATAGGATTAGTTAAGTATGGCAAAGGTTATTTCAAAATTAAGAGCATATTCTCCTAATAAAAAAGACACACCAACAGGAAATATAAAACATTTATATTATATTGCTACAAGAACGAATGCTGTAGCTAATGAATATGGAAGCTCAATATTTGGTTATTATAATTATAACAATTTAAGACCAGATATACAGAAAAAAGAAGTTGCTAGATATATTAAAACTATATCAGAAGAAAAGAATAATGTTTATAGGGGGATTATATCTTTAAAGGAAGAAGATGCAATAAGACTTGGATATACAAATCGTAAACAATGGGAAACTATGATACAGAAGAATATTCAAGAAATCGCAAAAGTTGTGAATATACCATTTTCAAGACTAGAATATTGTGGAGTAGTACACTTAAAAAAAGGGAATCCACATTTGCATTATATGTTCTGGGACAGATCACAAAAAATAAATAGATGTTATATATCAACTTATCAGCAAAACAAAATAAGAGATATTATAACAAAAGGTATTTATAAAGAAGAATTACAAGAATTATATAATGAAAGAGATGCTATAAAAAATTATTTAAAAAGCAGAGATTTAGTAGAAGAAATGAAAGCAATAAATATAGAAAATTGTGATTCTAAAATACCATATACAAAAATTGAAAATAAAGATAGAAAAAAACTAATAGCAGATTTTAAAAGAATAGCAAAGCTACTACCAAAGAAACGGAAGACTTGCTTATGCTTTTTTAGATAGTGAATTAAAAGTAGAGATAAATAATTTGATAGATAAGTTATGCGAAAGCAATTTTGATATGAAGAAAAGTTATAATAACTATTTTGAAAAAGTAAATGAAATAGCTAATTATTTTTCAGAAGAACAAGCAGAGAAAATAATAAAATCAGAAAAAGATAAACTTTATAATATGCTTGGAAATAGTTTAATTAAGTTAATGAAAGAGTATAAAGAGATAACAGCAGAAATGCTGTTATTTAAGTTATATGAGGTTATGAGCAGACTAGAAGAACAAGAAAATATAAGAGCTAACTCTGATGACTTTATAAATTCATTATCAACAAATGCTAAAAAAGAATGGGCAAGAAGAATGAGTTATGGTGGAGATGAGTTTGAAATGTAAGGGGGCGATTAAAATTGGCATTGAATTAAAAATGGAAGTAATGATAGTAGAACAAGATAAAGAGCCATATACAGAAAGAATATGGAATGATTTAGATACATTAAGAAAAAAGATAGGAAATAATAATATTGAAGTTTTAGAATATGATAAAGATACTCTATTTATATATGATGCAGATGCTCTTTCAAATAATTTACCAATAAATCGCTATATTGATGGACTTGCAATAAGGGGAACACTTGTTATTGCAGGTAATAATCAAAAAGAATTAGATTTTACTAGCTTAACAGAAGAGCAAATAGAAGAATATACAGAAATGTTATCATTAGACAGAGAGGAGGAACTAGAATTGTGAAAAAGAATAAAATTGTAGTGGGAATAATCGCAACTATATGCAATATTCCATTAAGTTTAGCATTAGCTAGTATAATACATATACAATTATCAAAAATTGATGTTCCTAGAACTCTATATGATATAAGTCAAATAGTAGCAAATGAAAAGTTTTTGCCACTATTTTTTTTAATGTTTAGTTTGTTTGAGGTATTGATATTTGCAATGCTAGTAATAAATAAAAATAGTTTTTATAGTGAGTTAGATAGTATAACAGATAAAATAAAAACTCCTAAAAGTATTGGACAAGGACAACATGGAACAGCTAGGTGGCAAACACAAAAAGAGTTTGAGAAAAACTTTAAATGTAATAAATTACTTATTGAAAGAAAAAGAAATTTCTTAATTAGAAAATTATTAAAATTATTTAAGAAGAAACAAAAAGAAGAAAAAAATGAAATTGTTAAAGGTGGTTTAGTTGTAGGGTATAAGAAAACTAAAAAAGCAGAAGAAATATATTTTGTTGATGATAATATACACTCTTTGACAGTTGGAGCTACTAGAAGTGGTAAGACAAGAAGTGTAGTTTTGCAGACTATTGGTAATTTAGCATTAGCAGGGGAATCAATGATATTGTCAGATCCTAAACGGCGAGTTGTTTGAATATACATCTCCATATTTAGTAAGTAAAGGTTATAAAGTAATAACACTAGATTTTAAAAATCCTATGAAATCAAATAGATATAATTATTTACAGCCAGTTATTGATGCAGTAAAAAATAAAGATTTTAGAAAAGCAGAAGAGTATGCTTGGGATATAACTAATAGTTTAGTGGGAGATGAAAATAGCCATTCAGAGAAAATATGGCGAGATGGGGAAATGTCAGTAATTGCAGGTGCAATAATGAGTGTAGTATTTGATAATCAAGATCATCCAGAGTATCAAAACTTAACAAATGTATATATGTTTATTTCAGAAATGTGTAAAACAATAGGCAATAATCAAATGCCTTTAAATAGATATATAGAGGGACTAAAAGATGAGCATCCAGCAAAAAGTGTTTTTAGTATAGCAAAAATTGCACCAGATAAAACTCGTAGTAGTTTTTTCACAAGTGCATTAACAACTTTAAAATTATTTGTAAATAAAAGTATATATTCAATGACTTGTAAGAGTGATTTTACTTTAACTGATGCAGGTAAAGAAAGAGTAGCAACATTTATTATTTTACCAGATGAAAAAACTACTTATTATTCACTAGCAAGTCTTTTTGTTTATCAAAATTATGTGGCATTAGTTGAAAGAGCTGATAGTAGAGGTGGCGAGTTATTTAAAAGAGTGAATTACATATTAGATGAGTTTGGTAATTTTAGCTCTATACCAGCTTTTAGTAATATGCTAACAGTAGCAGGTGGTAGAAAGATAAGATTTAACTTATTTCTACAATCATTTTCTCAATTAGAAACAAAGTATGGCAGGGAAGTGGCAGAAAACATACGAGATAATTGCCAAACTTGGATTTATTTAAAAACAGCTAGTACAGAAACAGCTACTATAATTTCAAAGAAACTAGGAACTTATACAACATCAACATATAGTATGAGTAATAGCTATGCTAGATACCAAAGTGGTAGTAATTCAGAAAGTATGAATTTAATATCAAGACCACTATTAACAGAAGATGAAATTATGAGAATTGAAAGACCATATTTATTAGTTATTCCTACTGGTATGTTTCCAATAATGTCAACATTACCAGATATATCAAAGTGGAAATTTAATAAGTTGTTTGGTATGGGAAATCAAGAACATAATACAAAATTAAGAAAAGAAAGAGAAGAACAAAGAGTAGTAAGAGAAATAGAGCCAATGCAACTATGGGGTATTTGGGAGCATTTCACAAATGTTAGAAGATAATGTTTATTTTCTATAAAATTTAGAATTGGAGGAATTTATGTATGATAAAAAAGATAAGAAAAATGGGAATTATGATATTCGTAGCAGTAATGCTATTTACAAATTGTTGTTTCGCAAGTTCAGTTGCAGAAAGCAAACTAGCAACAGGGACAGAAAATCTGATAAAAGATTTAACTAACTGGCTACTAATACTAGCACCAGTATTAACAGCTTGTTTAGTAGGGTATTATTTATTAAGAAAGTCAGCTAGTGATGAAATGGATACAAAGAGATGGGACAATAGAATTAAAGTTGCTGTAATATCTTGTATAGGTGTAGTTATAGCAAGTGGTTTAATAAATATCATCATTGGCTATTATAGGTAGATATGACCGATTTATTAACCGATTTAATAACCGACTTAATTGGTGGTGTTGATGGTGCTATCAATAGTGCTTTTAATAGTTTAATGGACACTTGCTTTAATGCTGAATATGCATTAACTCATACATTAGGAGTGCAAGTTATATCATTAGATAGTTTAAAATTACTAATATTTTCATTTGCACTATCACTTATTATTTTAAAATTTATCAAAAAAGGTTTTGATATATATATACTTTGGACAGAGGGCGAGGCAGATACTCCACCATTAACATTTGTTGTATATTTCATAAGAGCAGTAGTTGTATTGTTATGTTCTACATTGCTTTATGATTGGCTAGTAAATGTTGTTAAAGGTTTTGGAGAAGAAATGTTAGTAGCTCTTAATGTAGCACAGACAATGGACATTACAACACAAATGGCAAGTTTAGCAGGTGCTGGACTATTTAGTGCGATAATGTCTATTATAGCTTTGATTATGTTATTTGTTCTATGGATACAATTCATAATTAGAGGTGCAGAAATATTTGTATTGAAATTAGGTTTTCCACTTGCTTGTGTTGGCTTGGTAAATGCTGATGGTGGTGTATTTACACAATATATAGGAAAATTATTCAAAAGTATGCTAACCGTACTAATACAAATATTGTGTTGTAAATTAGCTTTGTTATTGGTATTTAGTGGACAACTTATATATGCAATAGCAATGATAATACTAGCTATAAAAACTCCTAAAATGCTACAAGAATTTATGCTTGGTGGTGGAGGTGGTGGCATATCAAATGTCATCATAACAGCAAGTAAAACAATGGAACTTTCTGGACAATTAAGTAGAAAAATAAAACAATTAAAGAAAGTGAAGTGATAGAAAATGCAGACATTAGATGAAATAATTAGTTTATTAAGAATTGTAATAATACCACTCGGAACAATTTGCAGAGTGGTATTTTGTTTTATAAAAATGATTTATGATGAAGATGCAATGAATAGCTATAAAAAGAAAATATGGAATTCTGTTGCATTTCTAATAATATCAGAATTGATATTCGTAGTAGTAGATATTATAAAAAACTATTACGGCGATTATTTTTTATAAAAATATGCAGGAGGTAGATAAATGGAAAATGAAGAAACTAAATTGTATATTCCAAGTAATGTAAAAGTAAGGTTGGAATTTTTTAAAGGATATGGTGTTAAAGAGTTAATAGCAACAGCAGTAGTTGCTATTGCTCTAATTCCTATATCTATAATTGCATACCATTTAGGTAATCAAAATTATTTATTACCAGTAGTGATAGAAATGATTGGAGTAGTTGCGACAATAGTTGCTACTACAAAAGATGAGAATAATTTGTGTGTAGTAAATCAAGTAAAATATATGATTGATTTTGCTAAATCACAGAAGAAATACGATTATGAGTATTATGATAAATGGAGGTGCTAAAAGTGTTTTGGAAATGGAAGAAAAAAGAGAAAAAGAAAAGTTGTAATGAAGAAATAAATATTTTAGATATAAAGAACAATGCAATTTATACAAGAGATGGTTATGTAATAATGGCATTAAAATTAAATTCAATAAATATACAGCTATTTTCAAAAAGAGAACTTAATCAAAAAGTTAAGGAAATCACAAATGAATTAGCCACTGATTTAAAAGAATTAAAATTTTTAAGTATATCAAGACCTGTTGATGTAACAGATCTTGTAGAAAAGTTAAGGGGAATTTTAAGTAGGTCAGATATTCAAAAGCAAAAGAATCTATTAAAACAAAATATCAGAGAAACAATAAGATTAACAATTACAGGCGAAGTAGTAGAAAGACAAAACTTTATTACTATATTTGATAAAAATAGTGATATGGTAGAAAAAGAACTATTAAAAAGAGCTATGGATTTAACAAATAAGTTTGGTAATTGTGGTATAAAAGTAGATATATTAAATGAGCAAGAACTAATACAACTATGTAATAGCACACTTAATATAAACTTTGCTTTTAGAGAAGATAATGAATTTGAAGAAAAAGTCCCTTACTTGCAATTATGATAGGAGGGATGAGAGTTGAAGAAAATTGAAATGACAGGAGTACAAGAAAATAGAAATTTGCTTAATATTCTAACACCAATTCGGAGGAATAGAATATAAAAGTAATAGAGTAAGAATAGGCGATATATATGCAAAAGTATATACAATAATAAGATACCCTCAAAGTGTAAAAACAGGTTGGTTATCTAAAATAACAAATATACCTAATACAATATGTTCATTAAATTTTTCGCCAACAGATAATACATTACTAATTCAAAATATTTCAAAAGGTGTAAGGCAAAATGAGAATAATGTAGATAATATAAAAGATGAAATAATTAGGCAAAGAACAGAAAGAGAAATAGAAGATGGACATGAACTAATAAAAAGAATAGACCAAGATGGCGAAGTAGTTGGGTATATGACTATTCTTATAATGGTAATAGCTGAAAGTGAAGAAGAACTACAAAAGAATTGTAAGAAAATTGAGAGTAGGCTAATGGGTATGCAAATGAAAATAAGAAGTTTAGCAAATCTAGTTAGGAATGCTTTTAAATCAATAACACCATTTAATATTTTAGATGATAATATAAGAAAAATTGCAAATAGAAATGTACCACTATCAACATTTGTTGGTGGTATGCACTTCGCAAGTAATGGTTTTAATGATAATGATGGTTATTATTTCGCAAGAGATACAGAGGGAGGAATTGTAGTATTAGACTCTTGGAAAAGAGGTGGCGATAGAACAAATAGTAACTATGTAATAATGGGAACAGCAGGAGTTGGAAAATCAACAGTTGCTAAACATTTAATATTAAATGAATTTATGACAGGAACTAAAATAATAACAATTGATGTCGAGCGAGAATATAAAGAACTTACAGAAAATTTAGATGGCGATTGGTTAAATGTTGGAAGTGGTGCTGGAGGAATAATAAATCCATTACAAATAAAAGATGTTCCGTTAGATGATGAAAATGAGCAAGAGAAAGTTTTTAAAGATGAGGGGAAAGGTTTAGGTGCTATGGCATTACACTTCCAAACTTTAAGAACTTTTTTTAAATTACTTTTTCCAGATTTAACAACTATACAAGTTGCATTATTAGAAGAAACACTAGAAGAGCTATATGGGAATTTTGATATATATTGGAATACAGATATATCTAATTTTAAAAATGTAGATTTTCCAATAATGACAGACTTATATGAGTTAATAAATAAAAAGGTAAATACAACATTTGAAGAATCAAAGAAAAACGATTATGAAATATTGCAATCACTTATAAGAACAATAGCAATAGGAGCTGATAGTGCATTGTTTAATGGTTACACAAGTGTAAGAACTAAAACGAATTGTATATGTTTAGATACACACAATTTACAAGATGCATCAGAAAGAGTAAAGAAAGCACAATATTTTAATATTCTTACTTATTGCTGGGAGCTTATGAGTAAAGATAAAGAAGAAAAAACAATGCTTGTATGTGATGAGGCATATCTACTTATTGATACACAAGTTCCACAAAGTTTAATCTTTCTTCGTAATATAGCAAAGAGATGTAGAAAGTATGAACGGAAGTCTTACAATAATTTCACACTCAATTATTGATTTCCTAGATCCATCAATAAAAATGTATGGACAAGCAATACTAGACATGGCTACATATAAAATACTTATGGGGACAGATGGTAAGAATTTAGAAGAAACAACAGAGCTATTCAAATTAAGTGAATTACAAGCCGACTTTTTATATGCTAAAAAAAGAGGTTATGGAATATTTATAATTGGCTCAAATAGAATTTTAGTAAAATTTGATATATTCCCTTATGAATTTGCTTATTATGGTAAAGGTGGTGGTCGTTAATGGCAATAGATCCAGCAACGGCAAAACTAATAGCAAAAGCAGTAATAAGTCAAATAACAGATGAAGAAAAAAGGCAAAGACTCATAATAGGAATAGTAGTTGGAATAGTGGTATTTTTACTAATACTTGCTATTCCTATTTTATTATTAGTAAGTGCTTGGGAAACAATAAAAGGTTGGTTTAGTTGGGAAACGGAGGAGGAAATGAAAGCAAGTGCAGAATATTCAACTATATATCAAATAAAACAAGACTATGGGGTAGAGTTAGAAAGTGTAGAATTAGTATTTAATGGCGAGTTACCAATGCCAGTTAATAATGCAGTAGTTACAAGTGAATTTGGAAATAGAACTCATCCAGTTAGTCGGAAAACCGAGTTTTCATACTGGTATAGATTTAGCTGGTGCTTGGCACACAGAAATATTAAGTGTTTTAGATGGAAATGTAGTGTTTGCAGGTGTTTTAGGTGGATATGGGAATTGTGTAAAAATAGAGCATACATATAAAGATGAAACTATATACACTTTATATGCACATTTAGCTGAAATATATGTAAGTAATGGACAAGAAGTAAAACAGGGGAATGTTATTGGAACACAGGGGGGAGATCCAGAAAAAGATAATAATCCTGGTACTTCAACAGGTTCTCATTTACATTTTGAAATAAGAAAAACAGCTGGAGGCGATTTTCAAAATCCACGAAATTATTTATATGGAGGAGGCTAAAAAATGGCAAAAAATTATATTATAAAAATCTGGGAAACAGAAAGTGAAAGAGAGCAAGGTTTATCAGAAATTATAGAAGTAGGAATTGATAAATTAGAAATAGCGATAGAAAAAGCTAGAAAGATTAGCGAAGACAACGAGTATGCTTGTATAGAAGTACAAGATAGTAAACAAAAAAAATCTTATTTAACAATAGATGAAAAAGGAGAAAAGATAGATAATTTTAATTGCATTGATGCAATTAGACAGGAAAAGATAAATTATTTTTATAATTTAGTATATGGAGAAGAAGATATTGTTTATAAAGATGAGTCCTCGATTGGCAAAGCAAGTAAGATGTTAGAAGTATTAAAAGAAAATGAAAAAGAAATGTATAAAGATTTTGAAGAAGAAAAAATAATATTAGAAGAGCATAAAGATTTGTTAAAAGATATTGAAGAGTATGATGATAATGATATTATAAAAATTTATGAACATCCGATGGCAGTAGTTCCTATGATAGATAGTAATAAAGGAACATTAGAAGATATAACTACTGAATATTTAGACTTAATAGAAGAAGAAATATTAGAGTATGAAATACAAGATGTAGTTGATGCTTATATAAAAAGCAATGATATTAGTGACTTTATGGAATATGGTGCAGACCAAGATGTTCCTAATATGCCAACATTAAGTAAAGTATATGAAGAAATATTAGATATATTAAAAATAAATTATGAGAGTGTGCAAACTAATGAGATAAGAGGTGGAAAGTACGAAACAATAATTGAATTTACAAATAATAATAGTATTACTGTTGATACATATTCTAGGAATGGTCAAGAACATATAACAGAAAATATAAATAGTATTAAAGACTTTGAAGAAACATTAGAGATGATAGAAGATGATGAAATGGAAATGTAAAAAGGAGGGGGTATAATTGATTTTAGCAATAACAAATAGTAATGAAAAAATGATAAGAGAAATTTGTGCAAAGAATGACTATGATGATATAGAGGTATATACTGGAATAAAAGATTTGCAAGACTTTTCAATAAGAGAATTACAGAATCTCAACAATTTTAAGTATTTAATATTAGATATAACAAATAGAAAAGAAAAAGAAGAGGCAATAATAAAATCAGTTGTAGCTATGAAATCAATGCACAATATAAGAATAATAATACTTGCAACAGGTTATAAAGAGGGCGATAGTATTTTATCAAAACTTTTTAGAGAGGGAATTTATAATTTTGTAATAGGCGATAGCTATCAAAAACAAGATGAAGAATTTAAAAAGTGTTTATCAAAAGAGGGAAATGAGTATAAAGATGCTATAAGATTTAGAGTTGAAGATATAAATGTTAAAGGTAAAAACAAAGTAATAATAAAAAAAGAATATAAAAAATTAAAACAATTACTTACTATTGCAGTTGCAGGAACACAAACTCATATAGGGACTACTACACAAGCTCTTTTATTATGCAAATTCTTTAATGAACGAGGTTTAAAGGCTTGTTATGTATGTGCAAACAATAGCAAAGACATAGAAGAATTAAGAGAAAATGCAGGTAAAGAGATAAACAACGGAATGTTTCAATACAATGGAATAGATTTGTATGATAAGAACGAAAAAATTAGTGCAATGAGTTATGGGTATGATGTGTATATATATGACTATGGTGTACTAACAAATGATAATTTAGAATTATTTATAAAGAACGATAAAAGAATAATTGTTGGTGGTAGCAAGTTATGGGAAATAAGCAGAATTTTTATGACTATTGCAAAACTAAAAGAGCTAGATGATGTATATTTTATAATTTCACATTGTCCAGTAGAAGATAAAAATGCTTTGTCTTCTAATATGAATAAATATAAGAAAAATACATTTTTTAGCGAATATGCACCTAATCCTTTTGAAATGAAAAACTCTGAAATATATCAAACAATATTTAAAGATAATGTGGAAGAGAAAAATAATAATTTAATAACAATAGAAAAAAGAAACATATTTAATATTTTTAAAAGGAATTAAGATATGAAAAAGAATTTATATAAGAAATTTGAAAAGGAAAGAAAGGTAAAAGATAATTCTAATCAACCATATATGATAGAAAAATCAAGTAGTGTAAAAGCAATACTATCATTTTTAAGTGATTTAATAAGTAATTTGTTTAAGATAATATTTTATATTTTAATAGTAGCTCTTTGTTCATTAGGGGCTACTTTTTTATTTAATTATATTTTTAAAGGAGGAATTTTATGATTAAGAAAATATTAAAAAGAATAGGTATGGTTTTACTTTCAACAATATTGCTAACAACAGCAAATTGTTTTGCTGCAACAAATGAAGAAATTTTTGTAAAAGATGATGTTGAGTATATAAAGAGAACATTTATTGTATCGCAGGAACAAGAGAATGACTTTTTACTTAATTTAGAAAAAGAGTTCAAAATAGATAAAAAAACATATCAGCTAGATAGCTCTACAAAAACAGGGGGAGATATAACTGAAACAATAGATATAAATACTACAAAGACTATAAAGTCAGATAGTAATAAAACAAATAAAATATTGGAGCAGTTACCAGAAGAAATAAAATATGATAAAAATGATTTTGTAGGTACATATAAGTTAGATATAAATTCAATAAATGTAAAAACTCAATATAATGGTTATAAAGAATATTTAATAGAAGATACAAAGACATATAGTAATTTAGATACTAACGATCTGAACAATATTCCAAAACAAATAATGAAAGATGGTATGGTGTTAGACTTAATTACTACAAATTGGGAAGTTACAGAAACTAGACAAATACAAGATAATTCTATACCAAGCAAGTATAAAGCAACTTGTTATTATGCTACTAAAAAAAGAGTTGATAATCCATTAACATATATTGTAACAGCAGAGTATAATGGAACAGCTGATAAAGTGATAGAAAATGATTTTACTTATGAAATCACATATAAACATATATCAACAGATAAAAATTATATACCTACAATTTTTGTATTAAGTGGTACAACTTTAATTGTAGTGGTTTTATTTGTTAGAAGAAAGAAAAATGTAATTATATATAACTTCCAAAATAAAGAGTGGAAAGAGATAGGAAAACAAAGAATATCAAAACTTATTGTTAAGCTAGATAGATATAATTACAAAGTAAAAAGTAATAGATATAAAATTGTATTAGATGAGAAATTTATCAATAAGCATAATGGTAAAATGATAAAAATAAAAAGGCAAAAGAGAACAATAGATAAATTACTAAACAAATCTAACAATATAACTCCATATACAATAGATATTGTAATATAGGGGGTGTTGATAAATGAATAAAGGAACAAAACTAATTTTATTAGTAATAATTCTAGTAATTTTAACTATTGTAATGTCTATATTCTTAATAAATAAATTTAAAGTATTTAGTGCAAACAAAAAAGCAGAAGAAACAATAGTAGTAGGCGATAATGAAGAAATAAAAGATTTAGAGCCAGTAGAACAAAAAGAAATTGTTTATGAAGATAGTATAGGAACATTAACAATACCAGATATATTATTAGACAATGCACCTATTAAAGAGGGAACAGAATTATCAACACTATCTAGTGCAATAGGACATTTTACAAGTACAAGTCTTTATGCTGGAAATGTTGGACTAGCATCTCATAATGGTGGGGAAAATGGCGACTATTTTAAAAATCTTAATAAAGTAAAAAAAGGCTCTGAAATATATTATCAGACTAATTATGGAACAAGAAGATATATAGTAAAAGTAATTAAAATTATTGATGAAACAGATTGGTCGTATTTAGAGAGTACAGAAGATAATAGACTTACTTTGATAACATGTGTAAAAGGACAAAGTAGTAAAAGACTATGTGTTCAAGCCTTTGAATCAGAAGAAAATATGACATACAATCAATAAGCTTGTATTTGGTTAGACTTTTGTATGGTAAAAAAGTTATAATAAATATAGGGAGAGTGATAAATATGTTTAGGTTTATGATAAAGTTTTTAAAAGTATTAGGGATAGCTTGTGCAATAGGTATTTTGATACGAGTAGGGGAAGTTCTTATAATAAAACATAATGAAAATAATACAGAAGAAACACAACAAGTTGCAGAAATTATAAATGATAATATAGTTGCAGATAATATAAGTGATAATAAAGAAACTGTTGAAAAGGTAGATGTAGTAATTGAAAATAAAGAAACAAAGCAAGAAGAGAAAGTAGAAGTTAAAGAAAAGAAAGAAGCGGAACAAGTTGTTGTTCCAAAAACAACTAAAAATACTAAAACAGAACAAAAACAAGAAATAAAAACAGAAACTAAAAAAGAACAAGTAATCAAAGAACAAGAAACAATAGAAAAAAAGAAAGAAGAAAAAGTAGTAGAAACAAAAAAAGAAGAAACTACTATTGTTAAACAAGAAGAAATTAAGCAAGAGGTATTAGCAGAGGAATATAAAGTAAACAATCAAATGATAAGTAAAATAAAAGAAATTATAAAAAATAATGAAACAGATGATATGAAAATGTACGGATATGATGTTGTTGTAGATAATACCATTCCAAATATAACAAATGAATTTACTTTTTCTGAACAAAGAGTAATAAATAAGCTGACTTTAAAGTTTGGAACTATTAGAATATATGCAAGAGATTACTACAATAATGGTGTATATATAAGTACACAATGTTTTATTATTTAAAAGTTAAAATATGATAAATGTAAAAGCACTTCAAAAGAGTGCTTTTTTATTTTATGTTTTGGAGGTAAAAAATATGTTAAAAAATAAAAGAATAATTGCAATAATTTTATTAGCTATAACTTTATTTTCAAGTTTTAGTAATTGTGTATATGCAGTAGAAATAGACAAAGCAAATCTAACTACAATAGAAGATAGTGATAGTCAAATACAATTTAAATATGATTCTGGTTGGACAAATGTAAGAACTAATTATATTGGGTATAGAGAGAATGGAAAGATATATCCAGCTTATTGTATTTCGCACGGACTACCAGGTGTAGATGAAAAAGGTGATTATACGGTTACTATTAATAGAGTATTAGATGATGTTCAAATATGGAGAACAATAATAAATGGATTTCCATATAAAACACCAGCACAATTAGGTGTTGAATGTGAATTGGATGCTTATGTTGCAACTAAACAAGCAATATATTGTGTAATATTAGGTAGAGATGTATATAGCTTATATAGAGGTAGAAATGAAAGAGGAAACAAAATTGTAGATGCAATGGCAAGAATGGTTAATGAGGGAAGATATGGAACAGCAACTCCACAAAGTAGCTCTATCTCTGCTGTTAAGACAGGAACATTTTACGAAGAGGGAAATTATTATGTTCAAAAATACAATGTTAGTAGTGCAGTAGAAATTGGCTCATATTACATAACTTCAACAGCGAATTTACCTAGTGGAACGATAATAACTAATTCAAGTGGAACACAAACAAATAATTTTAATGGTAATGAAAGTTTTTATGTGAAAGTTCCTAAAACATCTTTAACAAGTGATTTTAATGCTGTGATTAACTTACAGGGGAAATGTAAGACATATCCAGTTTTCTTTGGCGAAACTCCTAATTCAGCTTGGCAAAATTATGCTGTAACTTATGATCCATTTGGGGATGGTGTAGGAAGAGCTAATCTAAATATAAGTGTTAATACTGGTAAAGTTCAAGTAAATAAAATAGATAGTGAAACTAAAACAACAATAAAAGGTGTAACATTTCAATTATTAAAAGAAGATGGTACACAAGTAGCAAGTGCAACAACTAATGATAGTGGTGTTGCTACATTTTCTAACTTATATCCTGGAAAATATAAATTAAGAGAAGTATCAACTTTAAATACATATATTTTAAATGCACAAGTTTTTGATGTGAATGTAGAATATAATAAGACAGCAAGTATGACAATTACTAATGAACATAAAAAAGGAAATTTGAAAATAAATAAAATAGATGCAGAAACTTCACAACCAGTTCAAGATGTTACATTCCAGTTAATAGACTCTAATGGAAATGTAGTTCAATCTGGAACAACAAACACAAAAGGGGAATTAACTTTTAATAATATTAGAGTTGGTAAATATAAACTAAAAGAAACTAAAACAAATGCTAATTATGTTTTAAATACTGCTGTTTTTGAGGTTGATATAGAGTGGAATAAGACTACAACAAAGACAATTACTAATGAATATAAAAGAGGCAATATAAAAATAAATAAAACAGATGCAGAAACTTCAAAAGGAATAGAGGGAGTAACATTTGAATTACAAAAAAGTGATGGCACAGTAGTTGCAACTGCTACTACTAATTCACAGGGAATTGCTAATTTTAATAATATCAGAATAGGCGAATATAAGTTAAAGGAAACAAAAACAAATTCTAATTATATTTTAAATACTGCAGTATTTGATGTGAAAGTAGAGTGGAATAAAACAGCTGAAAAAAATATAACTAATGAGCATAAACGAGGTAATATTTCGGTTTTTAAAGTTGATAAAGATAATCATAAAGTTGCATTAGGAAATGTGAGTTTTGATTTATTTAGTTATGAATTTAATAAAGTTGTAGGAACTTATGTTACAAATGTAGATGGGGAAATTCGTATAAATAATTTGAGAATAGGCAGATATAGTTTGATAGAAAAGAACACAGGAAAATGGTACAATTTATCAGATAATACAGATGTAAGAGTAGAATGGAATAAAACAACAGACACAACTATTGAAAACGAACTAAAAAAAGGCAAAATAAAAGTAACAAAAGTAGATTTAGATAATAATGAAATAGTAATACCTAATGTAACATTTGCAGTATTAGATGATAAAGGTAAAGTTTTAGAAGAGATCACAACTAATGAAAATGGAATTGCAGAAACAAGTAGATTTCCTATTAGAGATTATGCAACATTAACTCTAAAAGAAACAAAAACTGACAAGTGGTATGTTTTAAATGATAAAGAAATAAAAGTGCAACTAAAAGAAAATGATGTTGTAAATATACAAGTAGAAAACGAATTGAAGAAAGGTCAGATAAGAGTAATAAAAGTAGATTTAGACAATAATGAGGTAAAACTAAAAGGTGTAGAATTTAATGTATTAGATGAAAAAGGAAATGTGCTTGACAAGCTAGTAACAGATAAAAATGGCGAGGCAGTTTCTAAAAGACTACCAATAAATCAACAATATAAATTGCAAGAAGTTAAGACATTACAAGACTATGTATTAAATGAAAAAATAAAAACAATTACATTAGAGCAAGACCAAATAAAAGATATAACATTTACTAACGAGTTAAAGAAAGGTCAAATAAGAGTAATAAAAGTAGATTTAGACAATAATGAGGTAAAACTAAAAGGTGTAGAATTTAATGTATTAGATGAAAAAGGAAATGTAGTTGATAAGCTAGTAACAGATGAAAAAGGCGAGGCAGTTTCTAAAAGACTACCAATAAATCAACAATATAAATTACAAGAAATAAAAACATTAGACAATTATGTGCTAAATGAAGAAATAAAAACAATTACATTAAAGCAAGACCAGATAACAGATATAACATTTACTAACGAGTTAAAGAAAGGACAAATAAGAATAATTAAAGTAGATTTATATGACAACGAAGTAAAATTAAAGGGTGTAGAATTTAACTTGTTAGATGAGAATGGTAATGTAATAGAAAAATTAGTAACAGATGAAAAAGGCGAGGCAGTTTCTAAAAGATACAGAACAGATAAAGAATACACTTTACAAGAAACAAAAACATTAGAGAAATATGACTTAAATGAAGAGATTAAAACAATAACATTAGAGCAAGACAAAATAAAAGATATAACATTTACTAATGAATTAAAGAAAGGTCAAATAAGAGTAATAAAAGTAGATTTAGATAATAATGAGATAAGACTAAAAGGTGTAGAATTTAATGTATTAGATGAAAGTGGAAATATAGTGGATACATTGATAACAGATGAAAAAGGCGAGGCAGTTTCTAAATTATTAAAAGTAAATCAAAAATATACTCTACAAGAAACAAAGACATTAGAGAATTATGTTTTAAATGAAGAAACAAAAGTTGTTACATTACAACCTGCTGAAATAACAAGTGTTACATTTGAAAATGAGAAGATAAAAGGTTATATTCAAGTAACTAAAACAAGTGCAGAAGATAATAAATACTCTGAATTACCAAAGGGTAGTCCATTACCAGATGTAAAATTTGAAGTGTATGATGCAGAAGATAATTTAGTAGATACAATAACAACCGATAAAGATGGAAAAGCTATAACAAAAGAACTTTTAAAAGGCTGTTATAAAATAAAGGAAATTTCTAGTGCAAAATATTATTTATTAAATACTGAAATATATAATGCTGAAATAGTAAAAGATCAAGAAATAGTAAATGTAGATATAACAAATGACAATGTAGAAATTGATGTAGAAATACATAAGAACGGATTTATAGAAACACAAAGCAAAGATGATATATTTTATAATTTCAAAAATATAAAAAATAAATCTAATGTACCATTAGATAACTTTACTTGGTCAGATCATTTACCTACAGATGCAGTTCGTATAAATAGACTATATACTGGAACTTGGAATGAAGATTTAAAATACGATGTGTATTATAAAACTAATAAAACAGAAGAATATGTTTTATTCAAAGAAGATTTAAGTACACAAATAATTTATGAATTGAACTTTAAAGAATTAAAACTAGCTGATGATGAGTATGTAACTGATTATGAGTTTAGATTTGGAAAAGTAAAAATAGGATTTCAAGAAGTAGAAAGTCCAATTTTATATTGCGATATTTTAGAGGGACTAGGAAATGGTTATGTATTTACTAATAAAACAAAAGTTAAAGGCAATTACTTTGAAAAAGAAATAGAAGATAATGATGATTGGACAACAATAACTTACCTCAAAGAGATAAAGCTAGAAGAAGTGTTGCCAAGAACTCGGTTTTTAGTAATTTGACAATAGATTAAATAAATAGTAATATGAAATAAATGAATTCATATATTTATTATTAACTAATTAGGGTATTTGGAAATAAAATTCCAGATACCCTTTATTTTTTTGCTCATATAATCATATAATCAAACATTGATTTTTATGTTAATTTATGGTATAATATAAGTTGTAGAAGACTTTTTTAGTCAGTCTAGCCATAATTATACAAAATATATTATAAAACTTAAGGAGGATAATTCTTATGGCAACAACAAAAGTTTACTTCGAGGAAATCTGGGACTACGACAAGCAGACACGAATTTTTCGGACAACGAAGAGAGAATCCCTGTGGGTAAAGTCTTTTGAGAACGGCATTGCAGTAGCAGATCCTATGTGTGGTTGTACCATCACATCATTTGCTGAACTGATTGCAGGCTGTTTCGCTGAAGATTCCAACTTCGTAAGTGAGTTGTTCAGAGCTTTTGACTGCGATGAGAAAACTGCTTTCACTGGCATTCAGTTTGACTTTAATGGTGTAACTCTTTTGGTTACAAAAGAGAATGCAGATAAAGACAAAATCTATGCCGAGTGGGATGCAGGAATGAAGGCGAATGCTGAAAAGTATCGTCTTGAAAGGGAGGCTTATATGAAGACTCCTGAATACAGAGCAGAAAGAGCAAAACAGCTCAAAATTGCGACTCGCAGACAGCAAGTTGAAAAGGAAGTTCTCGCTATTGATGAATCTACTGAACTGGAGTTCAAAGATGATGAGGCAAAAGCGAACTGGGAAAAATGGGTTGAGGTTAATTCAAAAGATGGTTACAGCTTTGGAGTTGTAAAATATGCTCGCCGTTGGGCAAAGTATATGCAACATCTGATGAAGAAACACAACAAGACTCTTCCTGAAATTGCTGATAATGCATCGCATGTAAGCGACACAGAGGGTATTACTGGCTTTATGTACGGATGTGCAGTCGGTATGCTTTCACAGTGCTGGAAGTACGGAGAAGAACTTCGCAGGTGGCACAACAAAGAGTGGGGACACGAAGATACAGACGGAGTCGTCAATCCTGCTGTGCTGACTATCAATGTAGGATAATTAAACTACATCAAAAAGAAAATATTTTTCTTTCCCTCGTAAGAGGGTTCTTTTTTTGTTTTTTATAGTTATCTAAAACAAACTATAATAATTTGCAAATTATGTAAAATAGTGGTATAATGTGTGCTGATATAGGTAAGTCCTGTGTCTTAATACCTTTTTTCACTAATTAGTGGAGGTAGTTAACCTCTGACTTTTTAGTTTTACTTATATAAAAATCAATACTTCAATAAAAGTTATTAAAGGAGGAAAAACATTATGAGTTTTTGTGAAACGAAGTATATCTTTGTAGGTCATCGTGGCGAAATGCATAGGATGACAGCTAAACAGCTTTGTGAACGGATAGTGCAGGATAGCAAGTCTGACTATAATTGGATTGCTCCTGCAAGTGAACTCGTAAGAGTTTGCAAGTGTCTAGGTTTCCCTACGGAATATGCTCTGACTATAAAAGTTGCAATTCTAAATTGTTTTGCAAATATAGAAAATAGAGCTAATTGTGGTGGTGATCGTTATTTTACTAAACCAGCAGATGCTGAGGCAGTACAAGAATGTTTTAATTCGATGTATGGAGTTAATAGAGAGGATGTTGTTTTGGCAAGAAGATATTATTTGAGCGAAATGCTTAAATATGCTACTTATACTCGTGTATTTGACCCTCTGTATCATCCAGGCGAAACATTCAGAAAACTTCGTGAAGATTTTATCACAACCAAAGTTGAAGAAAATATTTCTCAAAAGAAAGTTGACTTTAAAACTTTAGTTGAGTCTTCAAAAAATGAATTTGCTGAAATTGTTAAAACAGCAGATTCGAAAGGTGCTTTTGTAGAAGATGAAGAAAAAGACAAAAAAGAATGGACAGAATTCTTCAAAAGAATGAAAGACCTTTAAAACTCAAAAAAATTCGTAGCTATGCGAACTATAACAAGAATAGCAATTTATTAAATTCTCGTATAACAATTGTTAGGAGGTAAACAAATGAAAGCACGGAGTAGAGAAGTTATTAAGACTTTGATTGAAATGTCGCCTAATGTAGAAGAGGCTGACAAGGTAATCAATGAAAACTACAACTTTAAAACCATCAGTGAAAAAATGGCATTTCTTAAAGGAATGTTTGATGTCAGACTCGTAAGCAAAGATGATGGTGAAGGAGTTTCAGAAGAAGAATCTGCTGAAATGGATTATTGGGCTATGCTCCATTCAATCATCATTGCTTGAAGGAGATTGAATTATGAAAAAAATTGTAGTGGTTGATGATAACAAAATGTTTCTCGAAACCTTAAAGGACTTTGTTGAAGGAATGAGTAAAGATTTTGAGTGTATAGCTTTTTCAAATCCAGAGGATGCATTACGGTATGCGATAGATGAAAAAGAAATATATGCTGTGATTTCTGATTATGAAATGCCACAAATGAGTGGTTTATCATTAGCTAAGAGAATCATTGAAGCACTTCCTACAACAAAGGTAATTGTTATGAGTGGACACGATACTAATTATTTAAGAAAGCAAGCTTTAAAAGCTGGAATTGTTGAAAACAAAATTCGGCTCTTATGCAAATCTGACATAATTAATTTGTGTGTGCTACTAAACAGTTAATCTTAAAGCAGAAGATGTATATGTTTGTATATATCTTCTGTTTTTTTTTAGTAAAATATAATGTTTGCAAATTATGTAAAATAGTGATATAATGTATGCTGATATAGGTAAGCCCTGTGTCTTAATACCTTTATTCACTAATTAGTGAGAGGAAATTAACCTCTAGCTTTTTAGTTTAACTTATATAAAAATAATACTTCAAAAAAAGTAATAAGGAGGAAAATCATGATTAATATCAACGGCAAAATTTTCTCAGGGAGCAATGTAACAATTATCAACGGACGGGTGGTAAATGGAGGTGGAACAGGTAAAACTCAAAAATTTGATGAAAAGAAATCTGAAGATGCTAACAATGTAGAAAAGATAACAATCGATTCAACATTTGTTGATGTAAATATTTCAGCATCGGCTACATCAAAAATTGAAGTACACTTTTATGGACAGGCGGATGTTGATGGCGAGGTTAAATTTGATGTTCGACTGGTAAATCGTGAACTCAAGATTACATTGAATTTTACAGGTAACTGCTACAACGGTAACTTGAAACTTGATGTAAGTGTACCTCACAAAACATTTAAAGCAATTTCTGCTAAAAGTTCATCGGCAGATATTACCTTAAGTGAAAGTGTTTCAACTGAGCATCTCAAAGTAAAAACTCAGTCTGGAGATTTGGAAACAGGTGCAACATTTACCAATGCTTCTGTTACTACTATGAGTGGAGATGTTGAACTTTGTATCAATGCCAATAAAGACATTGTTGTTGAAATTTCTACTATGAGTGGAGATGTATCAACAGAATTCAATAATATTGGGCAAGTTAATCTTTCCACAAGTTCAATGAGCGGAGATGTCAGAAATCGCCATAAAGGAGGAACTGGCTATACTGCAGATGTAGAAATTTCTACAATGAGCGGAGATATAAGAATTAGATAATCTCTTCTGGTATTAAAATTAAATGATTTTGCAATCTGTACCATTTTTGGATGGTACAGATTGTTTTTTATGGGTAAAATTTGAATAATGTTAAAAAATGTGTTATAATTATTGTATAGAATTTTTTTATATAGATTTAATTCCTGTATTCACTGAATAGTGGAGGAAGTTTACCTCTTACTTTTTGGTTTTTACATATAGCAAACAAAACAACAATAAAAGAAAATTTGGAGGACATGATTATGTTAAAAAAATTCGCATTATGGTTCATTTGCTTCGGGTTAAGCTTCTTGGTTCAGAGCTGGGGTTGGACAGAACAGGGAAAGGCATTCTTGTACATCGAGCTTGGTGTCAGTGTACTTATCGTTGTAGCTCTTATTGCTATTGTGATAATTGCTGGGCTGGCTGATGGATTCGCAGCAGAAGCTGGAGGAGTTTCTTTCATCGCTGTTTTGATTACAGCTGGTGCAATTGCCATTACTCTGTTTGCAACATGGGGAGCTACAAAGTTGTTTGATGTAGACTTTTATGTCGCATATCAGATTATGACATTTGGTCAGTGTTTGTGTACCAGCAACAAGAAGAAAGATGATTAACCAAAAACAAAAGGAAATCTCGCAAGAGGTTTCTTTTTGTTATATATATAAATAAAAGCAAATTTACTTTATTTTATATATCAATATATGGTATAATCCAATGTAATTATAGTAGAAAAAGAACAAAGGGGTAATATAGCAATGAATTTATTAAGAGAATGCACAAAAAAGGAAATAGAGTTAATAGAAAGAGCAGGAGTAAAAATAGAAGATAGAGATTATACCGAAGAGGATCTATTAAGGTGTGAAACGGAAATAACATCATACATTATGAGCCATAGTTCTAAAAATGGGGATATAAGTAAGTTACAAAATCAATATAGTAGTATTTTTAGAATTATTGTAAAATAATAAAAGAAAGACCAGAGCTATCTATTTAACTCTGGCTTTTAGTTTGTAAAATTTAGTTATATAATTATCTAGTTTTTGACTTTGTTTTACAATTTTTTCGTAAGGTACATCTTTTTCAATTAGATAGTGAAGTTTTCTTTTGTTTTTATCTATTTGCAAAAGTATTTTTGTTGGCATAAAACATCACTCCTTATAAATATATAATATCATATTTTGTCTAAAAACAATGTAATATTTTGTCGAAAAGAAATATTTATAAATTACCGATATCAATACCAAATTTTATTCCAAGAGCATATAGTAAAGTATTAGAGTAAGCTTCCATTTCTCCTAGAATAAAAGTTAGTTTTTCTATTTCTTCTTTTTTATTATCTGGTAATGAATTATAAATAGAATCAGATAATTCAAACATTTCTTTTTCTAATTCTTTATATCTTTCTATATTTCGTAAAGCATCTATTTTAGTATCTAACAATTCTGATATTAAATCCATATTATCAGAAGAGAAAAGATTATAATTTTCTAATTTAAATTTATTCATATTAAATCTATTGCTCCTTTCTTTGATTTGTTTAAATATTCTAAAATGAATTTTTCAGTAAAAGATTCTATTGTTTTTGCTAATGTTAGATGTTTATCATAAAAAGTTTTATGATAGCTAGTCATAATTAGACTACCAATTAGTCTATCATCAAGATAAATGGGTAGAATAATTTGTGAGTTCCATTCAATATTTGAATGTTTATCTTCAAATATTGGTATTGTTTTTGATTTCTCATTTGTAAAGAAAAATGGCTCATCAGAATCTAAAATTTTATTAGAAAAATCTAATAAATTCTCTAACAATTCTCTACTTAAAGGCTTATCTAAATCCTCGCAAGATGAACTTGTAGTAAAACAAATAACATTTTTTAAACTGGTTATATAAAAGTTATTACCAGAAATCATTGCTGAATCTTTTAAATAATTTTTTAATTTATCGCTAACAAACATACTATATTACCTCCATATTTTCATTATACATACTTTTTTTATAAAAGTCTAACCTATTTATGCTCATAATATAAGGAAAAGTAAATAGTATTATTTTTTGAGGCAAAAAAGTATAATGTGTATAGTATTTATGGAGATATGGAGGTGGTAAAGATGGGCAATATAAACAAACTATATAAATTAGAAAATAAGGGTATAAAAAAGTCTATAAATATTGAAGTAGAGTTATATAATAAATTAAAGAATTTAATGGAAACAAAATATGATGCAACTATTAGTGATTTAATAAATGTTGCTATTGAAGATTATATAGAGAAGAATGCACCATCATTTTATGGAAAACCTAAAAATGAGTTTGTAACATATAGAAGTGTGATGATAAGAAAGAATAATTTAAAAGAATTAAAGAAAATGAGTGATAAAACAGGAATATCTGTTACAAGACTAATAAATGGGGCAATAAAAGAGTTATTAGAAAGTTTATAAATACTAGGTAAGCGACTACCTAGTATTTTTATTTTTGATTTTGGCATTTGTTGTAAAAAAATATATTATATGATAAAATGAAAACGATTTATTAGAAAAAAGGAAATGAATAATAAAAATGAAAAGGTTATTAAGAATTAGTTTTAATTCAGCATTTTTTTCATTTATACCAATATTATCTTGGTTTGCATTAGGTTTAATTGTTGATAAAGATCTTACAAATGTTTTTACATTAACATATCCTATTCAATTTATATGGGCTATGATGAAATCAATATTTGGAACAGGTGCAAATATAAGTAAAGAAAAGGATAAAAACGAAAATGCTGTACCCTCTGGAATGACATTAGGAATTATTATTGGATTTATAGTTTTTGGATTTATAGTATTAAATATAGAGAAATATATAAAATTTATGAATATGGAAGTACATATATATAAGGAATTTGCGATATACTCTGTAATTCAACTATATATACAATTAATATTTTCTTTTGTGTTAGAAAAATTATATTTTGAAAATAAAAATGAATTAGCAAATAAGTATTGTATTACTTTAAACATTTTAAACTTTATTGTTTTAGTAGTATCATCTTTAATTTTTAAAGATAAAATGAGTATTGTTGTAACTACATTATTAACAATATTTATATATGTAATGCTTGTAGCTATAAAACAATATAAAAAATTCAAGTTTAAATGTAATGTTATGAATTTTATTAAATATGATTCAGTTGAGATATTTAATAATTTTGCTTTTTTCCTAATATTCTTATTTGGATTAAGCAATGCACTAGAATATGGAGCAAAATATGCAATAGCATTAAACTTTATAGCATTAATAACAGATACACAATGGGATGCTTTTGATGCAATTTCTACAGTTGCAAAAATTGATATTAGTCAGAATAAATTTAATTACAAAGAACATAGAAAAAATGCCTATATTTTGTTAGGAATACTTTTAACAAGTATATTTTTAATGTTTATTATTTTATATGGATTATATGAATTAGATTTAATTATTACATTAATGTTTTTAAGTTTTGAATTAGTTAATTTTATTATATATCCAGTTTATAGAATAAAAACTTGTTATCTTCAGTTAGAGTATTCAGCAATAAAAACAACAACCAACAAAATAGTATCAAGTGGATTAAGGATGATAATGTCATTATTAAAAACACCATTTTGTACAGGGATAGGACAAGTATGTTCTTCAATATATCAATTTATCACTATAAACATTATGTTTTATAGAAACTATAAATTAAATATAAATGGCACAATTAATAAAAAGGGAGAAAGAGTATAATGAGATTAGGAATAGATATAGATAATGTTATTTCAAATTTTAACGAGGAATTATTAAAAGAATATATAAATCATGACAAAGAATTAAGAAATACTGGGATTATAAACAAAAATGCAGACTATATAAGAAGAGGTATGTTTGACTGGTCAGAAGATGAAGAAAAGAGTTTTTATAGGGGGAATATAGAAAGAATAGTTAAAGATTTGAAAGTAAAAGATGGAGCAAAAGAATATATTGATAGATTAAAAGAAGATGGTCATAGCATTTATATTATTACAGGAAGAGATAATGGAGAATATTTTGATCCGTATAATATGACGAAACAATGGTTAGACAATAATTTCATTTTTTATGATGAACTTATTTTAACTAATGCCTATAAAAATGATAAGCACGGAAAAACAGAAAAATGTTTAGAGAATGATATTGATATTATGATTGATGATTCAATTCATATATGCCAAGATTGTATTGATAACAATATAACAACATTATTAATGGATACTCCCTATAATAAACAAGTTAATATGCCTAGAGTTCATAATTGGAAAGAGTTATATGAATTTATATGTAATTATAAATCTAAAAAGATAAATGTAATATTAGATACAGATACTTATAATGAGTGTGATGATCAATTTGCACTTGCTTATATGTTAAAGAGCCAAGATATATTTGATATTGAAGCTATAACGGTAGCACCTTATTCTCGTAAAACACCAATTGTATCAGTAAAAGAGGGGCAAGAAAATAGTTATAATGAAATATTGAAAATATGTAAGTGGTTAAATTTTGATATAACAAATAGAGTATTTAAAGGTGCAGAAGATTATATTTGTAATGGTTATGAAGAAAACAATGATGCTGTTAATAAAATAATTGAAGTTGCATTAAAGAATGATAAAACTTATCTTTTAGCAATAGGAGCAATAACAAATATTGCTTTGGCAATTAAGAAAGCACCAGAAATAATTAAGAAAATAGAAGTAATATGGTTAGGTGGACATAGTTTATTACAAGACAATAATCAAGAATTTAATTTTAGACAAGATGTAAATGCAGTAAGAATTGTTTTTGATTCAAAAGTAAAATTAACAATATTACCTTGTAAAAATGTAGCATCTAATTTAAGAACTACTATATATGAATTAAATTATTATTTAAAAGACAAGAATGAATTATGCAATTATTTAATAGATAGATTTTATAATGATGGGTATCACGGAATACAAGAAAGAAGAGTTATTTGGGATATTTCAGTAATTGCATATATGATAAATAAAAGTTGGTTTACAAGTAAAGAAATAAGTTGTCCTAATATTAATGAGGACACATCTTACGAATTAACTACTAATAATCATAATATTAAAATGATTACTTATATTGATGTTAATAAAGTATATGCAGATCTATTTAAGAAATTGGGGGAATAATGATGAAAATATATATAGTAAGACATGGACAAGTTCCTCACAATGCTTTACATCAATATAATATAACAGATGAAGATTTAACGGACTATGGTGTGAGTCAAGCATTAGAATTGAGTGAAAAAATTAAAAATAAGCAATTTGATATTATTATTTCATCTCCATTAATTAGAGCAAAACATACTGCTGAAATAATTGCTAAAAATAGAGAAATATTTTATGATGATAGAATAAAGGAGAGAAGTTGTGGAAGTTTAAGTGGACAACCATTAGAAGTAACAAATAGAGAAGAATATTGGAATTATTATACTACTATTCAATATGGAACGAGCGAAAATATTCAAGAGTTTTTTAAAAGAGTTTATAATTTTTTAGATGAACTAAAAACAAAAGATTATAAGAGTGTTCTAATAGTTGCACATAGTGGTGTATCAAAAGCATTTAATGGTTATTTTGATGGAATACAAGATGGTAAATTCTTAAATAGAGGATTAAAAAATTGTGAGATAAAGGAGTATGAACTATGAAGATGCAAAGTATAGAAGCAAGAAATTTATTAGAGCAAGAAAGACAAAATTCAAAAGACGTTAAATGGATAGATCATTGTATATGTGTTGGAGATAGTGCAGGAAGAATTGCTAAAGCTTTAAAAGAAATAGGATATGATATAGATGTGGATAAAACAGTAACTCTTGGATATTTGCATGATATTGGCAAATATAATGGGGAATCTCACGGACATGTTATGAGAGGATACAATTATTTAAAAGATAAAGGTTATGATGAGGATTATTGTAATATATGTTTAACTCATTCATACTTAAATAATGATATTGTCTGTACTGCTGGTGGAGTACCTAATCCAGCTGATAATCCATTCTTGTCTGATTTTATAAAGAAACATAGTTATACATTAGAAGAAAAGTTAATAAATATATGTGATTTGATGTGTCCACAGGGTAGTAAAATATTTACGATTGATAAAAGGCTGATTGATATTATGATTAGGAGAGGTGCATATTCAAATACACAATACCATATTAAAGAAACATATAAATTAAAAGAATATTTTGATAATTTATTAGGTTATAATTTATATGATTTATTTCCAGAAATTAAAGATAATTTATAGTTAGTTAAAAATAAAAGAACTTCAAATGTGAAGTTCTTATTTTTTTTGAAGATATTTAATTGTATTATCAAAGAAATATGTTGGAGTAATACTTCTATCAAAATCAGGTAAATGATAGATAGTTTTTAATTTATCATCTGGTATATTTTTATTTATATTTCTTATTGTATTTCTGATACTCCATTGTACACAAGTACTATTTATATTTTCTTTATTGCCTATATACTGATATAGGTCATTTATGTTTCTTAAAAGAAATGGTTTTTTATATGCAATTTCAATGGCTTTTATTAAGAGTGAAATATTTTTTGGATGTGATTTTGCATTTATGCTATGTAAAAATAAAACAATTTCTTTTTCTGTTATTTCTCTTTTTTCTAGTTTCTTATCTTTTATAAAATCTTGAATCTGATGAAGAATTAAATCAAAATCAGCTGGTTTTGAAAGACTCATATATACTTTTGACATATTCCAGAGGTTTGCTCTAATTCCATCTTTGCCAGATATTACTATTATGTTCTTTTTATTTTTTTCATTAGGATCTTTAGACAAATAGTTTATTATTTCTATTCCATTAATCTTTGGCAATTCCAAGTCCAATAATAACAAATCTGGTTTTAATTCTTGGTATCTTTCTAATGTTTCTTGTCCATCTGTAGTTTGCGATATGACTTTTATATCTTTATCTTTCGTTAGAAATTTGCAATACATATTGTTAAGGTCAATGTTGTCGTCAGCTACCATAACTCTTATCATTCAATGTACCTCCATATTGTTTTGTTAGTAATACATTAAAGTAATATTTATAATGCCGAGCTTACTTCTAACTTATTAGTTCGCATTATATCACTTTTTTCTTTATTTTTCAACGAAAATAGGGGAATTAGCATATAAAAGATGTAAATATTTGACAATAAATTGTCATTTTTAAAAAAAGTGTACAAAAAAATAGCAAATTTTTGACAATTTTTACACAAACACTAAAAAAATTTGTATTATTCATCAAAAGACAAATTAGTCTAAATAATTGAGGTGGTACAAATGCTAATATAGTTAATATACAAAAGACGGATTATTTTATTTTTGCATCTATTGTTTAGAGTGATTTGGGAGGTATTTATTATGATTGTATTTTATATGAGAATTTAATAGTTGTAAAAATAGATATGTTATTTTAGATAGCACCTCTATTTTGGACTCGTTTGTCCAAGATAGGTGGTGGTAAATATGATTGATATTGTAATAGTAATAAAACAAAAACAAGTTTACTTTGCTCTGATTTACAAGGGAAAAGTGAGCTTGTTTTTTTGTAGGTCGCCTCCTGTTGACTTGACTTGAAAAGTTGAGTTGATGGGAGGTTTTTTTGTGAAAAAAATAATTATAGATGGTTATGAAATTATTGTTGAGAATGGAGTTTTTACAAGAGCTATTTTTAAAGATTTTGATGGAAATGAAATCAATATTGAATTAGGCGAAAAAATGCAAATGGAATTTCTTGAAAGAAGAAGAGAAGAGTTTAAGGAAGAAAATGAAAGAAGAAGACATATTGATAACTTTTTAAGAGATGATTTTTTATTTGAAGTTAAAACAGCAGAAAAATCATATTCAATAGAAGATTTAGTTATTAATGAAAATCAAAGAGATTATATAATTCAAGAAATTTGGGAATTGCCACCAATACAAGCAAGAAGAACATTTATGCACTTAATAAATGAATATTCCCTAACTAAAATTTCAAGAATTGAGAGAGTTTCAGTAACAGCCATAGATAAGAGTGTTTCTAAAGGAATTAAATACCTTAAAAAGAAATTAAAAAATTTTAATTAAAGGGGTTTAAATTTTTGTTTTTAGTGACTGTACAAGTGAGAAATACATTTTTCTCACTTGTATTTTTTTCGTACATTGACAAACACACTATAAAAAGTGTCATAGTCGGTTATAGGACAAAATAATGATACTTCTGTCTGGCTAACGTGATGTAAAGGGACAGCCTCTTGAGATAAAGGGGAGAGGAGCAAAAATCTCTATGTGAATTGAGAAATATTCACTTATAACTGGCATCTTAAATATTAAAAATGAAAGGATTTGATAAATATGAATATTTTAATTGGAATTATATTTTTTGTAATAGGTTTTATATTAGGAGTATTTACTAGAAATATTTTAATCAAGTTTATAAAAATAAATAACAAAATCAAAGAGGCAGAGAGAATTATTGCAGAGGAAAAGAGAAGAAGAGATTTCAGAGAAAAGTATGATTTTTTCGGGGAGGATAAAACTAATGGACAAGATAATAAATAAGATTAATGGAAAACTATTTGAAATAGGAGCTCTGGTTATTTTAAAAAATAAAGGAATAGTAAATGAAGAAGAATTTTTGAAAATAAAACAGGATATCGAAACAGAATATTATATTAATGCTCGGTTAGACTTTAATAATTATGGTTGATATAATTTATATTGTAAAGATATGAAAGGAGGTAATTTTGCAAGTAAATGTAATTAAGAAAATTAATGGAAGAGTTAATAGAGATACAGGAACTGTATTACTAGAAAACCTAAAAGTCGCTGCTTATTGTAGAGTAAGTACAGATTCCGAAGATCAATTAAATAGTTATCAAGCTCAAAAATCATATTATAGTGAGAAGATAAGGGAAAATTCAAAATGGAGTTTTGTAGGAATATATGCTGATGAAGCAATTTCAGGAACACAAGACCATAAAAGAACAGATTTTTTAAGAATGATAAGTGATGCTACTGATAAAAAGATTGACTTAATATTAACAAAATCTATTTCAAGATTTGCAAGAAATACATTAGATACTTTAAAATATGTTAGATTATTAAAGGAAAAGAATGTAGGAATACTATTTGAAGAAGAAAACATAAATACATTAGAAATGACAGGAGAACTACTTCTAACTATTTTAAGTTCTGTGGCACAACAAGAAAGCGAAAATATTTCCGAACACGTCAAACTAGGTCTTAAAATGAGAAGAGAAAAAGGCGAACTAGTTGGTTTTAATAATTGCCTGGGGTACGAATATGATAGAGAAACAAAGAAAATGATTATAAAAGAAGATGAGGCACAAATTGTTAGATATATCTTCGAAAGATATTGTAAAGGAATAGGATGTAAAACTATTGCTAGAGAATTAACTGCACAGAAACATAAGACACCAAAGGGCTTAGATGTTTGGGCTGAGAGTACAGTTATGGGAATAATTAAAAATGAAAAGTACAAAGGTGATGTATTAATGGGAAAAACTTTTACTACTGATCCTATTAGTAAAAAGAGAATTACAAACAGAGGGGAAGAAGATAGATATTATATTTCTGAACATCACAAAGGAATAATAAGTGCAGAAGTTTATGAAAAAGCTCATCAGATATTAAAAAAGAGGAGTGATGTAAGGGAAACAGGAAGAAGAAAAGGTAATTATAGTAAGAAGTTTCCTTTAAGTAGTAAATTGTATTGTGGCTTTTGTGGGACAGTGCTTACAAGGAGAAATATGAATTCTGGTAGTAAAACTTCAAAACGTATATGGCAATGTATGACAGCTGTTAAGGTAGGTAAAGAATATTGTGAAGAAAGTAGACTAATCAGAGAAGATGTTGTAGAAAAAGCATTTGTTGATGCATACAGGATTTTATCTAATAATAACAAAAGTATTATAAATAAATTTTTAAATAGAGTAGAGGGAGTAATATCACAATCAACATCTCAAAATGAGAAAAATAAAATAGAAAAACAAATTGAACTACAAAGGTCTAAAATAGATAAGTTATTAGAATTATTAACAGAAGATTTGATTGATAAAGTTACTTTTACTGAAAGAAAAATATCAATAGATAAAAAAATTGAAAAATTAGAAAATGATTTGTTACATATTAAGTTAGAAGAAGAAGATAAAGAAAATATAAATAATGGTATAGATAAGTTAAAGAAGATTTTTGAGAGCGATATAGTTTTTGATACATTTGATAAGGATATATTTGAGGCAACTGTGAAATATGCAATAATAGGTGGATTAGATGAGAATAATAATGAAGATCCATATATAATTAGATTTATTTTAAGAAATGGAAGTAATTATAACAGGAATTCAGATAATGTATTAGATTTAGATACAGTAACTGTTTTAGAGTTTAAAAGTAAGCAGAACTTCTTTATTTTTGAAAAAAATGAAAGGAATTTTAATACAAAAAAACTTATAGAAAATATTAAGGTAAGAGTTGAGCTAGAAAGCTAGCAAAAAATTCAATGTTGTGTTATACTACTGTTGTCGGTAGAGGTATCACTTTAACAACAGACAACATATTTTATATACTGCAACCGACCACATACATCACATGTTGAATGTGTTTCCGTGCTATACCTAAAAGATTCGATACAATAGTTGAATTTATAATATTTAGAGATTATGATATTTTTAATAAGAAAAACAATATTAAAGCAAAAAAAAGAAAAAATAATGAAATTATACTTAAAGTAGAGTTCAACCTAGAATTTGGAAACATAAGAAAATATGATTATTGATTTAAACAATAAAAAGAGTAAAAAACAATGGAAAGAATAAAATGAGGAAAAAATATATGGAGAAAGAATTTATTGATAAAGTCTTAAAAGTAATGGGATTTGATATAGATGATAAAGAAAAATCGCTAATTCAATTTGTTAATATGCGTGAATATGGAGTGGCAAGTGAAGAAAAACCATTATTATTAACCCTGAACTTACAATCATGTATAGCTTTAATAGCACACACAGAGAACTTTTCATTTTTAGCACATATGAATGTTATTAGAGGTAATTGGGGTCAAGACTTTGATATTGATGAAGCAAATGGAAGTTCAAAGTGCAAAAAAGTGGAAGATTTATATAATGAAATATTAAAGCATAAAGATAAAATTAGTCAACCAATTAATATTGGATTAGTATTAGGAATATCGCCGGTTGAAAAAGATTATATAAGCAGGAGGATATTAGAAAATGATTTATTGAATATGTTTGAGAAATTAAGAGTAAATAATATTCGTGCAAATAGACTGCCAGACATAAACAGCTGGAGTTTTATATTGGATTCCAGAATAGGAAAAATTATACATGATGGAGTTGAATGTAAAAATAAAATTACAAGGATTTTTCATGAGGAAAAGCAAGATAAAGATGAATCAAATTGGGAATTTGAAATTTAATATTATATGTTTCTAATCGACAGATAAGCCCGCTAATATATGTTCTTATTTATGTTTAAGTCGTTAGTATTTTAGAATTAAAAAATAAATTATATTTTTGTTGTTTATTAAAGGAGGATTTTATGATAGAAATAAAATTTGATAAAAACAATAATAAATCTATAGCATATGATAATGATATCAAAATTGGAGAATGTGAGTTTATAGAACTAGAAGAATGCTGGAATATAACACACACAGAAGTTAATAATTTGTATCAAGGACAAGGTGTTGCAAGAAGATTAGTAGAAAGTATTGTTGAAAATGCAAAAAAATTTAATAAGAATATTATTGCAGAATGTTCTTATGCAAAAAAAGTAATTGAAAACATGTAAAAAATATTATTTTAGAAAGAGGAGAAATTTATGCCAGCAAAAAGAAAAGGTAAAAGAAAAAATAGAAGAATAAAATTTAGTGAACTAAATTATGTTGAAAAAAATTATATGCAAAGGGGAAAAGCAATAATTCCAATAAAACTTGAAAAAATATCAGATTTATATATGAAGCATGACTATAAGCAAATGGAACTATCGGATAGTATATGTGATTATATTGAAGAAATTGCATATATGATTCCAATAAATACAGATATAGTTCTAGAAATTCATTGCCCAGAGATAGATGAAGAAATGCAAAATAAAATCAAGAAAAATATTAAAAATAATTATGGTATGGAAATTGATGACAATGAGTATGACTTATCAATTAATAATAGAAGAGCCTTGATATTTGCAGTTGTTGGAATTTTATTACTTATAGTACATATATTAATTGAAAGTTATGGAAGATTATTTGCTGACTTCTTAAGTGTAGTTTGGTGGGTAGCAATTTGGGATATGGTTGAAATTTTGTTTTTAGGAAACCAGGATATAAAATGGAAAAGATTAAATAATCAGCAATTATATGATAGCACAGTAAGATTTGTTTTTGATGATAAAGTTGATGATGAAAATACAGAAGAAAATTCTAAAAGTGAAATTGGGGTCTAATAATGTTTAAAAAAATATATATAGAAATAACCAACATCTGTAATCTGAATTGTAAATTTTGTCCAGAGACAAATAGAGAAAAAGAAAGTATGAGTATAGAAGACTTTGAAGAGGTAATTAAAAAAATACATAACCACACAAATTTAATAACTTTACATGTAAAGGGAGAGCCATTATTACATAAAAATTTAGAAGATATACTTCAAATATTAGAGAAATACGATTTAAAAGCAAATATAACAACAAATGGAACATTAATAAAAGAAAAACTTGAGATAATTAAAAAATCTAAAGCAGTAAGACAAATTAATTTTTCAATTCATAGTATTACTCAAAATGAACAGTTAAATAATCAATATTTAATAGATATTCTTGAAAGTGCAGAAGAATTAAAAAATATAATAATTTCATATAGATTATGGAATATGCAAAGCTTTCAGGAAAATGATATTAATACTAGCATAATAGAAACAATAGAAGGTTACTATAATATAAAGAATTTAAAAGAGCAATTACTAAAAAATAATTCTGTAAAATTAAGAGAAAATCTATTTATTAATCAAGATATTGAATTTACTTGGCCAGACATAAATAAAAATAAAATAATAGAAAAAGGAAGATGTTTGGCATTAAAAGACCAAGTTGCAATACTTGTAGATGGAACTGTTGTACCTTGCTGTTTAGATAATAATGGAGATATACCACTTGGAAATATATTTGAAGAAACAATGGAAGAAATATTAGAAAAGCCTAAAAGTGTAACTATAAAAAAGAATTTTGAAAATAGTATTATAACTTGCAAACTTTGTAAAACTTGTGGTTTTTTAAAAAGGTTAGAGAATAAAAGAAAATAAGGTCATTTTGCTATTTAGGGGGGATCGAGATAAAAATTTTAATATTTATACCACTTGGACTATTAATATTAATAGCAATATATTTTCTTATAGGAATTTACTTTTATAACATAGCATTAAATCCTAAGAAAACAAAACCCAAAGGATTAGAAGATAATATAGAGGAAACATTGGGAGAAAAAGAAGCAAGAATAGAATATACAAATTGGCTTAAAAACCATTCAAAGGATGTATATATAACTACAACTAATAATGGAACTCTAAAATTACATGCATATGAAATGGAAAATTCACAAAAGTCAGATGTATGGGCAATTGTAATTCATGGTTATTTAATACAAGGAAAAGATATGGCATACTATGCAAGAGAATTCTATAATAGAGGATATAATGTTTTGTTAGTAGACTTAAGAGGACATGGACAAAGTGAGGGGGATTATGTTGGAATGGGATGGCATGATAGATTAGATATTATAGATTGGATTAATTATCTTATAGAAAAGAATAATAATTGTAAAATAATATTGCATGGAGTATCTATGGGAGGCGCAACTGTAATGATGGTAACAGGAGAAATTTTGCCAGGTAATGTAAAAGTTGCAATTGAAGACTGTGGATATAGTTCAATATGGGATGAGTTTAAAATGCAATTAAAATTATTATATAATTTGCCAACATTTCCAGTATTAAATGCAGCAAGTTTAGTTTGCAATATCAAGTCAGGATATAAAATAGAAGATGGCTCTAGTGTGGAACAAGTAAAAAAATCAAAAATACCAACACTATTTATTCATGGAGATCAAGATAAATTTGTACCATTTGAAATGCTAGATAAAGTATATGAATCAGCAAATTGTAAAAAAGAGAAATTAGCAATAAAGGGAGCTGCACATGCTGAAGCAGTTAGTATAAATCCAGATTTATATTGGGATACAATTGATACATTTGTTGAAAAAAACATATAATAAAATAAAATTGAGTTATTGAAGAAGAGATAAAATGATAATAACATGAATATATTTAAATAATTAGGGGATATTTGCATTGCAAATATCCCTTTTTGTATTTGTTTAAAAAATTATGCACACATTATTTTACAATGCATATATTAAAATAATGGGAGTGATAAAAATGGCATATTCAGACAGAGAACTCATAGCTAGAATTGTCCAATGTGAAGCGGGAGGGGAAGGGGACAACCGGGATGAAGGCAGTTGCTAGTGTTGTTATGAATAGAGTAAATGTTTCAGAAGGAGAATATGCTAGAATTTCACAAGGAGGGAATATAAGAAACATTATTTTTCAACCAGGACAATTTGATTGTGTGGCAGAAACAGTTTTAAATAAATATAATCCGCAAAATATTTATAATATGACTCCAACGGATATTCATTATTATATAGCTGACTGGGCTTTGGCAGGAAATAGGCTAAATGAAATAGGAGAATGTCTGTGGTACTTAAATCCATTTAGACCAACTTGTGGTAGTACATTTCCAAGCAATGGCTCTGGAACCTTGCATACAAGACTAGGAGAACATTGTTTTTACAGACCTACTAGCGTGTATAGAGAAACTTAAATAGTTAAAAAGGAGGAGTTTTATGGATGAGAACAAAGCAGAATTAAACCAAAGAGAAACAAGGCAAAATGAAATAAATGAAAATTCACCGGAGGTTTTAACAAATTCAATATATACACCAGGTTTTTTAAGACAACAAATAGGAAAACTAATGAGAGTAGAGTTTTTAATTGGAACAAATAATATGACAGATAGAATAGGTATTCTGCAAGATGTTGGAGCAAGCTACATATTACTTCGTTCTCTTGAAAATGATAGTTTAGTATATTGTGATATTTATGCAATAAAATTTATAACAATATCTACATCGGGAATATATGGTGCAGGAGTTAATAATAGATTTTATTATTAATGTAAAAATACTCATAAAAAATGTAGAAAAACAGCTAAAAAAGTTTTGACAAAATACTAATTATATGATACAAATAGTCTAATAATATAATAAAAAAATGGGGATGTAAAAATGGGAGATATAAATGTATTTACAGGGCCAATGAAATGCGGAAAAACACAAAAAATATTAGACGAAGCACAAAGACAACAAATAGCAGGAAAAAATATAAAAGTATTTAAACCAAAAATAGATGATAGATTTTCAGATGTAGAAGTAGTTAGTAGAAAAGGTTATAAAACAGATGCAATAGCGATTGATGATATAAATGAGATAAAAGACTATGATGCAGATGTATATGTAATAGATGAATTTCAATTCTTAAAAGGAGATTTAAAGGAATTATATAGATTAGCAAATACAGGTAAAAAATTCTATATTGCAGGATTAAATTTAACAGCAGAAAGAAAACCATTTGGAAGCATGGGAGATTTATTATGTATGTCTGACAATGTTCAAATACTTACATCTGTATGTGAAGAATGTAGAAACGATAATGCAATATATACATATTATAAAGGGGATAATAAAACAGGTGATATATTAGTTGGAGAAGACTGCTATATACCAGTTTGTAGAAAATGTTATGAAAGATTAATGAGAGAAAAAAATTAATATCAAAGGAGAAATTAATGAAACAAACAAAAGATAATGCAGGAATGACATTGTTTGCACTAGTAATGACTATAATAGTTTTATTAATATTGATAATAGTAATAATTATTGAAATAGATAGAGGTATATTTGAGCATGCAAATAAGTATGTAACAGAGATAGAAGAATCAGCTTTTGAAGGAGAAGAATTAGAAAATCAATTTGTTGAAGAATATAAAGAGTACTTGTAAGTGCTCTTTTTTATTTGAGACAATAATTTATCGAAGTGGGATGTAGGAAGTGTGTTTTTTAGGGTTAATTCTTCGAAGGATAACCTTAAAAAATAGCACCTCACACTTCATACCTCTCACATCTAAATTGTTATTTACTGATGCTCCATAATTGTATCAAATTCATAAAAATTATTATCTGATTAAATTTTTTCATATTATTATTTTTTAATGTTTTTAAAAATCCTTGACAACTTACAATATAAAATGTAAAATATAATAGTACAGAAATTATAAATATTTAAATGTATAATATATATAATCTGAACATTGAAAAATTAATAGAAAGAGGTGTATTATTTATGATAATAGCAATAGTAGTCACCTTTCTTATCTCAGCAGCTGTATGTATTCCAGCAGGAGTAACAATTAGAAAAAGAACAGCTGAATCTAAAATAAAAGGAGCAGAAAGCGAAGCGTCTAGAATTTTAGAAAACGCAAAAAAAGAAGCTGAAAATGCAAAAAAAGAAGAACTTTTAAAAGCAAAGGAAGAAATATTACAAATAAGAAATGATTTAGATGAAGAGATAAAAGAAAGAAGAGGCGAAATACAATTACAAGAAAAAAGAAATTTCCAGAAAGAAGAGAACTTAGAAAGAAGAGCAGAAAGTTTTGAACGTAGAGAGAAAGATTTAGAAAGAACAATGCAAGAGGTAGAAAAAAAGAGAAAGAATTTAGATGAATTATATAATAACCAAATGCAAGAATTACAAAGAATTTCTGGTTTGTCAACAGATGAGGCAAAAAGAGTTTTATTAGAAAAATTAGACTCTAGATTGACAGATGAAAAAGCAGTATTAATTAAAGAAGCAGAAAAACAAGTAAAAGAAACTGCAAACAAAAAAGCTAAAGAAATTTTAGGTTATACTATTCAAAAATGTGCAGCGGACCACACTTCTGAAACAACAGTATCAGTAGTGTCACTTCCAAATGACGATATGAAGGGTAGAATAATAGGAAGAGAAGGAAGAAATATCAAAACATTAGAAACATTAACAGGGATAGACTTAATAATTGATGATACTCCAGAAGCAGTTATTTTATCAGGGTTTGACCCATTAAGAAGAGAAGTTGCAAGAATAGCACTTGAAAAACTTATTGAAGATGGAAGAATTCATCCAGCCAAAATAGAAGAAATGGTTGAAAAGGCTAAGGAAGAAGTAGAAGAAATCATCAAAGAAGAAGGAGAGAGAGCAGTTCTTGAAACAGGAGTTCATGGATTACATTCAGATTTAGTTAGATTAATAGGAAAACTAAAATATAGAACAAGTTATGGACAAAATGTTTTAAACCATTCTATAGAAGTATCAAACTTAGCAAGAATAATGGCTGAAGAATTAGGATTAGATCCTAAAATTGCTCGTAGAGCTGGATTATTACACGATATTGGAAAAGCACTAGACCATGATATGGAAGGAACACACGTAGAAATAGGAGTTGACGTTCTTAAAAAATATAAAGAGAACGAATTAGTTATAAATGCAGTAAATGCACATCATGGTGATGTAGAACCAAAAACAATAGAAGCTGTGTTAATACAAGCAGCAGATGCAATATCAGCATCAAGACCTGGTGCAAGAAGAGAAACATTAGAAGCTTATATTAAGAGATTAGAAAAACTAGAAGAAATTGCAGACTCATTTGAAGGTGTTGATAAATCTTATGCAGTACAAGCTGGTCGTGAAATAAGACTAGTAGTAAAACCTGAAAAGATTTCTGATAGCGAAATGATAGTGCTAGCAAGAGATGTAGCACAAAGAGTAGAAACTGAAATGGAATATCCAGGACAAATAAAAGTAAATGTAATAAGAGAAACAAGAGCAATAGACTATGCAAAATAAAAACAAAACTCCCAAGTAATAAAACTTGGGAGTTTTTGCTGTATGTAGAAAATTGAAACTATAGAGAAAATGTAGGGGCGACCATTGGTCGTCCGTGCTTACATAGACTTGCTAAATAATAAAAAACATGATAAAATAAACAAGTATTATAAATTTATTGGAGGGAAATGAAATGCAAAAAGTATTTCAAAAAATTAGACGGTATTTGCTGGGGTTAATAAATTTCTTTATAATTACAGAAGTTGCCGCAGTACTTGTCTATTTTGTTTTAAAAGCAATTGGTAATGTAGTAAGTTTGTCTGATTTGCTTTTGGAGGCTGCAATTTATTATTGTATAGTTGTGGTTGGTACATCTCTTATCATGATTTTGGTTAAGGTTGGTATGATTATTTATATCAAGCTTAAACAGTTGATAAGAAAATAACCCTCAAAAAAGAGAATAGTTCTATTATAGGATTTATTCTCTTTTTTATATTTGGATTTATTATAATAAATTATTGTCGAGGTCGCACTCCTGGGCGACCCGAAATAATCGAATAATGTCGATGAAAAGAAGTGGACAATATTAGCAAAATATGGTATAACAAAATTGGTAAGAAAATCTTTGCTTACCAGTTCTAAAATTAAAATTTTTATCAAAAAATTCAAATGCTTAAAATCTTAAGCAAAAAATCCAAAATAAAATAAGAATAATATCACATAATTTTGAAAAAATAGTATAATAATATTGACAGGTGTAATACAATGTAGTACAATGATTATTGTGAGGAGTTGATATATATGACTATTTCAGTAAGATTAAGTGACAGAGATACTGAACTAATAAAAGCATATGCAGATATAAATAATATCTCTTTATCTGATTTAATAAGGAGTGCAGTATTGGAAAAAATAGAAAATGAATATGACTTAGAAAGCTATAATAAAGCAATTGAAGAATATAAGAATAATCCTAAAACATATACTTTAAAAGAAGTAAAAGAGGAGTTGGGACTATAGTGCAATATAGAATTGTATTTACAGAAAGAGCAAAAAAACAAATAAAGAAATTAGATAAACATATATCATCTTTAATAATAGGATGGCTAGAAAAAAATATTGAAGGATGTGAAAACCCAAGACAACACCGGAAAAGGTTTGATAGAAAATAAATCAGGAGAATGGAGATATAGAATTGGAGATTATAGAGTGATATGTGAAATACAAGATGAAAAAATTATAGTGCTAGTTCTAGAAATTGGCCACAGAAGAAATATATATGATAAATAGAACAAAAAAGAGGAAGATATATTAATAAGTATCTACCTTTTTTTTATATTAAAATCTATCATAATAAATTATTTTAGAGGTCGGTCTTGACCGACCTCTAAAAATGAAAAAATAAAAATATTTTCGAAAAACACCAAAAACGAAAAAACTATTTTTAAAAAAATGCAATTTTTTATAAAAAAGTATTGACTAAAAAAATGATTATATATATAATCATCCTACAAAAGAAAAAGTAAAAAATGGAGGTAAAAAATATGCAAGATAATTTGGATAAAAATATTAATATATCAGTTGTAAAAAGAGACGGGAAGAAGGTTTCGTTCGATGGAAGTAAGATTGCACTTGCAATAAAAAAAGGATTTGATAGTGTTTATACTGAGGACGAAGAAACACATAAATATATTGAAAAAGATATTTATAAAATTTATAACAAAGTTATCGAAAAAATCGAAAAATCAGAAAAAGAAAAAATCAAAATTGAAGAAATTCAGGACTTAATTGAAGAACAATTAAAAGCTAATGGTTATGATGATGTATATGAATCATTCAAAGCATATAGAGAAAGAAGAAATCAATCAAGACAATTATTTTTTGATGAGAAGAAACAACATAAATTCTTAAAAGCACTAGAAAATTTAGGATTAAAATCTGCACATGAAGAAGATGCAAAAAGAGAAAATGCAAATATTGATGGGGATACTGCAATGGGAACAATGCTTCAATATGGTAGCACAGTTTCAAAAGAATTCTCAAAATCTTATTTAATGAAAAGAAAATTTGCGGACGCACATGATAGTGGAGATATTCATATTCACGACATGGACTTCATGCCAATGGGAACAACAACATGTTGCCAAATAGATTTAAATAAATTATATACAGATGGATTTTCAACTGGACATGGCTTTTTAAGAGAACCAAACGATATAATGTCATATTCAGCACTTGCAGCAATTGCAATTCAATCTAACCAAAATGACCAACACGGTGGACAAAGTATTCCTGCATTTGACTATTATATGGCACCTGGGGTTTTAAAAACATTTAAAAAACAATTTAAACAAACTGTATATGACTTTTTAGAATTAACAGATTATATAAAATTTATTGCAATTAATGGTATAACAAGAGAAATAGATAAATTAACAAGTATAGAATTTGATATATCTATTTTTGATGCATACTGTAGAGATGCTGAAGGTTTAAAAAGAATGTTTAGATTATCTTATGAGAAAGCATTGGAAAAAACAAACAGAATTACATACCAAGCAATGGAAGCATTTATTCATAACCTAAATACAATGCATTCAAGAGCAGGAGCTCAAGTTCCATTTTCATCTGTAAACTTTGGAACAGATACAAGCCCTGAAGGAAGAATGGTTATTAAAAACTTTTTACTTGCAACTGAAGAAGGTTTAGGAAAAGGGGAAACACCAATATTCCCAATTTCAATCTTCAAAATAAAAGAAGGAATAAACTATAATCCAGAAGATAAAAACTATGACTTATTTAAACTTGCTTGTAAAGTTTCTGCTAAAAGATTATTCCCTAACTTCTCATTTATAGATGCACCGTTTAATATAGAACTTTATAATCCAGAAGATTATAACACGGAAGTTGCATATATGGGATGTAGAACAAGAGTACTTGGAAATCATGTAGACCCAAATAAAGCAGTAACAGCAGGAAGAGGAAATTTATCTTTTACATCAGTTAACTTACCTAGACTTGGAATTAAACACGGTCTTGTGAATGGTGAAAAAGCTGATATGGAAGGTTTCTATAAAGAATTAGAGGAAAAACTAGAATTAGTAAGAGATCAATTATTAGAAAGATTTGAAATACAATGTAATAAAAGAATCTATAACTTCCCATTCTTATTAGGACAAGGGGTTTGGTTAGATAGTGAAAAACTAAAACCAGGAGACAAGCTTCGTAAAGTTTATAAACATGGAACACTATCTATAGGATTTATTGGTTTAGCAGAATGTTTAAAAGCACTAACAGGTAAACACCATGGAGAAAGCGAAGACTCACAAAAATTAGGACTTGAAATAATAGGATTTATGAGAAAGAAAATGGATGAATTTTCTGAAAAATATAATCTAAACTTCACACTTCTTGCAACACCAGCAGAAGGCTTATCTGGAAGATTTACAGCAATGGATAAAGCAATATATGGAAAATTAAAAGGAATTACAGATAAAGAATACTATACAAATTCTTTCCATGTACCAGTATATTACAAAACAACAGTAGAACATAAAGTAAAAACAGAAGCACCATACCATGCATTTACAAATGCAGGACATATCTCATACATTGAATTAGATGGAGATACAACGGAAAATGTTGAAGCATTTGAAAAAGTAATTAGAATAATGAAAGAAGCTGGTATTGGTTATGGAGCAGTAAATCACCCAGTTGATAGAGATCCTGTATGTGGATTTACAGGAGTAATTGGAGATACATGTCCAGGATGCGGAAGACATGAAGATGATGTTAAATTTGAAAGAATAAGAAGAATAACAGGATATTTAGTAGGAACATTAGATAGATTTAACAATGGTAAAAAATGTGAAGAAAGGGATAGGGTTAAACACAAAATATAATGAAAATAAGATTAGCAGCAGATATTCAAACAGATAGCATAGTAGATGGAGAAGGAATAAGAACTGTAATATGGACACAAGGATGTAAACATAATTGCAAGGGGTGCCACAATCCAGAAACACATAGTTTTGAAAAAGGATTTTTAGTAGATACTGAGGATTTGAAAAAACAAATCCTCTCTGTAAAAAATCAAGATGGTGTGACTTTATCTGGAGGAGATCCAATGTTCCAGCCAGAAGCATCTGCTGAAATAGCAAAATTCTGCCAAGAAAATGGTTTAAATGTATGGTGTTATACAGGATTTACTTTTGAAAATCTACTAAAAACATCTGAAACAAATTCTAATATAAAAATGTTATTAGAAAATATAGATGTATTAGTAGATGGTAAATTTGTACTAGAAGAAAGAAGTTTAAACTTATATTTTAAAGGTTCAAAAAATCAAAGAATATTAGATATGAAAGAATCTTTAAAACAGCAAAAAGCAGTAGAAATAGAAAAGTATAAAGGTGAACGTACATTTGAACCATATAATAATACAAAAAATGAAATTAAAGGAATATTTATTTGATTTGTAGGGGCGCATGATTGCGCCCTTAAAAAATGTAGGGCAGGGTTCCACCTCTGCCCGCAAAAAGTTTAAGAGGCTTGAACAATTAAGTTCAAGCCTCTGTTTAGAGTTAGCTTTCTTCTTCATAAATTCGACAAACATAATCATTTGCATGGATTTCATATGCGTTGGCATCAATATCGTTGCAGTCCAAAATTCCATCTACATCAATAGCATAACTGTCAATACTCCAGACAATAAAATCACCGAGAACGTTAACATCACAAACATTAACATTACTACCTATAGCAATAAAATTTCCTTGGATATTTGCGTCACAAATAGAATCTACATTACCCTCAACGATGAAATCTCCAGCAACGGTTACATTACCAGCGTCAATATCGCCACCCACATAGAAGTGACCAGCAACACATATATCAACAGAAAGATATTTTTCAGATATATTTCCACTGACATAAAGATTTCCAGGAACATTCAAATCTTCCTTGAGAACTAGGTCTCCAATGTAAAATACATCGAATTCTTCAGGAAGCGTATGTTTCCAACTTTCGCTGATTACTTGCCGTTCTTCCTCGGTCATTTCTTCCCAAGGCTTTTTCCGAGCTAATGGTTCATTTTGCCGTTCCATTAAGAAATACCTCCAAAATATAAGATTTTTCTCTTTCGAGAAATCTAAAATATTATATCACAAGTCTACATAATTTGCAAGAAAAGATATAATTTGATGTAAACATTACAGGGGTCGCACCCTTCGGCGCCCCGAAATATTTAAATATATAATCTATTTGCGGGTCGCCCTGGGGTGCGACCCCTACGGTATAACAATAAAATAAAAAATCGTTTTTCAAAATCCTTGCATATATATAAAAATTGTTATAAAATACACTAATGGCTAACAACTGTAATATGATAATTCGAAGGGAGAAAATATGATAAAAACACTTGCAAAATCAATTAGAGAATATAAAAAGCAAACAATTCTTACACCAATTTTTGTTGCACTAGAGGTAGTTATGGAGATTCTGATTCCATTTGTAATGGCAAAATTGGTTGACTATGGAATATATGGAAATAATATGCCAATGATATACAAATTAGGCCTATTATTAATTTTATTAGTTATAGGCTCATTAACATTTGGTGTACTTGCAGGAAAGTTTGCAGCAAAAGCTTCAACAGGGTTTGCTAAAAACTTAAGACAAGATATGTACTATAAAGTACAAGACTATTCATTTGAAAATATTGATAAATTTTCAACATCAAGTATAATAACAAGAATGACAACAGATGTAACCAATGTTCAACAAGCATTTCAAATGCTTACAAGAATTACATTTAGAGCACCATTAACATTAATATTTTCAATAATAATGTCAGTTGCAATAAATGCTAAATTATCTTTAGTATTTTTAGCATTAGTACCTTTTCTTGCAGTAGGATTATATTTTATAGCAACACATGCACATCCAATATTTGAAAAAGTATTTAAAACATACGATAAATTAAATAATGTAGTACAAGAAAATGTAAGAGGAATTAGAGTTGTAAAATCTTATGTTTTAGAAGAAGAAGAGAAAGAAAAGTTTGGTAATGTTTCTAAAAGAATATATGAACTTTTTACTAAAGCAGAAAAATTAATTGCATATAATTCACCATTAATGCAAATTGTAACATATACAGGGATGCTATTAATTTCATGGTTTGGAGCAAAATTAATTGTAGGAATAGGAGAACTAACTACAGGTCAATTAATGAGTTTAATTACATATTCAATGCAAATTCTTACAAGTCTAATGATGATTTCGGTTGTACTTGTAATGCTTACAATATCTGCATCATCAGCTGAAAGAATAGTAGAAATATTAAAAGAAGAACCAGCACTTAAAAATAGAGAAAATCCAATAATGAAAGTTAAAGATGGTTCAATTGAATTTGAAGATGTAAACTTTAGTTATGTTGGAGATAAAGATAAAACATGTTTAAAAGATATAAATATTAAAATTGAATCTGGTGAAACAGTAGGAATTATAGGTGGGACGGGAAGTTCTAAAACTACACTTATTCAACTTATACCAAGGCTGTATGATACAACAGTAGGGAAAGTTTTAGTTGGTGGAGTTGATGTAAGAGATTATGATATAGAAACTTTAAGAAATGAAGTTGCAATAGTTCTTCAAAAAAATGTCCTATTTTCGGGAACTATAAAAGAAAACCTATGTTGGGGAAATAAAGAAGCAACAGACGAAGAAATGATAAGAGTTTGTAAGCTAGCCCAAGCAGATGGATTTATAAATGAATTTCCTAAGAAATATGATACTTATATAGAGCAAGGTGGAACTAATGTATCTGGAGGGCAAAAACAACGTTTGTGTATTGCGAGAGCACTACTTAAAAAACCTAAAATATTAATTTTAGATGATTCAACAAGTGCAGTAGATACAAAAACAGATAAGTTAATTAGAAAAGCTCTTAAAGAAGAAATTCCAAACACAACTAAAATAATTATTGCACAAAGAATAGATTCTGTAAAAGATGCAGATAAAATAATTGTTTTAGACAATGGTAAAATAAACGGAATAGGAACACATAATGAATTAATGAAAACAAACGAAATATACAAAGAAGTATACACATCTCAAAGAAAAGGAGATGATGAATAATGGCTATGCCACCGAGAGGACCAAGAAATGTTGGTTATACTAAACAAAAAATAAATAAAGACACCTTAAAAAGATTATTAAAATATATTACAGTAGACTATAAAAAAACACTAATATTTGTAATTATATGTATTGTATTAAGTTCAATTGCAAGTGTTGCAGGTTCGCTTTTTATAGAAATTTTAATAGATGATTATATTACACCTTTACTTGGTGTTGAAAATCCAGAATTTACAGGACTTTTAAAAGTAATATTTATAATGGCAATAATATATTTGATAGGAATACTTGCGAACTTTTCATATAATAGAAAAATGATAAAAATATCACAAGGTGTATTAAAAAAAATTAGGGATGAAATGTTTTCTAAAATGCAACATTTACCAATAAAATATTTCGATACACATACACATGGAGATATAATGAGCCATTACACAAACGATACAGATACTCTAAGACAGATGATAGCTCAAAGTGTGCCCAATATAATATCTTCAGTAATTACAATAGTTGCAGTATTTTGTGCAATGGTATATTTAAATATTTATATGACTATTTTAGTAATAGCGGTTGTAATACTTATGCTATTTATAGTAGCTAAAATAGGAGGAAATGCATCAGAGTATTTTATAAAGCAACAACAGTCTATTGCTAAAGAAAATGGTTATATAGAAGAAATGATAAATGGACAAAAGGTAGTAAAAGTATTTTGTCATGAAGAAGAGGCAAAAACAGAATTTGATAAAATAAATGATGAGTTATGTGAGGCATCAACAAAAGCAAATACATTTGCAAATATTTTAATGCCAATAATGGGAAATTTAGGACATTTGCAATATGTTTTAGTCGCCATGATAGGAGGAACTTTAGCAATAAAAGGAATTGGAGGAGTAACAGTTGGAATAATTGCTTCATTCTTACAATTAAGTAAGAGTTTTACAATGCCAATATCACAGGTGTCTCAACAATTAAATTCAATTATAATGGCATTGGCTGGTGCAGAAAGAATATTTAAGCTAATAGATGAAAATCCAGAACAAGATGAAGGATATGTAACATTAGTTAATGCAAAATATATTGATGGAGTATTAACAGAAGTTCCGCAAAGAACAGGAACTTGGGCATGGAAACATCCTCATAAAGATGGAACATTAACATATGAAGAATTAAAAGGACATGTAGAATTCTTTGATGTAGATTTTGGATATGAACCTGAAAAAATAGTTTTACATGATATTTCTTTATATGCGAAACCAGGGCAAAAGATAGCATTTGTAGGTGCAACTGGAGCTGGAAAAACAACAATTACAAACTTAATTAATAGATTTTATGATATTGAAGATGGAAAAATAAGATATGACGGAATAAATATTAATAAAATAAAAAAGGATGATTTAAGACGTTCACTTGGAATAGTTCTTCAAGATACAAACCTTTTTACAGGAACAATAAAGGATAATATAAAATATGGAAAATTAAATGCAACAGATGAAGAGGTTATAAATGCAGCAAAACTTGCAAATGCACATGACTTTATAATGAGACTTCCAAATGGATATGACACAGAGCTTGTATCAAATGGAACAAATCTATCTCAAGGGCAAAGACAATTACTTGCAATTGCAAGAGCAGCAATATCAGACCCACCAGTAATGATACTAGACGAAGCAACTTCTAGCATAGATACTCGTACAGAAAAATTAGTTTCAAGTGGAATGGATAAACTAATGGAAGGAAGAACAGTATTTGTAATAGCACATAGACTATCAACAATACAAAATGCAAAAGCAATAATGGTGTTAGAAGATGGTAGAATAATAGAAAGAGGAGAACACGATGAATTAATAAAACAAAAGGGAAGATATTATGAGTTGTACACAGGAGCATTTGAATTAGAATAAAAACTTTGAAAATGATGTTTGATTGATAAATAAAAATGTAGGGACGTATGATTATGTCCCTACATTTTTATATTATACTTCTAATTTTTTCAATAATCATATTTAATGCAACTTGGTTATAACCACCTTCTGGAACAATTATATCAGCATATTTTTTACTTGGTTCAACAAATTGCTCGTGCATTGGCTTAACTGTTGTACAATATTGTTCAACAACAGATGGAACAGTACGTCCACGTTCTTCTACATCTCTTAAAAGTCTTCTAATGAAACGAATATCTGCATCAGTATCAACAAATATTTTTATATCCATCATATCTCTTAAAGCTTTATTTTCAAATATTAGTATTCCTTCTACAATAATAACTTTTTTAGGAACAACTTCATATGTTTCTTTTTCTCTTAAATGTTTAACAAAAGAGTAACTAGGTCTTCTAATAGTTTCACCATTTTTTAATTTATTAACATGTTCTATAAGTAAATTTGTTTCAAATGCATCTGGATGATCATAATTTAATTTTACTCTTTCTTCAAAAGGTAAATTATCATTACTTTTGTAATAGTAGTCATGAGAAAGCATAGAAATATTGTTCTGAAATTCCTTTTTTATATTTTCTGCAAGTGTGCTTTTACCTGAACCAGTACCACCTGCAATACCTATTATAATTGGCTTATGTTCCATAAATGTACCTCCATAATACACATTTAATATATTTTAAACCAAAATTCGAACAAATGCAATAAAAAATGACAAAAAACTATATATGAAAAATAAATCTAATAAAAACTATTATAGACAAACTTAAAAAAAAGTAATAAAATAATAATATTGGAGGACATATAAATGATTCTAAAAGGTAAAGTGAAAAAAGGTTTAGGAAATGCAAACTTTTGGGTAAAAAAAATAGAAGAAAAATTTTATTTGAAAACAGGAATGAAATTATTCTATGGCACATTAAATGTAGAATTAGAAAAACCTTATGAATTAAAAAATTATTGGATTATTAAAAAAGATGAATATGGTGGAGAACAAGATGTATATGTACAAAAGTGTAAAATTTTAAATCACAGTGCATATATAGTAAGATCAGAAAAAACAGCGCATAAATCTAATATAATAGAAATTGTATCAGACTTAAGTTTGAGAGAAAAATACAACCTAGAAGATAAAGATGGAATTAATGTAATTGTATAAAAATCTCGAATTTTGTCGTAAAAAAATGATAGACATTAACATAAAAATATGTTATAAAAAGAATGGGTAGTAAATCTTATCCATTCTTTTTATATTTAAATTCAAAGATGTTTAAAAAATCTAAATAAATTAAGATTCAAAAGTAAATATAGTTCTAATTTTATATTACTTAGCATATATTTAAATAAGGACATGCCTAAAAGGAGATATATATGCTTTACGATATTTTTAATTTTTTTTCAAAGAATATTTCCCAAAAATTAAAAGAAGTCATAAAAACAGAAAACGAAATAAATTTTTTAGAAGAGATAAGAATTAGAAATCATCAAAATATTATTTTAAATTTTAATTCTAAGGAAAAATTTATAAGTTATAAAGTAACATCAAAAGATATATTAGAAACCCTGCAAAATATTTGTGAAAATTCCATTTATGCATATCAAAAAGAAATATGTGAGGGTTATATAACAATTAAAGGAGGTCATAGAATTGGAATAACAGGAAACTGTGTTATAGAAAATAATAAAGTTATTAATATTAGTTACATATCAAGTTTAAATTTTAGAATTGCAAAACAAATAATAGGGTGCAGTAATAGATTGCTAGAGCATATTATAAATAAAGAGGATAATATTGTTTATAATACATTAATTGTTTCACTTCCACGGAGCAGGAAAAACAACTCTACTTAGAGATATTGTAAGGAATATTAGCAATGGAAATGAAAATTTAGATGGTTTAACTGTAGGACTTGTAGATGAAAGAGGAGAGATTTGCGCAATGTATAAAGGAGAGGCGCAAAATGATATTGGATGTAGAACAGACGTATTATCTAACATTCCTAAGGCAATAGGAATGAGAATGCTAATTAGAAGCATGGCACCGCAAGTAGTTGTAGCAGATGAAATTGGAAGTAATGATGACATTATTGCTATTAGAGAAGCGATGTGCTCACGGAATAAAAGGAATATTTACTGCTCATGGAGCAAGTCTCAGAGAACTTTACTTAAACAAACATTTAAAAGAATTATTAGATAATTATATTTTTGAAAGAATTATATTTTTAAAACCAAGAGGAAAAAGAGGAGAGATAGAAGAGATAATTTCTCTGCAAAAAGAGAGTTTGGAATATATATAGTATTATTATTTGTAAAGATAAATTAATTATAAATCGTAGGGGCGCTAGCCCCTACATTACACGCATAAGAAATATATAAATTTAAATAGAGGTGAAAATCATGTTAGGATTAAAAATAATAATATACTCTTGCATATTCTTATCCAGCTCTGCAATAGGAGTATTAATTTCAAGAAAATATGAGGAGAGAGTAAATGAATTAAAAGAATTTAAAAATGCATTAAATATGTTTAAAACAAAAATAAAGTTTACATATGAACCCATACCAGAAATTTTTGAACAAATATCAAGTCAAATTGAGTCAAATACAGGAAAAATATTTAAACTTGCAAGTAGCAATATGGAAGTACTAACAGCTGGAGATGCATGGAGTTTAGCTGTAGATACAGATATTTTAAGTATAAATCAAGAAGATAAGAATATTTTAAAAAATCTAAGCAAGCTTTTAGGACAAACAGATGTAGAAGGGCAAATTAATCAAATAGAATTAACAGCTAAATTCTTAGATGAGCAAATAGTAAAAGCAGAGCAAGAAAGAATAAAGTGTGAGAAGATGTATAGAACATTAGGAATGGTAATAGGTTTGGCAATTGTAATTATATTAATGTAAAAGATGGAGGCAATATGGATATAGAATTATTGTTTAAAATTGCAGCAATAGGGATTTTAGTTGCTGTTTTACACCAAGTATTAGTAAGAGCAGGAAGAGAAGATCAGGCAATGATGACAACACTTGCAGGTTTAGTAATAGTGCTAACTATGGTTATACGAGAAATTAGTACATTGTTTGAAACTGTAAGAACATTATTTAATTTATAAATAGATTATCTGCCGCATCTCGTCGGGGCTTATATATTTTATTTTTATCACTGCCCCATCCAAGAAAATGTAATTCACTACGTTCAAACATTTTCTAAGGCGGTCACCCCGGAGTCGTTCTAAAAATAAAATATATAAGTCCCTGCGTGCGGCTAAATGTACTAAACTGTACTAAAAAGTGGAGGGTGTAATGGATATAATTAAAATCATAGGAATAGGCTTAATTTCACTAATAATAATTATTATAGTCAAACAATATAGACCAGAATTTGCAACATACGTATCTATAATAGCAGGAATATTAATTATTACAGTTAGTTTGGACAAACTTACAGGAATAATAAATATATTAACTACACTAAGCAATAAAACAGGAATTAATTCAGAATATTTAGGAATTCTTCTTAAGATAACAGGAATTGCAATACTTACAGAATTTGCAGTAAGTGTTTGTAATGATGCAGGAGAAAGTGCTATTGCTACAAAAATAGATTTAGGAGGAAAAATAATTATAATTAGTATTTCAATACCAATAATAGTTGCTTTATTAGAATTAATAATAGAAATATTACCTTAAAATAAATATTATTAAATTCTGGGTATGGGGGACAAATGTGTAAAAAAATAATAATAGTTTTTTTTATAATTATCATGCTTCCTAGTAGTATACAAGCCACAGATACAATAATAGAATCACAATTAGATGCATTAAATTTATCGTCTTTTATAGAAGAAGGAGAAAAATACACAAAAGATATTTTTAAAGATGTAGAAATAGAAGAGGTTTTAAAATCTGCAATATCAGGAGCAATTAACACAAGAACAATGTATTCCAGTATTTTAAGCTTGTTTGGAGATGAAATAGTCTCTTCAATAACAATTATTGGAGGAATACTTGCTATTATTGTAGTACATGCTATTTTAAAAAATATAGGAGAGAACATAGGAAATAACAACATTTCGCAAGTGGCTTATTATGTAGAGTATATACTTATTGTAGCATTAGTAATGACAAGCTTTACAAATGTTATAGATATGGTTAAGACAACAATTACAAATATAGTTGGATACATAAACATACTAATACCATTGCTTTTGGCGTTAATTATGACAACAGGAACAGCAGTTACAGCAAGTGTTATACAGCCTGTCATTTTAGGAATAATAGTTTTCATAGGAAATGGAATTACGCTATATATTTTACCAATACTTCTTATATCAACTGTACTTGGAATAGTATCAAATCTTTCTGATAAAATTCAAATAGGAAAATTATCTAAAATGTTAAAGTCAAGCATAGTTTGGGTATTAGGTTTTATACTTACGATGTTTGTTAGCATTCTTTCGTTGGAGGGCACATTAACTAGTAGCGTTGATGGGCTAACAATAAAAGGATTAAAAACAGCAAGTAGTACTTTTATTCCTGTAGTAGGTAAAGTATTAGGGGATTCTGTAGATACTGTACTTCGGAGCGACTTCAGTTATAAAAAATGCAGTGGGAATAGTCGGGATAGTAGTAATAATAGGAATATGTGCAATTCCAATTATAAAACTTACAGTGTTAACATTACTTTATAATTTTTCAGCAGCAATAGCAGAACCATTAGCAGATAAAAAAATAGTAAATGTACTTGAACAAATAGCAGGAACATTTAAGGTTTTACTTGCAATAATGTTTTGCATAGCAGCTTTACTAATAATAGGTATTGCTATAATACTTAAGATTTCAAATACTGGGCTGATGTTGCGGATGAATTATTTAATAAAGTAGGATGTGTGAGGTGAAAACTAATGGTAGAAATAATAAACTCCTGGGCACAAAAAATAATAATAGTAATAATAATATGCACAATACTAGAAATGATACTTCCAGAAGGAAAAAATAAAAAATACATAAAAACTGTAATTGGAATATATGTAGTATTTACAATAATATCTCCAATAATATCAAAAATAAATAATAACTCATTAGGTTTAAATAAATATCTAAAAATAGAAAACAATATAACAGTTGAAACAAGCAGCAACATAGATACAAATAAATACATAGAAGATGTATATAAGGAAAAATTGAAATCAGATATAAAAACAAAGATAGAAGCTATGGAATATAGTGTAAATAATATTGAACTAGAAATAGAAACTGAAAATGAAGAAACTTATGGAGCAATTTTAAAATTAAGCTTAAGTATATCAGAACAGAAACAGGAAAAAGCGCAAAACACCATACAAGTTGAAAAAATAATAATAGGAGAAAAGCAGAAAGAAGAGTCAACAGTTTCTGAAAAACAAAAAGAGAAAATAAAACAATATTTAGCAGAGATTTATTATGTTGATGAAGATAATATAGTTGTTTATTAAAATATAAGGAGACCGATATGTTAAAAGAAAAAATAAAAAATTTTATATATAAAAAAACAGAAGGCAATAATAAAAAAAATATAGAAAATTTAGTTGTATTTCTAATTTTACTTGTAATAACTGTAATTGCAATTAATACAATATGGAATAATGAAGAAAACGAAACTGAAGATGAAACAGCAGGTTATAAAGTGTTAGCAGAGACAGGTGAAAATAGTAATATAATAGAAAATAATGAATATGATTTACAAATAGAATTAGAGGACATACTTTCTAAAATGGATGGAATAGGAAAAGTTGATGTTTTGATTACATATTCGCAAACAAGCACTGTGGTTCCAATGTATAGTGAAACTGAAAGTTCAACTTTAACAGAAGAAACAGATTCAGGAGGAGGAACAAGAAAACAAGAATCCTCAAATATAAATAAGGAAGTAATTACAGATGAAGATAACCAAGCTATAACACAAACAATTATGTTTCCAAAAGTAGAAGGCGCAATTATTATTGCGGAAGGAGGCGGAAATGTTACTACAAAAACAAATATTATTCAAGCTGTCACAGCAGTAACAGGGCTTGCTACATATAAAGTTCAGGTTTTTGAAATGCAAAAATAAGGAGGGAATATGAAAATTATAAAAAGAAATCAGTTAATTATTTTAGTAATTTCTTTAATGTTAATTACAGCAGGGTATCTAAATTTTACATCTGATAATAATACAATTGCTACATCATATTTAACGGCAGAACTTGGTGATGCAACACTTGTTAGTAGCAATGCAATAGTAGAAGAGAATAATATAGAAGGGGAAAACATTTTAATAGAAAATAATAGTGTAGAAACTTCTACTAATATAGTAGAAAACAATACTTTAAACGAAGAAAACACAATAGAAACTGTAGCTGAAATGGATGATACATATTTTACAACATCAAAGTTAGAAAGAGAAAATATGTATTCACAAATGCTAGAAACATATCAGCAGATATACAATAACACAGAAACAAGCGCAGACCAAAAAACTTCAGCTTTAAATGAAATTGCAAATATAAATAAAATTAAAAATGCAATAATGATAGCAGAAAATCTAATTTCTGCAAAAGGTTTTAAAAATGTTGTTATTTTTGTAAATGATAATAGTGTAAGTGTAATAATTGGAGAAAAGGAAATCGGAGCAGAACAAATAGCACAAATACAGAATATAGTGTCAAGAGAATTAAATGTAGATGCAGGTATAATACATATAAGCACTAAGTAAATTTGCAAAATTTATGTAAATATGTTATAATATATTTATTCTTCATATAGAAGAAAAAACAAATATAAAGGAGAAACAACATGTTCAACGAAACCAATTACCTGCAAGACCTCACCACACGGAAGGTATACGTCACTTTGTTTTTGACGAATGGCTTCCAAATGAAAGGAACCATTATTGGTTCTGACCAGGAAACTATTCTCTTCAGAAGTGACGATGTTGACCAGATGGTATACAAGCATGCCATCAGCACGGTAAAACCCTGCAGATGATTTGCAGGTAATGTCTCCTGCCGCCTCAAGTTTTCTTGGGGCGGTTTTCTTATATATTTTATACTTGCAAAATATTACCAAAAATGTTATTATATAAGCGTTAATGTAAAAATGAAAAAAAGGGGTAATTTTATGGGAAAAATGCAAAGAACAAATTTGACTTGGGACAAGTATATTGATTATTTAATTGATGCAATAAACGGAAGCAAATTTATGAAACGTGCTGAGCATAAACCTATGTCAACACCAAAAACAGCATCAGAAAGTCATATTTCAACAAGATCAACTCACTTAAGAGAAAGTGCAGATGTTGCAAAAAGGCTAGCAAAAGGGTTAGGTTTAAATGAAAATTTCATCTATGCTGCAATGCTTATGCATGACGCAGGACATCCTTTTAGTGCTCATGAAGGGGAAGAGATTTTTAGCCAATTAGGTGAAATCGACAATACTCAATACTATCATCATAATGCTAAGGGTGTAGAAGTACTTATCAGTGAAGATGTTTGTGGAAAAGCAATAAGTAAAATACCAAATATAGAGAATAATCCTGAATTAAGAAAACAACTAGAAGAAGAATTTTATTACTTCCTAGATGTTGTTATTTCACATGATGGTGAAGCTACTAAAGAAGACATGATGAAAAAAGAAACTGAATATAGTATAATAAAAGAAGCGGTAGAAAGAAAAAGAGAATCAGCAAATAGTGTAAATAAATATAAATTCATAGCACAAACTCCAGAAGGAAAATTGGCAAAATTTGCAGATGTTATAGCTTATTTGTCATCAGATATGCAAGACGGATTTAGACTTGGAATATTAAAAGGATTTAGCGATGATTATTTAGAATTATTTGGAGAAATATTTTCGACAGATTATCCAGGATCAAGAGATGAAAAAATTGAATGTGGTAAAAAAATTATTGAACAAATAAAATATGAAAATCTAAGAGAAATAAGAAATGATAAAGAGTTTTTAGGCAAACAAACTAAAGATGTACAAATTTCTTTAAATAATATATTAGATAAAATTCAAAAGGAAAATATTGATATATATACTGGAGATATCACAATTATACAAGAAATATTTGAACAGGAAAAAGATGCATTTAAAGAAAAAAAATTACAAGAATTCTTTAAAACAAAAGGAGTGACAATTCCTTTAGAAGAAAGAGAAAAATTAGAATCTAAAATCCTTAAAAAACAAGAGACAGGAGATAAACTTGATGAAATAGAGAAAGAGTTTGTTGAAGTTTTAAATAGAGCAAATTCAGAAAAAAATAAAATAGAAGAATTTGCAACAAAAATGTTAAGAATAAGATCAAATGTTGTTTATGAAATAACTAGTAGAATGAAGGAATATTTTATTAGTGATTTATTGAAAAATTCACAAGATTCAGATACTCCGCAATTTTCTAATGCAGGATGGAGTTTGTTTTTCAAAGCAAAAGATTTAAATTATAGAGAGTTTGTACAATTTACAAACTGGGATTATCAAACTACTGAATTACCTAAAACAGCATTGAATTTAGTCGAACAATGTGCAGAAAGTTTGGTAAAATCAGGTGCAATTAGAAATAAATTTTATGAAGGTACAGTGCAAGAATATATAAAGGATGAAAAGGCTATAAAACATATGAAAACAAAGTATAGGCCGGAAAGTGAATACGAATCATATAGAAAAGAACATGGAATAGGAGATTTGAAGAATTTAACAAGAACTTCTAAAAGATTTACAGCAAAAAAACAATATCATTTAATGAAACTATATAGTGACTTATATTCATATGTTCAAAATGAAGATGAAGTTTTTGCAATGAGATATCAAGATACTTTTAATGCTATACCAGTAAGAATAAGAAGAAAGGTGGATTTAGCATTAGAACCTAGATTAGAAGAACCTATAGATGAAGAAAAAGATTCAGAAGATTTACAAAAAACAAAAAAACATTTTCAAAAACATTTATATCATAAAGAATTAGAAACACAAATACATAGAATAAGAGAAGAATTAACAAGAGAATATGGCACATTAGATTTAACAGAAGAACAAATATCAGAATATGTTAATAAACAAATTGATAATGAATTAAAAAATATGGAATTAACAATTGCAAGACAATTATCTAAAGAATATTTGGCAGGAATGACAGATAGATCATTCATAGATATTGCGATAAAAACAGGATATTTGTCACCAGATGTTATTACTAAAGCAAAAAGAGGAGAAACATTAAGTGAAAATGTTTTAAACTTGTCTAGAGCTATAAGAAAACAAGAAGAACAAAAAAAACAAGAAGAAGAGGAAAGATAGGAGATAAAATGCAAGCAAACTTAAGCAATGGAAACATTATCCATGTAAAAAATGACAAGGTACAGTATATTCAATTTAAAAAGTTGCTAGAATATAAAGATGTAATCAATCATGCATATAGTTTAGGCACAAATGTAAATTTTAGAACATCAATTAATGGTAGAGCTGATGTATCAAGTGAACAATATAAATTAGCAAAAAAATCATATAAGGATATATGTGACGCAATAGGTAGTAAATATAGAAATGTTGTAAAGCCTAGGCAATTTCATACAAATAATGTGAAAGTTGTAAAACACAAAATAAATGTATTAACTCCAGATTTTAATTTGAAAAAATATAAGCAAACAGATGGACTAATAACTAAAAGAAAACATTTAGTATTATCAACAACAAATGCAGATTGTATACTATTTTTGCTATTTGACCCAGTAAAAAAAGTCATTGCAAATATTCATTCGGGATGGAAGGGAACTCTTCAAAGAATAATTGTACAAGCCATAAATAAAATGGTAAAAGAATTTGGATGCAATCCTAAAGATATTATTTGCTGTATCTGCCCAAGTATTAGAAAATGCCATTTTGAAGTTAGCGAAGATGTAAAAAATGAATTTCAAAAAGAGTTTGTTGGACTAGTAGGAATGACATATATAGATGAAAATGAAAATAAAATCACTATAAAATTAAACGATATAATAGAAGAAAAACTTGATAAATGGAATATAGATACAGTATTAATAAATAAAATAATTATGCAAAACATGGGTCTATTAAAAAAAAATATTATAGACTCAGGAATTTGTAGTTTATGTAATTCGAATTTAATACATTCATATAGAAAAGAAAAAGAAGGATTTGGATTAGAAACTGCATTAATTGAATTAAAATAAAATGTAAGGGCGCATTGTTGCGCCCTAAATCATATATACAATAAGGAGTAAATATGTTAAGTCAATTTTCAAGAACGGAAATGTTAATAGGAAAAGAAAATCTAGAAAAATTAAAAAATGCAAAAGTTGCAATATTTGGAATTGGTGGAGTTGGTTCTTTTGTTGTAGAGGGCTTAGCAAGAGCAGGAGTAGGGAATTTTATACTAGTAGATAATGATAAAGTTGAAGAAAGTAATTTAAATAGACAAATAATAGCAACAACTAAAACAATTGGAAAACTAAAAGTAGAAGTTTGCAAGGAAAGAATTTTAGAAATAAATCCAGATGCAAATATAGAAATATACCCAGAATTTTTTATGCCAGAAACTCCAGACATTTTTAATAATACAGTTGATTATATAATAGATGCTATAGACACAGTTACTGCTAAAATAGAATTAGTCTTAAGAGCAAATAAATTAAATATTCCAATAATATCTAGTATGGGGACAGGAAATAAAATTGATCCAACAAAGTTTGAAATATCAGATATCTATAAAACAAGTGTGTGTCCACTTGCAAAGGTAATGAGAAAAGAGCTAAAAACAAGAGGAATAAAAAAACTTAAAGTAGTATATTCGAAAGAAGAACCAGTAAAAATAAGTAATGCTGAAGGGACAAAAAAACAAAAACCAGGAAGTATTTCGTTTGTACCATCTGTTGCGGGTCTAATGATTGCAGGAGAAGTGGTAAAAGACCTTGCTATTTTTAAATCTTTGTGATAAAATTTTATACATTGTTAGAAAATAAAAGGAGTGAAATTAAGTTTATGAGTGAAAACAAAAAATTTTATATAACAACACCAATTTATTATCCAAGTGGAAGATTTCACATAGGAACATCATACACAACAACACTTGCGTATACAATAAAAAAATATAGACAACTAAGAGGGTATGATGCATATATGCTAACAGGTTTAGATGAGCATGGTCAAAAAATTCAAGAGGTTGCTATATCTAGAGGAAAAACGCCTCAAGAACATGTTGATGAAATGGCTAAGGCTGCAAAAGAATTATGGGCAAAAATGAAACTTGAATATGACGATTTTATTAGAACTACAGATCCTAGACATGAAAAAGTTGTAGAACAAATATTTACAAAATTCATGGAAAATGGTGATATATATAAAGGAGAATATGAAGGCTGGTATTGCACTCCTTGCGAAACATTTTTTACACCAACACAATTAGTAGATGGGAAATGTCCTGATTGTGGTAGGGAAGTAAAAATGATGAAGGAAGAAGCATACTTTTTCAACATGAAAAAGTACCAAGATAGATTAGTAAAATTCTATGAAGAAAATCCGCATTTTATAGATCCAGAATTTAGAAAAAATGAGATATTTAATAACTTTATAAAACCTGGATTAGAAGACTTATGCGTTACTCGTACAAGTTTTGATTGGGGAATTAAAGTAAAAGGTGACGAGAAACACGTTGTATATGTTTGGCTAGATGCACTTACAAACTATATTACAGCATTAGGATATATGTCAGATGATGAAACAAAATTTAATAAATATTGGCCTGCTGACTTACAAATAGTTGGAAAAGATATAATTAGATTCCATGGTATATATTGGCCAATATTCTTAATGGCATTAGATTTACCAATACCTAAAAAATTACTAGTACATGGATGGATAATGATGAAAGATGGTAAAATGTCTAAGTCTAAAGGAAATGTTATATATCCAGAAACATTAATAGATAGATATGGTTTAGATGCTACCAAATATTTCTTACTTAAAGAATTAAATGGAGGACAAGATGGCGTATTTACTCCAGAAGGTTTTGTAGAAAGATATAATTCAGAATTATGTAATGACCTAGGAAATCTATTAAATAGAACAATAGGAATGCTTAACAAATATTTTGGAGGAGTAATTCCAGAGAGGCCTAACAAGATAACAGATTTAGATAAAGAATTAGAAAACTTTATAGAAAACCAAATAAAGCTTGTTGAGTCAGAAATGGATGAATCACATGTTACAAGTGGCCTAGATGAAATATGGAAAATAATTTCAAGAGCTAATAAATATATAGACGAAACAATGCCTTGGACATTATTTAAAGAAGAAAAAACAGAAGAATTATCAGATGTAATGTACCACTTAGTTGAAACATTAAGAAAGGTTGCAATATTAATTATGCCATGCATGGAAGAAACTTCTGTAAGTATGTTTAAGCAATTAGGAATAAAAAATGAAACTTTTAAAACTTGGGAAAGTGTTAAAGAAAACGCAGAAATGAAAGACTTAAAAGTAGTAGAAAAAGGTGAACCGATATTTGTAAGGCTAGACCTAGAACAAGAAACAGAATTCCTAAAGAATGAAATGAGTAAATAACATAAAAATAAATCCTATGAGAATGGGATTTATTTTTTTAAAATAGTGTAAATTATAACATAATATGATATAATTCTACTAGATTTTACAAAAGACAGAAAATAAAAACAGGTGAAATGATGAGTAAAATATATAAAGAGTTAAATAAATCAGAAACAGAAACTACGATAAATGTATTATATGGAGAAAATAAGTTATCAATTTATACAAACAAGGTTCCTTTACAAAAAGAATTGAACAAAATATTAGGAGAGCCTACAAAAGAATACAAAATAAAAAGGTCTATTGTAGGAAGCTATTGGGATATAAATTTAAATGAAAAACAAAAAATATCAAAAATGGTGCTAAAAGCAAATATTTTTGAACTATAAAAATTAAAAAGATATCTAAAATGAATTGACAATACCTAATTTAATATGTTAAACTATTTACATATTTTAGGAGTGTACCTAGCAAATTAAATGCAAGCGGTACAGAGCAACAAACAGTTGCTTACACAGAAGTAAGATAAAGGTCTTATGGAGGAGTCTTAATAAAGATTTTTCCATGAGCCTTTTTTAGTTATAAGGGGGAATTGAAATGAACAATAAAGGTACAGTGGTTTTAGAAACAGAAAGATTAATTTTAAGAAAATTTAAATTAGAGGATGTAGAAGAAATTTTTAAAAATTGGGGTAGTGATGATGAAGTTACTAAATATGTAAGATGGTCTACTCATAAAACAATTGAAGATACAAAAGAGTACCTAGAAAATGTTATGCAAAAATATGAGAATGACGAATTTGAATGGGCATTAACTTTGAAAGATACAGGAGAACTCATTGGAGCAATGGGTACATTTGTTAGTGAAGATGATAGAATTGAAATAGGATATAATACTGCAAGAAAACATTGGAGAAATGGATATACAACAGAAGCATTAAGAGCAGTAATGAATTATTTAATTAACGAAGTGGGAATTAGAAGATTTAGGTGTTCACATGCAAAGTTAAATCCCGCTTCTGGAGCAGTTATGCAAAAAGTTGGCTTTAAATATGTTAAAGATGAATATGTTGAAAAATTTGATAAAAGTGCAATATTTGACACAAAAGTTTATTATTTAGATATAGAGGATAATGTTTGATGGAACAGTATAAAATATTAAAAGATTTAATAAGTTTTAACACAATAAAAGATAAAGAAAATAAAGAAATAATTAATTATATAGAAGAATACTTAATAAATTTAGGCTTTATAACTGAATATGAAAGTTACAATAAATTAATAGAACAATACAAACAATTAATAATTGAATTTTGCAAGTAAAGCAATTTATTTTTAAATACAGTATGACATAATGAAAAATATTATTTTAACAAAACAAGCACTCCTTTCATATTATATACAAAAAAATGAAGGGAGTTTTTAATTATGAATTATGAAATAATGATGAATGGTAATGTTAAAATAGGAGAGATGGCTCCGGATTTTGAAGCACTAACAACTTGTGGAAATATAAAACTAAGTGATTTTAGAGGGAAATGGGTTGTTTTATTTTCACATCCGCGGAGATTTTACCCCCGTATGTACCACAGAGTTTATTGCTTTTGCAAAATCTAATACATATTTTAATAAATTAAATGCACATTTAATTGGTTTAAGTATAGATAGTAATCCATCACATTTAGCATGGATATATGATATTTACCAAAAAACAGGAATAGAAATTCCTTTTCCAGTAATTGCAGATAGAAGTGGAGAAATTGCAAGAAAATATGGAATGTTATCTACAGTTCCTAGTAAAACAGAAACTGTTAGGAATGTTTTTATTATTGATGATAAAGGAGTTATTAGAGTGATTCTTACATATCCTTTAAATGTAGGTAGATGTATTCCAGAAATATTAAGAATAATAGAGGCATTGCAAACTGCAGATTGCAATGATGCAGCAATTCCAGCAAACTGGGTTCCAGGAGAACCAATTATAGTTCCTAAACCTAATACTTTTTATGAATTACAACAAAGAGCAGAAGAAATTCAAAAAAATAAAAATGGAATGAGCTGGTATTTAAGTTTTAAAAAACCATCTGAAAAATGTGAAAATATACCAGAAGAGCGTAAATGTCATGATTAAAAATAAACATTATTCATAAGTTTATTATTGACCAAATTTGCACATACTATTTATATAAATTTAAGGAGGTTTTTAATATGAATAAGAATCAAAGAATAAAATGTAATGTTGCAAGTTGTAAATTCAATAATGAAACAGCAAAAATGTGTGAATTAGAAGAAATATTAGTAAGCTATTGTAAAGGATGTGGGAACGGTAAAGCTGAAGATGAGTCTATGTGTGACAGTTATGAATGTAAACATTAAAGGGGCTTTTAGGGGGCGCAGCCTTCGGCGCCCCATTATTAATTTATATACATATTTAAATTTTTCTTGACAATATATAAATTTAGAAATAAAATACCCATATAAAAATGTAGGAGGTAATATATATGCCATTAGTAACAACTAAAGAAATGTTTGAAAAGTCTATGAAAGAAGGATTTGCTATAGGCGCCTTTAATGTTAATAATATGGAAATAATACAAGCTATTGTGGATGCAGCAGAGGCACAAAATTCGCCAGTTATTTTGCAAGCATCATCTAGTGCAATAAAATATGCAAGAATGAATTATTTAATGAAAATGATAGAGGCAGCAACAGAAAATTCTAATATTCCAATTGCTATTCATTTAGATCACGGGCCAGATTTTGAAACATGTAAGCAATGCATAGATGCAGGTTTTACATCTGTTATGATAGATGGTTCTAAATATGATTTTGAAGAAAATGTAGCTTTAACTAAAAAAGTTGTAGATTATGCTCATGAAAGAAGAGTAGTGGTTGAAGCTGAACTTGGAAAATTAGCAGGAATAGAAGACGATGTTAATGTTTCTGAGGATGATGCTATGTATACAGATCCAGAGCAAGCAAAAGAGTTTGTAGAAAGAACAGGATGTGATTCATTAGCAATTGCAATTGGAACAAGCCATGGTGCATATAAATTTAAAGGAGAAGCAAAACTTAGATTTGATATTTTAGCTAAAATAAAAGAAAAAATCCCTAATACTCCAATAGTATTGCACGGAGCATCAACTGTTATACCAGAACTTGTAGAAACTTGTAATAAATTTGGTGGAAATATCCCTGGAGCAAAAGGTGTTCCAAATGAAATATTAAATGAGGCAAGCAGGCTAGGAGTATCAAAAATTAATGTAGATACAGATTTAAGGCTTGCAATGACAGCAAGTATAAGAAAAGTATTCGCAGAGAATCCAGAGGCATTTGACCCGAGAAAATATTTATTACCAGCAAGAGAAAAAATACAAGAAGTAGTTGAGTTTAAAATGAAAAATGTATTTGGTTCAAGTAATAAAATATAATAAAAGACCCTTAAGGGTCTTTTATTATATTTATTTATCTACACTTTGAAGCATCCTTATTTGTGCGTCTTTTTTTGCAATATCTTGTCGTTTATCATATAGTTTTTTACCTTTACCAATTCCAAGTTCAACTTTTACGTAATTTCTTTTAAAATACAATGAAATAGGAACTAAAGAATAACCTTTTTGCTTGATTAGCCCAAAAAGTCTATTAATTTCTTTGCGAGTTACTAATAATTTTCTGTCTCTTAATGGGTCTTTATTATAGATATTTCCAAATTCATAAGGACTAATATGTAAATTATAAATATAAAGTTCACCATTTTTTATACCGGCATAACAATCCTTTAAATTAACTTTTCCATTTCGTATTGATTTTATTTCAGTGCCAGATAAAACAATGCCAGTTTCTATAGTATCCTCAATTGTATAGTTATGTCTTGCTGTGGGATTTTTAGCTATTAATTTATTCATAAAATATTCCTTTCTTAGTATAATGGTTTTACATTCAAAAAATAAATATGATATATTAGTATATCATATTTATTTTAAAAAGTATAGAATTAATATGAATTAATCAACTCTATTTTGAGAACCGTAATACCAAACTAGACCAACTATAACAATTGCAGCAATTGCTAATATAACCCATACCCACATAGTTGTAGTATCTGTACCAATTGCTCCAGCAGTATCACGAGTAGTAGCAGTTCTAGCAGCTGTATAATCATCAGTAACAGTACCAGCATTAGCAAAGTCATCAGTTCCAGTGTTTATATCATCATCCATATTTAGGGCACCTTCAATGCCATTTTCAAGATTTCCAACTCCATTTCTAACATCACTTGCTAAATTACTTACTCCATCAACTACAGTATTAGTACCCGAGCTAATTGCATCTTTTACATTGTTTGCAGTATTAGTTGCAAAACATATGTTAGAAATGCATATAATACAAAATACTATAAATAATATAATTAAATTTCTTTTTAGCATAACTAAAAACCTCCTAAAATAAAATTCAATAATATTATTTATAAAAATATTAAAAATTATACATATTATTTACATCTAATTAAGATTGCAATTGCTAAAAATATTAAAACAATACAAATAGCAATTAGAATAATATCAATAATATCAGACACACTCAAAGTACTATTAGAAACAGAAGATGAATGAGTTACTGTTGGTGCAGGATTTGTAACAATATTGGCATCTACATCTTCATTGTTTTGAGTAGCATTTCTGGTGGTATTTTCCGTTACTAAAATTTCATTATTATCAAGCGTATGATTAGTTAAAAACATATCAATTGCGTGAACATATGAAAAAGAAAATATAAATAATGTGATTGCTATAATTATAAAAAATTTAAAACAAGTTTTCATTTGTAGCCTCCTCTAAAAAAATATATAATAATAATACACAATAATAATAAAAATGTCTATATTTTTTATGTTAGAATTATTATTTGTTTACTCTTTATTTTTACACTATTAAATGATATAATTTAGTTATATGGGAGTAACGAGGAAATAAAAATTAAAAAAATATATATTGTATTAACATATACTGGAACAATATTATCAAAAATAATAAAAACATATACTGGAGATGAATTTGCTCATGTCTCATTATCCTTAGATGATGAATTAAAGCATATGTATAGTTTTGGTAGAGTAAATCCATATAATCCATTTATTGGTGGATTTATACATGAAGGTGTTGATAAAGGAACTTTTAAAAGATTTCAAAAAACAACAGCATCAATATATTCATTAGAAGTTAATGACGAAGAATACGAGAAAATACAAACAACAATAAGGAAATTTCAGGAAGATGAAAAAACATATAAATTTAATGTTATTGGGCTTTTTGCAGTAGCATTAAACTTAAAAATACAAAAAAAGGATTCTTTTTATTGTGCGGAATTTGTAAAATATGTATTAGAAAATGCAGGGATAGAAACAAATTTACCAACAATTGTAAGACCGGATGATTTTAAAAATTTAGAAAATTTAAAATCAGAATATAAAGGAGTATTTAGAGAATATAAATCTAATAAAATAGAAAACAAAAAAAATGATTTCAAAAAAAATTTAGTTAATCAAGGTAAAAATTTAAATATAACAAATGAAATTCAGATAAATGGAATAAAAGAAAAAGAAGAAAGTGATGAAAGAGAATAACTAGTAACATTAATAATAAGCCAATAAAATTATTATTGGCTTATTATTTTATTTATATCTTTAGGAAGAGAGGCTTCTAGAGATATTTTTTTATTAAAAATAGGATGAATAAAACTCATTTTATAACTATGTAATGCCTGTCTATTGATTAGGTTTGATATGGTATTGCTATATAATGAATCTCCAAGTAAAGGGTTTCCAATGTGAGCCATATGGACTCTAATTTGGTGAGTTCTACCTGTTTCAAGAATACATTCAATTAATGAGTATGAATCAAATTCTTTAATAATTTTATAACGAGTTATAGCAGATTGACCATTATTTGAAACATACCTTTCTATAATAGAATTTTCCTTCCTACTAATTGGTGCATTAATAATACCCTTCTTTTCTTTTAAATGACCTGATACAACAGCTAAATAAGTTTTTTCAAAAGAGGAAGAAGCCATTTGCCTAATTAAACATTCTTGAATATATTCATTTTTAGCAAATAAAACCAATCCAGAGGTATTTAAATCTATTCTATTTATAGCACGTATTTTCTTTTTCAAACCAATAGTATCAAAATAATATTTTACACCATTTGCTAATGAATCATTATAATGTAAAATAGATGGATGAACTGGTATACCTGCTGGCTTGTTTATAGCGAGAATATACTCATCTTCATATACAATTTGTAAATCCATTTGCATTGGAATAATATTTGAGTTATCTTCTGAATAATTTAAATTAATTGTAAGAATATCTCCTATATGTGCAAGGCTTCTTGTATCAACAAAAATACCGTTTAGTAAAATATTTTTATTTTTGATTAATTTGTTTTTTAATCTAGCAGAAAGCTTTAGATGTTTAGTTAAAAAATCATTTATAATTATATTTTGTTCAACTTTAAATACTAAATCCATTTTAATTCCTTTATATGTTTTTATGCTATTATACTATATTAAATTAGAAATTAGCAAATAATATTATTTAATGTACACACATATTACAATTTATTAAAACAATAATTAATTGACATAATCTTGATATTGAGATATAATATTTAATGCTTCGCTAGTAGTATCTAGCAGAACTATTACTTAAAAAGGAGAATTGCTATGGCAGTTAGAAACAATGTTACTTTGGAGGATGCAATTAAGATAAGAAAGAAAAGTGGTGTAAAATATCAACTTTGGAGTACACATGGAAATGTAATTAACCATGTGGTTCCTACTGAAATTTTAGAAGGAAAAACAATTTCTGAAACTGTTGTAGTTTCTGAAATTGACAGACCGTTTTTATTGCTCTTAACCCTCGAAAGTGAAATGGGCACAACTCTGTGTAGAGCAGATGAAGTTACAGATTTTAAACAGTTGAAGGTAAAATATCCGCAACTGTTTGAAACTACAGGAGATATACTGGTAATAGTTTAGAAAAAAGCTCGAGGGCAATTGCCCACGAGCTTTTTATATATAAAAATATTGTTAAAAAATAATTGATATGATAAAATTAATCTAATTATTATAAATAAAAACAATAATAAAGGATAAATAGTTATGCTAAGATTAGTAAAATTAGAAGAAAAATATAAAAAACAATTAGAAGAAATGATGGAAGAATGGTATAACAGTGAAGAAAAAATTGTTCCGTACGCTATTAGAAGAGTACACTATAAAAATTTTGAAGATTATTTAAAAAGTTTAGAAATAAAAGATATAACAGAAGATTGGGTTCCAGATTCTACATATTTTTGTATAGATACAGATAGAGATAGATTTGTTGGAGCTGTAAATATTAGACATTATCTTAATGAAAAACTATTGTTAGATATCGGACATATCGGTGATGGAGTAAGACCATCAGAAAGAAGAAAGGGAATGGCAACAAAAATGATTGGTTTGGCATTAATAGAATGCAAAAAGTTAGGAATAGATAAAGTTTTAATGGTATGCGACAAAGAAAATATAGGCTCTGCAAAGAGCATTCTAAATAATGGTGGAATACTAGAAAATGAACTTTTAGTAAATGGTAAGTTGATTCAGAGATATTGGATTAATAATGATTAGAAATAAAATAATAAAAGGAGTAGATATATAATGTCAAAAGCATGGGATTGGAAAAAAGAAAAAAATAAACAATACTGGGCAGATTGTCCTGCAGAAGAAAGCTATTATATGGCAAATAAATGGAAAGAAGAGGGAAAAATTAAGCTACTAGATTTGGGATGTGGTTTAGGAAGACATAGCATTTTATTTAGTAAATTAGGATTTGATGTAACTGCTATAGACTTATCAGAAACAGCAGTTGAATTTACAAAAAGAAGAATGATTGAAGAGAATTTAAATTTTAATATTCAAAAAGCTGATATGCAGGAGTTGCCGTTTAATGACAATACGTTTGACGCTATTTGGTCGTATATGGTAATTTCACATACTGATAGTAAAGGTTTTAAAAAGATAATAGACGAAATAAAAAGAGTATCAAAGAAAGATGCAGGGATTTTTATTACTTTATGTTCAAAAGAAACTTGGTCCTATAAAGATGCAGGTTATCCAAAAATAGATGAAAATTCAATAATTAAAACAGGGGAAGGACCTGAAAAGGGAGTCATTCATTACTATGTAGATTTAGATGATATATTAGAATTTATGAAAAATGACTTCGAAATTACAAGAATTAGACATATAGATAGTTGCTATTTTGATGGTAAAAAGCAAAATAGTAAACATTATTATATTGAAGCAATAATAAAGAAAAAATAAAGGGGAAAAATATGTTTAAATTACATTCAGAATTTATGCCAACAGGCGACCAACCACAGGCTATAGATTATTTAGTAAAAGGAATAAACGAGGGCAAAAAATTCCAGACACTTCTAGGTGTTACAGGTTCAGGAAAAACTTTCACGATGGCGAATATAATTGAAAAAGTACAAAAACCTACACTTGTTTTAGCACATAATAAGACTCTGGCTGGACAACTCTATTCTGAGTTCAAGGAATTCTTCCCAGAGAATTCAGTTGAGTATTTTGTATCATATTATGATTATTACCAACCAGAAAGTTATATTCCTTCATCAGACACTTATATAGAAAAAGATTCATCAATAAATGATGAAATAGATAAATTAAGACATTCTGCAACACTAGCATTATTTGAAAGAAAAGATGTAATAATTGTTGCTTCTGTTTCTTGTATATATGGTTTGGGAGATCCAGAAGATTATCAAGAATCAACATTATCACTAAGACAAGGTATGGAGAAATCAAGAAATGAAGTAATGAAAAAGCTTGTAGAAATGCAATATACAAGAAATGAATTAGATTTTAAAAGAGGAACTTTTAGAGCAAAAGGCGATATAATGGAAATATACCCTTCATCTCAAAGCGAATCTGCTGTAAGAGTGGAATTTTGGGGAGATGAGATAGAAAAAATAACAGAGATAAATCCTCTAACAGGTAAAGGAATTGGAACAAGAAATCATATTCTAATACCACCTGCTTCTCAATATGTAACAAGTAAAGATAAAATGGATAGAGCTATTGAAACAATAGAAGAGGAGCTAGAAGAAAGAGTTAAATATTTTAAAGAACAAAATAAATATATAGAAGCACAGAGAATAGAAGAAAGAACCAATTTTGATATCGAAATGATGAAAGAAACAGGATTTTGTTCTGGAATAGAAAATTACTCAAGACATATAAGCCAAAGAAAACCTGGAAGTGCACCATATACATTATTTGATTATTTTCCAAAAGACTTTTTACTATTAGTAGACGAGTCACATGCAACAATTCCACAAGTTAGAGCAATGTATAATGGAGATAAGGCTAGAAAAGATTCTCTTGTAAGCTATGGATTTAGACTACCATCTGCATATGATAATAGACCTTTAAAATTTAATGAATTTGAAGATAGAATAAATCAATGTATTTTTGTCAGCGCAACACCTGCAGAATACGAACAAGAACATTCAAAAGAAAATATTGTAGAGCAAATAATAAGACCAACTGGACTTTTAGACCCAGAAATTATTGTAAAACCTGCAATGAACCAAGTAGATGATTTAATTGGAGAAATTAGAAAAAGAACGGAAAAAAGTGAAAGAGTTTTAGTCACAACCCTTACTAAAAAAATGGCAGAGGATTTAACAAGTTACTTAAAAAGTTTAGAAATAAAAGTAAATTACATGCATTCAGATGTAAAAGCATTAGAAAGACTAGAAATAATAAGAAACTTAAGACTTGGAGAATTTGATGTATTAGTTGGGATAAACCTTTTAAGAGAAGGACTAGATATACCTGAAGTATCTTTAGTTGCAATACTTGATGCAGACAAAGAGGGCTTTCTTCGTTCAGAACGTTCATTGATACAAACAGTAGGAAGAGCTGCTCGTAATTCTAATGGACAAGTTATAATGTATGCAGATGAACTAACTCGGAAGCATGGAAAAAGCAATTGATGAAACAAATAGAAGAAGAAAAATTCAAAAAGCATATAATGATGAACATGGAATAACACCTCAAACAATAAATAAAGGTGTCAGAGACTTAATAAAAGCAACAATAGTAGAAGATATAAATACAAAGTATGGAATAGATAAAGATGAATCGATTGAAGAGATGATTGCAAAATTAACAGATGAAATGTTAAAACATGCAGCAGACATGGAATTTGAAAAAGCAGCAGAATTAAGGGATAAAATAAAAGAATTAGAAAAATTAGTAGAATAATAAAATACAATGACAAATGTAGAGGGCGCACGATTGCGCCCTTTAACATATGTTTAAATTACTTTGTGTGATAATATTTGCAAATAATAAGAAAACACCCACCTATAATCTAGGTGGGTGAAAAGTCTGGTTTTAATTAAAAGAAAACTACATCGCAATACCAGAGACGCTTGATATACTCGTGTTTTCTTAGCATGTTGACTTCATAGCCAAGATGCCGAAGATGTTTTATTTCTTTAGGATACAAAGTATCCTGTGTCCGCAATATGCCTTTTGTTTTAAGATAGGCATATCTTTCAGTTCTTCTCTGAACTCTGGATTGTTCTATCTTCATATTATCCTCCTCAAACTTTTTTTAATCTATCGCAGAGCGATTAGCTTAAAATATTATAACATAAATACATAAAAAAGTCAAAAATTATGTAAATAAGATTGAATAAGCATCCCAAAAATGTTACAATATAATATACGCAAAAAATAAAAAGGAGACTAATATGAATGATAATATAATTATAAAAAATGCAAATGTGCATAATTTAAAAAACGTAAGTTTAACTTTGCAAAAAAATAAATTAGTGGTGGTTACTGGCCTTTCTGGTTCTGGAAAATCATCACTTGCCTTTGACACCTTATATGCAGAAGGACAAAGAAGATATGTGGAAAGTCTTTCTTCATATGCACGTCAATTTTTAGGAATAATGGACAAACCAGATGTTGAATCTATTGATGGGCTTTCACCTGCAATATCAATAGACCAAAAAACAACATCTAAAAATCCACGTTCAACAGTTGGAACAGTTACAGAAATATATGACTATATTCGTCTGTTATATGCAAGAATAGGTGTACCACATTGCCCAAACTGCGGTAAAAAGATAGAAAAGCAAACATTAGACCAAATAGTAGACAAAGTCTTAAACTTAGAAGAAGGAACAAAAATACAGGTATTAGCACCAGTAATTAGAGGCAAAAAAGGTGAATATGTAAAACTATTAGAAGACTTTAGTAAAGAAGGATTTGTAAGAGTAAGAATAGATGGAGAAATTTATGAAATTACAGATGATATTGAAATAGATAGAAAGAAAAAACACAATATAGATTTAATTGTAGATAGATTGGTTGTTAAAAAAGATATAAGAAGTAGATTATCTGAATCTGTTGAAACTGCTTTAAAATATGCAAATAATTTAGTATTAATTGATGTGCATGGACATGGTGAAATGTTATTTAGTCAAAATTATGCCTGCCCAGATTGTAATATTAGTATTGAAGAGCTAACACCAAGAATGTTTTCATTTAATAATCCTTTTGGAGCTTGCCCAGATTGTTTGGGTATAGGATATTTAATGAAAATAGATGAAGATTTAATAATACCAGATAAAAATAAAACTTTATATGATGGAGTAAAAGCTTTTGGTGCAAGTAATATGAAAAAAGGCGAAACAATGGCAAAAATGTATTTTGAGAGTATTGCTAAAAAATATGGTGTAGATATATCAAAACCAGTAAAAAAATTACCAAGAGAATTTTTAGAAAAAATATTATATGGAACTGGTACAGAAGCGATAGATTTTGAATATACATCAGCAGCAGGAACAAGAAAGTTTACAGCTCCATTTGAAGGTGTAATTCCAACATTAGAAAGAAGATATAGAGAAACAAAATCTAATGGAATGAAAAATTTCTATGAATTATACATGAGTTACAGTCATTGTGATACTTGCCATGGGGCAAGACTAAAAAAAGAAAGCTTGGCAGTAACAGTTGGAGATAAAAATATAAAAGAACTTACAGATATGCCAATAAATAGAATAAAGGAATTTTTTAGTAATTTAGAATTAGATAAAACAGAGAAGATGATTTCAGAGCAAATTATTAGAGAAATAAATTTAAGATTACAATTTTTAATGGATGTGGGCTTAGAATATATAACATTATCTAGAAGTGCAGGAACATTATCAGGTGGAGAGGCTCAAAGAATAAGACTTGCAACACAAATTGGTTCGGGATTAACTGGTGTAATGTATATTTTAGATGAACCAAGTATTGGGCTTCATCAAAGAGATAATAATAAATTAATTGAAACTCTAAAAAAATTAAGAGATTTAGGAAATACAGTAATAGTTGTAGAACATGATGAAGATACGATGTACGCGGCAGACGAAATCATAGACATTGGACCAGGCGCAGGAGTTCATGGTGGTAAAGTTATAGCACAAGGAACAGTTGAAGATATTAAGAAAGTAACAGAATCAGAAACAGGTAATTATTTAAGTGGAAGAAAACAAATAAAAGTACCAAAAACAAGAAGAAAACCAGGCCGACTATCAATTGAAGTAAAAGGTGCAGAAGAAAACAACTTAAAAAACATAAATGTAAAATTTCCACTAGGAGTATTTACATGTGTTACAGGTGTTTCTGGATCAGGAAAAAGTACACTAGTAAATGAAATATTATATAAAACACTTGCGAGAGATTTATATAGAGCAAGTGAAAGACCGGGAAAATGTAAAGAAATAGCTGGAATAGAAAATATTGATAAAATAATAAACATAGACCAATCTCCAATAGGAAGAACACCAAGGTCAAACCCTGCAACATATACAGGAGTATTTGATAATATTAGAGATTTATTTGCAGAAGCAAATGAAGCAAAACTAAGAGGATATTCAAAAGGAAGGTTTAGTTTTAATGTTCCAGGAGGAAGATGTGAGCATTGTCAAGGAGATGGAATATTAAAGATTGAAATGCACTTCCTATCTGATATATATGTGCCATGTGAAGTATGTAAAGGAACAAGATATAATAAGGAAACATTGGAAGTAAAATATAAAGGAAAAAGTATTGCAGATGTATTAGATATGACAGTAGAAGAAGCATTAGAATTCTTTACAAATGTTCCAAAAATAAAACAAAAAATCCAAACTTTATATGATGTAGGTTTAGGATATATAAAACTTGGACAACCATCAACAACTTTATCTGGTGGAGAAGCTCAAAGAGTAAAACTTGCAACAGAACTTTCAAAAAGACCAACAGGAAAAACTTTGTATATATTAGACGAACCAACAACAGGACTACATATAGCAGATGTTCATAGATTAGTAGATATTTTACAAAGACTAGTAGACACAGGAAACAGTATAATAGTAATAGAACACAATTTAGACCTAATAAAAACAGCAGACTATATAATAGACCTTGGACCAGAAGGCGGAGAAAAAGGTGGAGAAATAGTAGCAGTAGGAACACCAGAACAAATAGTAAAAAATGAAAGATCATACACAGGGAAATTTTTAAAAAAATATTTATAAAAATATAAATTGACAACTACAATAAAAAGTAATATAATTCTTTCAAATAAGGGGGGAATAATTATGAGCAATGAGAGACCACCTATTGGAGGAAGAAGAGGAGAAAAAGGAATAGATGACATTAGGCCAGACGGAATATGTTACGCTGATTCAATAAATGCACATCGAAAATTTTGTGAAAGTTTAGGAAACAGAACAATTAATACAAATATTGAACAAGGAATAAATAATGTACAACAACAAAGCCAATTTATAGAGAAAACAGAAGGGCAAAGATAAATAATCAATTGACATTAAATATAAAAAGTAATATAATTCAAGTGAAAAACTTAAGAAGACCTATATTTTTAAATATAGGTCTTAATTTAAAATAAGGAGAGAACAATTATGCCAGATTTTGTACATTTACATGTTCACAGTGAGTTTAGTTTACTAGACGGGGCAAATAAAGTAAAAGAATTACCGCTAAGAGCAAAAGAACTTGGAATGAATGCAATTGCAATTACAGACCATGGAGTTATGTTTGGCGTAGTTGATTTTTACAAAGAATGTAAAAAAGTAGGAGTAAAGCCTATTATAGGATGTGAAGTATATGTAGCTCCCAGAACCAGATTTGACAAAGAACCAGGAATTGATAATAAATACTCACATTTAATTTTACTTGCAAAAAATGAGACAGGTTATAAAAACTTATCTCATCTAGTATCTATGGGATTTACAGATGGTTTTTATTATAGACCTAGAATAGATATAGAATTATTAGAAAAATATCATGAAGGGCTTATATGTTTAAGTGCATGTTTAGCAGGAAGTGTAAATAAAGCAATTTTAAAAGACAATATGGAAGAAGCAAAAAATGTTGCTCTATGGTATAAAAATCTATTTGGAGAAGATTATTATTTAGAAGTACAACCAAATGGATTACCTGAACAAGTAAAAGCAAATCAAAAGCTAATTGAATTAAGTAGAGAGTTAGATATTCCTCTAGTTGCAACAAATGATGCACATTATTTAAGAAAAGAAGATGCATATAATCATGAGGTTTTACTTTGTATACAAACAGGTAAAAAAATGAGTGATGAAGACAGAATGAGAATGGGAGCAGATGAATTCTATGTGAAATCACCAGAGGAAATGTATGATTATTTCAAAAACATTCCAGAAGCAATTGAAAATACAGTTAAAATTGCAGAAAAATGTAATTTGGATTTTGAATTTGGTCATACAAAACTTCCAAATTATGATGTTCCACCAGAATTTAAAACTCATGAAGAATATTTTGAAAAACTTTGTTATGATGGAATAAAAATAAGATATGGAGAAAATCCATCTAAAGAAGTATTAGATAGGGTAGAATATGAATTATCTGTTATAGAAAAAATGGGATATGTTGATTATTACCTTATTGTATGGGATTTTATAAACTATGCAAAATCTCAAAATATATCTGTCGGGCCAGGGCGTGGTTCTGGTGCTGGTTCAATAATAGCGTATGCTGTAGGAATAACAGATATTGACCCAATAAAATATAATTTACTTTTTGAAAGATTTTTAAATCCAGAAAGAATAAGTATGCCAGACTTTGATGTTGACTTTTGCTATGAAAGAAGACCAGAGGTTATAGATTATGTATGTAGAAAATATGGAAGAGATCATGTTTCTCAAATTATAACATTTGGAACAATGGCTGCAAGAATGGTTATAAGAGACGTAGGAAGAGCATTAGATGTACCTTATTCAGAAGTAGACAGGCTTGCAAAAATGATTCCAAACGAATTACATATAACAATAAAAAGAGCATTAGAACAAAATAGAGAATTATCAAATTTATATGAAAATGATGAGCAAACTAAAAAAATATTAGATATTGCTATGGGGCTAGAAGGAATGCCAAGACAGGCATCTACTCACGCGTGCGGTGTTGTTATTACAAAAGATCCAGTTATAGAATATGTTCCTTTATATGTAAATGAAGGAAATATAACAACAGAATTTATAATGACAACATTAGAAGAGCTAGGTTTATTAAAGATGGACTTTTTAGGGCTTAGAACTCTAACAGTTATAGCAGATGCAATTAAATATGTTAAAAAAACTAGATGTATAGATGTTGAATTTGATAAAGAAATGCATGATTCAAAAGTATTTAAAGAAACATGGCAAGCAGGAAATACATCTGGAATTTTCCAGTTTGAAAGTCAAGGAATGAAAAACTTTATGAAGGAATTAAAGCCAGACAGTCTTGAAGATATAATTGCCGGAGTTTCGCTTTATAGACCTGGTCCAATGGACCAAATTCCAAGATATATTCAAAATAAGTTAAATCCTGAGCATGTAATATATACTCACCCAGCATTAGAACCAATTCTAAATGTAACATATGGTTGTATGGTATACCAAGAACAAGTTATGCAAATTGTTAGAGATTTAGCAGGATATTCGTTAGGAAGAGCAGATTTGGTAAGAAGAGCCATGGGTAAGAAAAAATTAGATGTAATGGCAAAAGAAAGAGAATATTTTATACATGGTCAAACAGATGAAAATGGAAATGTAATTATTCCAGGTTGTGTTAGAAATGGAATAGATGAAGTAAGTGCGAATAAAATATTTGATGAAATGGCAGAGTTTGCAAAATATGCATTTAATAAGTCTCATGCAGCAGCATATGCAGTTGTATCTTATAGAACAGCATATTTAAAAACTTATTATCCAACAGAATTTATGGCTGCAACATTAAATAGCTTTTTAGGAAACCTAGATAAAGTTCCAGAATATATAGATGAGTGCAGAAGAATTGGAATTAAAATTTTAAACCCAAGCATTAATAGAAGTTACACAAAATTTGCAGTTTATGGTAATGATATAAGATTTGGATTAGGTAGTGTGAAAAATGTTGGAATAGGTGCAGTAGAAGCAATTGTAGCTGAAAGAAAGAAAAATGGAGAGTATAAAAGTTTTACGGATTTTTGTGAAAGAATATCTGGTGAGGCTGTAAATAAAAAATGTATAGAAAGCTTAATAAAAGCAGGAGCATTTGACGAATTGGGACAAACAAGAGCAACACTTATTGCCTCATTTGAGCGAATTTTAGATACGATAAATAATGCAAACAAAAAGAATATGCAAGGCCAAGTAACATTATTTGATATTGCATCTGAAGATAAATCAGTAGAAGAAAATAAATATACATTTACAACACTTCCAGAGTTTAATGAAAAAGAGTTGTTATCAATGGAAAAGGAAATGCTAGGTATTTATATTTCTGGACATCCACTTGAAAAATATAAAGAATTAATTAAAAAAGTTTCTACAATTGATACATTAAAAATGGCAGAAATGCAAGAAAATGAAGAAACAAACTACGATATAACAAAAATGGATGGCAAACCTGTAAAGTTTGCAGGAATTGTAACTTCAGTAAAAAAGAAATTTACTAAAAATAATACAATTATGGCATTTGTTACAGTAGAAGATTTGTATGGCCCATGTGAAGTAATAGTATTTGATAGTTGTTATGGAAGAACAAATGGAATACTATTAGATGAAAATATTGTAGTTGTAGAAGGAAGACTTAGTATAAGAGAAGATGAAGATGTGAAAATTGTAGCAAATAATATAAGGGAATTAAGTGAAAATGAAATATCTAGAGTTGAAAATCAAACTGAAAATAAACCTAAGCCCAAAATGCTTACTTTAAATATAACAAATTCATCTGAAGAAGAAAAAGCAAAGCTACGTGGAGCAATAAGATTTTTTAATGGAGACAAAAATAATATACCAGTACAGGTATTGGATAATGGAGAATATAAACCATGTGGAGCAATATACTTAAATAAAGAAATATTAGAACAGTTTGAAGAAATACTTGGACAAGAAAGAGTACAATTGGAATATAATTAATAATTGTAAAAGAGATGGGTTCCACATTAATTAAAATTAGTAAAATGTAGGGGTGTTACTTAAGCACGTCCCTACATTTTATTTGCAATTAACATAAAACTATGTTATAATACTATTCGTGAATTTATTTTAAATTCAATGCTGTGTTCAAAAAATATTTTTTTTTAAGGAGTGACATCTATGGAAAAAACAATAGAACAGAAATTGGTGCTAACTGTACCCGATGGAGTAAAAATAACCCGGGTAAAAATTGCGGATGATGGCAAGAATGTTGAGGTTAATATTGTTTCTGAAGTTGTTGAAAAACAGCAGTCAGTTCCAGTGAATTTGGATAATTTCGATGAGGTTTTTCCCATCATTGACCCGAGCGAACTTATCGGCCATAAGCTTTTGAGTCATAAGCCCAGAACAGAACGACAAGAGATACTGTTGGCCAATATTTGCAGGAGCATAGAGCTGAGAATGCCCGCCTTCAGGGCACCTTCCTTAGACCCTTCGGAAGAAAATGGTGAAATCATATTCAAGCCTGGCAGTAAGCCAGCAGTTGGACATCCATCCGATTGGTGGAGAGAAAAATGGAAGAGGTTTATGCCGAGCAAAAACAGTCGAAGTGGTACTGAACTGCATTGGGCAGCTTTTATGGGTAAGCTCATGAAGTATTTGGTGGAAGAAAAAAATTACTCTGTAGAAGATGCGTGGAAGGCTGTATGCGACGACAGTGTTGATCTAGGACATTATTGGAATAGTAAGGATGCAAAGCACTATTTCGAGCCCACTGGAAGTCGTAAAGTTGGACTTTTCTGTGATCTAGGAAATACTAGCAAGATCCTCGAAAAGTGGGATGACTCTGGCTCTTTTTTTGCTGGAGGTACTTACTATCGTAGTAGCAACTACTATCCTTTAGCAGCCCTGGATACTATTGGTTCTTTATGCAAGTATTATGATGACAGTGTTGGCTGGCTCGTGCTTGACGTCTAACGTAGTCAACCTACTTTTAAAACAGCAAAAAAGAGACTCGTAAATTCGGGTCTCTTTTTTAAAATAAAAAAACAAACAAATGTTTACAAATAGATATAAAAATGTTATAATAAATTTATACTAAAAAAGGAAGTGCAAGAAAATGCAAAGTATTTATTTTTGTATAGATTTAAAAACATTTTTTGCTTCTGTAGAATGTGTAGAAAGAGGATTAGATCCATTTACTACAAATTTAGTAGTAGCAGATCCAGCTCGTGGAAGAGGTGGAATATGTTTGGCAGTATCTCCTAGAATGAAAAATCTAGGAGTAAGAAACAGATGTAGAATTTTTGAAATACCACCTAATATTAAATATATAACTGCAATACCTCGTATGAAAAAATACATAGAATATTCAGCAAATATTTATGGAGTTTATCTAAAGTATTTTGCAAAAGAAGATATTCATGTATATTCCATAGATGAGGTTTTTATAAATGCAACCCATTATTTACAAATGTACAATAAAAAACCAGCAGAGCTTGCAAAAATGGTTATGAAAGATATTTTTGTTACTTATGGAATTACAGGTGCAGCAGGAATTGGAACAAATATGTATTTAAGCAAAATTGCATTAGATATAACAGCAAAACATATTACTAATAATATTGGTTATTTAGATGAAGAAAAATATAAAAAAGAATTATGGCATCATAAACCATTAATAGACTTTTGGCAAGTAGGTAAAGGAATAGAAAAAAGGCTAAATAAAATGGGATTGTTTGATATGTATGATGTAGCACATTCTGACCCAAGGAAATTGTATAAAGAATTCGGAATAAATGCAGAGCTACTAATTGATCATGCTTGGGGAAAAGAAAGTTGCACAATAGAAGATATAAAATCATATAAACCAAAAACAAAATCAATTTCTAATAGTCAAATTTTATTTGAATATTATTCTTTTGATAAAGCAAGACTTGCGTTAAAAGAAATGGTAGAACTAGGAAGTTTAAGATTAATAGAGAGTGATTTTGTAACAGACACTGTTTGTTTATGTGTAGGTTATTCTAAAGATATAATTCCAGCAACTAAGGGAACAGAGCATACTGCAAATGCCACAAATGTATATTCTGAACTCGTTAAAGCTTTTTTACTAATCTATGATAAAACAACTAATAGAAACGAGCCAATAAGAAAATTAACTGTAAGCTTTGAAAATATAACTGAAAGAAAGGAAGTTCAATTAAGTTTATTTGTAGACCAAGAAAAAGTAGATAGAGAAAGAAAATTAGAACTTATAATAAATAATGTGAAGAACAAAATGGGTAAAAATACAATATTAAGGGGAATGAATTTACAAGAAGGAGCAACAACTCCCATAAGGAATAAATTAATAGGAGGTCATAATAGTGAATAGGCAAGATAGAGCAAAACAATTTATGGCATTTGATGCACTAAAAGGTTTGCAAGAAGAATTAAGAAAAAAAGAAGTAGAGTATGAAGAAAAAAAAGAAGTATCAGAATGGATATTTGAAGAGTTAGAGAAGGAATTTAGAAAAATAAAAATAGGTTCTAAAGCACAAGTTAAATATTATAAAGAAGGAAAATATATAACTGTTTTAGGAATAATTAATTATATTAGTTATGAAAAAAAAGAAATTCAAGTTAATGAAGAGATTATAAGTTTAAATAGTATTATAAAGATTATAGAAGAATAAGTATTATAAGAAGAACTCCCTTGTATTCTAAAATTTTAGAATGCAAGGGAGTTTCATTAAACCTCTTTTGCTTTTTTCTTTTTGTTATTTAAGATAAGTGTTGTTTCTATTGTCTTTTCAGAAATAGGAGATGACTCAATTTTCTCAAGTTCATATCCTAAGGGTCTGAGCTGATTTACGAATTGCTGTTGCATTTTTGCAACTTGTACAAAAGTCCTGGCTTGAAAAACGATTTTTATAGATGCCATACAAGGTCATCCTCCTTATTTTTATGAAATACTAAAAGCGAGAAAGAGGTTAAAAAATGATTAACATAATAATTATAGCATAAAAAATGATTTTTTTCAAATAAATTATGGACATGAGAGATATTTATAATCAGACTTGCAAATTTTTTCATTTTACGGTAAAATATTTACTGTAAAATTTTGTAGAATTATAGGAAGTAAATTATGATAAATTTATTATTATGTGGAAATGAGAAGGTTTTTGATGGGGCACTTACACAGCTTATATCTATAACAAACAGAACAAAAGAGCCAATTAATTGTTACATTTTCACCATGGATTTAACTAGATTAAAACCAGAATATACAGCAATCAGTGACAAACAAATTGAGTTTTTAAATAAAGTTATTAAGTTAAAAAATTCTAAAAACCATGTAACAAAAGTTGATGTAACAGATTTATATGAACAAGAATTTGTGAAATGTGCTAATGAAAGCGCATACTGCACACCATACACATTACTTAGACTACTTGCAGATTTAGTGCCTGAAATTCCAGATAAACTATTATATTTAGACATAGATATAATGGTAGGAGGAGACCTTTCTAAGCTATATAATATAGATGTTACAGATTACGAATATGCAGCAGTAAAAGAAAAATATGGATGCTGGCTTATAAGACCAGATTATATAAATGCAGGCATGCTTTTACTTAACATGAAAAAAATAAAAGAAACAAAATTATTAGAAAAAGCAAGACATTTAATAAAAACAAAGAAAATGTTATTTGCAGATCAAGATGCAATTTTTTGGTCAACAACAAAGAAAAAAATACTTCCTAGAATTTATAATGAACAATCAAAATTTAATAAAAAAGGTACAATTATTTGTCATTTTTGTAAAAGACTTATGTTTTTACCATACCCACACACAGAAAATTACAAACAATGGCACATAGAAGAAGTACATAAAGTTTTAAAATGCCACTATTTTAACGAGGACCTAAAAGAATATGTAAAATTAAAAGAAGAGTTTAATAAAAAAACGAAAGTAGGAGTTTAAATGGAACAAAACAAACAAGTTTTACCAATATTTTTTGCGGTAGATGATGGTTATATGCCTTTTTTAGCAGTAACATTGCAGTCGTTAGTAGATAATGCATCTACAGAGTACTATTACTTAATAAAAATACTATATACGAATATAAGTGAAGAGAACAAAGATAAAATAAAAAAATATGAAAAAGAAAATGTAAATATAGAATTTGTTGACTTAAATTATTATATTGGAAAAGTAAAAGATAAGCTATATACACGTGATTACTACTCAAAAACAACATATTTTAGACTATTTATACCAAACCTATATCCTCAATATGATAAAGCACTTTATTTGGATTGTGATATTGTTCTTTTACGAGACGTTGCAGAATTATTTAATATAGATATGGGAAATAATTTAGTTGGAGGAGCACCAGATGACGTTATACAAGCATATGAAGTTTTTCAAGAATATGTAGAAAAAGTTGTTGGCGTAGCTGATTACAGAAATTACTTTAATGCAGGAGTTCTTCTAATGAATTTAGATGAACTTAGAAAATATAATTTTCAAGAAAAATTTTTGTATTCACTTGATAAAATTAAATTTTCTGTAGCTCAAGACCAAGATTACTTAAACAGACTTTGTAAAGGTAGAGTAAAAATAATTGATAAAACATGGAATAGAATGCCAATTTCTAACATAGAAGTAGATGAAAAAGACTTAAAATTAATACATTACAATTTAGCATTTAAACCATGGCATTTTGAAGATATTTTATACAAAGAATATTTCTGGGAGTATGCTCAAAAAACTGAGTATTTTGATGAGATATTAAGAATAAAAGAAAATTATAGTGATGAAGAAAAATTTAATGATAGAGAAAAAGATAGACAGCTTCGTGAGCTTGCGCAAAAAGAATCTGACTGTGTTGGAGACGATAGAAAGAAATAAAATATAGGGTGATTTTAATAATGGAAGAAGAGAAACAAGAAAAATCCAAGGAAAGACTAGAAATACTAGAAAAAATTGCAAGATTAGAAAGAGAAGGTCATTTCGATGTAGATGCTGAAGATGACCCGCCTACAATTATTTTAACTCCAGAGAATGTTGATTATCTAAGAACAAAGTGGAGAAGTAAATTAAAATCTAAATTTGCAAATAAACTTGGTGAAAAGTTTTTAGATAGTTTATTAGAAAACAATAAATTAATAATAAAAGAAATAAATGGAATTGAAAATCTACAAAAGGTACAATCAGGAGCAATGATTACTTGTAATCATTTCAATCCATTTGATTCCTTTTCAATTGAAGAAGTTTTTAGGACATCTGGACAATCTAAAAACAAGAAATTATATAAAGTAATAAGAGAAGGAAATTATACGAATTTTCCTGGGTTATATGGCTTCTTTTTTAGGAATTGTGATACTTTACCACTTAGCTCAAATACACAAACAATGATAGAGTTTATGAGAGCAGTTGACACAATTCTTCAAAGGGGAGATTTTATATTAATCTATCCAGAGCAAAGCTTGTGGTGGAATTATAAAAAACCAAAGCCTCTAAAAAGTGGAGCATTTAGAATGGCTGTTAGAAATAATGTACCAGTTATTCCAATATTTATAACAATGGAAGATACAGATATAACAGGTGAAGATGGTTTCCTTATGCAACAATATATTATAAATATTGAAGAACCAATATATCCAGATGATAAATTAACTCATAAAGAAAATACTGAAATAATGAAAGAAAAAAATTTTGAAGTTTGGAAAAAAGTATATGAAAATTTTTATAAAATACCATTAGAATATACTACAATAAAACAAGAGGAAAATGTATGAAAACTAAGAAAATAATCTACTATAAAGATGAATTGAATGATGAATTTTCCAGAGCAAAAATAGTCCCAAGAGTAATAGATGAAAAATACAAATATATTCATCATAAGCTATGGGACTTTGCTTCACTTTGCGTACAAAACATATTGAGTATGCCAATAAAAATATTATATTCTAAAGTAAAATTTAGGATTAAATATGTAGGAAAAGAAAATTTAAAACCATATAAAAAACAAGGTTATTTTATATATGTAAATCACACTCAAGCTTTTGCAGATACATTTATACCAAGTGTGCCTTTATATCCTAAAAGAAACTTTTTTATAGTAAACCCTGAAAACGTATCTATTAAATTTATGGGAACAATTGTACAATTATTAGGAGCTTTACCAATACCTAGCAACAAACAAGGAATGAAAAACTTTTTAGATGCAATTAAAAAACATATAGAAAAGAAACACTCAATTACAATATATCCAGAAGCTCATATTTGGCCATATTATACAAAAATAAGACCGTTCAAGGCAGTATCATTTAAATACCCAATAGAATTAGATACACCAACATTTTGTATGACAAATACGTATCAAAACTATGGTAAAAATAACGATAAAATGAAAATTGTAACATATATAGATGGCCCATTTTTTCCAAATAAGACCTTACAAAAAAACGAACAAAAACAAGATTTAAGAGACCAAGTATACAACCAAATGATAGAAAGAAGTAAAAATAGTAATATAGAACATATAAAATATGAGAAAATTATGTAGGGGGCGCAATCATGCGCCCCTACACAACTATCTACAATTATTGTTGTCATTTCTTTGGTTGTTATTGTTGTTTTGATTATTTCTGTTGTTTTTGTTTTCGTTGTTATTGTTTTGGTTATTTTTTTTATTTTCTCTTTGACTCATAAATAAAAACACCTCCAAAAATATTTATCACAATAAATATTATCTTCAATTTTACATATATTATTCTTGAAAATGTTTTTGTAAAAAAATTTTTAATTTTTAAATTTTAAAATCAAAAGAGAAATTTACATAATTTACAAATTGTTTTAAATGTGTTATAATATAATAGTTGGTTGATTTAGAACATAAAATTATTAAGGAGTGGAAAATTGTGTTATTAAAGAATTATTTAGACAAGAGAGTACGGAAACATCGTTTACTAACCAATTCTCGGCAAATTAGGAGTGAGCAAGTTGAATTTGATGATATGGCAATGAAAGATGCTAAGCAAGTATGGGCTGTTATAAGAAACAGCTTTATTACGAGACAGGATAGCAATATGGAGGAAGCCATTACTATTAAATTAACGGATTTTCCGGATGGATATTTTTATTATTCAGATAAGAAATATTATAAAAAACCAGAAGATAAAGACATTGTTTTTAGCGAGCAAGCTCTAAAGCTTATTTTAATACTTGCCACTGCAGAAGGGATTACTATAAGCCGTAAAGAAAAGCAAGAGGTTTTCACTATGTATGGGCATCATTTACACAGCTATGGAGATAAACTCGTATATGAATTTACTTATACTCCGCCTATTGACTAAAAAGAATAATTCTATAAATACTAATGATTTCATAACACTCAATAAAGTCTCTCTTGATAATTCGAGAGGGACTTTGCTTTATAAAAAAACTAGTTGTTAATTTTTATTTTTTGCGATATAATACTTATTATGGAAAATTTAAATGAAAAAATTGTAGAATTTTTAAAAGAACAAAATAAAACTATAAGCTTCATGGAATCGTGTACAGGAGGTTTTCTTGCAAATGAAATTACAAATGTTAGTGGTGCATCAAATGTTTTGAAGGTGAGCCTTGTTACATATTCTAACGAGTACAAAATAAAGTTTGGAGTAACTAAAAATACATTAGAAAAATATACTGTATATAGTTGCGAGACTGCAAAAGAAATGGCGAAAATGGTATCTAATTTTGCCGCTTCTGATTTTGGTATTGGTGTTACTGGAGAACTTCGGTAATAGTTTAAAACAAAATAATAAAGTTTATTATTGTATTTATGAAAGAGAAATAAACAAGTATATATGTAGTGAAATTTGCATTGAACCAAATAATAGAAAACAAATGAAACAAGAAGTATCACAAATAATAATGGAGGAATTATGGAATATATTAATAAAAAATTAAATGAGTTTAATAATAATATAAATGGAAAAAATGTTGCAATTATTGGACTTGGTGTAAGCCATAGACCATTAATAGAGCATTTACATAATTTAGGTGCAAAAATTACTGTTTTTGATAATAGAGATCAAGAAAAAATAGATAAAGACATTTGGGATAAAGTACAAGAGTTAGATATAAAATCATATCTTGGAGAAAATTATTTAACTAATTTAAAAGGATTTGATTTTATATTTAGATCTCCATCTTGTAGACCAGATATAGCAGAGATTGAAGAAGAAATAAATAAAGGAGCAATTCTTACTTCTGAAATTGAAATGGTTTTAAAATTAGCACCATGTAAAATTGTAGGTGTTACTGGAAGTGATGGAAAAACCACAACTACATCTTTAATATATAAAATTCTAAAAACCAAATATAAATGTTTTTTAGGTGGAAATATTGGAACTCCTTTATTTACAAAAATTTCTGAAATGAGACCAGAAGACATTGTTGTATTAGAACTTAGTAGTTTCCAGTTAATGAATATGGAATTAAGCACAGATATTGCAGTTGTAACAAACATATCTCCAAACCATTTAAATGTACATAAAGATTATCAAGAATACATAGACTCAAAAGCTAATATTTTTAAACATCAAAAAGAAAATGGTGTTTTAGTTATAAATTATGATAATGATATAACTATAGATTTTTCGAAACAAGCAAATGGAAATATAGTATATTTTACAAGAAAAGAAAAACTTCCAAATGGAGTTATATACGACGAGGATACAGTTAAAATATGTGACAATGATTTAAGAAGACATGTACTAAATAAAAAAGATGTAAAAATACGTGGAATTCATAATATAGAAAACATATGTGCAGCAATCGCAGCAACAAAAGACCTAGTCAGTCCAGAAGAGCAAAAACAAGCTATAATGGAATTTACTGGAGTAGAGCATAGGCTAGAATTTGTAAGAGAAATAGACGGAGTTAAATGGTATAATGATTCTATTGCATCAAGCCCAAATAGAACTATTGCAGGCTTAAATTCATATAATGAAAGGATAGTTCTAATTGCAGGTGGTAGAGATAAACACTTAAATTATGAACCAATTGCAAAACCGATAATAGATAATGTAGATACTTTAATTGTAATGGGTGAAACTGCAGAAAAAATAAAAAATGCAGTAACAAGAGAACTAGAAAAACAAAATAAAACTTTAAATATTATAAGAGTAGAAAATGTAGAAGAAGCAGTAAAAACAGCAAGAGAAATTGCAAAACCTAACCAAGTAGTACTATTTTCTCCAGCAAGTACAAGTTTTGATATGTTTAAAAATTTCGAAGAAAGAGGAAAGAAATTTAAAGAAGAAGTAAATAAATTGTAAAAAAGAAACCTCTCTTTGCATATATTAATGTAAAGGGAGGTTTTATACATGGATTATCAAAGTTATGAAGATTATATGAGAAGTGTACTAGGATATAATACTGGAAATATATATGCAAATACATATAACCCTATGAGTGATTATTACTATGATATGACAACAGTTTATACAAATACTAATACAGATGCTTTAAATGATTTTTATCCAGAAATTTACAAGCTATTATATCCAATGGTATGTAAAGTATGTAATCAAAACTTTAATCGAGAAATTACAAAAGATTTAATAGATAGAATGACAGATGAAATATATATGAATTTTGAGGCAGAGGAGAGACCTACTCAAAATAATATGAGGACATCTCTTAAAAATGGAGATGTCCGTAATCCAAATGCAAAAGAACCAGAAGTAAGACAAAACTCAAGTGGACGTAATTTCCTACTTAGAGATTTAATTAGAATATTAATTTTGAGAGAATTAGGAAGACCAAACAGACCTCAATTCCCACCTCCAGGAAGACCACCTATGCCACCTCCAAGACCTCCAATGGGACCAGGAGGAAATCAACCACCATGGAGAATGTATTAATATTTTTTATTTTCAAAAATATATAAAAGAAAAAATGTATATTTTGCCTTAAATATAGTAAAACTAAATATAGTTTAAATTTGAAAGGTGGAAAATATATGAAAGTAAAAGATTGTATGTGTCATAATGTTGAATGTGTAGGACCAGATGCTACTGTTTGTGATGTTGCAAAATTAATGCAAAACAAACATGTTGGTTGTGTTCCTGTTTGTGATGCAAGTAAAAATATAGTTGGGCTTGTAACAGACAGAGATTTAATTTTAAGAACTTTAGCTTGTGATAAAGATATAAAACAAACTAAAGTAAGTGAAGTCATGACTACAAAGGTTTATAATACAACGCCAGAAGCGGATATAGAGGAAGTAAGTAAAATAATGTGCGAATGTCAAGTAAGGAGAGTACCTGTTGTAGAAAATGAACAATTAATTGGAATTATTACTCTTGGTGATTTAGCAAACAACCAAAATATAGGTCAAGAAGAAGTATCTAATACTGTTGAAGGTATATGTAAATGTGGAGAAAATGCAAAAAATGCAGAATAACCTTTCAGTTATAACTCATATCAATTTTCAAATTTAGCCGCACGCTGGGGATTATATATTTTATTTTTAGAGCGCCTCCGGGTTAACCGCCTTAGAAAATGTTTGACGAAGTGAATTACATTTTCTAGGATTGGGCAGAGATAAAAATATAAATATAAATATAAATATATAACCCAACTAGATGCGGCGTTTTATAATAAAAAAGAAAAACATATTTTAATATTTTTTACATATAATTGAGTTAAAGAGGTGTTATGTTTGAATGCTAAGATGAAATATTGGACAACTGTTTTAAAGAATATAGCCATTTTTCTATTATCACTTGTATTAATATTTATACTTTTAAAACTAGCTGTATTTTATATGCCCTTCTTAATTGGATTTATAATATCACTTCTTATTGAACCCTTAATAAAAAAGCTTGCAAATAAAACTGGAATTGCAAGGAAAACAAGTGCAATTATTGTTTTAATAGTAATTTTTACAATACTAATTGGTCTAATAGTATGGGGAGTAATAACCTTAATTACAGAAAGCTCAAACTTATTAGAGAGTATAAATCTTTATATAGAAAAAATTTATGATTTTATTCAAAATTTAAAAATAAGAGAATTAAATTTACCTGAAAAAGTTATTGAAATTATTGAAAATTGCACATCAAAACTTTTAAATTGGGTTACAACATTTACGACTAATTTTTTAACTACTACATTACAAAAAGTTACTTTGATACCAATAGCTTTTATCTATATTACAATCACCATACTTTCAACATATTTTATATGTGCTGATAAGTTTTATATATTGGACCAAGTAGAGCATCATGTGCCAAGACTTTGGGTAAAAAGATTTGGGAAACATTTAAGAGAAATAACAACAGTTTTAGGAAATTATTTGAAGGCAGAAGTTACATTAGTACTAATTTCGTTCTTTATAGTACTAATAGGTTTAACTATAGGAAAATTTACTGGATTAAAAATAGAGTATCCTTTACTGTGTGCTTTAGGAATTGCATTTATTGATGCACTTCCAATAGTTGGCTCTGGAACAGTAATAATCCCTTGGGCAATACTTGCTAGTTTAGAGGGAAATATTTCACTAGCAATACTTTTAATTGGATTATATATATTTACCATAATTGTAAGACAAGTAATAGAACCCAAATTAATAAGTAACAAGATTGGAATTCACCCTATTTTTACACTTATAGCAATGTATACAGGATTTAAACTTATTGGAATTATTGGACTGTTTTTAGGACCAATAATTTTGATAATTTTAAAAAATATTTTTGCAACTATGATTGATGATGGAATTGTAAAAACTATTTTTAATAGAGGTTAAAAAAATTCGACAAAATTAAACAAAATATTGCAAAATGTAAACAATTTATGGTAAACTATATACACTGACTTTTTATCATGTATTGACTCTTGTCGATACGAGGTAATGTCAAATAAATTAAAGGAGGCGTTTTTATGGGATGTAAATCCCGGTTTCACGTCGACATTATGGACGTCCATAATGAAGTGACAGGATCCTGTCACTTATGTGTTGTTATGTACCCTAATCGTGAAAAGTTGACATTTCTTGTTGATTGTGGTCTTTTCCAAAGAGAAGGGACAAAAGATAGCATTGACGAAGGCTGTTTTACAGCTATTGAACATGAAGAACATGATGTAGAGATAGCTGAAAAAGAACTTGCAGACCGTGAAAAAGAAGAAGTCGCAAAACTTAACCAAAATTTGGATTTTAATCCAACAGATGTAGATTTTTGTATGGTTACACATAATCATATTGATCATACTGGTCGTTTGCCTTTTATAGTAAAGAAAGGTTTCGACGGAAAAATCTATGCAACTGAAACAACTTGCAAACTTTTGCCTGAAGCTTTAAATGACAGTTTTACTGTTCTTAGTGGTAGAGCAAAAGCTGCTGGAAAACCTCCTCTTTACGGAGAGGAAGATGTTGCTCGCACGATGTCACTTTGTAGCCCTTGTAACTATAATGAAACCATCCAGATTAACGAGAATATTAAAGTTAATTTCTTTGAAAATAATCATTTGCCTGGAGCAGCAATGATTTTAGTTAGAGTTAGCTTTCCTGGACATGATGACATTAATTTAATGTTTACAGGTGACTATAACGACAAAAATGTATTTCTAAAGGAATCAGTTATTCCTAGTTGGGTTTTTGATTTACCTATAACAGTAGTTCAAGAGTCAACATATGGTGATACTGACTCTGAAGAAATTGAGCCTTGCTTTGATAAAAATATTTTAAAAGCTATAGACTCTGAATGGACAGTTTTAGCTCCAGTTTTTTCACTGGGAAGAGCACAAGAAGTCTTATATAGACTTAAGTGTTTACAAGATTCAGGCAATCTCAACGTAAATATTCCAATATATCTTGATGGAAAACTCGCAATTAGATATACCAATATGTATAAAAAAGGTTTTGTCGAAACTCGAGAAGAAATGTTGGATTTTTTACCTCAGAATTTCTCATTTGTAGATAAACCTCTTAGAGATATTTTATTAAATGAAGATAATTCATGTAAAATTATTCTAACATCATCAGGTATGGGCTCATATGGTCCTGCCCGAACCTATATTCCCGCGTATTTGGGAAGACAGAACGTATTAATCCATTTTACAGGTTATACTGCAGTTGGTACTCTTGGAAAAAAATTAAAATACTGTCCTGTGGATGGAGAAATTAATACAGCTGGTTTTCATATAAAAAAGCGAGCTCAAGTTGAGTATACATCGGAATTTTCGTCACATGCAAAGGCTGATACCATAATTGATTTTCTAAATCAATTTTTAAATTTGAAGTTGGTTTTACTAAATCATGGTGAAACAGATGTGAAAGATTTTTTTGCAGCAAGAATTGCAAAACAAGTAAACCCAAAACATGTTGATGTTTTAAATAGAAAAATTCTTTTTAGAATTGATACATGGGGGTTGGTAAAAACAATTCGCACGAAATTTATTTGATAATCCGAAAATAGTCTGTAAATTTCAGACTAATTACTTAAGAAAAATCTAGAAAGGCATTGTTGGCCCTAAAGACCTTAAGCAAATTTTGAAAGACATTAAAAAAATGTAATCCCTATAACCTCCTCTGGCATAGCCAGAGGAGGTTGATCACTTCATATAATATATATGAGGTGATTTTTTTATGAAAATAAGAGATTATAATGGAAAAAGTTAGGTTTTGGTAAAAGATTCTTGTAAACTAAGCTTGCCTATGATAAAATTACGACATAAGGAGAAGTGTACTAATGAATAAAACAGATATAAGAAAAAAAAGAAGAAATAATAGAAATCTATATCCAATCTATTCAAGTATTGGTTTAGATTATATGTTTTATTATGGTATTAAAGTATTATTTTTATCGCAGGTAAAAGGCATAACAGATAGCCAAATTGTTTTATCTATATCTTTTTTTTCATTATTTGCAATAATAACTCAAATCCCACTTACAATATTAATTCATAAAATAGGGAAAAGAAAAGGCTTAATTCTTGGAAATTTAATAAATGCTTTTTCGATGTTTTTAATTATCATATGTCCTAATTTTACATTTTTTGTTATAGAAGAATTTTTTAGTGCAACTGCAACCGGAATAAAAGCTATAACTGAAGCAAGTATTCTAGATTTATCAATACCAAAGTTTAATAAAAAAGGAGAATTCTATACAAAATTAAAAAGGATTGGATATTCAAAATATTGTTACATGTATGCTACTTCAACTTTACTTGCAGGATTTTTATATAATTTAAATCCGTATATTCCAATTGTTTTATGTATGGGATGTTGTATTTTGGCAACTATTATTTCATGTTCTTTTAAAGAAATAAAAGAGCATACAGAAGAACAAACAGGATATATTTCGGAATTAAAGAATACTTTTAAATTTATATTTAAATCTAATCGATTAAGGCCTTTATTAGTAATGTTAGGTTTAATTTGGGGGTTAAGAAACCTATTTGACACATATCACGTAATACTATTAAAGGAAACGAATATATCATCTGTCATTATTGGAATAATACTTGCAGTGTTACAGTTAAATAGAGGGGTAATGTCAAGATTTGCAGGAAAATTAAATACTAAATTTAAGAATAAGACTTTAACATTAATGGCATTGATGTTAACTTTAAGTTTCGTAATTACAGGCTTGGCGGCACTTCTAAAAATAAATATAATAGTATTATTAGTAGTTATATTAATTACAGGTATTATATCATCAGGAATCGAAGGAATTTACCAAATTTTAAATAGTAAATATTTAAATAATTTCTCAAACTCTAAAATGGTTTCTAAAATTTATGGAGCTAATACTATTGTAAATAATTTGATTAAGATGCTCATTGCTTTTGTTGGTACACTTGTTTTAGATAATTTTGATATTAAACATACCATGATTATTGTAGGAATTATTTTTACAGCAGTAGTATATTTATTATTTGTATATATGAAACCAAGAGTTGGATTAAAACCTGATAAATACAAACCAGAAGATATAAAATTAAAAATTTAGATGTAGGGGCGATTTTAATTGCCCGCTTTTCGAATATTTTACCCAAAGGAGGTACATTTTAATGAACAAAACAAAAAGAAGAATTTTTAATACAGCAATAAAAATATTTTCAGAAAAAGGATATGATAATGCAAGTGTAGAAGAAATAACAGCTATTGCAGGAGTCGCAAAAGGTTCACTATATTACCATTTTTCAAAAAAAGAAGATATTTTCGATATGATGTTAGAAGAAGGAATGAAGCTTCTTAAAAATAATATTGAAATCAAAACAAAAGACTGCACAACTGCATTAGAAAAATTAAAAGCGGTAATACTAATACAAATAAAAATATGTGTAAAATATGAAGAATTTTTAAATGTAATTTTATCTCAAATATGGGGAGAAGAAGAAAAAAACAAAAAATGTAAAAAAGCAGTATTTGAATATATAAAAACAATTGAAATAATTATAAAAGAAGGTATTCAAAACGGTGAATTTTACGATGGAGATGTAGAAGCTATTGCTGCAGGAGTGGTAGGTGTAATGTCTTCAAGTTTAATTTACAGAATAAAAAGAAATAGGGAAGTAGACGTACAAAAAGTATATCAAGGTTTTATAGATACAGTTGTTAGAGGAATAAGCAAATAAAATAACATCAGCAGTAAAAACTGCTGATGTTTCGGAGTATTAACTAACGCATCTTACTATGCTTAATGCTAAATATTCAGATGTAGCATAATTAAGCGCATCGTTAATGCATGCCGTGATAGAAATACAATTGTCAATGGAATTCATATTAACATACAAAATCCTAAAGAAATAATAGCATACTTTTTCAGTGAAAACTTGCAGGGTTGTTTTGGATTTGATTTCCTCATTAACCTGGCAAGATATTTCACTGCTCTGACTCGTATTAAGAATACCAATCAGATTGCGATATTCCGTTTCAATCATATTCTTTCTCTGTTCCAAATAGTGACTGTACACTTCTTTGAAATCCTCGGTGATAGTAGTTTCCCGAAGTTTTTTTAACGGCACCATTTCAAGGCCTCCAATCAATTAGTATTATAGCAAAAATGCTATCTATACTATTATACCTTATTTTTGATAAAAAATCAAATTTATGGTAACTGACCACTCAGTATAATGACAAAAATTTTATTTTATGATATAAAATATA
>JAZNWN010000024.1:0-2127 GCA_045593405.1 Clostridia bacterium
TATAGTGACCCCAAAAGGTTAGACCTAAATATATAACAAATGGAGGTCACTTATGAAAAAGTATAATTATGATTTAAAATTAAAGGTAGTTCAAGCCTACATAAATGGAGAAGGTGGTTATGATAAATTAGCAGAAAAATATGATATAGCAGCAACATCTCGCATATGTGATTGGGTACATAGATATCAAGTTTATGGAGAAGAAGGATTGCGTCCGAGTTCTTCTATAAATAATTACTCTTTTGAATTTAAGCAACATGTGGTAAAGTTATATTTATCAAATAAAATATCGTATCAAGAACTAGCAATTAAAGCAGGAGTCTCTAGTCCAGCATTAATAAATGGTTGGGTGAAAGCCTATAAAAAAGGTGGTTTTGATGCGTTAAAACCGAAGAGGAATGAGAAGATGAAGTCAAACAAAAAAAGAGTAAGTAAAATAAATAGCAATGCTGCTAATGCTAAACATATAAAAGAATTAGAAGAAGAATTACTAAAATTAAGAATAGAGAATGCATATTTAAAAGAATTGAGGAGGTTGCGTTTAGAAGAAGAAGCTCTTCTGAAACAAAAGCGAGAATCATCCACAGCCTCCGAAGAGAATTCAAACTAAAAGATATTCTCGCAGTTTTAAAATTTCCAAAAGCAACATATATGTATTGGAAAAAAAGGTTTGATAAAGGTAATCCAGATGAAGAATTAGAGAATAAAATATTAGATATTCGAAAGAAACATAAGGATTATGGATATCGTCGAGTATGTGGTGAACTTCGCAACCAAGGAATTATAGTTAATAAAAAGAAAGTTCAGAGAATTATGCAGGCACTAAAACTACAAGTAACATCATTTACGAGAAAAAGTCGTAAGTATAGTTCATATAAAGGCAAAGTAGGTAAAGTTGCACCAAATCGAATAAATAGAAGATTTCATACACATATACCACATCAAAAGATAACGACTGATACAACGGAATTTAAATACTATGAAATAGATTCAAAAGGAAAAATGATAATGAATAAATTATACCTAGATCCATTTATGGATATGTACAATGGAGAAATCATAAGTTATGGAATATCAAAAAGTCCATCAGCAATGAATGTAATGAATGCTTTAAATAAAGCAATTAAAATCACATCAGATTGTAAATATCGCAGGACATTTCATTCAGATCAAGGATGGGCGTATCAGATGAAAGCATATAGAAAACGCTTAAAAGAAGAAAAAATATTTCAAAGTATGTCAAGAAAAGGTAATTGTCATGATAATTCTGTTATGGAAAATTTCTTCGGAATATTAAAACAAGAAATGTATTATGGTTGTGTATATTACAGTTATGAAGAGTTGAAACAAAAGATAGAAGAATATATAGAATATTATAATAATACAAGAATAAAGGCTAAATTAGGTTGGAAAAGTCCTGTACAGTATAGGCTTAACCTTATAGCTGCATAAAGGTATAACTTTTGGGGGTCACCTCACGTAGAAATCTACTAAAAGTGGAAATTAAAGCAAGTTTTTAGTAGAGAAAAGCAAGAAGAGAGGCGGAGAAATCTACTACAAGTGGGGATTGAAGCAGGTTTTTAGTAGAGAAGAAAGGCAGGTGTGATTATGGAAAAGATAATAACTCAGAATGAAAATTACATAGATAATAATAATAGCGAAATCTCCATAATCATCCCAGTATATAACGCAAGCAAGTATTTAGAAAAATGTTTAGATAGTATAATAAATCAAACTTATCCCAATATTGAAATTATAACAATAAACGATGGTTCTAAGGATAATTCATTAGAAATTCTTAATGAATATGCAAGTAAAGATAACAGAATTAAAGTTATAGATAAGGAAAATGGTGGCGTATCAAGTGCAAGAAATCTAGGAATAGATAAGGCAACTGGCAAGTATATTATGTTTATAGATGCTGATGATTACATAGAAAAAGATATGCTAGAGGTAATGTATAGACATATAGAGAAGCAAGATGCGCAGATTTGCTTATGTGGGATGAACGTAGTGAGTATAAAAGAAGAAAATAAATTAGAAGAGAATAAGCTAGAAAATAACAAACTAGAAGAAAACAAATTAGAAGGTAATAATACGCAGTCAAGTAAAGATAGAAAAACTAGT
>JAZNWN010000025.1:0-16797 GCA_045593405.1 Clostridia bacterium
GATATTCCCCATGTAATTGCTATGAAAGGAATTGCATTTTCTTTTTTTAATAATATTATTATTCCCAATATAAGTGCAACAAGATCTCTAGGAATCCTCATAGTATCTAACCTTGTATATTCTTTTTGTTTGATATTTCTAATCAATGATACACTTGATATTACAACACTTACAATTCCTATAATAATAGGTAATTTTTTTCTTAATTGATGAGCAAATATTATATTTATTACTCCGATTATTAAAAATATAATATTTCTTATATTTTCAATTTTATCTTTTTTACTATTTGTACCTTTTTGATTTTCTTTATATTCATTTTCATATTCTTTTATTCTTTCAGTTATAAAGTCTGACAATTGTTATTCCTCCTTTGTGTTGTTTAGTCTATTACCATTTTATTATAACTTAGAATTATGAACTTTATATTAACGATTTAAGATAAAAAATATCCCATATATCGTAATATATAGGATAATCATATAATTTTGTCTTTCACTTTTTCCCTTAAATTTTTATAATACTAATTAATAAAATTAACTATTAAAACTACACTTCCTATTAAAGCCAATACTATACCTGTAACTCTATTTAACACCTTTGGTTCAGCTTTGTTTGCAAATTTAGCAGCTATTCTTGCAAATAAAAGTGTTGATATAACACAAAATACAAGTGATGTTATATCTGGAGTTCCACCTATTGTAAAATGGCTTATCGTTCCTGTTAAAGCTGTAAATGTCATAATAAATACACTTGTTCCTACTGCTGTTTTTAATTCATATCCTAATACACTTGTAAGAATTAACAACATCATCATTCCCCCACCTGCACCTATAAATCCGCAAATGAAACCGATTATAATTCCACAAATTATTGATTGAATAAATCTTTTCTTCTGAGATACTGACTCCATTTTTTCTTTTGTTGTCATTACTGGTTTTACAATAAATTTAATCCCTAAAATTAATGTCATAAATACTGAAAAATTTCCCATAACTGTATTTGGAACTATACTAGCAACATAGCTTCCTACTAATGTAAAGCAAAGAACAGAAATCATCATTACTATTCCATTTTTTATGTCTATGTTTTTATTTTTCCAATATTGCTTGGTACTTACTGCACTTGCTAACACATCACTTGCAAGGGCTATTCCAACTGCTTGATATGCAGGTATTCCTAAAAATGTAATTAAAACTGGGCTTATTACTGCTGCGGCACTCATTCCTGCAAACCCTGTACCTAATCCTGCTCCTATACCTGCTATAAAACATACTATAAATTTATATATTATTTCCATCTAATTGCACCTCTCATTATTTTTAATTATCTATTTTACTAAATCAATTTACTATTAATTTAATAATTATAATTGCAATAATTAACCAGAATATTATTATTGGTATTCCGTAATACCACTTTTTAGGTCTTCCTTCTTTCCATATATCCTTTGCTTCAATTTTAGATTGTTCCATTATTTCTTCTGGTATTAGCTTAATAGAAATCCAAATAAATAATGGTAATAAAATTATATCATCTAAATAACCTAAAATAGGAATGAAATCAGGAACTATGTCTATTGGAGATAAGGCATATCCTACTGTTATTCCTGCAAATATTTTAGCAATTATCGGTGTGTCTTTTTTCTTGATAGCAATGTAAATTGCTGATATATTCTGTTTTAAATTATCAGCATTTTCTTTTAATTTCATTTACTTTTATCTCCTTTATAAAATTGATATTTGCTTTTATTTATATCATAAAAAGAAAAAAAAAGAATAGTTTTTGATACTATTCTTCAAAAATTTAAATATTATTTCTTTGCATCTCTTTTATATCGCTTATTTTAGAGATACATTTATCACATATAAGTTTATCTGAAAATACAGTTAATTCCTTATTTTTTCCACAAAACAAGCAATTAGGCTCATACTTTTTTAATATAATAGCATTTCCATCTACATATACTTCTAAAGGATCTTTTTCTACTATATCAAACTTATTTCTAATTTCAATTGGAATAACTACTCTACCTAATTCATCAACTCTTCTTATGATACCTGTGTTTTTTGCCATATATTCACCTTCTCTTCTCTTTTGTATATATATTTAAATCTTATACTATTGTTTCTATAAAATCAATATAAATGTAAAAAAAGTCAAATTCAATTTTTAGTTGTTTTCTTCTTGACTTTTTTAAAGCTGGAAAAGCATTAAAAGAAAAAGTTAAGAAATAAAAAAAATCCCCTAATAATGCATTTTCGCATTATTAAGGGATTTATAATTTTAATTAATTCTATCAACTATTTCTAATGGCGGATATGTACATATGTAGCAAGGCCTTTTTGTATTTACAATTTTTTTATTATATTCTTTAGTTTCTATTATAATTATTACTCTATCAGAGCTAGATATTTCATCAAGTTTTTCAAACAGAGCATCCGCTTCTATTTCCTTTATTGCTATAATATCATAAGTATAAAAATCAGTTTTCATTGATACATTTATAGGATGTTTTGCTTTTTTTAGTATAGGATTTCTATCTAAATATTCCATAACTATATCAAACGCAACTATATTTCTATTATTTATTTCTTTATTTATATACTTTAATATTTTAGAATTTTTGTCTTTAGTTATTACTTTACTTGCAATTAAACAATTAATATCATTTTCAGTACAATTACATATTTTCATTACTTGTTCTTCTCTTAAAGATTGAAAATCCCATAATAATTTTGCTACTTGTTTCAATTTATCATTCATCTGCATCACTTCCTATTATTTTGACTAATGAACTGTATATTTTTCTTTTCTCAGGTATTATCTTATAAATTTTAATAATTACTTTCTCTCCTGGAAATGGTGGCCTATCTAGCCAAGTAGGAAGAGTACAAACTGTATCTACACCTTGAGCAATGTTAGCAAATATACCATTATGAGTATATCCTGTTATAGTTGCTAAATATTCTCCCTTTTCTGTAAAATCTTTTCTAATATTTTTAAAAGGATCTTCTAATAAATCTTTAACTGAAATTTTTATTGTTTTATCTTCTTCAGATATTTCTTTAATAATAACTTTGATTTGTTCATTTACTTTATACATTTTTGACACATCATTGATATAACCATACTGCAGGTCTTCTGCTTTTATTATGAAATCCATTCCTAAACATTCAATTCTTATGTATTTTTTCCAAACACCTATTATATTTGCATATACAATATCTCCCGCTTCTACTTTCTTTATATTTATTTCTTGTAATCTTTGCATTGCTTTTAATCTTGAGCCTACAGCTTTTTCACTAACCATATCTAATTCTACAATAATAAATTTTATTTCCGCCCCCATCATATTTCTTAATAGTTTTTTATCATTTTTAGAATCTTTTGTTATTTCTGTAGATGGTATTAGTACTTTTATTCCTTTAAAATCTACTATCGCACAAGTTATATAACTATCTTTCATTTTTTCAACTTCTATTGCTATAATTTTACCATTTAAAATTTTTCCTTTTTCCTTAGATGAATTAATATTTTGCCATATTATTTTTTCTTGTAATTCATCTGTCATAATAATCTCACCTTCTTACTTTTTTAATTTGGTTTTATAGGATAACCTTTAACCTTAAAAATCTTTAAAACTATACTTAGGCTTTTTACTTTGTTGCTGACTTTTTATATTAATTAAATTATCTTTAAATCTTTCTTTTTGTTCTTCCGATGTCATATCAACTAATTTTGCTGCTTCTTGATGTTTTGAATAGTCATATTTATTACATATAAAAGGCTTTCTACCTCTTACTATAATTATTTCTTTATTATTATCTAATTTTAATAATTCATCTGAATTCATTAAATTTCTTTTACTTGTAGATATATTTTCCATTCCATAAGTAAATTTGCCATCAAAACCGAGCTTCTTTTCTTATCGCATTAGTTTCTACAGTAGATACACCTAAATATTTACTGATATATTCTGCTGTTAAAATATCTCCTGCACCCATAAAAATCTTTGTATCAGCGTTTCCAAGTATTTCTTGTCCTATATTATTGTTATATCTATTTTCTAATTGCGGTATATTTTGGAATATCATAAAAATGTTTATTCCTCTACTTCTAGTTGTAGCCAATTTCTTCTCAAAATCTACAATTCTACCTATATTAGTAAATTCATCAAGTATTAGAGATGTTTCAACTTTTAATCTTCCATCTGGATTTTCATCAGCTTGTTTTATAAGCTTAATAAATAAGAATGAGAAAAATAGTGTAGAAAGGAAGTCGAATGCACTATTAGTATCACTCGTTACAACGAATACACAACTTTTTTTATTTCCAATATTTAAAAAATTTATTTCATCTTTATCTGTAATATTTCTAATTTTATCAGTTTGAAATATTTGTAGTCTTGTAGCAAGTCCTGTTACGATACTCTGCTTTACTATATCTGTAGCTTGTGCATATATGTTATAACTTAATCTTGTAGGACCTGACGTTTCAATAAACAAATCATCTATTTTCTTTATATTTCCACTTGCAAGAGCATCATAAATAAATCCTATACTTTTATCTTCTTCTCTTTCAACATAGTTAATTACATATAGTAATAATGCTTTTAATAAGTTTTGTTCGCCTCTATTCCAAAATTCATCTCCTCCAGATTTTCTATCTAATTGTGTTCCTTCGATAACTATTTGACTGAATATCTGTGCATCAGTTTCATCTTCCACAAATTTTATAAATCTTGCACCATTAGAGAATGTTGGATTAACTAAATTAAAAACTTTAACATCATATCCTTTACTCTCTAAATATTTTGCTAGTTTTCTATATAATTCTCCTTTTGGATCAGTAAAAACCATACTCATATTTCTTTTAATTAACTCTTCTTGTGCTAGTTCTATTCCATTAGGAATTGCAAAACCTCTTGACTTTCTACTACCACTAGAACCAAATACTGCAATATTTTTGTTCAAATATGTATCCATAGGAAGAGTAATAATTTCATGTTCTTCAGTTTCGCCTAGAATTATTCCATCTCTCTTACCTATACTTAAATATTCTTGTATTTCTTCTCTAGTTCCCCAATCTGCAGTACCATATGTTCCATCTTTCTTCTTTAAATTTATCCCTTCTACCTCTATCTTTGCATTTTGTTTTGTTGTTATTACATTTTTAATTACTAATACGATAATGAAATTTATAATCATCCATATAATAAATATCAGACCATTTCTAAATACAACAGTAAACAAATTCAATAAATTAATATCTATTGTATTTAAATCTGTCTTAAAAACTTTTTCTAGCATCTTCATAAATCCATTTATTAATGGCACAAATATGATATATGAAAACAAAAAAAATAAAGATATTTTAACTTTCTTCTCTTTCTCCATTTATACCTCCTAACCAGTTATCTAGTTCAATGATATTTACTTTGTTAGTTAGTATTTCACAAATTTTTTCTTTATTCTCCTTTAGAGTAATAATATCTATCTTTCTATTTACTTTAGGATTATTTTTATAAAACATTCTTAATCTATTAATTTTCTCTGTATCTATAAAAGGCATTACAACAATATATTGTCTATCTTCTGTCATGTATTCGGCTTTTTTCCAATTAGATAGTAGAATTTCTTTATCTGAATAAATCTTTTTTACTATTTCATAAAAATCAAATGCTTCGAGTTCTTTAAAAATAGTTAAATTATCCTTTGTTGGATTTATTATAATTGTTGAATCTTTACCAAACGCAAACCTTTGTTTTTCACTTAATATATTCATATTTTCTATAAAAATTAGAATGTTTTTATAATTCATTATCTTTTGAATATCATTTATAGTTTGACTAATGTACGATATATGTTTTTCTTTTGATATATAATAAACAATACTTTCTTTATCCTGATATTTTAGCTTTCCTAAATACTTTCTTGATGTTTGTGTGTAAATGCTACTATCTTTCAAATCCCAACTTGCTGTAAATTCGATATTACTATCAATAGTTAATGCTGCTATTCTTGCTATTTCATTTAATCTATCTATATATTTCTTTTTTCTACAAGTAAAACTATAATTATAACCAAATTCCTTTACCATTCTTGTTCCTTTGTCATCTAGCTTTATATATAACCTATTTACTCTTCTTATATATTTTTCCTGTTCTAATACTTTTAATCTCTTTCTATGATAATCCTTTGTCTTATATACCTTTTTACAATCTGATCCAAGCATCATTTTATACTTAGCCAAAAACATCAATATCTCGATATCTTTACCGACTTAATCTAACTTTCCCATTTTCCATTTACCTCCTTCCTTATCTCGTTGTTAAGACACACCTGTTTTTTTCTTTGTATCAACCTTACCTGTTTCACACCCCTTAACCACGACACAATGATTTTTTGATTTTTGTTTTAAATCTACGGATTTTTTATATTATCAAAATGTCCGTTTAAAAATTATTGAAAAAGCTACTAATCGGATATTTTAGATATATCCGTTTGAACAGTATTTTGTATCCACTTAATCATTTCGTTTCCCTTAAATACATATACTTCTGTGTATGGTTTTTTCTTTAAATTTGTTTGCCCCATAACTCCATAAAATACGTTTGCTATATTATCATCTGCAATTACTTTAGATAATACAAGACCATCTACTATTGGTTTTACAAATTTATTATCAATATCAATATTTTTTTGATTCTCAACTACTTTTATAAATACAAATACTAATTCTTTATTAAATAAATCTTTAAAATCTTTTGTTTTTTCCATAACATTTAGCATAATATTTTTATACGCATAATTATTTACATTTTTAAATCGTGGTAGTACTTCTGGAATAGTTATTTTTAAAATGTCATTATGTACTTCTGCTTTATATCTGTTATTTAGATAATTAATTTTATCTTGCTCATTTACTTCATATTTCTCTTTTAATTTAATTTTGTTAAAGATGTTATATCTAATCCTTTCTAAACTTCTTAAATAGTTTTCTACATGTTTATTTTCTATAATTTCTTCATTATTTAATATAAACTCTGTTTCATCCCTTAAATCTTCTAATTCTGATAAAATTTCTTTTTGCATATTTACTTTTCTCCTTTCGTAAAAAAAGAAGATACATTCTTGTACCTTCTTAACTTTCATAATTTAATTTTTATAATCTAAACTTTTTTTGTCTTGTGTAAATAATCTTTTTTATATCTTCTTGATTTATATTTTTCGTATCTACAGTTGTTCCTTTAGTATCTACAATTTCCGCTAGATATTCATGATTTTTTATTTCTAATATTGTTGCTTTATTATTATTCTTTAATTCTACTACATCAAATTTTTTTAATTTCATTTACTCTCCTTCGTAAATTGTAATTTATCGCTGTGCTTTATTGATAACTTTGGTGATTTTTTTACACATTTCATCTTGATGTTTTAAGAAAAATTCTCCGTGTCCAAGTCCTTCCATTATTTCTTCTTCATAGTCTTTTAAATATTTTTTCAAAATATTATGAGATTTCTTTGCATAAGGTTCTTTGCTACCACACCACATATATACTTTTGTTTTAGTATTGGCTATACTAGGATTAGTATGATATGTGTAATTTTCTAATAAATTTTTCTTTATTGATTTATAACTTGCTTTCCAATAAATGTTATCAAACATACTATATGCTTCTTCATTTAATCCCATTAAGTTCATCATTATATCCATAACCTTTGGTGGTTTTCCATTATCTTTAAAATATTTCATCATCCAATAAGTTCCTAATCCTGATAATTTTCCTTGATGTGCAACATAAACACCATCAGTTATAGCTATATCAACATCTATGTTTCCTCTTGAAAGTAATTCTACAACCATCAAACCACCCTGTGATTGTCCAAATAATCCGTCTAAATGTCCATTGTAATTTTCTTTTACATATTCTTCTATCTGTCTTGCTTGGTCTGCAAAATTGGTAAAGTCTTTAGGGCAATTATCATAAAAGCCATCCATAGCAGGAACTATTAACCTAAATTCTTTTTCTAATGGTTTTACCTTTTCATACTCACTATGCCAATCTTGGCACATTCCGTGCATACATAAAATTACTTTTTTATTTTTATCTCCAAATTCATTAAATAACATATCTATCACTCCGATTTTATAATTTGTTTTTATTTAATCTTTTTTAAGTTAAATAATAGAACTGCAAATATTATTATTGATGATATTCCCATATTTGAATATCCTATACCATTTGCCAATGCTGAAATTGGAATTAATGCAGATACAATGTTAAAAAACACTTTTCCTACAACTGGATTTAATATACAACACCATTTAGGAAATATAGTTTCATTTCTGCGAAACTTATTAAACATAATAATGCTAAACCATATATAACCAATTAAAAATACAATAACTATCGGCATAGCAAACCATATCATATATTCCATAAACAATTCACTATTTATTTTCAAAACATAAATAGCTGTTGCTAATAAAATATGTACTATTGCACCAATAATACTATAATTAACTGCACCTATTTTATATCTTTTAGAGTTTTTATCATCTTTATTTCTAAAAGATAAATAAATTGCATATACACCGAAGAATTGAAGTAAAATCCCTATTGCACCAACAGTAGAACCAAATCCGTGTCGCCAACCAGGTAAAGAAGCATAAGTTTCAAATTCTTGCATCATTAAATTTGAACTATCTACTGTTGCAACAAATCCTTGCGACATTTCTCCTATTACTGTTATTATTGCACCGATTAATCCTATAATTAAATACTTTCTTATTTTACTTTTATCCATTTTTATTTCCTCCTAAATGATTTTATTTCTTTTTAAGAAATCTTCCATATCTTTTATTAAAAGTTCTTCGTTGTTTACTATCTCTCCGTGTCCTAATCCTTTGAAAGAATGTATTTCAATCTTTGGAAAAGCTCGTTTTAATTCTTTTATAGCTTTTTTCATATTGCTTTCCTTCTCTCCATACCAACAAGCAAATGGTATTTTTGTATTAGCCTCCCATTTTGATACATTTATATAAAAATCAATTCCCTCTGAAAATGTTGCATACATTGTTTCTTTAGTTACTTCAACACACATTTGACTAAACATACCTTGTATTTCTTCTTTTGTTCTTCCCATACTTTTTAAAAGCCAGTCTGGTAGATGAAGTGTTCCATCTTTTTTTGCTTTTGACATAAATTTATATGGTATTTTATAAAGTGTATTTCTTGCAATAGAATTAAATATTCCCAAATTCCAATAAGAAGTTCCACTTATAATAATACCTCCTACTGAAATATCTTTTATTCTTGTTAAATAAGTTGCAGGACAACCACCAAGCGATTCTGCATATACTAAATCAATTCTCCCATTTAAGTTTTCTTTAATATATTTAGCAAGTTTATTTGCTTGTTCTTCTGCTGTTGTATATGTTGTTTCTCCTGTTTCATCAAATCCATCAAAGCTAACAGTAATAATGTGATATTTACTTTCTAACATAGGTACTAACTTTTCGTACTGTCTATGTGTCATCATATTACCAGGCAATAACATTATTGTTTTTTCATTTTCTTTTCCAAATTCATAACATCTCATAATTCAATTCTCCCCTACAACTTACTATTTCTGTTTGATATTTATTATTAACGTCTATTTAACTCCTTCCATATAAGCTCAATAAAATCAACAGGTTCTTGACATATTCCTCTTATTGTATCTGCAAGCCAAAATTTCTTTAATGGTTCAAAATGATTATCTAAACCATTTGATAACAAATCTCTTATATAACTGAATCTCAATTGTTTATTAGTACATAGCAAAAACTTTTCATCAGACATAATTTTATCTTTTAATTCTTTTTTTAGCTCATTTAAAGTATTCTTTCTTTCTTCTCTTTTACTACGAATATTAGTTTCGTTATTTACAACAATTTCTTGAAGTTTTTCATCTGGATCTGCTAAAAAAGTTTCATCTATCTTTCTATCAATTTTAAGACTTGTAAAGAAATATTTTCCTTCATATAAACATGCTAATATATATGAACAAGGTATTTTGAAATCAATTCTATGTATGTTTTCATTATATCTATCAATATCCTTTTTTATAATATCTTTCATTTCTTCTGCAGTATATCTTCCTAATTCTTCTTCAATTACTTCTTCAGTTATTAGATAATCACTTGCATCGTCAAATAATTCGCACCCAAATACCACATTTATTTTTTGAAAACGAACAAAGTCCATAAAATTATCAATGTTAAATAAATTATTTCCATTTGTTAATACATCTGGCGATAATCCGACATTATAAAATTTAACTTTTTCTTTTTCAATCCTTTTCTGTATATCCTTTAAATTCTTCATAGATAATCCTTTCATTAAATAATTTTCCTTAATATACTACTGAATTCATTTTCTATTGTAGGAATTTCATTTTTACTATGACTCATAATAAAATCACATATAACACTTGCGCATTTTTCGTAGTCTTCTTCTGAATATTCTTTGTTTTCTTCTACTGTATAACCAGCCTTTTCTATTAAAGCTTTTTCTTTTTTATCTAATCCATCAAATTTATTCATAACATCTCCTAATATTCCTACTTTTATTTTACATTTTTCCTTATTGTACCATAAAATTACAATTTACTCTATATTTTTTTAAAATAAAAAAGAAGATGCAAATTTTTTTACTCTTGCACCTTCATAATAAATTTATTCTTCTATAGTATCATCATATTGTTCTGATATTGCTTCTAACAATTGTAATCTTGTTTCTTCATTTATTGGATATGAGAAATCTTGTTTAAAATCTTTATTTTTCACTCTTCTTTTTGGCATACTAATATATCTTCCATTCTTACCATTTAATAATTTAATCTCTCTAACTATAAAACAATCATCAATGCATATACTCGCTGCTGCTAATAAATCTCCTTTATTAATTTTTTTAACTCTAATTTCTGTAATATTTAACATATATAATTCCTCCTTAAAATTTAAATTTAAAAGAGTGATACTAAGATCACTCTAAATACTATTTATTCTTTTTATTTCTTTTTAATAAGATTATTCCTGTTGTTATTCCTAATGCGGAAATAATTATACTACCTAATAAAATGAAATAATTCATTTCATTTCCAGTTTGTATCTTTGGTATTGGTTTATTGTAAAATGTAAAACTATATACTGAATCTTTTTCTTCAATATTTTTACCTGCTACAAATACACATTTATCATTAATCTTAACTTTAATAACTTTATCAGATAAAACATATCCATTTGGAGCTGATATTTCTTTTATGAAATATTCTCCGTATCTTAAATCTTTAAATGTTATTGTACCTTCTTTTGCGTTTGAATCAACTTGTTGTATCAATTGTGTACATTCTTTATCGACATATAAGCCAAATGTAAAATTATCCTTAATTACTTCTTCAGTTTTCTTGTCTAATTTTATTAATTGTAAAGTTTTTAATATAGGATTATCTTGCATTTTTACTTTTATACCATCACCCATTACAAAAGTTATTTCTTCAGCAATTTCGTATCCATATGGAGCTGATATTTCTTTCATAATATATTCTTTGCCTTCTACAAGATAATTTACTATATGAGATTCTTCTGTTGATATCCATTCTTCAACAATTTCATTAGTTTCTTTATTTATTATTTGTAATTTTGCTCCTGGAATTTCTTTTACACCAGTTTCATCAACTTTTGTAAATGTTGCCTGTGTAGGTTTGTTTTCACAAGTTATTACTAAACAATCTCCATTTTCTTTGACTTCAACTTGATAAATTGTATTATTTAATGTATATCCATCAACTTGACCGTTTTCTTGTATGTAGTAAGTTCCTAGTTCTAAGTCTGAAAATGTTGCTATACCTTCGTTATTAGTTTTTTCAGTTTTAATAACTTTTTTCATATCTTTATCAGCTGATATATTGAATTCTATATTCTCTAATTTTTTGTTTTCATCTAATGTATCAACTTTTTTAACTTGAATTGATCCTCTTGCTAATTTATTATCTACTGTTCCATTCTCAGTAATTTTTATAATATATTCTGTTATATCTTTTCCCTTATATGAAACCTCAAAATCATATTCTTCATCATTTAAGATATATTGTGAATTTGTTGCTAATTCTTTTATAAAGTATTTACCATCTGGTAAATCAGGTACATTTTCTAATAGTCCTTCACTTGTAATTCCTGTTGTACTTATCATTGTTCCACTCTTTATTGCAATATTTCCCATATAATCTAATATATCTTCTCTTGCAAAAATTCCAAATACAATATCTTTGTAAGCATCTTTATTTACAAAGATTTCTTGTTCTTCAAGAAGCTTTTTCATATCTATATTGAATTTAGCTCTATTATTTAAAAGTGTTGATTTGATAACTTGTAATTCATTTACTTTTGTATCTTTTATTTCAAAATAATGTTTATTGGTATCAGCAATATATCCATGTGGTACTTGTGTTTCTTTATAGTAATATGAACCTACAGGAAGTTTTTCACTTAATACATCTTCTAATCCACTTTCTAGTGCTTGAACAACCTCATCTTTTTTATAATAAGTTTTATTGCCAATTACTATATCTTCATTAGCATAGATTGTTATTTCAGCCCCTATTAAATTAGATTTGTTCCAAACAGGACTTTCTGTAGTTCCAAATTCTGTTTGTCCTATAATTACTTGATTAAAAATTTCACCGCATTTATTAAATTTTAATTGTCCATATACAAGTTCATCTTTCATTACTACTTTTTGTAAATCACCAGTATCTCTTATTGTAAATTCTATGTCTTGTGCAACTGCATAACCATAAGGACTAATTGTTTCCCTTAATACATAAGTTTTACCTACTTCTAGGCCTTTTATTAAGTGTTTTTCTTTATTTGATGTCCAACTATCAACTATTGCAGCTTCATTACCTTTTTCAAAAACAACTAAATGAGCTCCTTCTATTTCTGATGAATCTGTAATATCTTGTTTTGAAATTTCTACTTTTGTTATTTTATTTTTAAATTCATAATCTAATTTCACTACTTTTGTATCTTGTCCTTTATAATTAGCATAAACAACTATAACTTCATTATTTGTAGAATATCCTGTAGGTGCTTTTGTTTCTTTAATAATAAAGTTTACTAATGGTAAATCTGATTTAAATAGTACTTTTCCATCAATATCACTTGTTGCTGTTTCAATTATTTCTCCTACTTCTACAACTACTTCACCTTTATAGTTTTTAATATTTTTTTCTGCTACTAGTGTAAATTCAGCTCCCAAAAGTCCAATTTCAGTATCAAAATCTTTTTTAGTTACACTAATTTCAACTTTTTGTCTTTCATTAGTAAATGATGCATTATCATAAACTATTGCTGTATTTTGGTCTTTATATTTTAATGAAACATTTTCAATTTTATCACTTAATACGAATCCTTCAGGTGCTTTTACTTCTCTAACTGAATATTCTCCTAATGGTAATTCTTTTGATGTAGCTTTTCCATCAGAATTAGTAGTTATTGTATCAACTACAGTTCCCTTTTTATAGATAACCTTTCCATCATTTGAAGGATCTAAAATATCTTCCCTTGCAAAAATTTCATATTTTGCATTAGCGAGACCTTTTTCTTCATATACAAATTTGCTATCTTTGTAATCTACTAATACTTCGCCTTTCTTCTCTATATTTACTTTTCCTTTTACAGCTGTATCTTTTTGTTTTACTGTTATAACTGGTGTAGAGCCATCTGGTAAAGTTTCATAGGCAATATTTGTTGTTACTTCAAATTTTACAGGTGTTTCTGAAATTAAATACCCTTTAGGACTTTTAATTTCTTCTAATTGATATTTTCCTGCTGGCAATTGTTCTCCTGTCATTACTGTTCCTGTTTCATCTGTTTCCCACGAATTTACATATGCCGGTAATGGATTCCAACTCCAATATCCAAAATATTCTCCTGTTTCAATATTTTTTATTTTAAATTTAGCACCACTTATTTTTACTGTTTTTTGTGTTTCAGCATCTTGTTTTACTATTGCTACTACTGATTTAAAAGATGTATCGTTAAATACTCTCCAAGTTTGTGGTTCATCATTATCTTCAGTAATTACTACTGTGAAATCTGGAACTTTATACTTATTGTCAGGTACTTTAGTTTCGCGTATTATGTATGTTCCATATGGTAATCTCTCACTAACAGCGTATCCTTTTGAATCAGTAACTAAAACAGCACTTTCTTGACCTTTATAATTTTTAGCAATCGGTGCTTTTTCCCAACTTCCATATGCATCAATGTCTTTTTGAGATTTAATTGTAAATTCAACACCTTCTAATAATTCTGCTTCACCATTATTGTCGCTTGAAACTTTTATTATTCTAAATGCTTGAGATTTTACTCTTTCTTTTACGGTTATACTTTTTGTTACTACATTAACATTTTGGTTTTCATATGTTAAATCAAAGTTATAAGTAGAAGTATCTAATGTATATCCTTTACTAGCTTTTATTTCTTTTATGTAATATTCGCCTAAATACAAATTACTTAAACTTGCTTTTGCATTTTCATCAGTTATTAATTCTCCAACTTTAGCATTAGTATTGTATATCACACTATTGTCAGCTGGATCATAAATCGTATTTCTGGCATATACCCCATATATTGCTCCTTTTAATGTAGCTTCTCCTTGTGCTTTTGCACCTGTTTCACTATCTTCTTTTGTAATGTTTATAGTTCCTTTTACTCGTGTATTTAAAACACTTATTTCATATGTTTTTCCATTTTCAACTACACCAATGTTTTCACTTACTTCTACTTTTATAGTATATTTGTTTGGTGCTTTATTCTCTTTTACGTAGTATGTTCCATAGTCTAATAATGTTGACGTTGCTACACCATTTTCATTTGTTGTAATACTAGTAACTTTTTGATTACTTGAATTATATATATCAAATACAACTCCTGCTTGTTTTACAACTTTACCACTTTCAGCATCTTTTTTTACTACTTTAATGTATCCTTGTTTCCAATTATTTGTTGCTACATAACTTGTTGTTTCATTTGTGTTTATTGTAACACTTCTAATTGTAGTATCTAATATTAAGTGATTTGGTACTGAAACTTCTTGTATATACACTGTACCAGGTTTTAATTGTTCAACTAATACTTTTCCATTAGAACCTGTTGTATAAGTTCCTATTTCATTAGACATATCAGAATTATAACTTACTTTAAATTTTGTGTTTGCAATATAATTTCCTTTATTATCTTTTTTGGCCATTTCTAATTTTCCATACATATTGATTTTCAAACTTAAAGACATAGTTACTGGATCATTATAATGCATTGCATAAAGCTGATTTTGAACACCTTCTTTAAATGTTATATAAACTGTTGTATCGTGGTCTCTACTTTCTTCCTTAATTAATCCATAACTTTCCATTTCATCGTTAGTAAAAACATATGATTCTAATTTACAAGATTTATCTACTGTTACTGTCATAGTATTTTCTCCATGATTATGTACTATTCTTATGCCATTTACAGTCTTATCAATACTAGCATAATCTTTTAGCACACCATTACTATCAGTAAGAGTTTTTGAAGTACCTACATCTATTGTAATTGTAGAGCTTGTAAAACTAGGTTTTGTAGCCATATTATTGATTTTTCTACTAACATCTTCTTTAAATGCAACATATTTACTTTGAATACTTGCATCTTTAAAAGTTGCATAACTTTGACCTAAAGTTTCCCATATATATTGCTGTGTAAAACAGTAGTCCAATTTTCTTTGTTCGTTAGATGCTGCCATAATTCCACCATCTAATACATAGTCTCCATATTTTGCGTACCATCCAAAATAAGCAACTTTACATGCTTGTTTCATTAATGGATCTGTTGGAATAGAGTGTGTTCCATTCTCTATTGTTCCGAGTAGGTGAATTTATGAAATGTTCACCACAAAAGGTTGTTATTCTTTCTCCTGTTGTATAATTAACAAGTCTTCTCATTAGCATACCAACACTAGTTTTATTATCTGTTGTAAAAACTTCCGAATCCCATTGTCCAGCTACCCATTTGCCTGTTCCTGAACTTGAAATTGCAAATATTGGTTGTGCTGTACCAAATAATGTTATCAGTAAAAACATTATTGCTATGAATTTCTTTCTAATATTAAATTTGTTTAATTTTTTCACTTTTTTTACCTCCTAGCATAAAAAAAGAACAAGTTGATACTTGTTCCTTCTTGATTATATTAATTATTATTCATAATAAAAACTTATTGTCCATTTTTGGCAGTATGGACATGACATAGTTTCGTATCCATACGGACATTTTTTCAAATATTCTTCGTATGTTATTTCACCACTTTTTACTTTATCTCCGTATTCTTTTGATGTCTTTTTATAAAATGCTATTGCTTCTTCTTCAGTGTTATAATAATTTTCATTTGAATGTTTACATTTTGGAGTTTCTATTATTTCTTCTGTTTTTGTATTATTAGTAGTTGCTTTATCAGTAGTTGTTTTTTCATCTTCTTTTGCAATATCTTCCTTTGGTTTTTCTGTAATAATTGGTTCTTTCTTTTCTTCATTTTTACTTGTAGAATTTGCATTATTACTTACTGTTGTTGTAGTAGTATTTTTCTTAATTGTTGTTTCTTTATTATTTACTTTATTATTAGCTTTATTGCTTGTTTCAGTTGTACTTGTATTGTTTTTTTCTGAAACATTTTGATTATCAGTTTTATTTTCATTTTTTTCTATAATT
>JAZNWN010000026.1:0-14568 GCA_045593405.1 Clostridia bacterium
TCTGCATTTTCTATCATTGTAGGTTCGCTTAATAATGGTATATCATTGTTTCCTAAATCTCCTGTAAATACTACTTTTGTTTGTTTTCCTTTTTCATCTACCCATAATTCAATTATGCTTGAACCTAACATATGTCCAGCATCATTAAATCTCACATGAATTTTTGGTGTTATTTCTATTATTTCGTTATATTCTACAGGTCTAAATAGTTCTAAACATTTAATAGCTTCCTCTGATGTATATAATGGTTCTCTAGGTTCTAAACCTTTTCTCATTCTCTTTCTATTTTTCCACTCATTTTCCATCTCTTGTATATGTCCACTATCTGGTAACATTAACACACATAGATTACATGTTGCTTTATGTGCATATATATTATTTTTAAAGCCTTCTTTATACAATTTAGGAATTCTTCCAGAATGATCTATATGTGCATGTGTTAATAATACAAAATCTATGTCTGTAGGATTAAATTCAAATTCATCAAAGTTTTGTTCTTCTAATTCATCTTTACCTTGCCACATTCCACAATCAACTAAAAATTTTTTACCAGCTGCTTCTACTAAATAATTAGAACCTGTAACTGTTTTTGTTGCTCCTAAAAATGTAATCTTCATAAATATTTTCCCCCTATAATAGTATTCTTTTAAAATAATATCAAATAATTATGAACTTTAAATGAACATTATTATACAAAAAAACACAAATAATACTATGATTATTCATGTTTTTGTTATTATTATTTACATATCAATTATTTTTTCCCAAGATAGATTATTCTTACCGAAATGTCCATAGTTAGTAGTTTTTGTATAAATAGGCTCTTTCAATCCTAAATATTCAATAATCCCTCTTGGTGTTAAATTGAATTTTTCTTTAATAATATTTACTAATTCCTCCTCTGTTTTTTCACTTGTTCCAAAAGTATTAACACAAATTGAAAGTGGTTCTTCCATACCTATTGCATATGCAACTTGCAATTCACATTTTTCTGCATATCCATTCGCTACTAAATTTTTTGCAATATGTCTTAGCATATATGCTGCTGATCTATCTACCTTACTTGCATCTTTACCTGAAAATGCTCCTCCACCATGTTTTGCATACCCTCCATAAGTATCTACAATTATTTTTCTTCCTGTTAATCCTGTATCTCCTAAAGGTCCACCTATTACAAATCTTCCAGTTGGATTTATATAAATTTTTGTATCTTTATCCATCATATCTTTTGGAATTGTAGTGCAAATTACTTTTTCTATAATATCTCTTTTTAATTCTTCCGCCGATATATTATCTAAATGTTGCGTTGAAATTAATATTGTTTCAACTCTTTTTGGTTTATCATCTTCATATTCTACTGTTACTTGCGTTTTTCCATCTGGTCTTAAATATGGTATCTCTTTTGTTTTTCTAACTTCTGTTAATTTTTTTGCTAGTTTGTGTGCCATTGAAATAGCATAAGGCATATATTCTTCTGTTTCATTACATGCATACCCAAACATAATACCTTGATCTCCAGCTCCACCTGTATCTACTCCCATTGCTATATCTGGACTTTGTTTAGTTATTTCTGCTTGTATTTTACAAGTTCTATAATCTATATCAGTATTTTCATTATCATATCCTATGTCTTGTATTGTTTTTCTTACTAATTCATTTATTTTTATTCTTGCTGTAGATGTTATTTGTCCTGCAATAGTAACTGTATTCCCTGACACAAAAGTTTCAATTGCTACTCTTGAATTAGAATCTTGTTTTAAACATTCATCTAATATACTATCCGATATTAAATCTGCTAATTTATCTGGATGTCCTTCTGTTACACTTTCAGAAGTAAAATAATAATTCTTCATTTCTTGCTCCCTTCTTAATTACATTTTGTTTCTTCTTTTATTTCATGTCCTTCTTTTTGCCATAATTTATCTGCTGTGCATTTCCAATCTCTTGCTATATCATGACATTTTGCACATAAATCATCTACATTTTCAGGGTGTGCTAAATCTGTAGATTTTGCACCACATCTATGTACCATTTCAGCTAATTTTCCTTCATTGTCTAATAATGGACAAGGTCTTAATAAGTTATCGCTAAATGGTTGATTCTTTTGATACTCTTTGAATATTGGTTGTTTTAATGTTTCTAATAAACTCATATCTTTTATGTTTGCATTTGAATAATGTATAAATACACAAGGCTCTACATCTCCGTTTGCATTTATGTGCATATAGTGTTTTCCTCCTGCAATACATCCGTTTACAAATCTACCATCATTCCAAAAATCTATTGTAAATATTGGTTTTGTTTTTCTGTATTCGCCTAATTTATAATACATTTTTTCTCTTTGCTCTGGTGTTGTTAAAAGGTCTGTTTCAGCTCCACATCCTACTGGCATATAATTGAAATACCAACCATATTTACATCCTTTTTCTATCATTTTATCTAAATATTCTTCACTCATTACATAATCACAATTTACTGATGTAGCACAGGTTGAGAATCCAAATAATATCTCATGTTCCTTTAATAAGTCCATTGCTTTCATTACTTTTTGATAAGCACCTTTACCTCTTCTGCTATCAGTTGTTTCTTCTGTTCCTTCAACACTTATTGAGAATGATAAGTTTCCTACTTCTGCTACTTTTTCTGCAAATTCTTCATCTATTAGTGTTGCATTTGTAAATGCTACAAATATACAATCATTATGTTTTTCACATAATCTTAATACTTCATCTTTTTTAACTAATGGTTCTCCACCTGTGAATAGATACCAGTAACATCCTATTTCTTTTCCTTCTGTTACAATTCTATCCATTAGATCAAAACCTAAATTTAAACTCTTTCCATAATCTGCCGCCCAACATCCAGTACATTTCATATTACAAGCTGTTGTCGGGTCCATAACAATTGCCCATGGTGCAGGGCAACCTTCTTTCTCTTTTATTTCGTGGTTTCTTGAAATTCCTTTAATTGCTGCATTAACTATAAAATTGCATATGAACTTCTCGATAATATCATCATCAATATCTTCTAGTATGTTTCTAATATACTTATTCCAATTGTTATCTTTGTCTTTTGATATTTTTTCCAAGAATTCATATTTGTTTTCCCACATATTGTCTTTATCAAATTTTTTGACAATTTCAATTAGCTTAGGTAAATTCTTATCTGGATCCTCCTTAATTTTTTCTAGTCCTTGTTTAATTGCTATTTCAATTGCTTTGTTTTTAATTGCTCCCATTTTTATTACCTCCATTTTTGGTTTATTTTGTCGAATTATACATTATTAAAATGAATTTTTAATGAATAAATTTGTTCATATTTTGTTAATAATTGTTTAGTATAATATTTTCAATGTTTAATACTTTGTGAGGTACTTATGAAATATTGGAAATTACTTATGAAAATATTTGTACTATTCTTTATTGGTAGTATTTTTGGATGTATAATAGAAACTATTTATGCAATTTTTAAAACTGGTGGTTTTCAAATAAGACAAGGATTAATATATGGACCTTTTATACCAATATATGGACTAGGCACTATTTTGTTTTATATGATTTTGTTGATTACCAAAAAACCTATAAATGTATTTGTAATTAGTGTTATTATGGGTGGAGTTTTAGAATTTGTTTGTTCTTTGATTCAAGAAAAAGCATTTGGTAGTATATCTTGGGATTATTCTGGTACTTTCTTAAACTTTGCTGGAAGAACAAATTTGCAATATAGCATTTATTGGGGATTAATCGGATTATTATTTTTAAAACTATTTCCTCTTGTAGATAAAATTGATTTACTTACTGCTGATACAAAATGGAGAATTGTTATTTATATTTTGATGGCATTTATTCTAGTTGATGTTATGATTTCTGCTATGGCATGTAGTAGACAATATGCAAGACAACAAAATATTGAGCCTAGAAACAAAATAGAATCATTTTTAGATGCTCATTATCCTGATGAATTCTTAAATAAAATTTATAATAATAAAAAATGGGTAAAGACCGAGTAGTCATTTAAAACTACTCGGTCCTATCTTACATTATTTTAATATTTTCTTTATGTTCTATGGAATCATTAACTATTATTTCACTGTTCAACAACTTTTTTATAAGTTTTCTTTTTCTTCTGCCATCTACATCTGGGAATAATTCAACTTCTATCATTTCCCATATTGGCACCCAACCACTAATTAATAATACTTCTTTCCATATTACTCCTTCATCAATTAGTGTAGATAAAAATATAAAAGTAACTCCTAAAATCAGAAACAGAATTTGCTTTATATTATTTGTATTGTGTTCTTCTAAACTTCTTGCATATTCTTCTTCTAATCCTTCCCTTATTAATTTAACAATGTCCTTATCTATAATACATTTTTTGTTAATTATAATTTTTAATTGTTTATTTCTCAAAAATTTCGCTTGTTTTATAATATATTCAATTATTTCATTAGATATTTTTTTCTCATTATATTTATCTATTAAATCATATTTGTTGTTTAAATCAATTTCGATTATTTTTTCCATATCATTTTACCCCTCTTAAGTATTAAATAAAACTATTGTATAAACAATATATAATATTAAATATAGAATTCCATTTCTTCTACTCATTTTATTTCTTGGCGGTATAAGTGGAAATAGTGCTAATACTATATTTGCGAAAAGTAACATTTTTATTTCAATATTATATGCTAAATTATATGTTATTGGATTTATTAAACTAGAAGTTCCAATTATAAGAGTCATATTAAAGATATTTGATCCTAATATATTTCCTATAGAAATATCACTATTTCCTTTAATTGCTGCAACAACGCTTGTAACTAATTCTGGTAAACTTGTACCTATTGCCACAATTGTTAAACTAATAATTTGTTCACTTAAATTGAAATATTCTGCAATAATAGTTGCATTATCAACTACTAAATCTCCTCCAATTTTAAGTCCTACTATTCCTAAAAGTATATATATTATATTTTTGAATATCGATGCTTGTTTTTTATCTACTACTTTTTCTTCTGTATCTTCATCTTCCTTGTCAAATTTTTCACCTTTCATTCCCATAACAATAGTATATATTATAAAAATTGCAAATAAAACAAGTAATACTATTGCTTCTTTTTTTGAAATCACACCAGCTGAATTACAAAACACTCCAAATATAATTGTGAAAATTAAACACATTGGTATTTCTATAAGTCTTGTTTCTCTTTTAATTTTTACAGGTCTAATAGTAGAAGCTAAACCTAGTATTAATAATAAATTACATATATTACTTCCAATTACATTTCCAACTGACATATCAGAATGACCTGTAACAGCTGACTTTAAACTTATAATTAATTCTGGTAAAGATGTTCCTATTGACACTATTGTTAATCCTATAACTATTTCAGGTATATGAAATTTCTTTGCAATATTACTTGAACCATCAACTAAATATTCTGCACCTTTTATAAGTAACAAAAATCCTATAATTATTAAAATGGTTGATAACCAAATCGACATATTTTCCTCCTAATTCCATAGTTCAACTATGCTATTAATAGTATCTTCATTTTTAAATACTATAATATGTTTATTTTCTTGAAAAGTATAATGACAAGTTATTATATCACCTAATTTTATTTCTCTTTTATAAGAAATTCTAAAATTATTATATGGTCTATCTTGATAAGCCTTCTCTGGTAATGCTTCATAAGCTAATTCTAAATAGTGTATATTGTGCATATGCCCATTCACATCAATGTTTCTTCTTGTAGGTTTGAATGTATATGTATTAACAAACTGTTCTGGAATGTTAGGTTTCTCTATTTCTAACTCTTCAAAAACAGATTTTTCTTCCATCTTGTAACTATCTATAACATTTTGTGTTAATCTTACAAGTTTTTTATTTTTAATGTCTATTAATGCCCATTTGCTTGTACCTATAACACATAATTCTTTGTTTTCATTATAAATCTCATAATCTCTATCCGTTGTTATTTTTTTAGCATTTCTTCCCCATGTTCTTACTAATAGTTTTTCTCCATACTTTGGTCTTTTTATAACTTTAACTTTCCAATCTAATAAAATCCAACTTACACCATTTTTTTCTATATCTAAAAGTCCATAACCCACTTTATCAGAATGATAACCGCCAATATTCTCTAAAATTCTTAATATTGTCCTATTTGTAATAAGTCCATTTTTTCCTACATCTTCTACTCCTGTCTTCATTTCTTCTTCATATACCATTTATACTACCTCCGTATTTTCTTAGTATATAGTATATTATCATTCTTTTATGAACTTTATATTAACAAAATTATGAGAACTACTATTTTAGTAGTTCTCAAAAATAAAAGGGGATGTATCCACTAGCATTATAGCTAGTTTATATTGATATACCACATTTTTATGAATTTTTTATGAACAATCTACTACTAAAATGTAATTATTCCTAAATGTTCTAATAATATTTTTATTCCCATTAGTATTAAGATCAATCCTCCAACAACTTCTGCTTTCCTTTCATATTTATCGCCAAATTTATTTCCAATCTTAACTCCTATTACGCATATTATAAATGTTATGATTCCAATCATTAAAATTGCTAGTGGTAAATTTACTTTTAAAAAAGCAAAAGTTATACCTACTGCTAATGCATCAATACTTGTTGCGATTGCTAAAACTACCATTGTTTTGAAATCTATACTATCATTACAACCTTCTGTATCTTTATCAAATGCTTCTTTTAACATTTTTCCACCTATAAATGCTAATAGCACAAACGCTATCCAATGGTCTATTTGTGTAACTAAACTTTCAAAAGATGTCCCTAAAAAATAACCTATAAGTGGCATTAATGCTTGGAATATTCCAAAATACGCTCCTACTATACATGCTTTTTTCCAACTCATCTTTTTCATTGATAAGCCTTTACATATAGATATTGCAAAAGAATCCATTGCTACACCTATTGCTATTAATACTACTTCTAATGCTCCCATTTCTACCTCTTTTCTTTTTGCAAACAAAAAAGACTTTATCTGCAATTTGTATTTGCAAACAAGTCTCATTATTTAAAATAAAGCCAGATATTAAATATCAGTATGTTGACTTTATTACATATTTTACTATGCTAACTACTCCCTCATTTTTTACTATTATACAATATTGGTATCTTTTCTACAAGTTTATAAACAATTTTTTTCTTCGTTTTTAACATTTTATATCAAAATCTTTTCTACATCGTGGACATGTACATTTATGTTTCCCTTTTTTCTTTGGCAATCTAAGTTCAGCATTGCAATTAGGACATTTTCTATATATATGTGTGCTTCTGTCATCCCATTTTTTCTTTGATAGTTTGATTTTGTTTATTACTTTATTTTTTATTTCAATATACTTTCTATTTTCATTTTGTCTTTTTTCATAGTTTTTTGAAAAAGTTCTGTATATCATAAAAAAGCACACAAACACTCCAAACAAATATAAAAATGAACTTTTTATAAATGAATTTAAAATCCATATAACTATAAATAATACAAATAAAAATTTATAAAAATCATCTATGCCATATCTTCCTTGAAAAAAATTATACATAGCATTTTTAAATCTATTCATGTTACTTTCCTCCTAGCAAAAAAACATTCTTCTTCCACAACAGCAATTACATAGTGTATTTAACATACACCACCACCAGCATACATTATGAATATCAAATGGCTTTCCATATTCATTACTTGTTTGACTATAACTATTTCCTCCTGATTGTATTTCATTTAATAATTTTTGATATGATAAATTATCTGGTTCTCTTTGTACTGCAATTTTTATATGTTCTAAAGCTGTAATTTTATTTCCAGTCTTGTAATTTGCAATACTGCTTAAATAATACCATTCGGCTGATTTATCACTTATTTGAGATAGTACATGTAATGCCTGTTGATATGCTCCCATTCTTATAAAATGATTTGCAACTGAATATAAGCTATCACTACTATAATAGTAATTATTTTGTTGGTTAGAATTATTATATCCATTACCATAAGAACTTGTATTTTGAGAATAATAAGAATTATTGGTATCTGCTGTTCCATTTTTTATTCTATCATATGCTTCATTTATTTCGCTCATTTTCTTTGCTGCTTCTTTATCACCTGGATGTAAGTCAGGATGATATTTTTTTACTAATGTTCTATATGCTTTAGTTATTTCTTCATCACTTGCTCCATTTGATACTCCTAATACCTTGTACGGATCTTGTACCATCAATTCTTCTCCTCCTTTTTCTTATATATTTCGTATTTGCTCCAAATTCCTGAATATAATATATTTTCTAGTATTTTATTTGAAATATTTAATTGTTTGTACGAATCTATTACATCTGCCATCAATAAATTTAACATATCATCAAATTTTTCTTTTGAACTTAGTATTAGAGGATTATACCTTTTATGTTTTATATCACCTTTTAAATCTATACAGGCATCTAATATATATATGAATTTACCTAATGAACTTCCTAGATTTTTTAGTTTCTCTGAATTTTCATCTTCAAATGGTGCAAATATTTCTCCAAAAAAATCACCGCAACATTTAGCTGCCAAATCTGGTTTTAAAATATTTTTCTTTTCTATTTCACTTAGTTCTTGAATTTTCTGTTTTACTATTTCTGCTTTTTGTGGGTATTCTCTCGTAATTTTATTTACTTCATTTTTTAGTATTTTAGCATAAGATCCTGCAATAATATTTTTATCATCATTCCAGTCATCTATCAAATTATGATAAGATAATAAAACATTCATATGTGCAACATAATCAATCAATTCATTTTGTAAATATTTATGTTTTTTTACAGGATGTAATAAACATCTTGTTTCTAACTCTTCTGTTACATATTTATCTTTATAAACTTCATTTAATAAAATAGTTAGAAAAGTCATATCATAATTTAATGTTATCTTTGAGCGTAGTTTATGCTGTTTTTCTAATGAATTACATAAACCACAATATGCAGCACTATATTTCTTTTTATCTTCTTCATCAAGTAATTTTGAATTTACTATTATATATCCAAACATTACTATTCCTCCATATTATTCTTCATCTTTATACTCTGCATCATATACCTCTGGTCCACTATTGTTATTAGTATTATCAGAACTATTATTATGATTATTGTCAGTCTTGATATTATTTTCTAACATAGAAATAATTGGATCTATTTCTTCACAAGCATTTAATATTTCTACACTATCTTTTCCTTTTTTAGCTTTTTTCAATTTTGAAATTGCTTCTTCTAATTTTTCTTTATCTTCCTTATTTAATTTTCTTGAAATTTGATTTGCTCTAAAGATAAGTGAATCTGCTGTATTTTTTGCACTTGTTTCAGCCTTTTTTCTTCTATCTTCTTCTTCATATCTTTTGGCATCTTGAATTGCTTTGTTTATCTCTTCTTGGCTCAAATTTGATGATGCTGTAATTGTAATATCTTGTGCTTTTCCAGTTCCTAAATCTTTTGCTGAAACATTTAATATTCCATTTGCATCTATTTCAAAAGTAACTTCTATTTGTGGTACACCTCTTAATGCTCTTTTAATTCCATTTAATTTAAAATTACCTATTAATTTATTTCCTCTTGTTAATTCTCTTTCTCCTTGAAATACTTTTATTTCTACTGATGTTTGAAAATTACCTGCTGTAGTATAAATTTCGCTTTTCTTTATAGGTAGTTTTGAATTTCTATTTATTATTTTAGAAAACACACCACCAATTGTTTCAATTCCTAAAGAAAGTGGTGTTACATCCACTAATATCAAACCTTGTACTTGTCCTGATAATACTCCAGCTTGCAAACAAGCTCCCATTGCTACACATTCATCTGGATTAATACCTTTAAATGGCTCTTTTCCAATTTCTCTTTTTATTAATTCCTGAACTGCTGGTATTCTTGTAGAACCGCCTACTAACAATACTTTAGATATATCTGAATTAGTTACTCTAGCATCCTGCATTGCTTGTTTTACAGGTCCTAGTGTTGCTTCAACTAGATGTTTTGTTAATTCATTAAATTTTTCTCTTGTCAATGTAATATCTAAATGTGAAGGTCCGTTTTTTCCTGTTGCTAAAAATGGAATATTTATATTAGTTGAATTCATAGAACTTAATTCTTTCTTGGCTTTTTCAGCTGCTTCTCTTATTCTTGACATTGCAGCTAAATCTTTTCTCACATCACATTTACTACTTTTCTTAAATTCACTCACTAAATATTCTGTAATAACATTATCAAAATCATCTCCACCAAGTCTATTATTACCTGCTGTTGCTAAAACTTCTATTATTCCACTAGAAATGCTTAATATTGATACATCAAATGTTCCTCCACCTAAGTCATACACTAAAACTTTTTGATCTTGTTCTTTATTTATTCCATAAGCAAGTGCAGCTGCTGTTGGCTCATTTATTATTCTTTGAACATTTAATCCTGCTATCTTTCCTGCATCTTTTGTTGCTTGCCTTTGACTATCTGAAAAATATGCTGGTACTGTAATTACTGCTTCTGTAACTGGTTCTCCTAAATATTCTTCTGCGTTCATCTTTAATTTCTGTAGAATCATTGCTGAAATCTCTTGTGGAGTATATTTTTTTCCATCTATTTCTTTTCTATAGTCGCTTCCCATTTCTCTTTTTATTGAAATTATTGTTCTTTCTGGATTTGTTACTAATTGTCTTTTGGCTGGTCCTCCTATTAATCTTTCTCCTTCTTTTGTAAATGCTACTACAGATGGTGTAGTTCTTTCCCCATTTTCATTTGGAATAATAACACATTCATTTCCTTCCATAACAGAAACACATGAATTTGTTGTTCCTAAATCTATACCTATTAATTTTGACACAAAAATACCTCCTTCAGCTTTTTATTCAAATATATTATCATACAAAAATGAATTGTTCGTGAACTTATTATTACACTTTTGCAAAACAAGAGAGTTTCCTTAACATTCAGTAGGACTCTCTCTTGTTATTTTCATTATTTTACCATTATCTCACATACTAAATTGCTTATTTCTGTTGGATTTTCTATATTTAGTCCTTCTATTAGTCTTGCTTGTGCATATAGAACTTTTGTATATTTTTCTAATTTTTCTTTATCTTCTTTGTAAAGTTCTTTTAACTTTTTAGCAATATCATGTTTTTCATTAATTTCTAGTACAGTTTGTGCTTTTATTCCTTGATTATTTGGCATTGAATTTAATGTTTTTTCCATCTCTACTGATATTGCTCCTTCAGAAGTTAAACAAACAGGATGATTTTTTAATCTATGTGTAAATCTAATATTTTGTACTTCATCTTTTATAGCTTCTTTCATTGCTTCAAACATTTCTTTATTTTCTTCATTTGCTCTTTTTAATTCTTCTTTTTCTTCTTCACTATCTAAATCTAAATTATCACTACATGCATTTTGGAATGATTTTTCTTCATAATTCATTAATACTTGTAATACAAATTCATCTACATTATCTGTTAAATATAAAATCTCATAGCCTTTATCTTTAAGTAATTCTACTTGTGGTAGCATATCTATTTTATCTACTGTTTCTCCAGAAGCATAATATATTACCTTTTGATCTTCTTTCATTCTTTCTACATATTCTTTTAATGTAACATATTTTTCTTCTGTTGATGAATAAAATAGTAATAAATCTTTTAGCTTATCTTTATTCATACCATAATCATTATAAGTTCCATATTTTAGTTGTAATCCAAAGTTCAAGAAGAATTGCTCATATTTATCTCTATCATTTTTTAGCATATTTTCTAATTCTGATTTTATTTTATTTTCTAAATTTTTAGCAATTACTCTTAATTGTCTATCATGTTGTAACATCTCTCTTGATATATTTAAAGATAAATCCTCACTATCAACTAATCCTTTTACAAATCCAAAATAGTCAGGTAATAAATCCTCACATTTTTCCATTATAAGCACACCATTTGCATATAATTGTAATCCTTTTTGATAATCTTTTGTATAATAATCATATGGCAAATGTGATGGTATATATAATAAAGCATTATAATTGTATTGTCCTTCAACAGTTGTATGAATTACTTTTAGTGGTTTTTCATAATCATGGAATTTTTCTATATAGAAACTTTCGTATTCTTCATCTTTAATTTTTTTCTTATTCTTTTTCCAAATAGGTGTCATAGAATTTATAGTTTCTATTTCTTTTACTGTTTCATATTCATTCTCTGTTCCTTCTTTTTTATGACTATGTTCTACTTCCATTTGAATTGGATAATGAATATAATCTGAATATCTCCTTATAATTGATTGTATAGTATATTCTTCTAAGAATTGACTATATTTTTCTTCTTCTGAATCTTCTTTTATATGAAGTGTTATTTTTGTTCCTATATCTTCTTTTTGACATTCTTCTATTTTGTAGCCATCTACTCCTTTTGAACTCCAGCAATACGCCTTGTCTGAATCAGGAGATTTACTTTCTACTTTTACTAAATCGCTTACCATAAATGCAGAATAAAAACCTACTCCAAATTGACCTATAATATCAATATCTTTTTTCTTTTCATTTTCTTCTTTAAAACTTAGTGATCCACTCTTTGCAATTGTACCTAAATTTTTATCTAATTCTTCTTCTGTCATTCCACATCCATTATCCGTTATGGTTAATGTTCTACTTTCTTTATCTATATCAATTCTAATCTTTAAATCTTCTCTATTTAATTTCAATTTTTTATCTGTTAATGAACGATAATATAACTTATCTATCGCATCACTTGCATTTGATATTAACTCCCTTAAAAATATTTCTTTGTTTGTATAAATTGAATTAATCATCAAGTCTAATAATCTTTTAGATTCTGCTTTAAATTGTTTGTTACTCATTTTTATTCCTTCTTTCTTAATTTAATTATTGTGTAATGCTTTTTGCATTTTCTAAAATCTTTTCAAATGTATTTTTAAATATTTTTTTCTCATTTTCATCAATATTTTGAAATAAAATATCTTTTAGTTGAACTTCCTCATTTCCTAATAATTTAATAATTTGATCAGATTTATTTGTCAATTTTAAATGAAATTTTTTCTTATCTTTATTATCTTGCACCTTTTCAATATAGTTTTTATTACTTAATGATTCTACTGAAAATGAAACATGTGATTTTGAAATCATTAATTTTTCTACAATGTCTGAAGCAATATCTAATTTTTCGTTTTGGTATAAAAATAATAAAACTCTTATTTCATTTACTGTTAAGTCTGTTTCTTTTGATATTTTCAAAAAAGAATTGTCTATTATCTTTTTTAATATTTGTGTATTTTCTAAAAAATTCATATTCCCTCCTTTTTGTTCGTTTTTGAACTAATAGTATTTTATATCTTATTTTTAGCAATGTCAATAGTAGACTGCTAATTTTTACAAATTTTTCACATTTCTCTAAATTAGAGTTATAAAAAAGAGATTAAAACTACCATCACTATAGTAATTTTAATCTTTTTCCATTTTAACTCATTAAATAAGAGTTGTTTATAATATTTCTTTTATGTTCTTCATAAAAATTATATTTTCTATTATATCAATAACTGAATAAATTATCATTATAGTTCCTATTGTAACTACAATAGCTCCTGAATTTACAATTACATATACTCCGCACAAAAACATTACAATTGCTAGAATTAAACCATACATCCATACTCTACTTCCAAGTCTTTTTATTTGAATTGCTGAATTAATTCTCACAAAAGATGTATATATAATCCATACGCCAATTATAATTCTAAAAATAGTACCAATTATATTCATATATACCATGGCAATAATTCCTATAACAATTGCCATTAACCCATACACTAAATCATAATTAAAGAAATCATTTTTTCCTTTTGAATTAAAATAAGCTATTATTTTAGTTAGCCCAATCACAATAAATATAGTTCCTAATATCCAAGTAATCATTTTTACTGTTCCTTCTGGTCTGCAAACTAATATTATTCCTAATATTGCAAATATAATAGATTCTAATATTGAAACCCAACCTGTCTTTTTTAACATCATTTTCATATATTCCATAGTACATCTACTCCTTCATATTATTTACTTTTTTATTAACATCTTTCTTTATTAATGTGTATATGACTGTTGCAACTGGCACTCCTAATAACATTCCTAAAATTCCACCTAAACTTCCACCAACAGTAACAGCAAATAAAACCCACATACCAGGTAATCCTACTGAACTTCCAACTACTCTTGGATAAATTAGGTTTCCTTCTATTTGCTGTAAAATTAGTACAAATACAACAAATACTAATACTTTTACAGGATTAACAGCAACTATTAAAATTGCTCCTACAATAATTCCTATAAATGCTCCAACTACTGGAATTAATGTTGTAACTCCAATTAATACTCCTATTGGTACTGCATAAGGTATTCTTAATATTAACATTCCTATCATGCAAAGAGTTCCTAGTATAGTTGCTTCTAAACATTGTACTGTAAAGAATTTTTTAAATGTATTTGAAGCAACACTTCCAACATTTGCTATT
>JAZNWN010000027.1:0-2857 GCA_045593405.1 Clostridia bacterium
AGAAAGTTTTTGGAAAACATTAAAAACCGAGATGACAGATATCCGCCATCTCGGTTATGAAGAAGCAAAGCAAGAAATACTAAGTTACATATATTTGTATTACAATTCAGAGCGATTACATTCAGGAATAGGCTACAAGACACCTAATTCTGTGTGGATGTAAAAATTCACTCTTTTACTTGTCCGAAATACTTGACAAGTTTCAGTCAATATTGCTTTGCTAATGCAAAGCTTATTTTTATATGTCATCCAAACCATTCGACTCTTCCATCAAAAAAGACATCCGTCAGGATGTCTTTTTTGTGTTTGTGTCCTCTAAGGACACAACAACGTTACGAGCAAAGCGAGTACATCATTTGACCTGAAACGGTCAACATCATTCCGCTTTAGCGGACACAAAATGAAGTTGTGCTATCGCACAAATAATGTTACAATATCAACAGTCAGGTCGGAATCAATTTATGACGTGAGGAGCTTATTTATTTTGTTTTGTCATCATCGACATTACAAAACCAACAGCAGGCAAAGCACACCACAATACGACAATTCCGTTCCAGCCCAGATTGCCTATTGTATGAGCAAATAAAATATTTGCCGCTGAAGCAAAAAGATATCCGCTAAAGTCAAGTACACCATTTATGGTAGAAACCATACCGCTTTCTCTCTGTGATGGAATGTAAATACTCCACAACAGAGATGACGCGCTTCCTATTGACATTTGTGCCATAAGAAGGAAGAGAATATTCAAATACGGAATATTGACAAATCTCATTCCTAAGAAAAATACTGTTGCAAATATAAACGAAAAACGAATCATTTTTATATCTTTTTCTTTTAGAAGATTAAAGAAAAATAAAGTAACAAAAGGAGTAACACTTTTGATAAATGACATCAGGGAGTAGATAGCTTTTGCTACGTTTTCATTAAGACATAACTGTTCTGTAAAATATGTAGGAATCCAGAAATTAATAGATGCAGCAGAAATTTCTGCTATGCCTCCTACAAAAATATAAAATATAAAATGTTTGAGTAAAAACACTTTAAATATATTTTTAAAACCATTGGAATTTTTTGAAAAAGTATAGGTAATATGGCCTTTCTTTTCAAGCAAAGTAAAAACAAAATATGCCAGAAATCCTATTAATAAAGCAATAATTCCTGCAATCATAAAAGTATTACGCCAATCAAAAAACATAGAAATCAGACTTGCAATCAAAGGACCTGTAAAGCCGGCGCAGGATAAAAATGTACAAATTATGCGTGAATGGTTAGGTTGAGTATTTTCAGAAATGGTTTTTACAAGAGGTCCTCGTAACATAGAAAGAGAAAAACCTATCAGTGCAAAAAGAATAAGCTGAATAATTTGGTTGTCGGTGAATGAGAAAAATAAACTTGAAAGCCCGCATACTACCATGCCGCAGACAATCATCAGCTTTGGCTTTATAATATCGCCCATTATTCCATTAATAAGCTGACCTATAGCATAAAATAACATATACACAGATGAAAGTGAGCCTAAAAATTCTTTTGTAAATAATTCTGTTTTAAGCATATCCGGTGATGAGACGCTTAATACATTTCTCATGTAATAGCTTACTACATAAGAACTTACGCAAACAGTACCAATTTGTATGGCCTGATTAACACTTGCTCTGTTTTTGTTTTTCATATTTGAACCTCCAAAATTTGACATTTAGAATCCCTTAATATATAATACTACATATTTATAAAAAATCAAGTAGGTTCATAAAAATGATAAAATCTCAAAAAGTCTCAAATAGTAATTGTGGGGTGTTTATATGTATCAAAAAGAACGAATAGACCTAATACTAAAAATTCTTCAGGAAAGCGGATATGTAAATGTAAAGTATCTTTGTGATAAAATCGGGTACAGTAAAGCGACTATCAATCGTGACCTTAATTATATGGAAAAGCAAAAAATGATAGTCAGAAGCTACGGGGCGGTTGAAATTGTTGAAAATAAAGATGTTCAGCTTGAATTCAGATATCATAAAATGAAAAGAGAAAAGGTAAAACTGTGTAAAACTGCAGCAGAACTTATAAAGGATGGCGAAACAATTTATATTGATTCATCATCTACTACCGAATTTATGGCACAGTATCTTATTGAAAAAAATAATCTGACGGTAATAACAAGCAATATGGCTATTGTATCATATCTGAGTAAATTTACAAATATAAAAGTTGTTTGCTTGGGCGGTGAGGTGATAGAAGCTCCGTCCATGCTTGGCGGGGATTTGTGCGCAAAAAATGCGATGAGCTATAAAGCAGATAAATTCTTTTTTGCCACACATAGTATAAATGAAAAAGGAGAAATTTGTGGTGGCGGAAGATATAATCTTCTTTTAAATATAATGGCACAAAATTCAGATGAAGTAATTTATATGGTAGACCGTACAAAAATAAATATACCGGATAAAACAGTTGTAATGATGGCGGATAGTGTTGATATAATTATAAGTGACTATGTATTTAGCAAAAAATTCAAAGAAAAATACAATCATACAAAATTTATAGAAATATTATAAAGTTATAATGAATCTGGGAAACACAGGGGAAACACACAAGTGTGGTAGTCAAAAAGTAGTCAGATTTATTCAAAAAATAATCATCATTGATCTTCACACATCCCCAATTTTCCCCTATTGATTTCACACCGAAAATAGTTTAAAATTATAGTATAAATTGTTGTAGGAGTAATTGTTATGATATATTTCATTTCCTTTCTTGAAGGAATAATCACATTTATATCGCCCTGTATGCTTCCTATGCTTCCCATATATATTTCATATTTTGCAGGTGGAAGTGACATTTCAGGCAAAAAGACGATAAAAAA
>JAZNWN010000028.1:0-4264 GCA_045593405.1 Clostridia bacterium
AGGGCGCAATCATGCGCCCCTACAAACTATTTTAATAAACTACTATATAATATTTTCTTTTTATAAAAAATGTGCTTGTTTACTTTTTATTATTTTTTACAAAATATATTACGGCCCAAGCGCCAATAACTGCAGCTGTAATTACAAGTAAATATACCCATAGGCTTATTCCTGCTTGAGGAATATTTTCAATTGTATTATTAGTTGCAACAGTATTATTTCCAACTACATTGTTATTTCCTAAGGCTGGATCTGTTTCATATACTGTTACAGTAAATTCTTTACTTGTAATAATGGTATTATTATTGTTTAAATCTACTAATCTTAATACACTTACATATGTTCCTGCTTCTGGGTATATAGCAGTAATTGGTGTTTCATTTGTGAATGTACCTCCTACAGCAAAACCACCTGTAGGTCCCCAATCACCAGTTTCGCTTAAATCAAATTTGTTTCCATTTGCATCATAAGCATATATTGTTGCATTAGCTGGTCCTGATACAAGTTCTGACTCAACACGTACATTAGTATATGGTGTTGCTTCTGTTCCAGTAAGAGTTACAACTCCATCTTTTGGCTCATTTACAATTATATTTCCTTCATATTCTAGGAAAAACTCATACCCCTGATCTGCTGCAAATACAACCATACTCAAAATTAATAAGCTTAGTATAAATGTTATTAATATTTTTCTTTTCACTTAAATTACCTCCTTAGTTAAAGGTATGCGGAGTTTAAAGAAATATGAAAAAAACCTAAATTTTAGTAACTCTAAATTTTAGGTTTTTACTTTTTTAATAATTATATATGAATTAATTAAAGTTATATTTTTTCCTTTTTTATTAACAATGTCCTTATTTGTTTTACAAGTTTTTTCATTGCTATCATTATGTATAAAGAATACACAATATAAGACACTATGAAAGTTATTATTATATTTAACAGTGTATTTGTTGTTAAATTTTTTAGTAAAAATACTATTATTATAAATAATACATTTCCTATTAATATTTTAATAATATCAATAATATTAAAATTACTTTTATCCCATCCAATATTCTTTTTAAACATTATAAATAATAAGATACAAATTACAAAAGTAGCTATTGTTGTAGCTATTGCTAATCCTTTTAATCCTATAATACTAGAAAGTAATATACTTAATATAATATTTATAAAAACTCCAATTGCATTTATATATAAAGTTATTTTTGTATTTTCAATTGAATGAAATAATTTCATAAAAATAGCTTGCACAGATAATAAAACTATTTGTAAAGCATATGCTGAGAAAATCTGTGAAACAACATTTACAGAATCTCTATTAAAGTGACCTCTCATATATATGACCTCAATTATCTCTTTTGACATAATTAAAGAAACAATTGCAATTGGTAATAAAATTAATATAATTGTTTTTATTATTATTGCGGAATATGATTTAAACTCCTCATTTTTTCCATTTAATTTCAATTTTGAAAATACTGGTAAAATAACTACACTTAAACCTATTACAAGCATATTATCAAAGATTGATATTAATTTAGATGCATAATTTATTGAAGATATACTACCTTCCCCCATGTTTGAAGCTAAAGTCTTATCAACAAACATATTCAAATCATTTAATAAAGCTGCTAACATTATTGGGAAAAAAATAATAAAAAACTTTTTTAATTCTTTTGATTTAATATCTATTCTAAATGAATGTTTATACTTTAAAAACTTAGAATAAATAATTGGTAAAATACCACATAATAAATTACTAATAATATATGCTATTATAATTGACATCATGTTTTCATCTGGATTAATTATTAATGCTATTATTACAATTAAGCTTGTACTAAATGAAAGAATTGCTCTTACCCCTATCTTATTATATATTGTATTATATGTGGTAAAAAAACAATATAATATATGAGAAAATCCTATAAAAGAAAAACATCTTAAAAATTTTATAGCATACATAGTTTGTTCTTGTGAAAACCCCGGCGCAAAAATTTTTAAACAAAATTGCGGAAAAACAAAAATCAATATACTAACAAATATACCAATTAATGATATTATATTTATAATATTAGAAAAATTATAATCTGCAGTTTCTTTTCCCTGTGTTTCTTTTATTCTGTTATATTGAGGAATTATTGCACTATCAGTTGAGTTTGTAAATACCCCTAAAATCATAGTAGGGATTGCTATTGTTAAGAAAAAAGCATCTGATATTGCTGATGTTCCATAGTAATACGAAAGTAATATATCTCTTATAAACCCCAATACTTTACCCAAAATATTAGCACCAGTTATTAATATCGCTATAGATAAATATTTATTGATCTTCAACTTCTTTGTCATCTCCCTATTTCATCTTCTATTTCTATATATGTCATTATCGATTGTAGTATAGGTCCATTTCCCCATCTTATTGAATTAATATTTTTCCATTTTAAAACTTTCTCAGATGGTACAGATCCGTTTTTTTTATTTATTAATTTTAAATTGTTTTCTAATATTAATGGTAATAGTTCTTTTATATCCTTTTTTATATATATATCAACACTTTTATTTTTTATATACTCACACATTGCATATATTGCTTCTGAATATTGTACAGGTCCTGCAATTCTATTTCTATTTAGTAATGTTTTTCCATTTCCTTCTTTATCAAAAAAATTATCAATTAGAAATCTCATTCCTTTATTTACACAATTAATTATTTGGACTCTTTGGTTTTCATTTAAATATTCACATTTCAAAATATTCAGCAAATTATACAAAACTGTAGCTGAATGGTGACAATCACAAGAAGGTTTTTCTTTATATTCTTTCATATGCCATTTTGAAAAATAATACCATGAACCATCTTCATTTTGTTCATTTATTAAAAGTTTTATCATTCCATCCATCATTTCTTTTGTCTCTTTGTTATGCTTTTCTTTCGGCAACATAGATAGCCAATGTGCAAACTCACTATTTATATTTATTGTACAATCTTTAGTATTATAAAAATAACTAATTGATTTACTTCCATCTTCAAAATTAATTATTTCATACTGATTCATTACCATCAAAGCAGTTTGATAAGCTATATCAATATATCTTTCAATATTATATTCTTTTCCAACATTTAGTAAAAAAATATTACATCTTGTAAGTGCATGCATTAAAATTGTTGGTCTTTTATTTATATTCTTTATCGTTACTCTTTCATCAAATCCTATATGTGGTTTATCACCCCACCATGAATTTACATCATTCTCATCTTTAATATATTCATCAATACATTTATTCGCCAAATCTATTGAAGATATTTTTTGTCCAAAACTTATTTGTTTTTTTTCTGCAAGCAAATATGCATTCCCTAAAAAAGAATACGTTGTTGGCCAAAGTTTTTTCTCAATTTTTAGTAATTTCCTTATTAATATTGGAAACATTTCTTCAGTCAATAATACAATTTTTCTAGTTATTTTTGACACTTTATTTTTTTTTAATAAAAAAGGAATCCATCTTATATCTCTTAAGTCAAATCTTTCAAGTCCATCTTTTTCAATATTCCTTTGAATTTGTGTTGATTTTTCTATTAAATAATTTATTTTCATTTTCATCTGACTCCTTATAATTATTTTGTTCATCTGGAAAAAGCATAAACAAAATACAACAAACAGCAAATCCTTCTGATAGTATTGTTGAAAAGAATGCTCCATTTGAGAAAGAATTAAAAAAAGATACACAAAAAACAAATAAAATTTTTTTATTTATCTTTTTGGTACATCCATCTAATATTTTAAATGCTATAATTATTAATAGTGGATATATAATTAAACTATACCATCCAAAATTAGCAAATGCATCACCAATCAATCCATTACATGCATTCATTGTATCTTTATTAAAAAATGCTCTTCCAATAATATATCCAACCTCTACATTATATGAACCCCTAAATCCAAAATGTCTAAGAAAACTTTGTTGTAATAATAGCTTTTCATTTATAGAAAAATACTTAAAATAATAGTTAGACAATAAATTTGGTAGATACATCATTCTTCTTTGTATATAATTAACAATTATTGGACATTTATTAATAAACAAACTGACAAATACCATAATAATATTTATTAAAATCAAATATTTTATGACTTTTTTATATATCTTTTCATTTAAGAAAAAATATGATCCTATTGCTATTATTAAAATAAATAGTGTACTTTTTATACCTCCAAATGAGAAAAGCATTAGTTGTATCCCTACTAATAATATCGCT
>JAZNWN010000029.1:0-8151 GCA_045593405.1 Clostridia bacterium
AGCAGCAGCATTAACTTATGTAGCATCAGTTGCAACAACATTAATACAAATACTTAGATTAATTCTAATGTTTGGAAGAAGAGATGATTAATTATATGAAAGGAAACGATCAATTAGATTTTAAAAAATTTTGCAAAGTAAAATTATATTATGAATCTGCATTGAAAGAGTTGGAAACTAAATTAAATATTATTAATTCGGAATTTTCAGCTTTAAGTAGTGTTAATCCAATTAATCACATAAAAACAAGAATGAAAAGTTTACCTAGTATTATTGATAAGCTAAAAAGAAAAAATCTTAAACTAAATATTGAAAACACTTTTATTCTTGGTGATATCGTTGGTGCGAGAATAGTATGTAATTTTATAGATGATGTTTATAGAGTTATTGATAAATTGAAAACTAATAAAGATATAAATATAATCGAAGAAAAGGATTATATTAAAACTCCTAAAAGTAGTGGATATAGAGGTTATCATATAATAATATCTATACCAATTACAATTAATGGAATTAGAAAAAATATAAAAACAGAAATTCAAATAAGAACATGCGCTATGGATTTTTGGGCATCAAGTGAGCATCGATTGAATTACAAAAAAGTAGGACTATCAAATTCAGATAAGGAAGAATTAAAAAAATTGTCCAATGATATATGGGGAGTTGACCAAAAAATGAATTTAATGGCTAAGAAAAAGCTAGATAATGAAAAAATATCTTATTCAGATACTATTAATATTAGTACTATAAAGGAGATTGTTAATTGGAGGAAGCAAAATGAAATTTTTGAATAAGTTTCAAAAATTTATGTATGGAAGGTACGGACCTGACGATTTATATAAATTTTTAGTAAAACTACATTTATTCCTATTTATTTTAAATTTAGTTTTAAAAAATGATATAATAATTATGCTTGAATTAGTAGTAATATTTATTGCATTTTATCGTTTTTTTTCAAAAAAAATATATATTAGAAGTAATGAAAATCAAAAGTTTTTGAAATTAAAAAAGCAGTTTGTAGCACCATTTCATAATATTAAAAGAAATATAAAAGATAAAGATCATATTTATAAAAAATGTAGAAAGTGTAAGACAACTTTAAAATTGCCTTTACCTTCAAAAAGAGGTATAAAACATGCTAAATGTCCTCATTGCAAAAATAGAGTTACATTATTTACATTTAAAAAAGAAAAAATAGAAATAATTACTAATAATAAAAAAGTAAAATATAATTAAATTCAGGAAATGGGTGGTGTAAAATGTCATATATTGAATTCAAGAATGTTAGTAAAATTTATAAAATGGGTGAAGTAGAAATTAATGCTTTGAATAAAGCATCTTTTTCTGTTGAGCAAGGAGAATTAATTGTGATACTTGGACCATCTGGAGCAGGTAAAACAACTTGTTTAAATATTCTAGGTGGAATGGATACAGCAACTAAAGGTGAAGTAATTGTTGATGACATAGATATTACTAAATTAAATCGTAAAGGGCTTATAGATTATAGAAGACATGATATTGGTTTTGTATTTCAATTTTATAATTTGGTTCAAAATCTAACAGCATTAGAAAATGTAGAGTTATCAGTACAATTATGTAAGGATCATTTAAATCCTAGTAAAGTTTTAGATAAAGTAGGTTTAAAAGAACGAAAAAATAATTTTCCTTCACAATTATCTGGTGGAGAGCAACAAAGAGTAGCAATAGCAAGAGCGATAGCCAAAAATCCTAAATTACTTTTATGTGATGAACCAACAGGAGCACTTGATTATAAGACAGGAAAACAAATTTTAAAGTTGCTTGAAGAAACTTGTAGAAAAGAGAATATGACAATTATTATAGTCACTCATAATAGTGCTATTGCAGAAATGGCAGATAAAGTTATTAAATTCAAAAATGGTAAAGTAGAAGAAGTTATTAAAAATAAAAAACCTAAAAATGTGGAAGAAATAGAGTGGTAATTATGAAGAATAGAATAATTACAAATAGTTTTAGAACAATAAAAAAATCATTTTCTAGATTTATTCCTTTATTTGTAATGAGCTTTTTAGGTGTATTTGTATTTGCTGGACTTCAATCTATAAAACCAGATATGATGACAACGCTTGATAATTTTTTAGATGAACATAATGTTTATGATTTACAAGTTGTATCAACAGGTGGATTAACGGAAGACGATGTCAATGCTTTATTACAAGTCGAAGGAGTTAAAAATGTAGAGTACTCATATTCTCTTGATAAAATTGTCAAAATTGAAGAAAATGATTTAGTAATAAATATATCTTCGTTTCCAAAAAAAGTAAATTCATTAAAACTTTTAGATGGTAAATTTCCAGAGAAAAATAATGAAATAGTAGTTGAAAAAAATTTTATAAAAAAGACATCATATAAAATAGGTGATTCAATTAGTATCGAAGATGAAAAGTTGAAAGAAAAATCATATACAATTGTAGGAACTGTTGAAAGTGGTTTGTATTTTAATAATGATGAATTAGGGCAAGATAGAGGAACTACTACTATAGGTTCTGGAACAATAAGTTATTATACTTATATTTTAAAAAAATCATTTAATCAAGAATATTATAATTCTATATATATTACAGTAGATGGTGCAATAGATAAACCTACTGCAGAAGAGGATTATAATGATTTAATTGAAAATATAAAAAATAATGTCAATCAAATAAAATCAACTCAGGAAACAGCAAGATATAATAGTATATATAATAAAGTAGAAAATGAAATTAAAAAGAATGAGAATGAAGTTAATGAAGAATTCGCAAAAGCAAAAAAAGAATTGGATGATGCAAAGAAAACATTAGATTCTACAAAAAATAAGTTAGATTCTACAAAGAAAAGTTTTATAACATATAAAAACGAATTAAATAATGCGAGAAAACAGCTAGATAATGCCAAAACAGAATATACTAATACATTAAATATATATGGCATCAAAGAGAGTGAAATATCTTCAAACATAGAAAAATTAAATGGAAGTATTTCACAAATTAAAACACTTATTGAAGGTATTCCAAAAGATTCTCCACAGTATACCACTTATCTAAATAAGTTAACAGAATTGGAAACTAACCTTAATAATTTAATAGTTTTAAAAACTACTAAGGAAACAATTGAACAAAATGAAAAGACTTATAATGATAGCATAAATAGTTATAACTACTCATACAGTAAATACGAACAAGGTGTATCTGAATATAATAAAGGTTTAAAGGAATATGAAAAAGCAGTTAATGAATATAATATTCAAAAAGAAGATGCTTTAAATAAAATTACAGAAGCTAAAGAAGAATTAAAAAAAATAGAAAAACCAACATGGTATGTATATGATAGAACTAATCATCAAACTTATTTAGATTATGTAGATGATACGACAAGTGTTAATAATTTATCAAAAATATTCCCAATTGTATTTTTTGCAGTTGCTATTTTAGTTAGTTTAATTTCTATGAATAGAATGGTTGAAGAAGATCGAATTGAGATTGGTACATTAAAATCATTAGGTTTTTTTAATAAAGAAATAATGTTGAAATATTTAATGTTTTCTACTATAGCAACATTATTTGGAGGTTTGTTAGGTGGATTTCTAGGTATCTTAACATTGCCAGCATTAATATTTAGTATTTATGGAATGTTATTTAATGTTCCTAATTTCTATGTAGGATTAAATCTAAGTAAGATTATTATTAGTTTAGTGATATCATTATTATGTATATGTGGGACAACAATATTTACTGTATTAAAAGTAGTAAAAGAAAAGCCGTCTGACTTGATGCGACCAAAAGCACCAAAAGCAGGAAAAAGAATTATTTTAGAAAAATGGAATTTTCTTTGGAAAAGAATTAGTTTTTCTAATAAAGTTACGCTTAGAAATTTATTTAGATATAAGAAAAGAGGACTTGTTACTGTAATAGGAATTGCTGGATGTAGTGCTTTAATGCTTTGTGGTTTTGGTATTAGAGATGCTATTATTGATATAGCAAACATGCAATATAAAGAAACTTTTACTTATGAAGCAATGGTATATGTAAATGATATTGAAGATAAAACATCTGAAATATTTAATAGTGATTATATTGATGATGTGATTGAGGTTCAAAATATTAATGTAAAAAAAGATACTATATCAGCTAATATGTTTATAGTTGATAAGGATGAATCTTCTAAAATTGTTAATTTAGTTGATAAAGAAGGTAATCAATTAAAAATAGAATCTGGGAGTGTCATAATTACTGATAAATTTGCTGATTTAACTAATTTAAAAGTAGGAGATACTCTTGATGTTATTGACGATAATAATAGAGTTTATAGTTATAAAATTAGTGGTGTTGCTAAAAATTATTTAATGCACTATATTTATATAGACAAAGATACATTTAAAGAAAAGAATGAGTATAATTCAAATGTAGTATATTTGAATTTAAATAATACAACTGAATCTGCAGAAGAAGAATTATCTAAAAAACTGATGGATAGAGAAGAAGTACTTAATGTTTCATTTATAGGGGAATTACTTGAAAGTGCTAATAATATGCTTACATCTTTAAATAAGGTAGTAGTTATTATAATTGTATTATCAGCAGCTCTTTCATTTGTAGTATTATATAATCTTTCTAATATAAATATTAATGAACGAAAAAGAGAAATATCTACTTTAAAAGTATTAGGATTCCATGACAAAGAAGTAGATAATTACATAACAAAAGAAAATATAATATTTACTATTTTTGGTATATTGTTAGGTTTGTTTTTTGGATATTTCTTAACTAAGATAGTAATAATGACTGTTGAGATAGAAAAAGCAAGATTTATATATAATATTAGTTTAAACAGCTATATTTATACAGCAATTATAACTGTTATATTTACTTTGATTGTAAATTTAGTAACTCACTTTAATTTAAAGAAGATAGATATGATTGCTAGTTTGAAAAGTGTAGATTAGGAGATAGTATGACAAAAGTAGGATTAGTTTTAGAGGGTGGAGCAATGCGTGGCTTGTATTCTGCTGGTGCTTTAGATATTTTCATGGATAATAATATTCAAGTTGATGGAATAATAGGAACAAGTGCAGGTGCATTATTTGGTGTTAATTATTTTTCTAACCAACGAGGGAGAGTTATTAGATATAGTAAAAGATTTTGCGGAGATATAAGATATATAAGTAAAACTTCATTGCTTTTAACTGGTAATGTTGTAAATAAGAATTTTGCTTTTTATAAAGTAACTAAAAAATTAGATATTTTTGATAATGAAACTTTTGTGAAAACAAATAAAGATTATTATGCTGTAGCAACAAATATAGAAACTGGTAAAGCCGAGTATTTAAAAATAACTGATCCAATTAATCAGTTAGAGTGTCTTAGAGCTTCATCAGCTGTTCCTCTTGTATCAAGAGTAGTTGAAATAGATGGTAAAAAATATTTGGATGGTGGTGTATCAGATAGCATTCCAATAGAAAAATGTATTGAATTAGGTTACGATAAAATAATAGTTGTTCTTACTCAACCTTTAGATTATAGAAAACATAAATTAAGTTCATCAAAAGAAAAAATGGTTAGTAAAAGATACAAAAAATATCCTAATTTATTAGCTTCTATGATTGATAGACATAATAATTATAATAGTGCGATTGAAAAAATCATAGAATTAGAAAAACAAAATAAAATTTTTGTAATTCGCCCTTCTGAAAAAATAGATATTAAATTAATTGAAAAAAGTAAAGAAAAATTACAACAAGTTTATGAACTAGGACAAAAAGATGCTAGGAAAAAAGTGAAATCTTTAAAAAAATATTTAGATAGAAATTAGGTGATGTATAATAATAAATATAACTAAAGAAGAATTGCAACAATTATCTACATTAAAACTATCAGATTCTACTCATAATAATGGTGGTAATGTATATGTTTTAGATGATTTGTTATATAAAATATTCAAAGAATTCTATTCATATCAAAGTGAAATAGAAAGAAATACAGATTTCCAAATAAGAGAATCTATTCCTAATACACCAAAAATATTTGATAAAATTTATGTAGATGGTAAATTTTCTGGATATGTTATGGAGTATATTAAAAATGCAAAAACATTTAGAGAAGCAATTGGAAAAAGCGTAGATGAAGAATTAAAAATAAAAGCCATTTGTGATGTTTATGAAGCATTAAAATATTTACATGGCAGAAATATTTATTTAGGTGATGTTCATTCTGATAATTTTCTAATATCTAGTGATGGTGATGGATATATCATAGATTTAGATTATATGAGATTCCCAGGTGATGAGTATAAATTTCAGCAATGCTATTTAATAAAACCAAATAATAAAGCTTATAAAATTAATGTAGCTTCAATTTATACTGACAATATAAAAGTAATGCTATCATGTCTATCACTTTTAATAGGTATTGATTTAGAAAGATTTATTTCTAAAAAAATATCTGATATTAATTTGGAAGAAATATATAGTGATGTAATTCATCCTTTAAAAATTAAACCTTTAGATATTTATTTTAAAAAATTAATGAATGGGGAAGAAGTAGAATATTTTTCTGATTACTTATTAAAATACAAAGAGAAGCGACTAAAAAGACATAAATAATAGTGTGCAATAGAATTAATGATGATTTCTTAATAATTTTTAATAATTTGTTAATATTATGATAATAATGTTTTAATAAAATTATGGTAGAGGTGTGTTTATGAAGTCGTATCCATATTACCAGCATAAAGATATTAACAATCTTGAGGAGTTATTAAAAAGATCGTTGGAAAATAAAGATTCTATTGCTTTTTTTTATAACGATGAAAACAAGCACACAGTATATAAAACATATCTTGATTTTTATAATGATGTTAGGTGTTTAAAAAAATTTATAGGTAATAAATACAAAAATAAAAATATAGCAATTGTTGGAGAAAATTCATATAATTGGTTAGTAGCTTTTTTCGGAATAGTGTTAAGTAACAATTTAGCAGTTATAATAGATAAAGATTTAGCAGAAGAAGATCTGTTAAAACTATTAAAAAAGAGTGATGTTAAGAGTGTATTCTATTCTGAAAACTATTGTGAATTTTTAAACAATAATAAAGTTTGTGATAAATATACGATAGAAAATATAGGTAATTATATTAATGATTCTAAAAAATTAAAAGATATAAATTTGGTTATTGATAAAGACAAACCAGCTGTAATGTTTTTTACTTCTGGAACAACAGGAGCAAATAAAGGAGTTTTATTAAGTCAAAGAAATATTGCTTATGATATAGTGGCAGCTAGTAGTTTATTTGAACCAAATGGCAATGTACTAGCGATGTTACCATTCCATCATTCGTTTGGATTAATTACTGGGATATTAAAAGCATTTAATTATAGATGTCCGATATTTATTAATAGTAGTTTAAGAAATATAATGGATGAATTCAAAATAGCAAAACCAGAAACAATATTTGTAGTACCTGTTTTTGTAGAAACATTTTATAAGCAGATTTGGTCTAATGCGAGAAAAAGAAAAATGGATGGTAAATTAAAATTAGCTATTAGCATAAACAATGGACTTAGTACAATAGGTTTAAATTTTAAAGAGCAATTGTTTAAATCTATTTTAAATGAATTTGGTGGAAAATTAAAATATATGATATGTGGTGGAGCATATCTCGATAAAAAATATATAGAATGGTTTAGAAGTATTGGAATAGAAATACTAAACGGATACGGAATTACTGAATGTTCTCCTGTTGTATCAGTAAATAGAAATTTATATCATAGAGATGGTAGTGTAGGACAAATAGTAAAAGATTGCCAGGTAAAAATTGAAAATGATGAAATTCTAGTCAAAGGCGAGAATGTAATGCTTGGATATTATAAGGATAAAAAAGCAACTGCTGAAGTAATAAAAGATGGCTGGTTTTATACAGGAGATTTAGGATATATTGATAAACAAGGTTATTTATTTGTTTTATCAAGATACGATGATGTCATAGTTTTATCTAATGGTTATAATGTTTTTACTCCGTTACTGGAAAATGAAGTTAAAGATTCAGATTTTGTTAAACAGATTGTTATCGCAGGACATGGAAAGCCTTATTTAACATCACTTGTTGTTTTAAATACTGAAGTCTATAACAACTGGT
>JAZNWN010000030.1:0-29594 GCA_045593405.1 Clostridia bacterium
GTATGAAGGACAAAAAACAACACTTGAAAATAAAATTAAAGAATTACAGACAACAAAACAAACATTAGAAGCAGGAATAAAAGAAATAGAAAATGGAATAAGTACAGGAAAGCAAGAGTTAGAAAATGGAAAGCAGCAAATTGAGCAAGCTAAAACTGAATTAGAGAAACAGCAACAACAATTAAATACAACTAAAACATCAACATATGCACAAATTGAAAAAGCTAGAAAAGAAATAAATAATGCTAAAACAGAGTTGCAAGAAGGAGAACAAGAACTAGAAGAAAGCAAAACAGAATTTAATCAAAAAATAGCAGATGCTGAAAAAGAATTAGCTGATGCGAAAGAAAAAATATTAGAAATTGAAAAACCGACATGGTACATATTAGACAGAAATGCAAATGCTGGATATGTAAGTTTTATACAAGATACAAAAGCAATAGAAAATATTGCAAAAGTATTCCCAGTAGTATTTTTCTTAGTTGCAGCACTTATATCTTTGACATCAATGACAAGAATGGTAGAAGAACAAAGAACACAAATAGGTACATTAAAAGCATTAGGATATAATAATTTTCAAATAACTAAAAAATATATTATTTATGCGAGCTTGGCATGTATAGTTGGTGGAATTCTTGGAATGTGTGTGGGATTTGTATTATTACCAAAAGTCCTTTGGGCTTTATATGGAATGATGTACCAAATAACAGATGTATGTATTAGTTTTAATTTCAAAATAGCAATAATGGGATTGATATTAATTAGTGTTTGTATTGTAGGAGCAACAATATATACAGCATTAAAAGAATTAAAAAATACCCCATCAGTATTAATGCGACCAAAAGCACCTAAATCTGGAAATAGAGTATTTTTAGAGAAAATACCTTTTATATGGAAAAAATTGAATTTCAGCAATAAAGTTACTGTAAGAAACTTATTTAGATATAAAAAGAGATTTTATATGACAATAATAGGTATATTAGGATGCACAGCATTAATATTAACAGGGTTTGGAATAAAAGATTCTGTAAGTAAAATACTCCCAAATCAATTTGAAAATGTATTTTGCTATGACTTTCAAATTACATTAAAAGATAGTTTATCACAAGAAGAAAAAGAGCAAGTTATAAACGAAATTAATAGTGATAGTAGAATAGAAAAAAGTGCTAAAACATATATGACATCAGGAGAATTAATAAATAATGAACATTCAGAAGATATACAAATTATAGTACCAGAAGATGAGTTAGCTTTAGAAGGAATTATAAACATAAATGATGTAAAAACACATGAAAATATCACATTAAAAGATAATGAAATATGTATAACAGATAAAGTATCACAGTTATTAGAAGTTAAAGTAGGAGATACAATAACATTAAAAAATGCAGATGATATAGAAATTGAAGTTGAAATTTCAGATATTGCAGAAAACTATGTAAGTCATTATATCTTTATGAATAAAACAACTTATGAGGGACTTTATCAAGAAAACTATGATAGTAATGTACTATTAACAAAGCATATAGAACTAACAGCAGAAGAAACAAATAGGTTAGCAACTGAAATTATGGATAGAAAAGAAGTTTCAGCAGTTAGCAATATATCATCACTTGCAGATTCTATTCAAGATATGATGAGTTTATTAAATTATGTTGTTGTAATATTAATAGTAGCAGCAGGACTTTTAGCATTCGTTGTTTTATATAATTTGGCAAATGTAAATATAAGTGAAAGAATAAGAGAACTTGCTACTATCAAAGTATTAGGATTTTATGATAAGGAAGTATATACATATGTTACAAAAGAAACTATTATATTAACTATAATAGGGATTATATTAGGGTTAGGTGCTGGATATTTACTTAATTACTACATATTAGGAACTTGTGAAATAAATATGCTTAGATTTACTAAAATAGTTGATCCAATTAGTTATGTATATGCAGCTGGAATTACAATAATATTTACTATTATTGTTAATATTGCAACGTATTTTTCTTTGAAGAAAATCAATATGATAGAAAGTTTGAAAAGTATTGAATAAAGAAAGGAGAATTATTATACAAGATAAAATGGAAAATGAATTATTACATGTAGGATTAGATGTAGGTTCTACAACTGTTAAAATAGCAGTTATGGATGAAAAATTAAATACAATTTACACTTCATATCAAAGACATTTTTCTGATACAAGAAAAACTATATATGAGACCTTAAACAAGTTAATAGAAGAATATCCAAATAAAGAAATGACAATTGCATTTACAGGTTCTGGAGCTTTGTCTATATCAGAATTTTTAGGAATGGGATTTATCCAAGAGGTAGTTGCATGTAAAAGAGCAATAGAAAAATATATACCAAGAACAGATGTAGCAATAGAATTAGGCGGAGAAGATGCAAAAATAATATATTTCGATAAATCAATTGAACAAAGAATGAATGGTACATGTGCAGGAGGTACAGGTGCGTTTTTAGACCAAATGGCGAGCCTTTTAAATACAGATACTTTAGGATTAAATGAACTTGCAAAAGGATATAAAACAATATATCCAATAGCATCAAGATGTGGAGTCTTTGCTAAAACTGATGTGCAACCACTTTTAAATGAAGGAGCTGCAAAAGAAGATATAGCAGCATCGATATTCCAAGCAGTTGTAAATCAAACAATAAGTGGTCTTGCTTGTGGTAGACCAATAAGAGGAAATGTTGCATTTTTAGGTGGACCTTTAAGTTATTTGTCAGAACTAAGGAAACGATTTATAGAAACATTAAATTTAACTGATAAAGAAATAATATTCCCAGAAGATGCTCATCTTTTAGTTGCAAAAGGTGCTGCAATAGAATCAATATCTCATAATTCAATATCTATAGAAAAATTAAAGGGTAAAATGGAGCTATTAAGAAGTTATAAAGATAATACGGAAGACCATTTGAAACCATTATTTACAATAGATGAGGAATATAGAGAATTTCAAAAAAGACATGGAAAAGACACAATAACAAGAAAAGATTTAAAAAAACATAAGGGAAAATGCTTTTTAGGAATAGATGCAGGTTCTACAACAAGTAAATTAGTTGTAATAGATGAAGAAGGAACTCTTCTTTATTCAGCATACAAAAATAATGAAGGGAAACCACTAGAAAGTGTTATAAATATGCTTAGAAAACTTTATGAAAAAATTCCTGAAGAAGCATATATTGCAAATAGTGGTGTTACTGGATATGGAGAAAAATTAATCCAAACAGCATTGAATATAGAAATAGGAGAAATTGAGACAATTGCACATTATACAGCAGCAAAATCATTTATGCCAGATGCTACTAGCATAGTAGATATAGGTGGACAAGATATGAAATACATAAAAATTAAAAATGGTGCAATAGACAATATAATGTTAAATGAAGCTTGTTCATCAGGTTGTGGTTCATTTTTAGAAACATTTGCAAAAAGCTTAAATTTAAATATGACCGAATTTGTAAGAGAAGCAATTAATTCGAGAAGACCAGTAGATTTAGGCTCAAGATGTACAGTATTTATGAATTCAAAAATAAAACAAGCACAAAAAGAAGGATATTCTGTTGGAGATATATCAGCAGGACTTTCATATTCAATAATAAAAAATGCAATACAAAAAGTTATGAAAATAAGAGATGTAAGTACCTTAGGAGACAATATAGTTGTTCAAGGTGGTACTTTCTATAATGATGCAGTTTTAAGAGCATTTGAATTAATAGTAGGGAGAAATGTAATAAGACCAGATATTGCAGGGCTTATGGGAGCATATGGAGTAGCTTTAATTTCCAAAGAGAAATATAAAGAACAGAAGATAGAAGATTATAAATCTACTATTTTAAAAACAGATCAAATAAAAGATTTAAAAATAAATGTAATGCATACAAGATGTAAAGGCTGCGAAAATAAATGCTTATTAACAATAAATCAATTTTCTAATGGAAAGAAATTTATATCTGGAAATCGTTGCGAAAAAGGTGCAGGACTTGAAAAAGGAAAAAAAGATATTCCTAATTTATATCAATATAAATATGATAGATTATTTGGATATAAACCTTTAGATGAAAAAGATGCTAAAAGAGGAGTAATTGGAATTCCAAGAGTACTAAATATGTATGAGGATTATCCATTCTGGTTTACTTTATTTACAAAATTGGGATTTAGGGTAGTTTTATCTGAAAAAACAAATAGAAAGACATATGAAAAAGGAATGGAAAGTATTCCATCTGAATCAGTATGTTATCCTGCAAAACTTTCACATGGACATATAATAAGTCTTATAGAGCAGGGAGTAAACACTATATTCTATCCATGTATAATGTATTCAAGAAAAGAAGATAAAAATGCCAATAATTACTATAACTGCCCAATTGTAATTTCATATTCTGAAAACTTAAAAAATAATATGGAAGAACTTAAAGATAGAGATATAAAATTTATAAATCCATTCCTACCATTTAATAAAAAAGGATTAGAAAATAGATTTTTAGAAATTGAAGAATTTAAAAAGTATAATTTTACATCAAAAGAACTAAAAGAAGCTATAAAAGAAGCTGAAAAAGAATATCAAAAATTTAGACAAGATATTAAGAATAAAGGTGAAGAAACTTTAGAATATCTAAAGCAAAACAATATGAAGGGGATTGTTCTTGCAGGAAGACCGTATCATTTAGATACAGAAGTAAATCATGGAATTGATAAAATGATTACAAGCTTAGGATTAGCAGTACTTACAGAAGATAGTATTGCACATTTAGGAAAAGTTAGAAGACCTATTAGAGTAGTTGACCAATGGATGTATCATTCAAGACTATATAGAGCAGCTGATTTTGTAGGTAAAACAGATAATTTAGAACTTGTGCAATTAAATTCATTCGGGTGCGGAGTTGATGCTGTTACAACCGACCAAGCTGAAGAAATACTTGCAAGTTATAATAAAATGTACACACTAATCAAAATAGATGAAATAAACAACCTAGGTGCAATAAGAATAAGAATACGTTCATTAATAGCAAGTATGAATAACAGGTGCAATATAGACAAAGTAGAAGATGCTCAATACGAAATAGAAAAAATACAATTTACAAAAGAAATGAAAAAAGATTATACAATTTTAATACCGCAAATGGCACCAATTCATTTTGAATTATTTGAATCAGCATTAAATTCAGAAGGATACAATGTAGAGGTAATGAATAAATGTACAATGAATACAGTAGAAACTGGATTGAAACATGTAAATAATGATGCGTGTTATCCTTCAATACTTACAACAGGGCAAATGATAGAAGCATTAAAATCAGGAAAATACGATGTAAACAAAACAGCAGTTATGATATCACAAACAGGTGGAGGATGTAGAGCAACAAACTATATAGGATTTATAAGAAAGGCTCTAAAAGATGCTGGGTTTGAACATGTTCCTGTAATTTCGTTTAGTTTTGTTGGATTAGAAAAAAATTCAGGATTTAAAATAACTATTCCGCTTTTAAAAAAGCTTGTAAAAGCAGTAATATATGGAGATCTACTTCAAACAGTAGTACATAAAAATAGAGCTTATGAAAAGAACAAGGGTGAAACAAACAAGTTATATAAGAAATGGATAGAAAGATGTAAGGAACTAACTTGTAAATCAAGTGTAAAGGAATTTAATAATAGCCTTTATGAAATAGTAAACGACTTTGAAAAGATTGAATTAGATAAATCTATAGAAAAACCAAAGGTAGGAATTGTTGGAGAGATTTTAATTAAATATCATCCCTTTGGAAATAATTATACTGTAGATTTATTAGAAAAAGAAGGTGCAGAAGTTGTTGTTCCAGAGTTTATGGGATTTATAAAATATACATTAATCAATACTCCAATAAAAGCAAAAATATTAAAAGAATCAAAAATTAAAGCAGATACATTTAATTTATTTTTAAATTTTGTTGATTATATAGAAAAAGATTACAAAAAAGCCTTGGAAAGCTCGAAAAAAGGATATATGAAACCTTGCAATATTAATAAATTAGCACTAGAAGTAGAAGATATATTATCAGTTGGAAATCAAACAGGAGAAGGGTGGTTATTAACAGCAGAAATGATAGAATTCATACAAGAAGGGATACCTAATATAGTTTGTTTACAACCATTTGCATGTCTTCCTAACCATGTTGTTGGAAAAGGGGTTATAAAGGCTATTAGAAATAAATATAAAGAGGCAAATATAACAGCAGTTGATTATGATCCAGGTGCAAGTGAATCTAATCAAATAAATAGATTAAAACTTCTTATGACAGTAGCTAAGGATAATTTAAAAGCAAATAAAAACGAACTAAAAGCACTAAAAAAAGAAAATGAAATTTTAGATATAGAAAAATATGTAGTATAGTTTACTCAGAATAATTTATACCTTATGAAATTTAATACATAATTCATATTTTAGTGATACTATTATTAAAATAAATGAAAGGATTATAAAATATGGATATAAAACAAAAATTATTAAAATTTGATAGAGAACGCCTAGAACAGAAAGAAATAAAGGTTAAAGATGAAAGCTTTGAAAAATTAATGTTTATATATTACTCAGCAATTAAAGAGTTAGAAGTAAAAATAAACATTATGAAAGAACAATTCAACTATTTTTATAACTATAATTTAATTAACAATGTTACATCCAGAGTTAAAGAACCTAATAGCATAATAAAAAAGATGAAAAAAAGGAATTACGAACTTACATATAAAGAAATGATTGAAAAAATAAATGATGTTGCTGGAATAAGAATAATATGTCCATTAAAGCAAGATATATTTATTGTAAAAGAGATGGTAAAAAGTTTTCCAAATTGCACAATAATAAAAGAAAAAGATTATATAACAAATCCTAAAAAGAGTGGATATAGCAGTTATCATTTAATAGTACAAATACCAGTAAATATAGCACAGAATATATTTCCAGTGAAAGTTGAAATACAAATATGCACAATGGCAATGGAGTTTTGGTCTAATCTTGAGCATGAAGTAAAATATAAACCAAGAAAAGAATTAACAAGTAAAATATCAAAAGAACTAGTTTCATGCGCACAGTTAGTTAATAAGTTAGATGATAAAATGATGAAAATATATAATAACTAATATATGTTACTAGAGGAGAAAAATCATGCTAAAAAATATAGAAATATACTTTTTACTATTTTTTATATATTCAATATTAGGATGGTTAATGGAAATAGTAAGAACTTTTATTAATAATAGAAAATTTATAAACAGGGGATTTTTAATAGGTCCATATTGTCCTATTTATGGATATGGAGTACTATTAATGACTTTTTTGTTAAAAAAATATCAAGATGATATAATTGCAACATTTATATTTTCTATAATGATTTGTGGAGTGTTAGAATATCTTACAAGCTATTTTATGGAAAAATTTTTTCATGCAAGATGGTGGGATTATAGTAATAGAAAATTTAATATTAACGGAAGAATATGTTTAGATAATTTAATTGCTTTTGGAATACTAGGATGTATTATATTATATATTACAAATCCTATAATAATGGGATTATTAAATAAAATACCAAATCCAACACTACATATAGTTTCTATTATACTATTTATATGCTATATAGTTGACAACATTATTTCAAGTAAAATAATATTAAATTTAAAAGAAATATCTGCAAATGTAAAAGATAATACAGAAGAAATATCTAAAAAAGTAAAAAGTATAATTTCAAATAATTCTGCATTACATAGAAGATTGGTTGAAGCATTTCCAAATATTAAACCAAATGTTAATTTAAAGGAATGGATTACTAAAAAAGAAGAAAAAATAAATCAACTAAAAAATAAAATAAGCAAATAATTACAAAAATATTAGTTATGTATAGGTAGACGGAATAATAATAATATTTAAAAAGCATTAAATAGATAGAGAATTACAAGGAGTTGGCAAATGAAAGAAGAAGGAATAGAAAAACTAAATTTAAATAAAGAAATAGAGGAAATTCTAAAGAAAAACAATATCTATAAAATAAAAGAACTAACAAATAAAACTAAAAAGATGTTGAAAGAAATTGGTTTAGTTGGATGTGAAATTTCTGAGATAGAATTAAAGCTACAGCTAGAAGGATTTGATTTGAAAGGTAATTATTAGAAAGTAGAATAATTATTAATAGATCATTATCTCAATAAATTACAGGTTATATAGAAAAGAAAACTAATGTATGTATAAATAAAAGAACACATAAATACTTATGGTATCTAGTAGTGTTCTTTTTTATTCTGAAATAACATCATCAAATAATGGATCATCATAAAATTCTTTTAAAGTTATATTAAAGCCTTCACAAATATGAAGCATAGTATCCATTCTAAGGTTTTTAGTATCACCTTTCATAAAATCTCCGAGAGTAGGAAGTGCTATTCCAGCCTTACGAGATAAATCATAAGGTTTCATATTATTTTCTTTTAATAAAGCATTTATTCTTTTTCGAGTCGCTTTTGCAAGCTGCATACTATCACCGTAATCCTTTCATAAAAAGTATAGCAAAATGCAAAATTGCAGAAGAAAGGAATTCCTTAAAAATTAAAAAAATTAAGAAATTCCTTAACTGAAATATAATAAAAATAATAATTAAGGAATTCCTTAATTATTATTTACAAAATGCCCAAAATAATGTAAAATATATATAATAAAAAAAGATGCGCTAAGCACATCTAATTATTATTTATCAGATTTATCTTCTGAAGAGTCTTCGATATCTATAAACATAGGATCATTAAAAAATTCCATTAAGTTAGTATCAAGACCTTCACATAGATGAAGTAATGTTGGCAAACGTGGTAAACTATTTTTTTCGGTTCCTAACAAAGCATTTATAGTAGATTTAGGAACTCCAGAAGTTTTATATAAATCCCATAAAGAAGACAAGCCTTTTTTATTCAAAAAGTAGTTTATTCTAATTCTTATTGCATCATTTAGTTGCATAGCTAATCTCCTTTCTTAATTAAATCGATTTCAGTATAACAATTTTTTTTATTCAAATGGGCTATATTTATAGTCTACAATAATAACATTACTTTTATATGAACTTTACTGTTTGTCTGATAAATATTTTGCAAAAATTTTAAAAAATAATACATGAAAAAGAGAGGTTATAAATTATGGAAGAAAGAATAAAAATACTAATAGCAGACGACATGAAGATGATTGCAGAAGACTTAAAAAAATTTATTCAAAAAAATGACCAAGCAGAGGTAATTGGAATAGCAAATGATGGTCAAGAAGAATATGAGATGATAAAAAAATTAGAGCCAGATTTAGTATTTACCGATAATCAAATGCCTAAATTAAATGGTATTGATGTTATAGATTTGATTAAAAAATCTGAAGATATTAAATCTCCAGAGTTCGTAATTATAACAGGTGATAGAGATATTGAATTAATAAAAAAAGCAAACTCCCTTAATGTAATGAGATTGTTAAACAAGCCTATTGATTATAGTGCAATCCAAGATATTATTACAGAATTTGAACTAATTAATAGCAAGAATCCAATACCTGAACAAAATAAAGAGGATATAACGACAAAGGAGAGCTTTTTGAAAACAATTATAAAAAGATTAAAAGGAAAGGAGGATTAAAATGGATAGAAAGAAGCCAATGACATATGAAGAATGGCATGAAAGATATCATACTCAAGAATATATGGATATAACAAAGTACTTAAATAACGACGACTTTGAAATTCTAAAAAAACTCGGAATAAAAATTATGGATAAAGTATATACTGGATTTGAATACGAAACTTTATCACTTGAAATTGCTAAATACTATGTAGATGAATTAATGGATGAAGAAGAAATTGCTGAAACTGTACCACTTGATAATACTGGTGTTACACGAGAAGAATATAACGATTTAATGAAAAAAGTAGAAATAATGAACCAAATTTTTTATAATTATGAAAGATTTTAAAATAAATATTTTATAACGGACATAAAATATTCTTTAAACAGCTTATTTATGGGTAAAAGAAAAATTAGGATGTGTATATTCCATTTATATAAAAAAAGCATTATAATATATATGTATTCAAAATTAATAACTATAAAGCAACAACTTTATAGTTATACCTGTTTAACAGGGTAAAACTGACATAAGTCAGTATTACTTTGCAATTATGCAAAGGTAAAGTAAGTAGCACTTTTATATGCCACTTATAGTTTAAACACAGCTATAGGGGGAATTGTGCGTAAAATTAAATAACAAAGAAAAACAAGTTAGATTTTAAGGTCAGACTTGTTATTTTTTTTGTGTAAAAATAAGAAAGGAGGATAGATTAATAGTTTTTGAATACAAAATAAAAATTATAATTTATAAAAAAGGAGGGAAAGTACTTGAAAACTTTTAACTATGAATCAAATTGTGTAAAGTACAGAAATTGTTTTTTTGATGTAGGAGAATACGAGAAAGGTAAACTAAGTTTAGCCATTTATGGGTGCGTAGAAGATGACGAGAATGTATCTCATATATCAAATGCAACAGTAAATGTAGAAGAAAAATTAGAGGAAAACGAAGTTGTGATTGACAACTATGCAAATACTAATTTGATAAGCTTTTTACTAGATTTAGGAATTGTAAAAAGTGTTCCTAAAAAAGTGACAGTTAAATTTTTAAGACTACCTGTAGTTGAACTTGACTTAGATAAATTATACGAATATTCATATGAACAGGAGGTATTAAAGTATGCCAGTTAGTAGAGGATGGTGTGAAGAAACTGCCAAAGATATTATATGGGAATTTGAAGATTTATTATGTCATAAAGAAATAAAACTTAATAATGAAAATCCTGAAGAAAATGAATTTGAAACGGAAGATTCTTATATAAACAAAAAAGATTATGAAAATTTAAAAGAAAAAGTAACAAAGCAGCTAATAGACTTAGTAGAATATGCAGAATACGAAATGAGAGATGCTGCATAAATGGAAGGAGAAAATATAGTATGGATATACAAAATCTAGTTAGAGAAAGAGTTATTGGAAATATTAAAACTGGAATGAAAGGAGAAAACGGAATACCACAAAAATTATCTTATTTTCATGTTGAAGAAGATAAGGGAACAAGTTATGACATGGTAGAGATTTTTAAAAAGCTATATCCTGGAAAACCAACAAAATTGAAAATAAGATTTACTTCTGAGAATCCATTTAATTTTAAATTTAAAAGGTATGTAAATGGTAAAGCTGCATGTATAGGAAATGGTACAAAAGCAATTACAGTAGGTAAAGATGCTAGAAATAATAACACACAGATAGAAATAGAATGTCATGAAGGATGCCAACATAGGCAAAGTGGTAAATGTAAACTTAAAGGAAGTTTAAAATTTGTTCTTGAAGGTATTAGTGCTGGAGGAGTGTGGAACTTAAGTACTTCTGGAGGTATATCATTGTCAAATATAGCATCTGAAATTGTAAAATATAAAAAAGCAGGAATGAGTATTGTTGATGTTCCATTCGAATTAACTCTTACTGAACAACAAAGTCTTGCATATGGTACCTATTATAGTATTGACTTGCATAGAACAGATATAAAACCACAATTAATAGAAGCTTCAAATGCTCAATTAAATAGCACAAATGAAAGCAAACAATTAACTGAAGGTAATCAAAAAGCTATTGAAAATAAAGAGAAAAAAGAAGTCAAGAAAAACAAAATAGAAGCTTCAGAAAAAGTTGTTAAACAAGAAGAAACAAAAACAGCTGAAGAACATAAAACTGAGGATTTTTCTAATTATTTAACAGTTAAAAAGTTTATGCCAACACTAATTAGTGGACAAAAATTTGATAAAATCATTTTTGAAGATGTTAATGGTCAAGATGTAGAGTATATTTTACATCCAAAAGCAGATCAAAATATAATAAAATGTGGTGTAGGCACTCTAATAGATATGAAAGAATCAAAAATGGAAATGGAAAAAAATATCCTTTGCAAATATGAAATAAAAAGAATTATTAATCCTGATGGAAGTTTACAAGAAATCAATAATAACGAGGAATTAAAAAAAGCAGTTTAATTAGGACTTAAACAGCTTTATTTTTTAATACTATGGAAAGGAATTTTTAAAATGATAAAGATAATAAAAAAATCCCTAATAATATTACTACTTGTAACTATAAACATTATAGTTTTTATTGCTAAAATTATATACAACTTTTATAAAGAAAACAAGAGTAAAATCGAAAATTATTCAAAAAGTTTCTATTCTACATTAAAGGAAGAGTTGGATAATTGAATAGGTAAAATAATATGCGTAGTAAATATAACTATGGAGAATTAGTTAAAGTCAGTGGTATAGGGAAGGAATTTGGAAAAGTAGAAAATAAATTAGGATTTATTATTAGAAAAGATGATTTTTATGATGATTACTATATAGATATGTTATTTGGCGAAAGAGATTGGTTTAGTGAAGATTCGTTAGAGAGAGTCTTAGGAGAAAAAAGAAATAAAACTGATAAATACCAAGTAAGATTATGTACTACTAAACATGGCTATGAATTTTTGAAAAATAAATTAAAAGAAAAAGAACCAATCAGCAATAATAAATTTAAAAAAATGAGTATATATAGGAAATTTCAAAAAGGCGAACAAACATATGTAATAATAGGTTGGAAATCAGTATGTTGGCCTGTGAGTAATAAAAGCATTAAAATATTAGAAGCAGTATTACAGGAATTTAAAGGATTAAATATACCATTTCAATATGTTTTACTGAATGAAGATAGATTAACCGATATTAGAATATTAGAATTTTATGAAAATGATAGTAATGTAAACATCTTTTCTATAGAAAGAAAAATTAAAATAAAAATTTAAATGGAAACTACTATTAAGTAGGGAAAGGATAAAAAATGATAGCATCAAAAATATTAAATGTTATGAAAAAAATTGGTCCAATAATTAAAGATAAGACTAATGAAGAAAAAGGATTTGATTATGCTTCAATAGCAAGTATTATAATTAGGGCAAGAGAAGCATTGATAGAAGAAAAAGTAATAATGATACCATTAAAGTTAAATCAAGTAGTTCAGAGAGGTAATGATGTACTAATTGATATGGTTTATAGGTTTTATGATACAGAACCAAACAATAAAGGTGAATGTGATTATATGGATGTTAATATTCCAGGTGAAGGATGTGACAAAGAAGGTTGGGCTGTATATAAAGCATTAAGTGGTGCATATAAATATGCTATGACTCAAACATTTGCAATACCTACAATAGATGATGCAGAAAAAGATAAATATACTACAAATAATTTAGATGAAGATAACTCTAATATAATACAAGACGGAAATTTAGATGAAAATAATATAGAAAAAATGTTAGGTGATCCAGAAATAAGTGATTTTGATAATATTTTTGCTCTAGGAGAGAAAGCTGGATAGAAAGGTAAAAACATGTATATAAAAAGTATTAATAATGTAGTTGGATATAAAGATTTACCCGATGGATTTAATGTAGAGTTTAATGAAAATAAAACGTATATAGTAGGTGCAAATTTTCAAAGAAAAACAACTGTAGGAAGTTTATTTAATTGGTGCTTAACAGGTACAAGCTTAAATGGAAAAGAAAAAGAACAAGTTGCAAATGATACAAGAAGAGTAAGCAACGTTATTGTAGACATTACTTTTGTTGATAATCTAGGAATAGAACATAGGCTTATTAGAGATAAAGGAAAAGAAATACATATAACTTTAGATGGTAAAGAAGTTGATCAAGGATATTTATCACAATTTTATAAAAATAAGGATGTATTTTTGGTAGCACACAATCCATATTATTTTTGGACATTAGAACCAAAAGAACAAAAGGATTTAATCAGAAGTATTTTACCTACTATTGAACCAGAAGAAGCTTTTGAATTGTTATCTAAATATGAAAAAGAAATTGTAAGTGAACCAATAGAAAATTTGAGCAGTTATACAGATAAAAGAAATCAAGAAATTGATAGATTAGAAAAAGAATATAATAAAAATGTTGGTACAATAGAAGCATTAAGAACTATTGCATTAGAAAACGAAGGGCATCTATTAGATTTTAATAAAGAGGTCGAATTGACAGATTTACAGACAAGATATGAAAGTATATCAATGAGCTTCGATAATTCAAATTTAGACGATTTAAAACGAAATATAGAGGGAATAAATAGAAGGTTAAAAGAAATTCTAACAGAAGATTTATCCAAAATATCAAAACGATATAACAATGAAAATAACAAATTAAAACAAGTGGATAATGAACATCCAATATGTCCATCATGCAGACAAGAAATTAAAGATAGTGCAGCTAGAGAACATTTAAGAAATTTCTTTATTAATGAAATGAATAAACTTCAAGAAAAAGCTAATGAATTAAAAGAAACAGCTAAACAATTAACTGAAGATAAAAAAGAAAAACAGGCTATCTTTGATAAACTTAATACTTCTGATATGAAATTATTACAAGCTGAAAGAGAAGCTATAAAGGAAAGAATAGACATTTTATCAAAAGAAAAAAACGATATTCTATTTCATAATCAAGAAGTACAAATCAAAAGTCAAAGAGTTAAAGAGGCTAAAGAACTATTAACTTCATGTGAAAATGCTCAAAAGGAGATATTAGAACAATTAGAACTAAATAAAATGCAAAAGAAAATTGCTAATAAACTAAAAATATTGGTAATAGAAGCACAAAAAGAGAAAATTAAAAAGTATTTGAATAAAGTTAATATTGAATTTAGTAAAGTTGCTAAAACTACAGGTGAGATTACAGAGTGTTGCAATATACAATATGAGGGAAGAGACTTTAAAAAATTATCTAAATCTCAACAGGCAAGAGCTTGTTTGGAAATATCAAATGTATTTAATAATATTTCAGGTATAAATGCTCCAATATTCTTTGATGATGCAGAAAGCACAACAGATATACAAGAAATATATGGTACACAATTAATAATTTCTTTAGTTATTAAGTATAATAAATTAGAAATACTGTATGATTATGAAGATGTTTTAGATAGAAAAGAAAAATCTATAAAACAGGAAATTGAAGAAAGAAGTTGCTATGAAATACCATTAGCAGCATAAACCATAAGGCTATCATTCGATGGCCTTTTATTTTAGGAGGAAAAGTTATGAATAAATATGAAAGTGTAATAATAGTAAAACCTAATTTAAGTAAAGGTAAATTTGATGAAATATCAGCAAATATAAAAAACAAAATTAGCTCTTATGCTATGAATATTCAAATGGAGGATTTAGGAGAAAAAACACTTGCTTATGAAATAAGAAAGAACAAAAAAGGGCATTATTTAATATTTCAATATGAATTAGAAGATAATAAAAAAGAAAAAGCACTTCAAGACATTGAATACTTTTATAGAATTACAGATGAAGTTATAAAATACATAACAGTAAAATGTTAAGAAAAGAGGTAGGCATGGTTATATACGTAGTATACGAAAAATATTATTCAGATTTTGATAATGGTGAAGATGATGCAGTTTTTATAGAATGCAGTTATAAAAATAAGAAAAAGGCTATAAGAAAAGCTAGAGCATTAATGAATGAAGCTAAATCTAATCATTTATATATTGATGAAAATATAATAAACAAAAGAAATCCATTTAAAAGAAATAATTTAGTTGATTTTTATAAAGAAGAAACAGACCAAGAACAAAAAGTAAGTAGCATTGTAATTGAAGAAACTAAATTAGTCGCATAAAACTAATATAAAATAAAGAATAAATTGTAGGAGGAATTATAATGAATAAAGTATGTTTAATAGGTAGATTAACAAAAGATCCAGAGGTGAGATATACTCAAAGTAATAATACAATGGTAGTAAGCTTTAATTTAGCTGTAAATAGAAGATTTACTAAGGAAAATGAAGAAAGGCAAGCTGATTTTATTAGTATTGTCGCATGGAGTAAAACAGCAGAATTTGTAAGCAAATATTTCAAAAAAGGGCAACAAGTTGGTATTGTTGGTAGAATCCAAACAAGAAATTGGGATGATGAGCAAGGTCAAAAGCATTATGCTACAGAAGTTATTGCTGAAGAAGTATATTTTGCAGATACAAAAAGAGACGCTTTTAGTGAATATGGAAGTGCTTTTACAGATACTACTGGAAATGATTTTGAAGTTTCTAGCAGTGATGATTTACCTTTTTAATTGATTTTATAAATGAAAAAGTGGATTGAAATATATCCACTTTTATCATTATATGATGATTATATATGTGAATTTGACACGATAAAATCCGGACTAAAAATAAGAATTGAAGAGATAAAATTTGAATAAGAGAAAGGATAAATAATTATGAATAAAAAATATGAAGTGTTTATACAATTATTAAATTTTAAAAAAGATAAATATTCTGCTGAAAAGGTTTTTAAAGACTTTATTACATTGTTTGCTATCAGTTTAAGCAATAAAGTTATATTTAATAAAAATAATCAAGAGATGTATGAAAGAATATATAAAAGTTATGATATTAGCGAACAATACAATTTTTATGCATTATCTGCAGAATTAACAAGATTGTTTTGTAACGAAAAGGATCCATATGACATATTAGGAGAAATATATCAAGAAATTTCTAACAAAAACTATCTAAAACTAATTTCTAATAGTCCATTACAAGAAGTGGGAAAAAAATTACAGGGAGTAATAAATATAAACAAAAAAACTAATAATGGAAAAATGTTAGAAATGAATTGCGGAAGTGGTGCTATGATACTTGCTTATGCTAGTACATTAAAAATATTTAAATTAGATTATAAAATTGATTTAGAGGTAACAGCTATTGATACAGATATAATAAATGTTTTTATGACATATATCCAGTTGTATTTTTACGATATATCTGCAGTTGTAATATTAGCTGATGAGAAAAGTAATAAAGAAATTATGAGATTATATACACCAGCTTACGATAATGACTTAGGAAATTTAATGGTAGCATAGGAGGGAATGGATATGGATTTAATTAAAAGAATTCAAGAACTAGAAAGTTCAATAAATGAAAAATTTGTAAAGAATAACATTATTATAAGAATATTAGGGAGTACAGAAAAAAACAAAGGTCAAATAATAATTCTAAAAGATAAAAAAATTAATAGAGGATTTGACATTAATGTAATTTCATATTCTCAAATAGACATTATCGAGAACGGAAAAATATTAGAAAGAGGTCTTTTTATAGATAATTTAGGAAAATGGCTATTTAATCTATATAATCCAATAGAATATTTATATGTATTTTATGGTGGTAACTTAAATAGAAAAATATTAACAAGAGAGCAAGTAAATAAAATATCAAAGGAAACTACACAAAATTTTGAAGAAGAGAGAAAAAATGGATTATTAGTACATAGAAAAGAGTTGGATGATCAACCAATGGTAGAAAATTATTTAGGACCCATGTTTGATGAAATTGATTATGGAAAAATTTATTTAAGATATGAAACTCAAGAGGTATATGACATGTTATCAAGATAAACAAAAGAGGAGGAAAGTATATATGCAAAATTATAATATATATGAGTATATAAATATTACAAATGTTATAAATCAATTAAATATAAAGAAAACAAGTGTTAAAGGGAATTATATATATGCTATTTGTCCCTTTTGTCAGCATTCTAATGATAAGAATGGATATTTAAAAATTAATACAATTAGTAATGTATATATATGTAAGAAATGTGAATCAAGCGGTAGTTCGATAGAATTATATGCAAATTTAAAATATATTTCTACGAAAGAGGCTTTTAAAAGACTTTTAAAGGAAACACCTGTACTAGATAATATGCCTTATACCTATAACAATCCAGTTAAAGATGAGTATTACAGAGATATTATGTATAGAACATTTTTGGAGATGCAGCAATTAAATAATGAACACTATAAAAAGCTAAAAGATATGAATTTTACAGATAATTATATTAATGAAAATATGTTTAAAAGCATAGAGACTAATGATTATAAGAAAAAAGAAATTTGTAAGAAAATACAAGAACAGGGGTTACGATTAGATGGCATTCCAGGTTTTTATCAAGATACAGATTTTAAATGGACCTACAAATCTCATAAAGGAATATTTGTACCAACGACATTAAATAATAGAATACAGGGATTAAGAATCATGTTGGATGAAGTCTATGGATTAGATACTGAAAATATATGGTTTTCTAGTAATAATGAATATAATGGTACAAAAGCAAGTAATTGGCCTATGGTTTTAAAAAGCAATGATGTTAATTGGATAGATATGTATAATTCTAAAAGAAAAGAAAGTATTATTATTGCTACAGAAATGATATTAGCACATAAATTATTTAATAATACTAAAAAAACTGTAATAGGCATACCAAATAATATTGATAAAGACCTGATTTTAAGTATAGTTAAAAGGCTAAATGCTACTGAAGTTTTTTTATATGCCGATAAATATACAATATTACATACAAGTTGTTCTATGTATGAAAATACTATACAAATTTTGCAGGAAAACAATATTAAAGTTGATTTTAGAATTGCATTATCTGAAAAAGATATAGGTAATGAGCTTGATGAATACGATAAAAACATAAAAATTGCATAAAGGAGGTCTTGCTTATTGAAAAGATACCAAGAAATAGAAGTATCAAATAAACTAATTAAAAATTTAAAAGAAAAAGGCTTTCAAATAAATAAGTATTATGCAAAAACAACTAAAAGTATATATCTTAAACTTGATTATGGTGTATGTTGTGGAATAAGAATTAGTGATCATAATGGAAAAAAGAAATATAAGTATAAATTTAATCTTATAAAGCAATATAAAGGACCAAAACAAAAAAATGATAAAGGATATATTAGATTATACTATGATTACAATAATACTGAAGAACTAATAAATGATGTTCAAAATGAAAAGAAGGCTAAAATTAATAAATATGGCTTATCAAATTATAAAGAATATATGAAAATAAATTCACAAGATAATTTATATAAGTCATTCAAAAATGTTGCATAGAGGTGGAAAATAAAATTTCCATCTCTTAAAAATTTAAGGAGGAAAAATAAAATGATTATACGAGAATTAGATAAATCACTGATAGAAAGAGCAAATTCTGTTAGTTTTAATGGTAATAGGGGAGATTTAAGGGAAAATTCATATAAAAGTTATGTCGAAACGATATTAGGATGGAAAATATCTGATGAAAAAAAGCAAACAATACTTGATAAGCTTTATGATAAAAATATGGAAATATTACGATATGAAGCACAACATGTTAGTGTTATGGTTGCAGGACCAGCAAGATATAATCCTAAAAAATTTGATAAAAGCGATAAAATATTAGAATTAGGACACAACCTATGTGTATGGTTAGAAGATTTAGAAAAACAAATAAGCGAATTTACTGAAGATAATAATATTGATGAAACAAAACATCTTATACAAAGCATAGATAGAATATATGAATTAAAATTAAACCCAACAGATGATATCATGAAATTAGCATTTGTTAATAATGAAGCTTTTATAAAAGTTTACGAGAAGTATAATGAAGTATTTAAGTGGAGAAAAAACAGCAATATTTATAAATTATATCAAAAGTCTCTAAATGGAGAAGTAGCTGAAATTAAAAAAGAAATATTCTTTGAAGATGAGAATTTAACTGCATATACAGAAGGAGACAGAGCTTATATAAAATTTATAATGAGACCACAAAGACAGTTAATTGTAGCTTTAAAAAGCAGAAAATGGTGGTGGAATAGCACTAAAAAGGCTTGGAGTACTTACTTGAATAAATTAGATAAAGAGTGGGTTTCTACTATAAGTGAAAGATATTCAAAATATATTTAATAGAATTTGGAGGAAATAAAAATGGAATATAAAAAATTTAATTATAAGAAATATAAAAATTGTTATTTTGAAGTTGGGAATCATGCATATAATTCCCAATCTATGTATATACAAATAAAAAACAATGATGAAGGAGATATACTAACCGCAACAGTTAATATGCCAGACTACTTTTATACGCCTGATACAGCTACTATAAAAAATTATTCAGAAAATAAAGGGGTTACAAAATTTCTTGAAAAATTAGGTATTATAGAAGAAATTTATACAAGAAGAAAATGTAATCCATTTGCTTCTGATAATGAAACAATAGATTTTTGTCAAATTAATGTTGATAAATTAAAGGAATACAGCAAAGAATTTCACTATGAATGGAAAATTTAATAATAGAAAGTAGGTAATAAAATGGATGGTATAAATAGATTAGCTAAACTATTAGAAGGACAAAAAGATAAATATTTAAATATAATAGTAAATTATTTAATGCTTCAAACAGAAATGAATGAAGCATTTTTAAATGAAGAAAAGAATCTAAAAGATATGGCTACATATATAAGAGATTTAGCAAAAAAACAAGCAACAAACAATGTTGCTGTAATTGAAGATTCAGTCGTATTTCAATGGGCAAAAAATTATTTTCTTAAAACGAATGAAGAATTAGGCATAAAAAAAGTAAAACTAGAAAAATCTAAACAAAGTGATACAAAGAAAATTGAAGTTAAGGATGATGAGTTTGGTTCAATTTTTGATTTTGATAATAGTGATAGTACTTTAGATAACAATGATAAAAAAGAAGAAATAGAACAAATTTCATTATTTGCAGCGTAAGGTGGGTGGCATATGTATATAAGAAAAGAGATTGCAAATTTTGTTAAAAAAATGCCTAAAGAATTAAAATTACCTAAACATTGGAAAAAATTCGTAAATGACCATTCTGTTGACTATAATCTAATTTTAAAACATGGAAATACATATGAATGTACAAATTGTCATAAATATTTTCCGTGCAAAAAGGAGATTGGACATATTGAGAAATGTCCATTTTGTAATAATAAATACCTAGTAAGGAATCATAATTTGAAAAATTATATCAAGCTATTTGATTTAGCATCAATTGATAATTTTGATAATAAATTAATTATTAGATATTTTGAAGTAAGAACTGTATATAATTATAAGACTAAAAGTTTTGACAAAAGTGTTTCTGAATATGCTAGAATTGTACCAGAACTTGATATTGAACTTGTTAATGATAGATTTACAAAGTATCTAGCATCAGAATCTATAAGACATACAAAAAGAATAAAAAAATGGAGAGTGTTCACAGGAATGTATGGATTAAATCAATATTATGATGCGGTGTACTTAGAAAACATTAATGAAAAATTAAAGGGTACAAAGTTTGAATATTCACAGCTAAAAGAAGCTATAGATTATATAAATAAAGATAAAATTAATCTTAAAGAATTACTTGAAAAAGCTAAATATTCAAGTTTTGAGTTATTAATAAAGGCTAAATTATATAATTTAGCCTTAAATTGTCCTGAAAAGTTTAATGAAAAAGGTAACTTTGAGAAAAGATTTGGAGTTAGTAAAGACTTTTATAATTTTATGAAAAAACATAATATAACTTATCAGCAGTTAAGAGTACTTAGTATAGTAAAAAGAAAAAATATTGATAAAATAAATAGAATATTAAGAATTGGTGGAGATCATATTGAAAGAATTCAAAAAGCTAGTAAATATGTTGATTTATTAAAACTTGAAGAATATTCAAAGCACCAAAAAAATTTTACCATACACAGCTATTTAGATTATATAAGAAATATTGAAAAGCTAGAAATACCACTTGATAATAAAAAAATATTATTTCCTGAAAATTTTTGGAAAGCACATGATGAAAGTGTAAATAAAGTAAAAGTTGTTGGAAATAAAGGATTAAATAAACGAATAAAGAAAAGATATGAAGAATTGTCAAAAAATACATATAGCGATAAATCATATCTAATAAGACCAGCAAAAACTTTAAGTGATATAAAGAATGAATCAAAGCAACAAAATAATTGTGTTTACAAAAATTATAGTGAAAAATATGCATTTGGAGACACTGATATATACTTTTTAAGGTCTTTAGATGCACCACAAAAATCTTTAGTAACAATAGAAGTTAGTAATAATAAAGTAATTCAAAGTAGAACAAAAAACAATTCAAGAACAAATAAAGAGCAGGATTCTTTTATTAAAAAATGGGAAAATAATATATTAAAAGCTGCTTAAAGATGAAATAGGAGGATAAAACCTCCTATTTTTTCAAAAATAGCAAACATAAAAAAGTGCATCAAACGGTGTATTTTTCTATGTTTGCTATGATTTTTTAAAATATTTTTTTTGAACTTGCTTTTTCTATAAATATGATATTACAATAATAATATACATAAAAACAAAAGGAGGTAGATTATTATGGAAAATGTTAATTATGCAAATATGGCTAATGATTTATTAGGTAATGAAATGTATTGTGAATTTCTTAAAGAAATTGCAAAAGAAAACAAAGGAGAAAATATTGTTGATTTTGGCAAAGAAGTAATAAATAAATGTTGCTTTCTTATTGTAGCTCTTGGAATGTCAAGAAAAATAAATTTAGATAATATAAAATTATGTATAGGAGGCAAAGCTGTAGAAGTTTCATGCAAAGAATTTGCTAAAAAATATGAAAAATATGTTAAAGAAATTGAAAATACAATAGATAATACAATTTAAAGTATTAGAATTATATAATTAAACATTTTATAAACACATCTAAAATATATATAAATGTAAGAAAATTACATTTATGTATATTTTTTTGCCTTTTCGCATATTATAACAAATTTCGACATAAGGTTTGTGGTAGAATGCTTGTGAAATCTTACGCTAATTTAATTTAGCGACATCGAAGGAAAAGTTAATAGGATACTCCGTATAGTCCACTATGGAGAATAAACTTACGAAGAAAGTTTATAAGTGAAAATTTAAGAGTTTGGCTAGTTTCACCAGCTTATAAATTTTTTCTCTTACTACTGTAGGTGTTACTTACCATAGTAGGAGTTCGTGAGTTGATTTGGTGGAGAGATTTTAAGAAATATTTAATTGAATATAACTCTTTTAACTACATAAATTATGAAGTCATGCCTATTTGCGCGAAAATGCGAAATAGTTATGACTTCTTTTTTTTATATTATAAATTAGACAAGCTATTAAAAGCTTATTTCATTAGAGGTCCACCGGCCATTCGATTTCAAAAATTTGAAATTGAATGGAGGAATAATAATGGAATACGAAGTTGATAGTTATACTTTAGAACATATTAATATTAACGGACAAAATAAATACTACCTTTCTTTCAAAGATAGTGTAGATCAAGATTGTAAAATTGAAATAGAAAAAGAAATTTTTGATGCTTATATGACTTCTAGGAAAGCATATACAAAAATAAAAAACGAGACAAGTAGACATTTAGAACATTTACCACTTTCAGAAATAGAAATATATAGAAGGTCTTTTTATCCAAGTAAAAGTACAGAAGAAACAGTAATAAAAAACATAGAAAATGAGAGAGTTAATGAAGCAATGAAACAGCTAACTGAAGTTCAAAACAGGAGAATCGAATTACATATTATTAATAAGATTACAATTAGAGAAGTTGCAAGATTAGAAAACGTTAAAAAGAGACAGATTGAAAAAAGTCTTCATCTTGGATTAAAAAAATTACGAAAAATTTTAAAAGACAGGGGAGGACAAAACTAGCTTTTATGAGCAAATAAGTGAGAGGGTAGAAAACTCTTTCACTTATTTTAATTTTTATGGATTTTTTAAATTTTTTTCAAAGATGGGGAGGACAAAATCAACTTTTATGAGCAAATAAGTGAGAAGGTAGAAAACCTTTCAATAATTTCGTTTTGAATAAAAGTACATTGAAAACTGAATAACATTCATTAAAAAACATTTATTATCTAAGCTAGTTTAAATAGAGAATCAGAACTTTATACTAAAATATAAGTTAGCAACTTATAAGGCGATGAAGATAATATTTATAATGATACTCTTACTCAGTCATAGTTCGAGCGTTAAAAGCGTCGCAAGCATTGAGGGTAAATCTGGAGAACCAGGTAGGTGAAAATCCTGTGAATGATTTAGCTAATCATTTTTTAATGAATTAAAAATAAAAGTAGATGGAGGAAAAAAATTGATTATTATATGCTTAATATTATATTTTTCAATTAGTTTATTCGTATATTTAGTTATTGTTGGCGGCAATTTAGATAAGTCTGAATATGAGAGAAAATTAGAAGATGAGGAACAATTAAAATATATCGAAGATTATAAAAAAAGATTGGAGGATAAAAAAATAAATGGAAAGAATTTTTATAGATAGAGAAAACAGCATTGCATATGCTGTTTTAGCAATTGATAGCATTTATCATAGTGCTAATAGAGAAAGAACAATTAATGATTTTGTAGAAGAAATTAAAACAATGTTTGATGTTCATCAGGATCAAGAGCAATTAATGAAACTAATGCAAAAACTTATGAATAAGAAAACTAAACTTATGATAACTGTAGATATGAAAACTAAATAATTAAGAGATTTTTACAAAGAATTTCCTTCATTTAAAATTAAAATGAAAAAATATGTTAGATATTATTTCAATGATTATATATTTATAATTTTTATGATATTGTTATGTATTATTATATGTTATTAGAAATTTGACTACTATCTGAAGATAAAAAATTAATAAAATATTTGTCAAGTGTGCAAATCCAAAAAAATATATGGATTTGCACCTTTGTTTTTACAAAAGAAGATGTGCTAAATTTATTACAGATAAAATAATGGAAGGAGTTATAAAGGTATGTCTTTTTTGGATTATCAAAAGGAAAGTCCAGAATTTCTTAATAATTATCTAAAATACAAGAGATATATAGATTGTGGTGCACAAACAACTGCAGATGAAACTTTTTTTGATTTAAGAACTTTGTTTAGATATATAAAACTCTACTTATATGATAAGAATAGATTAAATACTATATCTAAAGAAGATTTTAGAACAATAGAAATAAATGATGTAACAATAAATGACATAGCAAAAATGAAACAAACAGATTTACAACAATATCTATTTTTCCTAGATTATCCTTTAGAAAATATTAGTAAAACAAGAAACAGAAAATTAGCTTCAATGAAAAAATTTTATGAATATTTAGAAATAAACAACTTGATTGATGCAAATCCAGCTAAAACTATGGAACCTGCAACAGTTGAAAAAAGACAACCAAAACACCTGGATTTAAACGAGAGCAAACTATTACTTTCAAATACCATAAATTCAAGTAATCGACACAAAATAAGAGATTATGCAATAGTATGTGTCTTTCTAAATTGTAGTTTAAGACTTTCTGAATTAATAGGAATTAATTTAACAGATTTAAAAATAGATGACAGTGAACAAACTTTAAGAGTTACAGGAAAAGGCAATAAACAAAGGTTAATATATCTTAATGCTGCTGTTTGTGAAGCTATAAAAGCTTATTTAGAAGTTCGACCAAAGCTAGATAAAAGTAATAAGGACTATAATGCTTTATTTATAAGTTCACAGCAAAAAAGAATTTCTAAAAGGTCTGTTCAAAATATTATAACAACAAAATTAAAAGAGTTATTAGACTCTCTTGGAAAAGAAAGTCTAAAATACCATACACATACATTAAGACATTCTGGAGCAACACTTCTGTATAATGAAGCTAATGCGGATATATTTGTACTAAAAAGAATTCTTGGACACGAGAGTTTAGAAGCAACTCAAGTCTATACACATGTTTCGGATAAAAAATTAAAAGAGCTTATGCAGAATTTTAATATTTTAGATAGGAAGGAATAATAATATGAGTGAAATAAAAAAGCCTAAATTTGTTGAAGATTTTGCTAATTATTTAATAGCAATTAGAAATCTATCACAAACATATATAAAAAACATGACAGTAACAATAGAACAATTTTTAGAATTTATAAATGTTCATAAATTTAAAAATAAATATAATTCTATAAATGATATGAGCTTAAATGAAATAAGAAGCTTAAATAATAGTGATATTTATAGTTTCATTTTCTTTTTAGCAGAATCAAATTATCAAAATAATTCAAGAGTTATAAAAATTGAGCATTTAAAAACTTTTTTTGATTACCTTTTTAGAATAAAACATACTATTTTTAAAGAACCATTTAAAAAAATTAATAGTGAAAGAAAACTTGATAAAAAATTACCAAATTATTTATCTTTAGAAGAAGCTAAAAGACTTCTTAAAATCTATGAAAACAGCACAGATGAAATAGAAATTCGAGATAATGCAATGCTACATCTCTTCTTAAATTGTGGCCTGCGACTCTCTGAAATCAAAAATTTAAATATTGAAGATATAGATTTTAAAGATAATAAATTCACTATAATTGGCAAAGGTAATAAAGAAAGAACAAATTATTTAAATGAAAATACTAAAGATGCTCTTATGAAATACTTAAAGATAAGAGATAATACACATGATAACCCTAAAAAAAGAAATAATGCTCTATTTCTCACTTTCTATGGATATAGACTAAGTCAACCTACAATACATAAAATTGTAAAAAGAGCATACAAAAAAGCGAATCTTGATGAGCAAGTATATACAGTTCATACATTAAGGCATACCTGTGCAACTTTACTTTATAGAGCAGGTGTACATATAAAAACAATACAAGAATTACTAGGACATGTACAAATAGATACAACTGAAATTTATACTCATTTAAATGATCAAGAGGTATTAGAAGTTATGATGAATCATCCATTAGCACAATTTAAAATGGCAGATGCTCTTGCTTATTGTGCATAAATACGATATAATAAGGAGGAACTCATGAAAGATTTAGAAGTGAAATTCGATACTAATAATATTCATTCTGTAGAATTAAATCTATTAGATGGACAAGTCGAAATAATTTTGAGAGCTTTAGAGTTATATGCCTATAATTTGGATTATATGTTAAAAGGTAAAGATTCTTCTGATGAATTAAGGCAAGAAAAAACAGCTTTATTGAAATATACTTATGAACAAGTATTAGCAACACAAGCCGAACAAGTCGCAAGCAAGAGTAATAACATTGATAACATACCAGAAATAGGTAAATTAATAATAAAGGAAGGTATGAAAAATAACGGATTATATATCCAATTAAATGCTGGATAAAATTTATTATTCAGGGAAAAACAGCAGAGTAGGAGAGAGGGGCAGTTTTGAAGAATTAGAGATTTTAATAAAATAATAAATATAATTTCAAAACAAAACTTACAATTCTACAAAAAAATTCTATATAATATTTTTTACAAAACAAAATCATAAAAATTAAAATATTAAAATATAAAATTAGTATAAAAGTTTTTATTAAATTAAAATTTTTAAATTTTGTGCAAAGTTTTAAATTTATAAAAATTTTAAATTTACGAACAAAATTTCCAAACATTTATAATTAATATTTCATAGATAAATTTTGATAATAAAATTTTGTTTATAATTTATAAATTACTAATTTAAAATTCATTATAATAACTGTGTAAAATATTTTAATTATTAGACGCGTTAAAATCGTTTTTAAGACATTTTAATATTAAAGTCAACAAGTTTATCGTTTATAAATTGCAACTTAAAATGATAATTACATATAATAGCCGTTAAAACTTGTAAAAATGTTGATTTTTATAGACATTCAAAAAAACTAAAAAAAGTGCAAAAAAAACGACGCACGAGAATCGATTTTAAGCCGTTTTTATTTTTAAGGCATATAGTTTGTTGTCTGTAAAATAAGGCAAAATAAGCGATTTGAAGGATTTGCGAAATTTTGATAAAAATTTAAGAACTAATATAAAAATTATATAGAAATAATATTTAATTATAAATGAAAATTAAAATTACAAAAATTAGACGCTTTAAAATTAGATTTAAGACATTTTATTAAAGAAGTAATATAAGTTATTAAATAATAAAGCTACACCAAGCGAATAGGTTTAGCGAGATAGTGGTAGTGGACACCGATAGAGGCAGTCCAAATATTTTACCCCTATTCCTTTTTGCACAAAACTTTGATTTTGCGCAATGTCCATAATTGAAAAAATTACATTGAAAATCCCCCTACCTTATTATATTTTCTAAAAAAATAGTTGGTGATTAAAATCACCAACTATTTTTTTATTTATTATTTTTAAAGAAAATTTTCATTCTTTCTAAAAATTCCTCGTTTGATTTGGTTGTTACAATTTGTTCAATTAATTGTTCTGTCATTTCTTGAGCAGACATATTTGCCATTGTTTTTCTTAAAGCAAATACGGTTTCTAATTCTTCAGAATCTAATAGTAATTCTTCTTTTCTAGTTCCAGATTTATTAATATCAATTGCAGGGAAAATTCTTTTTTCAGATAACTTTCTATCTAAATGTACTTCCATATTACCTGTTCCCTTGAATTCTTCAAATATTACATCATCCATTCTACTTCCTGTCTCTACTAACGCAGTTGCAAGAATTGTTAAGCTTCCTGCATTTTCTGTGTTTCTTGCTGCACCAAAAAATCTTTTTGGTTTATGTAGGGCGCTTGGATCTAAACCACCAGATAAAGTTCTTCCAGATGAAGGTATAACTAAATTATAGGCTCTTGCTAGTCTTGTTATACTATCTAATAAAATTACAACGTCCTTTTTTTGTTCTGTTAATCTTTTTGCTCTTTCTAGAACCATTTCGGCAACTTTAACGTGATGTTCAGGTAATTCGTCAAAAGTAGAATAAATAACATCTCCTTTTATTGAACGTCTCATATCTGTTACTTCTTCTGGTCTTTCATCTATAAGAAGAACAATAAGTTCTACTTCAGGATTATTTGCGGTAATACTGTTTGCTATTTTCTTTAATATAGTTGTTTTTCCTGCTTTAGGAGGGGCAACTATCATTCCTCTTTGACCTTTTCCTATAGGTGACAATAGGTCCATAAGTCTCATTGTATATTCTTGAGGGTTAGTTTCTAGTCTTAATCTTTTATTTGGATATATTGGAATTAAATCATCAAATTTTGTTCTTTTCATTGCGTTTTCAGGATGTTGTCCATTTACAGCTCCAACAAATATTAATGCTGGGAATTTTTCTCCTTCTTTTGGAGTTCTTTTTATTCCTTTTACTTTATCGCCAGTATCTAGCCTAAATCTTTTTATTTGAATAGGTGATATATATACATCCTTTGGCGTGGGAAGATAATTCTCTCCTCTCAAAAAACCATAGCCGTCAGGCAGAACTTCTAAAATACCCTCTACTACCTCATCTCCATCACTTGTAAGCTTGTACCCTTCTTCAGTAACTGTTTCTATAAATGGTGATTTTACATCTTCATTTTGTTCTTCGTTTACTTCTTTTAAGAATGAAATTAAATCTTCTTTTTTTAGTTTTGAAATATTTTTTAAACCTTTTTCTTTTGCTAAGTCCTTTAGCTCTTGTAAGGATAACTCTTCATAATTCATAAATATTGCCCCCTATATATTTTTTTATTATATTTTTTGGAAATTTTAAAGAATTTAAAAACTATAGATTTTAATACTACATATAAGGTAGGTTTAGAACCTACCTTATTTTATTTATT
>JAZNWN010000031.1:0-2562 GCA_045593405.1 Clostridia bacterium
AATTTAAAAAAGTTCTTGACAAATAAAAAAAATAGTATATAATAATACCAAACAAGCGTTTGAACACAAATGCAAAATAGGAGGAAAAAATATGAGTAATGATAATTTAGAAAAAAAGAGAGCACTAGAAGCTGCATTAGGACAAATTGAGAAACAATTTGGAAAAGGATCAATAATGAAACTTGGAGAATACCAAGAAATGAATGTAGAAGCAATTCCAACAGGAGCATTAAGCTTAGATGTAGCATTAGGTATAGGTGGAATTCCTAGAGGAAGAATTATAGAAGTATATGGACCAGAATCATCTGGAAAAACAACATTAGCGCTACATGCAATAGCAGAAACACAAAAAATGGGAGGAGAAGCAGCATTTATAGATGCAGAACACGCTTTAGATCCAGTTTATGCAAAACACTTAGGAGTAGATATAGATAATTTAATAGTATCTCAACCAGATACAGGTGAACAAGCTTTAGAAATAGTAGAAGCATTAACAAGAAGTGGAGCTGTAGATATTATTGTAGTAGACTCTGTTGCAGCATTAGTACCAAAGGCAGAAATAGATGGAGATATGGGAGATTCACATGTTGGACTTCAAGCAAGATTAATGTCACAAGCATTAAGAAAATTAGCAGGTATTGTAAATAAATCAAAGACAGTTATATTATTTATTAACCAATTAAGAGAAAAAGTAGGAATTTTATTTGGAAATCCAGAAACAACAACAGGAGGTAGAGCTTTAAAATTCTATGCATCTGTAAGATTAGACATTAGAAAAATAGAAAATATAAAACAAGATGGAGAAGTTATAGGAAATAGAGCAAGAGTAAAAGTTGTTAAAAACAAAGTGGCTCCACCATTTAGAGAAGCAGAATTTGATATTATATATGGAAAAGGAATATCAAAAGTTGGAAATATTTTGGATATAGCTGTAAACTTAGATATAATAAATAAAGCAGGAGCATGGTTTAGTTATAATGGAGAAAAAATAGGACAAGGAAGAGAAAATACAAAAGCATACTTAGAACAAAATCCAAAAATAATGAAAGAAGTTGAAGAAAAAATCAGAGCAAATTTCTCACAAGCATTTGAAAAAAGTTTAGTTGATGAAGAACCAGAAGACGAGGAAGAAATGTTAGAAGATGAAGAATAATAATGATACGTAGGGGCGCAATCATGCGCCCCAGAATTCATATATAAATTTATATAGGGAGCAATTAAAATAGCTGTTCCAGGATTGCGAATTATAGATGACTTATGTAATGTATATCTGCTCCTACAATAATAAATTTTGGAGGAAAAATGACAAACGAAGAATATAAAGAATTAGAAGAATTTGATAAGCTAAAAACTAAAGTGCTAAAATATGTTTTATATAAAAAAAGAACAGAAAATGAAGTAAGACAAAAATTTGCAGAAAACACTGGAATTTTGTTAAATAATGTTATAGAATACTTAAAGCAAGAAAATTATATTAATGATTTATTTTATATAGAAAGAAGTGTTAATGAATTACAAAGATTAAAAAACTTATCTATAAAAGAGGTAAAATATAAATTACTTGCAAAAGGTTTATCTTCTAAAATAGTAGATGAATACATATATGAACATAAAGAAGAAATGTTAGAATATGAAATAAATTCTGCAAAAACAATTCTAATAAAAAAAGCAAATACTATGGAAAAAAAAGATATTCTTGCATTTTTAATAAAAAAAGGATATATGGAAGAAACAATAAGATGTATAGGGGAAGATTATGAATAACATATTAACGTTGGAAACAAAGAAATACTCATTAAAACTAGAAAACTTTGAAGGACCATTGGATTTATTATGTCATTTAGTGGATAAGAATAAAATGGATATATATGAAGTTAACATATCAGAAATAACTGACCAATATATTGAATACATAAATACAATGCAAGATTTAAAATTAGAAGTAACAAGTGAATTTCTAGTAATGGCATCTACTCTATTGTATTTAAAATCAAGAAGTTTATTACCTAAAGTGGATACAGAGGGAGAGGAAGAGCTTACAGAAGAAGAACTAATTTATAGAATTATAGAATATAAAAAATATAAAGAAACATCTAAAAAGTTAAAAGAATTTTTTATAGAATATTCAAAAAGATTTTATAAATTACCAGAAAAAATAGAATTACCAAATAGAAAAATAGAAAAAAAATATACTTTAAATGAAATTTTTGATAGCTATAAAAATCTTATTGAAAGAAATCAAAACAAAATAAATAAAAATGCTATAAATATAGAAAAATTGGCAATAGCAGAAACAGTAACAATAGCAAGTAAAGTAAAAGATATATTCAAAGAATTAACTAAAAAACCAAGATTTATATTTAATAAATTATGTACCACAAAAAAATATAATAAATTGGAAACAATAACAGCATTTTCAGGAGTACTAGAATTAAGTAAAAGAAATTCAATAATAACAGATCAGGAAATTACGTTTGGAGATATAGTAATTGAAAAAAATAAAAATCAAGCAGAAAATTCAAACGATAGCTTCACTGCAAGTGTTTTAAAATAAAAATATTG
>JAZNWN010000032.1:0-17054 GCA_045593405.1 Clostridia bacterium
CATTATAACAACTATTGTTACAATAATTATAATTAATTTTTTATAATCTCTTTTTTTATAAATTCTATCATTTTCTTCTTGTTCTTTTTTTTCTATAATTTCTTGTATTTCTTCTGTTTTACTATTTGTTTCTTTAGAGTCCTGTATTTTTTCCATTTGTTTCTCCTTAAATTAAAATTTTTTACAATTAATTTTATCACAAATAGTTTTTTTTGGCAATGTAATTATATGTTTTTTTATCCACATTATTCCTTATATATCTTTTTAAAAAATCAATAAAAAAGTTTCTTTTTTTATGTAGTTCAAAAAAATATTTTTACTATTGGTTCGTCTAAAACACTTGCTATTTTTTCCATCACATCCCTCGAAGGATTTTTTCTCGTTCCTCTTTCTAAATGACAAATATAACCCATTGAAACTCCTGATAATTCTGACAATTTCTCAATTGTTAAATCTTTAGATTTTCTAATTCTTTTTAAATTATTTATATACATTTTTCGCCTCCTTGTCTTTATAGCAACAATAATACCACGCGTCAAATTGACAAGTCAATAGATTTTTCAAAAAATATCTTTACTAGTAGACAATTTTTTTATATAATATTATAAAATTAAAATAACGAGGTGCTATTATGATTGGTGATATGATTGGAAAAATAAGAAAAGAAAAAGGAATGACTAAAACGGAACTTGCAAGACTTACAGGTATTAATATTGGTCATTTAACACATATTGAAAAAGGTGAAAGGAATCCTAGTCATAAAGCTTTAAGAAATATTTGTCAAGCTTTAAATGTTCCTTATCAACAATTAATGTATACGTATGATAAACAATTAAATGAAGATCAAGAAACATATAACTATGTAAGCCATATTGCTTATGATAAAGTTTTAGCTGTAGATAATATTAATAGTTTTATAGCTTGCCCTTCTTCTATGCCAAGTGCTTCGCTTGCAATTAGAATTAATGATTCTACATTGGAACCAAAATATTCTAACGGGGATTATGTCTTTGTTGAATTCAACTCTCCACTATCTAATGGAGATATTGCAGTTGTCAGCTTAAATAATGAAGTTTTAATAAGAAAATATTCAAACAAGGAAGGCAAAATTATTTTGTCTGTTTTAGATAAATCATTACCAAAAGTAACTATTTCATCAGAGGATAAATTCTATATAATCGGAAAAGTCTTAGGCAAATAAGTTATATGAGTAAGGGCGCATGATTGCGCCCTTATACATATTAAATTGTTTTAGTTATCTAACTTATTTTGAAAATTTTTGTAAAAAATACTTGCATTATATATTTTTTAATAATATAATGTTTAAAGCAAAAGATGAAGAGGTAAAAAAATGGAATTAGTAAGAAATATATTTTTTAATACAGATAAATTAATTCAAAATTCTAAAGTAAAAATTTCATATACAGGCAAATTCTTCGAAGAAAATTCCGAAGAAGTTTTTATTCATTATGGTTTTGGTTCAAACTGGGATAATTTGAACGAACTTAAAATGGAAAAAACTGATCTTGGATTTCAAACAGAATTAGATCTTCTTGAAAGCGATACTTTTAATTTCTGTTTTAGAAACGAACAAAATTCATGGGATAATAATAACCAAGAAAATTATGTTTTTGAATTAGAAAAACCTTGTATGGATTTAGTTGTTTCTGATATGGATTATTCTTTAGATAGACCAAATAGATTAAGAAAATCATATATTTGGAACAAAAAAATAAGACTTGCAATATATAAAATTATTCATTATATTCCGAAACTTATATCTGGAAATTATAAAAGAAAAATACAAGAACAATAAATAAAAAAATACAACCATTAGGTTGTATTTTTTTATATTACCCATCCTCCATTTGGAGAAATAATTTGCCCTGTTGTATACTCATCTTCTACTAGCCATTTTGCACATCTATATATGTCTATTGGTTTTCCTATTTTATTTAATGGAATTTCTTCTGATATTTCCTTTTTTGTTTTACCATCTAAATTATTATTCATTTGAGTATCTATTATTCCTGGGGCTATACTATTTACTCTAATATTCGATGGTCCAAGTTCTTTAGCAAGTGATTTAGTTAATGCATCTAATCCGGCTTTAGATACCGAATATGCTACTTCACATGAAGCCCCAACAAGTCCCCACACAGAAGAAATATTTATTATTAAGCCTTCTTTTCTATTTATCATATTTGGTAATACTTCTTGTATTGTATAAAAAGCCGATTTTAAATTTACATTAATTATATTGTCCCACTCTTCTTCTGTTATATCTGTAAACAACTTCATATGAGCTATTCCTGCATTGTTTATTAATACATCTATATTTTTAAATTTATTTAATGTAAATTCTATAAGTTTTTTTACCTCTTCTTTTTTAGAAACATCTGCTTTGAATATTTCTATATTATATCCGCCTTTTTCTAGATTTTCTTTTATTGACTTTGCTTGTTCTTCAGATTTATTATAATTTAAGACTACATTATAACCATCTTTTACAAAATTTTCTACCAAACAGCTTCCAATTCCTCGAGAGCCACCTGTTATAATAATTGTTTTCATAGTTTTCACCTCTTAAATCTATCTAGTAATTACTTCAAAGAACGGGCGATTAAAATCGCCCCTACAATTCATAAATCAATTTATAATATCTTTGTATATTTATTTCTACTTTTTCTTCCTTTATATAGATTAGCACCTTTATAAGTACTTGTCAAGGCAATGAAAAAAGAGTTTTGATTATACAAAACTCTTTTTTGGAGCCGCTAGTCAGACTTGAACTGACGACCTACTGATTCATACCACTACAATTTTCATTGCCACAACTTGTGTTTGTAGTCTGGACTTTCTCTTTGCCATAGCTTACGCCTTAGGCACACCGTATAAAGTCTCTACACTTAAACTTAAATCTTTAAGTTCTAGCTCGGGATTAGCATATATAAATACTTAGCTTTCCCCGAATTAGCGGTGTCCACTTTATATGTTTCCACATAAAGGTGCAAGATGATTCAAAGTATGTAATACTCATCCTACAAGTCAGTTGCTCTACCAACTGAGCTACAGCGGCATTGGTGACCCCTACGGGAATCGAACCCATGTCTCCGCCGTGAAAGGGCGATGTCTTAACCGCTTGACCAAGGGGCCATAATAAATACTAATAAATTAGTATTTATTTGGTGAGCCATCCGCGACTCGAACGCGGGACAACTTGATTAAAAGTCAAGTGCTCTACCACCTGAGCTAATGGCCCATAATTCTTTTTGAATTATAGAAGCAACTGCTTTTGTCGCAGCTGCTTATCTATATTACTACATTTTTTTTAATATGTCAACAGTTTTTTTATATTTTTTTAATTTAGGCATTTAATTTTTCTAAAATTTCTTCTACATCTATTCCATGTACATCACAAGCTTCTTCTAAAGTCTCATTTTGAGATGCTGGACACCCTAAACAATGCATTCCTGCTTCTAATAAAACATTAGCTTTTTCTGGTGCTATTTCTAATAATTCTCCTATTTTTGTAGTTCTTTCTATCATTTTTCTCCCTCCAAAATATAAATAAATGAATTTTCTTTAGTTCATTTTTCCGAACTGAAAATAATTTTAACATAAATTTCAAAAAAAGTATAGACAAATTTAAAATATTATTGTATTATGGTAAAAACTGGAAAGGTGGTGTTCATATAAGTATTCATATTCATTTGTTTTTTATTTTTTTTATTATTAATATTTTTTTCTTTTTTTATTCAATATATTCTTTTTTTGAAATGAAATTTTGTCATTCTATGCAAGGTTCCAAATTAAAATTTAAAAATTTATCTTTTTAAAATATTTCAAGGAGGCTATTTTGAAATTTATATTTTTTATTCTTAGACTTATTTTTGTTTTGCTTTTTTCCTATTTACTCTATTTTTTGATTGTAAAATTCTTTAACCCTATTTTTGAAGCTAAATCTTTAATATTTCCATATGCAGTTCATCCATTTGATATTTGTACAAAAATCCCTACTGGCTGGTTCTATATTAAATTATTTTTTAAAGTCACCCTTATTATTAATTTACTTACACTTATATATTCTTTTTCCTCATTTTTATTTCCAAATAAATTAAAGTCAAAACATAAAAAAATTAAATTTATTATGAAAAAACCAAAAAAACTTTGTTTATATGTAGGAAATAGTTTTCAAGATAATTTCCCTGTCTATATAAATGAAAAAGGGTTATATCAAAATATTTTAGTTACAGGAACTATTGGTAGTGGTAAGACCAGTTCTGCAATGTATCCATTTTGTAAGCAATTAATTAATTACTCAAGTAATAATATTTTTGAAAAAATAGGTATGCTAATTTTAGATGTAAAAGGTAATTTTTATAGGCAAACTTTAGAATATGCAAAAGCTACAAATAGATATGATGATGTAATTGTTATAGAATTAAATGGTTCTTATAAATATAATCCTTTACATAAGCCAAACTTATCCCCACAAGTATTAGCAAATAGATTAAAAACAATTTTACTTCTTTTTTCTCCTAATAACTCTGAAAGTTATTGGATTGATGAATGTGAAAAAGTTTTAACTGAAAGTATTAAACTCTGTAGACTTTATAATAATGGATATGTAACATTTAAAGAAATTCATAAAATTATAACATTAGAAAATTATTATTTAGAAAAATTAAATCTTTTAAAACAATTATTTAGGTCCAGATCTTTATCTAAAACTCAAATTTATGATTTACATTCTGCTCTTCTTTTTTTTGAAAACGAATTTACTAAATTAGATTCTAGAACTCTTTCTATTTTAAAGTCTGAAATTACTAGAATAACAAATACTTTTATTTCAAATTACGATGTCTTAAACACATTCTCTCCCTCAGAGGAAGACCTTAATTTTCTTGGTTTTCAAGAAGTTATAAACCAAGGTAAAATTGTTGTCTTAAATATGAATATTTCTGAATATGAAAATTTATCTAAAATAATTGCCACCTACTTAAAATTAGATTTTCAATCTGAGGTTTTATCTCAACTTTCTAAAAATTCCAACATAAAAACTACTGCATTTATTTGTGATGAGTATCATGAATATGTTACTTTGACAGACGCAAATTTCTTTGCACAAAGTAGAGAAGCAAAATGTATAAATATTGTTGCAACACAAAGTTATTCTTCTTTATTAAATTCCTTGAAAGACAATTCAGCTGTTAAAGTTATAACACAAAATCTTATAAATAAACTTTGGTTTAGAACAGACGACTCTTTAACTATTGATGATGCTCAAAAACAAGTTGGCAAAGAAGAGAAACACAGAATTTCTAAAACAATTTCCGAAAATGCAAAAGAAACTAATTATAATTATTTTACTGGAAAATTAATGTCAAAAAATTCCAACATATCTGAAAGTATTAATGATGCAATAAATTTCGATTTTGTTTATGATTCCAACTTTTTTACCCAAAATTTAGAAACTTTTTCTTGCCTTGGCTTTCTATCAAATGGTCTAAAAATTATGCCTCCTCAAAAAATAAAAATGTTCCCATATTTTTTGAAAAATTTTTAATTTATTTACTTAAGAAAGGATGATTGTCTATGAAAAAATTTTATTTTTATATTAATTTTATTTGTTTTTTTCTTCTTATTATTTTATTTGTTTTTCCTTTAACAAGTTTTGCAGCCTATCCAAAATTGATTACTACTCTCTCTTCTGCTTTCGAGTCAGTACAAAATTGGCTTATAAAAATTTCCACACCTGCAGCAGCTGTTGCTGTTCGGAACAGGTATATTTATGAAGAAGTTTAGTTTTGGAGATGAAGAAAGACTTCGTACTGGAAAAAAAATAATCCGTGGTAGTTTATTTTCTTATGCTTTTTTAATTTCAATAGATTTAATATTATCTACCATAAATCTTTTATTAACTTAAAAATTAAGGGGTGATTTTTATAGAAGTTAATATTGTTTCATCTCTTCTTGAATCTATTAATAGTATTTTTTCAAGTTTGATTTCTTCCATTAATAATAATATTTATACTGTTTTAGATGATTTACTTTTTATAAACACCAGTTTTTTTGATAATTCTAGTCTTTATGGGCTTCTTGGCTCTACAGCTAATTCTGGTATTATTTATGTATGTAACAGTTTAGTTTATGGTTTTCTTCTTTATTATGGTCTGACTTATTTACTATCTCATTTGACTTTTTCGCAAGTCCAAAGACCCTCTAGTTTTATTTTTAAAATTCTTTTATGTGTAATTGCAATAAATTATTGTTGGATACTTTGCTATTCTGCTGTATTTGTAATTTCATGTATTACCTCTTTAATTAAAAATGTTGGTCAGAATTTATTTAATATCCAAATTTGTTTTAACACATTGCTTGAAAACCTTAATTCTACTATTTATTCTGATGCAACATTCAATTTATTTACTTTTAATGGCCTTATAAAGGCTTTTATTTCCATTGGTTTTGTAAACTTAGCAATTTCATATTCTCTTAGATATGTAATGATTAAAGTTTTTATTTTAATTTGTCCTTTTGCAATTCTATCTCTTTCCATCAATAATTTTAATTGGATTTTTAAAGCTTGGTTTAAAATCTTTTTATCTCTTTTATTTTTGCAAATATTAGTTGCTCTTATTTTGCTTATTACTTTTTCTTTAAAATATGATTCAAATGATATTTTTTCTCAATTAACATATATTGGTTCTATTTATTCCTTGATAAAAGCAAATTCTTTCTTAAGAGAATTTATGGGAGGTCTTACAACAGATGTGAACTTTGGGCTAACAACTATTAAGAACTTAATTATTGGAGGATGATAAATAGTAAAAATACAATAGAAAGGAGTATATATAGTGAAATTTATTTTTCCACAAAATTATAATTTTAAAAATAGATTATTTGGTGTTTTTGATTATTCAACTGTAATTATAAATATAATCTGGGCATTTATAATGTTTCAAATATCAAAAGCTATACCTTTTAATTTAAATATAAAAATATCGGTATTTATAATGCTTTATTTCCCTTTATTATTATTTAGTATGTTTGGTTTTAACAATGAAAACATTTTCTATTTTCTTTCCTACATGCTTAAATTTGTAAAAAACAGAACAGTTTATTTCTTTAATAAGGATTGATTTATGTATTTTTACCTGTTTGAAATTTGTAGGGTGCCAAAGGCTGCACTCCCTACATTCTCTAATTTATACATTTTCTTTCTCCTTCTTATTGTTTTCTTCGTTCATAAATGATATAATTTTTAAAAATATTTACTTTTTTGGGGGATTATTTATGAAACTAGAATCAACTGATAAATCTATACTTTTTTCACATACAGAAATTCCAGATGTATTTTTTACAGAATATTTATCTCAGGCTAATGGAGATTTTATTAAAGTATATTTATGTCTAGTTTTTCTTGCTAAATATGATAAAGATATTAAACTTAACGACTTATCTAAAAAATTGAATATTCCTTTTTCAACAATTCAATCAGCATTAACTTTTTGGGAAGATTTAGGTGTTGTTACAAAAAAAGTAAATGGATATATTTTAAACAATTTACAAGAAATTGAACTTCATAAATCTTATGCACCAAATGTGACTTTGTCTGCTGAAAAAATTAAACAAAATGCTAAATCAGAATATAGGGCTCGTGCAATTGATAGTATTAATAATACATATTTCCAAGGAATAATGTCACCATCTTGGTATAGCGACATAGACCTTTGGTTCAAAAAATATGAATTCGATGAACAGGTTATGGTAGCTTTATTTCACTATTGTTTTAATAAATCTGCACTTCATAAAAACTATGTACAAACAGTGGCTGAAAGCTGGTCACACAATAAAATAAAAACTTATAATGATTTAGAAAGCTATTTCCAAAAATATGAAAATATGAATAAAATAAAAAAATCTATTGCAAAAAAACTTGGAAGATTTGGAAATCTTACACAATTTGAAGAAGCTTACATTGAAAAATGGTTATTAGACTATGGTTTCGGTTTAGATATAATAAACATTGCTTTAAAGAAAACTACTTCTAAAGCAAACCCTAATTTTGATTATTTGGACAAACTTCTTACAGATTGGCATGAAAGAAAATTAAAAACAGCAATAGAAGTTGAATCTTTTTTAACAGAAATGAAACAAAAAAACAAAAATATAAAAGAACTAGAAAAGAAAACAAATTATAATAATTACCAAAAAAGAGATTACAGTAATTTAAATGATTTATATGCAAATAAAAAAGCGGAATAAAATACTGTAAAATTTCTTCCCATAAATATAACTTTTATGTGTTTTGTATTTCGTATTTTGTATTTTTGCCTAGAAGAATCATATATTTACAAAACTAAATTCCAAATACAAAAAACCAAACGCAAAAAATATCTATTATTTTTATTATTAATATAAAGGGGGTTTTATGAACAACACCATCCTAAAGCAATTATTAACTGAATATGAACAAACTCGTTTACAAAATATAAAAGACCTGGATTTAAGAAAAAAAGAAATCTATTCTCAAAATCCACGTCTTGAAGAAATAGAAAAAGAATTAAATTTAGCTTCTATCTCTATTGCTAAATCTGCTTTATTAAAAACAACAAATAATGAAAATCCACAAGAAAAAATTAGTAGTTTAAAAGCCGAGCGAGAACAATTATTAAAACAAATGGGAAAAGATTTGTCTTTTTTAAATGTTCAATATAAATGCAATGTTTGTAAAGATACCGGATACGTTTTCCACAATTCACAAACAGATATGTGTAAATGTTTAAAACAAAAATTATTTGACGCTGAGTACAACAAAGCAAATATGGGAAATTTGAGCAAAGATACTTTTGAAAATTTTAATATTAATTTATTTTCTAATAAAGCAGATACTGAAAAATATGGAAGTAATATTTCTCCAAGAGAAAATATAAAAGATATACACTCTGCTTGTTTAAAATTCACAGAAAATTTTGATAATCCTACTGTAAAAAATTTACTGTTTTCCGGATCAACAGGTCTTGGAAAAACATATTTATCAAATGCAATTGTTTCTAAATTAATAGAAAAAGGTTATACTGTTTTATACCAAACTGCACCTGTAATGCTTGATACATTAATATCAAAAATGTTTAAAAATGATAGTTCCTTTTCAGAAAATTTATTAAACGTAGATTTACTTGTAATAGATGATTTGGGAACAGAAACTATGAATTCAATGAAATTCACTGAGCTTTATAAAATAATCAATACCAGACTTTTAAATCAAAATGGAAAAATCACTAAAACAATAATTTCTACAAATTTAGATTTACAAGGTTTGTATAGTACATATGATGAAAGATTAGTTTCACGTTTTATTGGACATTATGATATTTACAGATTTTTCGGAGATGATATAAGATTTAAAATCTAAAAGAATACCCCCTACAAGAACTCTTGCTGGGGGTATTCTTTTAGATAATAGCAATAAATCCGAGCAATACGCTCAAAATTGCCAGCAGCGCGGAAACTGCAAACTTTAAGTTGTTGCTTCTTTTCCTGTTTTTTTTATAGGAATTACTATCAGATGCTTCAAAGAATATTGCCAATGCCCCTACCAAGCAGATAACTGAACACTCTATCATTCTCATATCTCCTTTTGTTGTATTCTTTATTTGAACTAGCATAATGCTAGGAATGCCGGGGACTTTATCTAAAATATTCGTCAGAATATATACTTATATATTAACATAATTTCAAAAAAAAAGCAAATTAAAGAGAGCACATAATGCGCCCTCCAATTATTTTATATTTTTTTCATTACATCAGAACATCTATGACATAGGGTTGGGTGTTCTTCATCACTACCTACTTCTTCTGAAAACATCCAGCATCTTTCACATTTTTCTCCAGGTGCAACTTCAACTTTTATTCCTAATTTTGCTTCATTTGATCTTTCATTTTCTTCTATTTCTAGACTTGAAATTATAAATACTGTTTTTAATAAATCTTTATTTTCTTTTAAGAATTTATATAATTCATTTTCAGCATATAGAGTAACTTTTGCATTTAGAGAATGTCCTATTGTTTTTTCCGCCCTTGCTTCTTCTAATTTCTTTGCAACTAATTCTTTTACATCTACAATTTTTGCCCATTTTGCTCTTAATTCGTCATTTTCGTATTTTAAATTAATTTCTGGATAATTTGTTAACATTACACTTTCAACATTCTCACTATCTAGTTTTGGCATGTACTTCCAGATTTCTTCAGCTGTAAATGCTGTCATAGGAGCAAGTAATTTTACTAATGTATTTAATATTAAATACATTGTTGTTTGAGCTGCTCTTCTTTCTTTAGATTCTGCCAATGTACTATATAATCTATCTTTTATAATATCTAAATAAAAGCTACTCATGTCTGTTACACAGAATACATTTATTGCTTGATATGCTTCATGGAAATCATAATTATCATAACTATGTGTACATTTTTTTACTAAATCATTTAGTTTTAATAATGCATATTTATCTAATTCTTGCAAATCTTCATAGGCTACCATATCTTTATTTGGATCAAAATCTGATGTATTTCCTAAAATATATCTTGCTGTATTTCTTAATTTTCTATAAACTTCTGTTATTTGTTTTAATATATCTTTAGATAAACTAACATCTGATTGATAATCTGATGCAATAACCCATAATCTTAAAATATCTGCTCCATATTCTTTTATAACTTCTTGTGGGCTTATTCCATTTCCTAAACTCTTAGACATCTTTCTTCCTTGACCATCTACAGTCCATCCATGTGTTAGAACTTGTTTAAATGGTGCTATTCCATTTACAGCAACAGATGTAAGAAGTGATGATTGGAACCATCCTCTATATTGGTCTGCACCTTCTAAATATAAATCAGCTGGATATGGAAGTCCTCTATCAACTAAAACACTTTGATGTGTTGAACCAGAGTCAAACCAAACATCCATAATATCTGATTCTTTTTTGAATTCTGTGCATCCACATTCACATTTAGCATTTTCTGGCATTAATTCTTTTTCGCTTAAATCCCACCATACATTTGAACCTTTTTCAATAAACAATTTCTTTATCTTTTCAATAGATTCTTCTGTTATATATTCTTTTTTACAATCTTTACAATAGAATATTGGAATTGGAACTCCCCATGTACGTTGTCTTGAAATACACCAGTCTGCTCTTTCTGAAATCATTGTTGTAATTCTTTCAGCTCCCCAAGATGGAATCCATTTTACTTTGCTTGCTTCTGCAATTGCTTTATCTCTGAATTTATCAACTGAGCAGAACCATTGCTCTGTTGCTCTAAAAATTATTGGATTTTTACATCTCCAGCAATGTGGATATGCATGGTTTATTTTTTGTTTATATAATAAAAGTTTATTTTCTTCTAACCAATTTATAATAGCATCATTAGATTTATCATATCTTAAACCGTTAAATTCCCCTGCACCTTTTGTCTGGAAACCTTTTCCATCAACACATACAACAACTTCTAATCCATTTTTCAATCCACATAAATAGTCTTCTTTACCATAACCAGGAGCTGTATGAACTGCGCCAGTACCTGTTCCTAATTCAACAACTATTGTATCATCACTACCCAAAACAACTCTAGAGTCTCTATCTAAAAATGGATGTTTACAAAGAACTCCCTCTAACTCCGCTCCATTAAATTTTTGAACAGTTTTATAATCCTCTACTCCAATTTTTGACATTACATTATCTACTAATTCTGTCGCAATTATTAGTTTTTCACTATTTACTTCAACTAAAGAATAATCGAATTCTCCTCCTATTGTTATACCTACGTTACCTGGCAATGTCCAAGGTGTTGTAGTCCAAATTACAAAATATGTATTTTCTATTTCAAATAATCCTTTAGAATCTTTTACTGGGAATTTAACAAATATTGATGTTGTATCTACATCTTGATATTCTATTTCTGCTTCTGCAAGTGCTGTTTCACAGTCTGTACACCAATATACTGGTTTTAAACCTTTATACATATATCCATTTTTGTACATATCCCAAAATACACCTAATTGTCTTGCTTCTGATTCTGGATTATATGTTATATATGGATGCTTCCAGTCTCCTATTGCTCCTAATCTTTTAAATCCTTCTGTTTGTTTGTCTTTATAATTTCTTGTAAATTCTTTACAAGTGTCTCTAAATTGAGATACTGGAATTTTCTCTCTATCTAATCCTAATTTTTCAATTGCTTTTTTCTCTGTAGGCATACCATGTGTATCATATCCAGGTACATATGGAGTATAATATCCTTTTAATGCTTTATATCTAACAATTGTATCTTTTAATATTTTGTTTAAAGCATGACCTATATGAATTTCACCATTTGCATATGGAGGCCCATCATGTAGGACAAAATGTTCATGTCCTTCATTTTTCTTTAATATTTTTTCATATAAACCATTATCTAAAACTTCTTTTTGGATATCTGGTTCTCTTTGTGGTAAATTTCCTCTCATTGGGAAATCTGTTTGTGGTAAATTCAATGTTTTACCATAATCTTTCTTTTCTTCACACATAAAAATCCTCCTTAAATTTTTCTTTTTACATTCCGCCCAAATCTCGTCGGGATTATATATTTTATTTTTTTCACTGCCCCATCCTAGAAAATGTAATTCACTTCGTTCATACATTTTCTACGGCGGTCGCCCCGGAATCGCTCTAAAAATAAAATATATAAGCCCCTGCGTTTGGGCTATCTTAGCCCTTTATCAAAATCCTCGTCGGATTTTGGATTATAAAAAACTCGCCCTATGCTAAAGGGCGAGTTTTTTACTCACGGTACCACCTTAATTCATATATAAATACATTATATACATCTTAAAATATCTTTAACGCAGATTTACGTATAATTTTACTTTTATTTTCAAATTATCAACTCCAAGGTGATAACAAATAAACTATTTTTCAATTTGGCTCTCAGCAAAATGCCAAACTCTCTTTTGATTTTATTTTTATTTGTGTTGTCCTTTTCTTTGTTTTTTCTTTAATATTTATATATAATAACATAAAATTTTTCTTACGGCAATAGGGTTTTGGATTTTTTTCATTTTTATCTTGCATCTTTATCTCTTTGAGAAGAAATATAATTTAATATATTCTTTATTAAATTATATTCATCCATAGACTTAGGATTAATTTCGCTACACTCTTTAAGATTTTTTAAAATACTTTCTTTTATTTCCTCAAAACAAACCTGATTTTGTTTGCAGAAATTATCTATAAGACTTTGTATTTTTTGACTTACTTCTTTAATGTCTACATCTTTAGCATTTATAGGTTTGTTCGGAACATTATATTCTTGCTCTACTCCAAGTTTTAACTCTTTTATAAATTGTTCTCTTCTAATCTTTTGCTCCATATTATTCTTCCTCTTTTTCAGAAATTTTTTCTATACTTACAACTTTTCCTTCATTTGTTCTCATTAAAGTTACACCTTGTGTTGATCTTCCAAGAATACTTATTTCAGAAGCATTTATTCTAATTATTGTTCCTGTGTCTGTTATAAGCATTACATCATCTGTATCATCAACTATTTTTATTCCTACTATTTCACCTGTTTTTGGAGTAACTTTATATGTTATTACTCCTCTTCCAGCTCTTGCTTGTACTCTGTATTCATCAAGTTCTGTTCTTTTTCCAAAACCATTTTCTGTTATAGCAAGAAGTGTTTGTTTGCTTCCTTCTACTATTGGTTCCATACCTATTACATAATCTTCTTTATCAAGTCTAATTCCAATTACACCCTGAGAAATTCGTCCTATTGGTCTTACATCTTTTTCTGTGAAAGTAATTGCAATACCTTTTCTTGTAACTAAAACAACATTGTCTTGTCCATCTGTTAATCTTACATCAATTAATTCATCATCATCTTTTAATGTAATTGATAATAATCCTGTTTTCTTGCCAGACATATATTCTGTTAGAGATGTTTTCTTAATCATACCATTTCTTGTTGCAAATAATAAATATTTTCCTTCTGCAAAATTTTGAATTGGTATTATTGTTGATATTTTTTCATCGGCATCCAAACGTAATAAATTAACAATTGCTGTTCCTTTTGCAGTTCTTCCTGCTTCTGGTATTTCATATCCTCTTAATTTATACATTTTTCCCTTATTACTAAAGAATAAAATTGTATCATGTGTAGAAGCTGTAAATATTTCTTTAACAAAATCTTCTTCTCTAGTTGCAATTCCTGTAATGCCTTTTCCTCCACGTTTTTGACTCTTATATGTATCAATTGGCATTCTTTTTATATAACCAAAATGAGTTAAAGCAATTACTGTTTGTTCTTCTTTTATTAAATCTTCTACTTCAAGTTCCCCTTCAGCTGCAACTATTTTTGTTTTTCTTTCATCTCCATATTTTTCTTTTATTTCTATAAGCTCATCCTTAATTATTGTGTATACTAGAGTTTCACTTGATAATATTTCTTTTAAATATGCAATTAGTTTCATTAATTCGTTATATTCTTCTTCGATTTTCTCTCTTTGCAATCCTGATAATGTTTTTAATCTCATATCTAATATTGCCTGAGCCTGAATTTCAGAAAAACCAAACCTTTTCATTAATCTTTCTTTTGCATCATCATAAGCAGAGCGAATTATTTTGATTACTTCATCAATATTGTCAATTGCAATTCTTAATCCTTCTAAAATATGTGCTCTCGCTTCTGCTTTATCAAGCTCAAACTTTGTTCTTCTTAAAATTACAACTCTTCTATGTTCTATATAATGATCTAAGCATTCTCTTAATGTTAATATTCTTGGTTCTCCATCTACTAAAGCTAACATTATTATTCCAAAAGTGTCTTGAATTTGTGTGTATTTATATAGTAAATTTAAAACCACTTGTGGATTTGCATCTCTTTTTAATTCTATTACTATTCTTACATCATGTTCTCTGTCAGATTCATCTCTTATTGCAGAAATCCCTTCAATTCTTTTTTCTTTTACAAGTTCTGCAATATGTTCAATTAATTTTGCTTTATTTACTTGATATGGTAATGAAGAAACAATTATTCTTCTTTTACCTCCAGACATTTCTTCAATTTCAGTTTCTCCTCTTAGTGTTATTTTCCCTCTACCTGTTGTATATGCTTTTTTTATTTCTTCTCTTCCTAAAATAGTTGCACCTGTTGGAAAATCTGGTCCCTTTATAACTTGCATTAACTCCTCATCTGTAACTTCATCCTCATCTATTATTTTTACAATTCCATTAATAAGTTCTGTTAAATTATGAGGTGGAATATTTGTTGCCATACCAACCGCAATACCAGATGAACCATTTAAAAGCAATGCTGGTATTTTTGCAGGTAATACAGTTGGCTCTTGTAATCTATCATCAAAGTTTGGCATAAAATTAACTGTATTTTTTTCAATATCTGCAAGCATTAATTGAGATATTTTTGACATTCTTGCTTCAGTATAACGGTATGCTGCAGGAGGATCTCCATCTATAGAACCAAAGTTTCCGTGTCCATCTACCATCGGATATCTTAGTGAGAATGTTTGTGCCATTCTAACTAATGCATCATAAACAGAAGCATCTCCATGTGGATGATACCTTCCTAAAACGTCTCCAACTGTAGTAGCACATTTTCTATATGGCTTATCTGGAGTAATTCCATCTTCATGCATTGTATATAAAATTCTTCTGTGCACTGGCTTCATACCGTCTCTTACATCTGGAAGAGCACGTGCAACAATAACGCTCATAGCATAATCAATATATGCATCTTGCATTTCTTTTTCGATATTTTTTTGAATAATAATTTCCTCTTTTTTGTCCATGTTTTTCCTCTTTTCATTTTGTGTATTTTACCTCGTAATTATATATGATTAGTCTAATTTTTGCAAGAAAAAAACAAGATTTTCTTACGGAAATTGTTTGTGGACAGGGGGACGTAGTTTATGTCCATGGATTTGAATAATCCTATGGACATAAACTACGTCCCCCTGTCCATTTCTGGTTTTTTGTTTTAATAAACTAACATGGTAGATAATTCTATTTCTTCTTCTGTCAAATTAAATTTTCCTCCATTATTCACTATAAGCTCGTGCATATTTTCTAGCTGTTCTACTTTGTTTAAAACATCTTGTATTGGTATTATTTTTTCCATTTCATTTTGTATTCTAGTATGTATTTTCTTCATATTTGTAATGTCCTGTTCTTTATAATAATTATTCCATTTTTCTATATATCCATCTATCTTTTCTATTGCTGTTACCTGATCTTCCAAACTATTATCAATACTTTCTTCTATATTTTTTAATATTGTTTTTTTACTTGATTTTATAAGTTTTGCTGTACTTGAACTAATCAACTTTTCTTCCTTTGCCCAAGTAATAACACTGTCTAATAAATCTGAAATTGTATCTAATAAACCTCCGCTTTGTATAACGGATTTTATTTGAGAAAGATTTTCAAAATTTCCTGTAAAAATGCCTTCTATTGCTTTTCCCATATCAATTGCTTTATTTATTGCCATTTGTACTCCTTCTTTAAAACCAACATTTAAGACTGAGTCCTTTATTTCAATAATTTCATCTTCTAGCCATTCTGGAAGAACAGCTTTTATTCCAACATCAATTCCAGTATTTATAATTTTCCCTAAAGTAGATTCTAGAAATTCTTCCTGTTTTTCCTTTAAGTTATTTGATATTTCTTCTCTTACTTCCGGTTTTTTTAAATTATTTATTATTTCTGTTAAATTCATAATTTTTCCTCCTTTTTAACTTTTCAATTTTTTTAGTATTTTCTTTGAAGAACGGACGAGCAGTGCTCGTCCCTACATTTTTGTAGCCCTTTTTATGCTATTTTTTAAATTTTTATTTTAAAAAATTAATTTTATTATTTCTATTATTTTATTTTTTTCTTTAATATTAAATAAATTAAAAATAATAAAATTATATTTATTAAATTTATTTTTTAAATCATTTCTATTTAAACTCTCAACATTACATTTTATTAAATTTATTTTTTTATTTATTTTAATTT
>JAZNWN010000033.1:0-15245 GCA_045593405.1 Clostridia bacterium
AATTATAAAATCTATAAGTATGTATCTATAAGGGATGTAAATATACTTGTTACTAATTCATTAAGATTAGATGAATCTTCTAAAAAAATAGAAAGTATGAATATTTTATCATATTATTTAGATAAAAAAAATGAGGAAGAATATGAATCTTTTTTAAATGCTTTACGAAACACATCTATAGAAGAAATAAAAGAATTGGAAGAAATACAAAAAAGTTTTTTAGAAGTAATTCCATCTAAAGTTAAATATGAAAAAGACTATTTGTGGCAAATTTATTATATAAAAAGAACAAACAAATATTATATGATTGTTCCTTTGCAGGAAAGTAAACAGCAAGCATTTCTATATTTACTAAAAAAGAAATTAGAACAAAGTGAAGAAAAAATATATGTTCCAATTTGTAATTTGGATTATGAAAATAAATATATTGAGAATAGTAAAATAAGTAAATTAGAAAACTATTTATATTATTTTACAAATAATTGGCCAATGATATATGAAGTGTATGATAACAATGAAAGTGTATATATTGATATTGTTGGAAAACTAAATATATATGAAGGGATTATAAGTGATTATAAATTACATTTTCAAAAGAAGGAAGAAATAACTGATTTTTATGCACTTATAAAATCACTATTTGATTTACAAACAGAACTGTCAAATTATTTTGAGTTTGAAATCATATTAGATGAAAATGCAGGACTTCATTTTTATTGTAAAAATAATGAAATAACATTTTCTAATTTAAAACAATTCTATAAAGGTGAAATAAAACATAATTTAGCGGATATTGAAAAGATTGAAAAAATACAAAAACAACTAACTTTACAGTTAAACAAATTGAAAATAGAAGAAAGAAAACTAAATGTTGAACTGTTAAATAAGCAAAAACAAATTTCTACTTTTTTGGAATGTAAAAAAACCTTTTTTGGAAGAGTAAAATACTTTTTTAAATATAGTAAAAAGAGAAAAGAAGTACTGGAAGAAACAATATTAGATGAATTATACAGTGTAGAGGATAACGGAAGCATTAAACATACATATTATGATGAAATAGAAGATTTAATATATGTTTGTAAAGATTTAAGAACAAAAACTATTCTAGCAACAACTACACAATTAGATATTGAAAATTTAAATGTTAAAATTGAAATATTGAAGAAAAAAATAGAAAATGCCACATTATATATTGCAGAGATAGAATCTCATAAAAAGAGTATTTTTGAATTTTGGAAATTTACAAATAAAGATGAGAAAAATCAATTATCTGAAGGAATGGCAAAAGAAGAAAAACAAACAAAAATTGAAAAAGTATTTAAGCTAAAAGAGGATATAGTAGATTTTGGAAAACAAATTGATTTATCTCAAAGAAAAGTATTAAGTAATGAAGAACAAGATAGTATTTTAGTTGCTGGAACAATTATATTAAAAGATTTAAATTTAGTATTAAAAGATAAACCAGTTAAATTAAAAGAAAATAAAGAAAAGTTAGTAGATATTGATGAAAAACTTTTAGAACATAGAGAAACAGTAAGAAAACCAGAAAATATTCTTGGAATAAATAATGAAACAACATCAGAAGAATATACTAAGGCTTTGGAGAAAATAAAAAATAATATAGAAAATGCATTAAAAAAGAATAAAATAAATTTAACTTTACCAGTATATAGTTTATCAAATCCAAAAAAAGAATTAGAGGTATTTGAAATAAATCCTGAAAAATTAATTTCGGAAACAGATGAAATTAACTTATACAAACTAAAAATAAAAGCTGGAACTAATTTAATTGCATTTAGCAATATAATTTTCTTTAATAACAGAAACCAAACATTACCACTAGGAATGGACTATTCAAGCAAGGTTTTAATCGATTTAAGAAATTTAAAAACAAAAAAACAAAATGTAAAAAGTAATTGTATTATAAAATTATTAGATAATTCTGATAAAAAGCAAATCACAAAAATTAATGTAATAGAAATAGATATTCAGAAATAATAATATCAAACTTTCTACATCAAATTTATCTAGAATTAATTATAACATCATAATTACCTTTAACTTGAATAAAATTAAACTGTAAATGTAGGGGCAGACCTTCATGTCTGCCCGAAAGAGGTAAAATATGAATGTTGCGGTAATCAATTTTAAAAAAATATCAAAGAGTTTTGTTAAACTAATTATTTTTATAATTTTTATAATATTACTTGTAAAAGTCCTGCTAACAAATGTAATAGTTTTGCAAAAACTCTTAACTTTTGATAAATGTAGTATCTTGTATACTAGTTTTTTTAATATTGGTAATGAAAAAACATATGAGACAGACTATATTGGAATCTTAGAGGGCTTCTGTCCTTTAATAATAGTTGCAAATGCAGACAAACCTAAAGTAGAAGTAACCAAGCCTCAACAGGAAATTGATGTTGAAAATACAATTATAATTTCTAAAGATGCTAGAACAGAAAGTGTTTCTGAAAGGAATATAGCAGAAAACTATAATATAACTTATGGAAGTGTAAAAATAAGAAATCAGAGTAATTGCGATATAAATGAAGAAATATGTAATCCAAATGATTTAAATTTACCAAATACAAAAAAAGTTTTAATATATCATACTCATACATGTGAAAGTTATACTCCAAGTGAAAAATATAATTATACTATGACAGGGAATTATAGAACAACAGATAATAATTATAATATGGTAAAAGTAGGAGAAGAACTTACAAAGTATTTAGAACAAAAAGGTTTTACAGTAATACATAATACTACTTGTCATGATTACCCAGCATATTCAGGTTCTTATGATCGTTCTTATAGCACAATTCAAACTGTATTAAACGAAAATTCAGATATACAGATTGTAATAGATTTACATAGAGATGCTGTAGGGGATGGAACATCATATGGACCAACAGTAAAAGTAAATGGAGAAAGTGTAGCACAATTAATGTTTGTAATAGGAACAGATGGAGGCGGACTTGAACATCCAAACTGGAATCAAAACTTAAAAACTGCCGTAAAAATACAAGAAACTGCAAACTCTATATATCCAGGCTTATTTAGACCTATGATAGTAAGAAATTCTAGATATAATCAGCATATATCTATGGGAGCGTCTATAATTGAGGTTGGAGCAACAGGAAATACATTAGAAGAATGTTTATTAAGTATGCAATGCTTAGCAAACGTGCTAGAAGAAACATTCTAAATAAAAATATTGTATAAATATAATTAATTATAAATCCTGTAAGGGGGAAGGTTGCACCCTTGCCCGTGGCTACATTGACTCGCTTAATATTTTTACATATAATAATAAATTAAAATGTGGAAAATTTTACTAACCACTTGAAATATGTAAAAATATAATATAAAATAAAAACCTAGGAAAAATAAAAAAACAAGTTTAGGAGGAGAAACTAAATATGAAAATTTTAGTAGTAAACTGTGGAAGTTCATCATTAAAATATCAATTAATAAATATGGATAATGATGAAGTGTTAGCATCAGGAAAATGTGACAGAATTGGTGTAAAAGGAATGGAAACACCATTTGTAGAATACAAAAGAAGTGGTAAAAAACATGTAAAAGAATTAGAATTACCAAATCATACAGTAGCATTTGAAGCTGTAATGGAATTCTTAACAGATTCAGAAATAGGAGCAATAAAAGATGTTAGTGAAATAAATGCTGTAGGACATAGAGTAGTTCATGGAGGACCAAACTTTACATCATCAGTTGTTGTAACTCCAGAAGTTTTAGAAGAATATAATAAATCTATAGAATATGCACCATTACATAACCCAGCACACTTACAAGGAATTCATGCATGTATGGATTTAATGCCAAACGTTCCACAAGTATTAGTATTTGATACAGCATTCCATACAACAATACCAGAAAAAGCTGCATTATATGCAATACCATATGAATATTATGAAAAATATGCAATAAAAAGATATGGAGCACACGGAACATCTCATAAATTTATATCAAAAGCAGCTGCAAAAGTTTTAGGAAAAAAACCAGAAGAGATAAATATTATATCTTGCCACTTAGGAAATGGTGCAAGTTTAGCAGCAATAAAAAACGGTAAATGTGTAGATACAACAATGGGATTAACACCACTTGAAGGTTTAGTAATGGGAACAAGATCTGGAGATTTAGACCCAGCAGTCTTACAATTTGTAATGCAAAAAGAAAACTTAGACATTGACCAAATGTTAACAATATTAAACAAAAAATCAGGATTGCTTGGAATTTCTGGAACAACAGGAGATGTAAGAGACTTAAAAGGATTAAGAGATAAAGGAGATAAAAGAGCAGAATTAGCATTAGAAATGTTCTCTTATAGAGTAAGAAAATATATAGGAGCATATATGGCAGTATTAGGACATGTAGATGCTATTATATTTGAAGGTGGAATTGGAGAACATAACTTAGATGCAGTTGCAAAATCTGTTGAAGGATTAGAAGAATTTGGAATAGTATTAGATAGAACAAATTTAGCTGATGAATGCTATGAAGGAATAATAAGTACACCAGAATCTAGAATACCGATGTATGTAATTCCAACAAACGAAGAATTAGAAATAGCAAAAGAAACAATGGAAATGGTAAAATAGAATTTGTTTTTTGGATTTCTAAATTTGGAAATTTATATTAAAGGAGCGCAGGGGTCGGAGTCCTTAAGGCGATCTAAAAATATACAAATAGATAATAACATTTTAAAATATTAAATAAATATACAGGGAGGATGACGCCCTGTATATTTTAATAAGAGGAAAAGAAAATGAGTAGAAAAAAAGAGATATTTTTAATAACAGTGATTCTAATAATACAAACTATAATATTCATAATAGTTGGCGTAAACAAATCATACATACACATGGATGAGGCATATTCATTAGGGTTGGCAAGTTATGATAAAGTAGAAATACAAGATAATGAGGATTTTTATAATACCTGGCATAATAAAGAATATTATGAAGATTATTTAACAGTAAATGATGACGAAGTAGGCAAGTATGACCAAGTATATGAAAATCAAAAGAATGATGTACATCCACCTTTATATTATTTATTATTAAGAATTGCTATGGGCTTTTCTAAAAATCATTATTCAAAATGGCCTGGAATAATTGTAAATATTATAATATATATGTTTATAACAGTTTTTACATATTTAATATTAGAAAAAATACTTTATAATAAAGAAAAATCAAAGGAAAAAGCGATGGTGTTAGTATTTGTATCTTCAATTACAATGGCATCATTAACAAATGTAATCTATATTAGAATGTATGCATTATCTACGTTAAATATTTTAATAACAACATATTTACATATGAAATTGTTAGATAATGAAAACATAAATTATAAGTTATTAATAGGTATTGGAATTAGTGCTTTAGTAGGTTCTTTAACACATTATTATTACTTATTCTTTTTAGCAATGTTATTTCTTTTATTTGTAATAAAGAATATAAAGGAAAAGAAGTTTAAAAATTTAATTTGGTATATAGTAATTATTGGAATTGCTGGAGTGATATCTCTTATAATTTTCCCATACTCAATACAACATATGTTTTTTGGATATAGAGGACAAGGGGTAATAAGTAAATTAATGGATGTACCACAATTTTTAACAAGTATAGGTAATTATCTAGCAAAAATAAATTTGTTTATTTTTAACAAGACGATGTATATAATACTTGGTATAATATTGGTTTCAATAATTGTAAATATAATAAAAAAACAAAAGGTTTCTAATAAGTATATAAAATTTATAGTTTTTCCAACAATATTTTATTTTATATTGGTTGCAGTAGCTTCTCCTTGGATTGAACTTAGGTACATAATGCCAGTTTGCGGATTGATATTTGTTTTAGTAATATATTATTTATATGAGTTATTGAATAATATATTAGGAGAAAAAAAGATAAATATATTAATTGGTATATTACTAATTGCAATATTAATAGCTCCTATTATATTTAAAATTGAGCCAGAAGTTGCATTTACTGATAAAAAAGAGATAGTACAAAAATTAGGAAATGAATTAAATGTTCCAACAATATATTTCTTCAACTCTGGCCACAATAGATTTTTAGATGACATTCTTCTATTTGCAACAGTTGATGAATCTTATGTTGCAAAAGATATTGAATATACCGTAGAAAATATCAAAAAAATTTTAGAAGAGAAAAACATACAAAATGGAGTTGTGATTTTTATAAATCCAGGTCAAGAAAATGATGAGATTTTAGCTACTGTAGAAGAAGCAACTGGATCAAAAAACTGCACATATTTGAAAAGGTTAAATGCTTGTGACGTATATTATTTAAGTGATAATAATTGATGTTAAAAAATTGAAAAAAATGTTGAAAAGCAATATTGCTTGTAGTATAATGAACTTGTATGTTTGATTATTTAGGAAAAGAGGGAAAAAATGAAGAAATTTTTAAAAATATTATTAATAGTTTTATTAGTTATAATTATAGGAATTATAGCTGCTGTAGTTATATTTTTAAAAACTAAATTAAATAAAATAAACTATGAAAATGTAACAGCAAATGATATAGAAATAAATGAAGGTGTAGAAGAAGTATTAACTGGGTACACAAACATTGCACTTTTAGGATTAGATGCGCAAGATGCTACTTTTACAAATAGTAGAAGTGACTGTATAATGATAATAAGCATAAATAATGATACAAAAGAAGTAAAAATAGTTTCGGTATATAGAGATACATATCTTAATATAGAAGGTTATGGGTTAGATAAAATAACTCATGCATATGCTTATGGGAAAGCACCATTAGCACTTAGTGCTATAAACACAAACTTAGATTTAGATATTACAAAATATGTAACAATAGACTTTGATTCTGTAATAAATATTGTAGATGCAATAGGTGGAGTAGAAATAACACTAACAAGTGCAGAAGCAAGTCAAGTTACAGGAATAAACGGAGCAGGCACATATAATTTAACAGGAACACAAGCGCTAGAATATGGAAGAATAAGAAAAATAGATAGTGATTATGCAAGAACTGAAAGAATGAGAACAGTTGTAATAAAAGTTTTTGAAAAAGTAAAAGGATTATCATATTTAGAATTAAATACTTTAATAGATAAATTATTACCAGAAGTTACAACAAATATAACACAAAAAGAAATATTATCATATGCATCAAAAATAGCTCAGTATAGTGTGACAGACAATTTTGGTTGGCCATATGAAGTTAGAGGTTACACAGGTACAGCATGGTATGCAGCTCCAGTAACATTAGAACAAAATGTAAAACAATTACATGAACAGCTATTTACAAATGAAGTATATGAAGTATCTGAAACAGTTAAAAGTATTAGTCAGAGAATAATAGATAGAACAGGTTACAGATAAAGAAAAGACTAAAATAGCTGTATATGCAAAATGCAGCTATTTTAAAAGTTAAAAAAACGGTTATAAAAAGAAGATAATGTAAAGTAATTTGTAAAAAATGTAGGGGCGATTTTAATCGCCCGTTCTTCAAATAAAATTACTAAAAACACATTGAGGAGAGATAAAAATGCAAAAAATTCGCAAATATAGAAATATTGTATTATTTTTAGTTGATATATTAATAATATTTGGTGCATATTTTATATCTGCATTCTTAATGTTAGATATAAACGCATTTATGGATGCAAAAAACTTAGATTTAATAAGTAATTCTATTATTGTATCACTATTTGTATATCAAATAGTTTTTGTGGTTTTTGATTTATATAAAAATATTACAAGATATGAAAATGGAAAAGATTATATAAAATACATATTAGCAAGTGGATTATCTGCATGTTTAGTTATAGCTTTAAAATTTTTATTTAGTTTGCAACTAGTAAACATTAAGCAGATAATACTTACAAGCATTATAATTGCAGTAGGAATAATTGCATATAGAGTAATAATAAGATTTATATTAACATCAGGCACTGATACTACAGCAAATGCGTCTAAAGAAAATAGAAAGAATTTACTTATAATTGGAGCAGGAGAAGCTGCAAGAGACATAATTAAAACATTAAAAACAACAATGAGAAATACATATAATATTGTTGGACTTATTGATGATAATGAGGGAAAATTTCATTATTTAATATCTGGAGTAAAAGTTTTAGGTGATAGATATAAAATTGTAGAAATATGTAAAGAAAACAAAGTTGATGTAATATTTTTTTCTATTGCAAATATAGCAAACCAAGATAAAAAAGAAATATTACAAATATGCCAAGAAACTGGAGCAAAACTTAGAATATTACCAGGCACAGCAGATTTAATAAAAAACAAAAATGTAATGCAGAACTTAAGAGATGTAGAAATAGAAGACCTCTTAGGGAGAGATCCTATAGTATTAGACAATGAAAATATTGGAGAATTAATAAAAGATAAGCCAGTTTTAGTTACAGGTGGAGGTGGCTCAATAGGTTCAGAACTATGTAGACAAATAGTTAAATACAAGCCAAGCCAATTAATAATATTTGATATATATGAAAATAACTTATACAATATAGAATTAGAATTAAAAGCAAATTTAGAGAATAAAGACGTTGAAATAATACCTATTGTTGGAAGTGTTAGAGACAAAAAAAGATTAGATGGTGTATTTGAAAAGTATAAACCATATTTGGTATTTCATGCAGCAGCACATAAACATGTGCCATTAATGGAAATTAGTCCATTAGAGGCAATAAAAAACAATGTATTTGGAACATATAATACTGTAATGTGTGCAGATAAATACAATGTAAAAAGATTTATATTAATATCAACAGATAAAGCGGTAAATCCAACAAATATAATGGGTGCATCAAAAAGATTGTGTGAAATGATAGTGCAAGCAAAAAATAAAGAAAGCAATACTGAATATGCAGCAGTACGTTTTGGAAATGTACTTGGAAGCAATGGATCAGTAGTTCCACTATTTAAAAAACAAATAGCTATGGGAGGACCAGTAACAGTTACGCATAAGGAAATAACAAGATTTTTCATGACAATACCTGAAGCTGTGGGGTTGGTTTTACAAGCAATGAGTTATGCAAATGGAGGAGAAATATTTGTGCTAGATATGGGAGAACCTGTAAGAATATACGATTTAGCAGTTTCTCTTATAAAATTAACAGGATTAGAACCTCATATAGATATACCAATAAAAGTAACAGGCTTAAGACCTGGAGAAAAACTATATGAAGAGCTTTTGATGAAAGAAGAAGGTTTAACACAAACTGCACATAATAAAATATTTATTGGAAAACCATCTGAAATAACAGATGATGAATTAGAAAATAAAATGGAAACATTAAAAGAACTTGTTTCAGATGAAAGTGTAAGCATAGTAAACATAAAAGAAATAATGAAGGACATTGTTCCAACATATAATGAAGCAAAAAAATAAAGAAAGAAGGAATGGTTAATGAATATTAAATTTTCACCTCCAGATATAACAGAATTAGAAATAAATGAGGTAATAGACACATTGAAATCAGGTTGGATAACTACGGGTCCAAAGACAAAATTGTTTGAAAATGAAATTGCAAGATATTGTAATACTGATAAAGCAGTATGCTTAAATTCAGCAACTGCTGGTCTGGAATTGATTTTAAAAGTATTAGGAATAGGTGTAGGAGACGAAGTAATTGTTCCTACATATACATATACTGCATCTGCAAGTGTTGTAGAACATGTTGGAGCTAAAATAGTTTTTATAGATTGTGCTAAGGATTCATTTGAAATGGATTACGATATGCTAGAAAAACTTATAACAAATAAAACAAAAGCAATTATTCCAGTTGATATAGCAGGAATTATAGCAAACCATGACAAAGTGTTAGAAATTGTAAATAAAAATAAAGAAGTTTTCAAACCAAATAATGATATTCAAAGAAAATTAGGAAGAATAGCTATAATTGCTGATGCTGCACATTCGTTTGGTGCAGAAGATAAAGGGAGAATGAGTGGAAATATTGCAGACTTTTCTAGTTTTTCATTTCATGCAGTGAAAAATTTAACAACTGCAGAAGGTGGAGCTGTAACTTGGAAAAATATAGAAGGAATTGATAATGAAGAATTATATAACCAATTTATGTTATGGTCATTACATGGTCAAAACAAGGATGCATTAAAGAAAAACAAAGCTGGTCAATGGGAATATGATATAAAAATGCCTGGATATAAATGTAATATGACAGATATAATGGCGGCAATAGGATTAGCACAATTAAAAAGATATGATACTTTACTTGGAAGAAGAAAAGAGATAGTAGAAAAATATAATAATGCTTTTAAAAATTATAATATTCAAATATTAGATCATTATAATAATGAAAGAAAATCTTCTGGACATTTATATTTAATGAGAATATTAGGTATAAATGAAGAGAAAAGAAATAATATAATAAATAAATTGGCAGAAAAAGGAATAACTACAAATGTACATTATAAACCACTACCAATGATGACTGCATACAAAAATTTAGGATTTGATATAAAAGACTACCCTAATTCATTTGAAATGTATAAGAATGAAATAACATTACCACTACATACATTACTTACAGATGATGAGGTTGATTATATTATTGAAAAAGTAAAAGAGGAATTGCAATGATTTTAAAAAAATGGTGTGATATACCAGAAAGTTTAAAAAATAATAAAACCAAAGAGTATTATGATATTTTAGAAAAGAAAAAAGTATCATTGCTTTTAAAGAGAGTATTTGATATAATATTATCGTTAATTTTATTAATTATATTTTTCCCAATATTTTTAGTATTGGGTATAGTAATAAAATTTGAATCTAAAGGTCCAGTGCTATATAGACAAGAGAGAATTACTCAATATGGAAGGGTTTTTAGAATTTACAAGTTTAGGACAATGGTTCAAAACGCAGATAAAGTAGGGAGTTTAGTTACTCTAGATAATGATTCTAGAATAACAAAAGTTGGAAAAATAATCAGGAAAATAAGACTAGATGAGGTGCCACAAGTAATAAATATTTTTATAGGAGATATGACTTTTGTTGGGACTAGACCAGAAGTGAAAAAATATGTAGAAAAATATGATGATGAAATGAAAGCAACTCTTTTATTGCCAGCAGGAGTTACATCTCAAGCAAGTATAGAATATAAAGATGAAGATGTTGTAATGGCAAGATATAGGTCAGAAAATGAAGATGTCGATTACATATATATTAATAAAGTTTTACCACATAAAATGAAATGGAATTTAGAATACTTAAAAAACTTTAATCTATATAAGGATATACAAATTAGTATAAAGACTATTTTGGCAATATTAAATATAGGAAATAAAAAAAGTTTAAAATCACAAGAAAGTATAAAAGAAAAGGAAACAATAAAAAATTAGTAAAAGGGAATAAATATCATGAAAAACTTAAAAGTATCTATTATAATACCTATAAGAAATGAAGAAAAATACATACAAAGATGTATAGATTCTATTAATAATCAAGATTTTAATAAAGAAGAGATGGAAGTTATTTTTATAGATGGTTTTTCGGAAGATACAACAGTTCAGATAATAAATAGAAATATACAACAAAATTCAATGTTTAGAATTTTATATAATAAAGAAAAAACAACACCATGCGCATTAAATATAGGGATAAAAAATTCAAATGGAAAATATATAGTTAGAATGGATGCTCATAGTGAATATCCAAAGAATTATATTTCAAAATGTATTTATTATTTAGAGAGTACAAATGCTGATAATGTTGGTTGTTTAATTGAAACAAAAGCAGAAGGAACTGTTGGAAATGCAATTTCATATGTGTTATCTTCAAAATTTGGAGTAGGAAATTCAAAGTTTAGAACAAACTCGAAAAGCGGATATGTTGACACAGTCCCTTTTGGTACTTTTAGAAGAGAATTATTTGAAAGAATAGGTTATTTTGATGAAAGGTTAGAGAGAAATCAAGATAGCGAATTTAATAGTAGAATAATAATAAATGGTGGAAAAATATATTTATTTGACGATATAAAAATAATTTATCATCCAAGAGATAATCTTAAAAGTTTGATAAAAATGGCTGTATTAAATGGAAAGTGGAATATAATAACTAATTATTTAGTATCAGGATCAATGAGATTAAGACATTTTATACCTTTATTATTTGTAATTTCATTAATTATTGGAATAATTATTTTTTTACTAAAAATTAAAATTTTAATGTGGCTTTTTGTTGGAGAGTTATTATTTTATTTATTATGTGACTTGTTTTTTAGCGTTAAAGATATAAAAAAACATGTTTTATTAAATTTTATTATATTTCCAATATTTCATATTTCATATGGGATAGGATCAATAATAGGAATTTTTATAATTATAAAAAAATTTTTAAGGAGGAATAAAAATGAAAATTGAAGAAATTCAGAAAAAAAATGTAGTTATAGGAGTAGTAGGATTGGGCTATGTTGGATTACCATTAGCTGTCTCTTTTGCAAAAAAATTTAAAGTAATTGGTTTTGATATAAACAAAGCAAAAGTAGATAAATATTTATCCGGAGTAGATGTGACTGGTGAAGTTGGAGATGCTGAACTTCAAGAAACAACCATGACATTTACTTGTGACGAAAGGGATATAAAAAAGGCAGATTTTATAATTGTAGCTGTACCTACACCTATAGATAGTCATAAAAATCCAGATTTAATACCAATAGTTGAATCATCTAAAATTGTAGGGAAAAACATGAAAAAAGGAGCTATAGTTATTTATGAATCAACTGTTTACCCAGGGTTAACAGAGGAAGTTTGTGTTCAAATATTAGAAGAAAAGTCAGGATTAAAGTGTGGAGAGGATTTTAAGGTTGCATATTCTCCAGAAAGAATAAATCCAGGGGATAAAGAACATAGATTTGAAAATATAAAAAAGATTGTTTCAGGTATGGATGAAGAAACTTTAGAATTAGTTGCTGCTTTATATGAGTCTGTTTTAAAAAATGGAGTATATAAAGCTACATCAATTAAAGTAGCAGAAGCTGCAAAAGTAATTGAAAATTCTCAAAGAGATATAAATATAGCATTTGTAAATGAATTGGCAGTTATATTTAATAAATTAGGTATTGACACAAATGAAGTTTTAGATGCAGCAGGAAGTAAATGGAACTTTTTAAATTTTAGGCCTGGTTTAGTTGGAGGACATTGTATAGGAGTAGATCCTTTTTACTTAACATATAAATCTGCAGAAATGGGGCATTTGTCAGAGTTAATATTAGCAAGTAGAAGAGTAAACGATGGAATGGGAAAATTTATTGCTGAAGCAATTGTAAAATCTTTAATAAAAACAGGAAAACCAATAAAAGGATCAAAGATATTAATATTAGGATTGACTTTTAAAGAAAATGTTCCTGATTTAAGAAATTCTAAAGTAATGGATATTATTAAAGTGTTGGAAGAATATGATATAAAAGTTTTTGCCAAAGATCCATATGCTGATTTAGATGAAATAAAAAGAGAATATGGTATTACAATTGATGTTAATCCTAATAATGAAAAGGTTGATGGTATTGTTTTTGCTGTGGCACATGATGAATATAAAGGAATAAATGTGGATGAAATAAAAGATTTACTAAAACCAGATAGTAATTTAGTATTTGATATAAAACAAATTTTAGATAAAAAAACAATGAAAGAAAATCAAATAGAGTTATGGAGATTATAAAATGAATATATTACATATTTGTTCATATTATATTGGGTCAAAGGTGTATAGAGAACTAATTTCTAAAATTGATGAAGTTAGTAATAAAAGTATTATTCAATATATTTATATACCATTAAGAAAAGAAAAAGATATAGGAAAAAATAAAATTAATATTGAAAATATAAAATTTTCTTATAGAAAAATATATAATCAATTAGATAGAATACTTTTTTTTAGAAAAATAAAAAAAGCATTTAAAGATATACAAAAAGAGATTGATATAAACAAAATTGATTATATACATGCGCATACAATATTTGCGGATGGAATGATTGCATATAAAATTAATAAAAAATATGGTAAGAAATATATTGTTGCAGTTAGAAATTCAGATGTTTATGCATATTTGAAATATATGCCTTTTGCAAAGATATATTTAAATAAAGTTATAAAAAATGCATCAAAAGTTATTTTTATTTCTCCAAGTATGAAAAAAAACATAGAGAAAAAATTACGAAAAAAGATAAAGAGAGAATTTGAAAAAAAGATTGAAATAATTCCAAATGGAATAGAAGATTTTTGGATTGAAAATATAAATAGCGTTAAAGATATAAAAGAAAAAGGAGAATTAAGTTTATTACAAGTATCTTCTATAGATAAAAATAAAAATTTAGATGCAGCTTTTAATATAATAAAGGAACTAAAAAAAATAGGAATAAAAGCTAGACTAACTGTTGTAGGAAGTGGAAAAAAAGAAAAACTTTATAAGGACAAAATACAAAAGGACAGAGATTTAAGAGAAACGGTAATGTTTACAGGAGGAATAACAGACAAAAAAGTATTACAAGATATTTATAGGCAACATGACATATTTATAATGCTTTCAAAAAAGGAAACATTTGGATTAGTATATATTGAAGCTATGAGTCAAGGATTACCTGTAATATACAGTAAAGGAACAGGAATTGATGGATATTTTGAAAACAAATATATAGGTGTTGCTGTAAATACCAAAAAACCAATTAAAGAGTTGGATGAAATAATTAAAATAAATAAAAATTACAGAATAATATCAGAAAATGTAATAAATGAAAGTTTAAAATTTAATTGGAAAAGTATTACACAGAATTATATTGATAAAATTTATACAAAAGAGGTAAACAATGAAGCAAGTTAAAAATATACTTTTAATATTATTATATAGAATATCTTTAGACCTACTTTATATTTATGGAATAACTGAATATTTTGCATATACTGGATTAACAATGCAGATAGAACCTTACAAATATTTTATATCTATTATACTTGTAATCATAATGGCTATACCAGTTATAAAATTATTTGATTTATCTAAAGCATCGAATATTATTATATCTTTAATAAATTTATTTTATTTTATACCAGGAACTTCACTATATGCAATAAAGGGATTAGAAGATGAGTATCTACTTTTCTTTTCTATATATTGGATAATACTAGTGACATTACAGTTTCTATTACCAAGTATTAAAATGAATTTTAAATATATTATAA
>JAZNWN010000034.1:0-31113 GCA_045593405.1 Clostridia bacterium
TAGAGAATATAAAAAAGCAAAACAAGATTTTGAAGATGCAAAGCTAATGGCATCAGATAAAGAGTTAAAAGAATTAGCAGAAATGGAAATGGATGAATTAAGAGAAAAAATACCTGCATTAGAGGAAGAATTAAAAATACTATTAATTCCAAAAGATCCAGATGATGATAAAAATATAATCTGTGAAATTAGAGCAGGAGCTGGAGGAGAAGAAGCAGCGTTATTTGCAGGAACACTATTTAGAATGTATTCAATGTATGCTGAAAGAAAACACTGGAAAATAGAAATATTAAATGAAAATGCAACAGAATTAGGTGGATATAAAGAAATATCATTTATGATTACAGGAAAAGGTGCATATAGTAGATTGAAATTCGAAAGTGGTGTACATAGAGTACAAAGAGTACCAGATACAGAAAGTAGTGGTAGAATTCACACATCAACAGCAACAGTTGCAGTTTTGCCGGTCGTAGAAGATGTAGAAATAGAGATAAACCCTGCAGATGTTAAAATGGAAGTATTTAGAGCATCAGGAGCAGGAGGACAACATGTTAATAAAACATCATCAGCAGTAAGATTAATACATGTACCAACGGGAATTGTTGCAGAGTGCCAAACAGAAAGATCTCAAACTCAAAACAGAGAATATGCAATGAGATTATTAAAGTCAAGGTTATATAATATAGAAAAAGAGAAAAGAGATTCAGAACTTGCAAATGAGAGAAAAAGCCAAGTAGGTACTGGAGATAGAAGCGAAAAAATAAGAACATATAATTATCCTCAAGGAAGAATTACAGATCATAGAATAGGATTAAGCATTTACCAAATGGAAAACTTCTTAAATGGAAATATTGATGAAATGATAGATAGCTTAATAGCAGCAGATAGAGCTGAAAAATTAAAAGGTGGAGAAGAATAAAAAATATAGAAAGAATGTTAGGACGATTTTAATCGTCCTTTTTTATGAAAAAAATTGGGAGAAGAGAATATTACAAAAATATTACAAAAATATTACAAAAATGTAACGTAAACTATTGACTTTTTTCTAAAAATTTAATATTATAATAGCCAAGTAGAATATTATAAAAACGGAGGAATAAAGTTGGCTATCGGTGATGTTATTGTAGGTATTGATATTGGAACATCCAAAGTTAGCGCTGTTATAGGCGAAGTCAACAACTTTAACCAAGTTGAAATTATCGCAACTGCTGAGTGTAAATGCTTTGGAATGAGAAAATCAAAAATCACAGATGAAGAAGAAGTTGCTTCTGCAATAGCAAAAACAATTGCTGAAGTAGAACAAGTAGCAAACTTAAAAATAAATTCTGCATATGTAACAATATTAGGTAAATATGTAACTATAGTTCAAAATAGTATATTAAAAGAACCTAAAGATAAATTCGCAGGCATATCTAGTAAAGATTTAAATTCAGCAATAATGCAATTAAAAGATATAGATATTCCTGATGATAAAGTTGTTATAGATATGGTAGTAAGTGAATTTACATTAGATAATGGTAGAATAGTTGATGACCCGGTTGGAATGTTAAGTTCATCATTTACTGTAAAAGGACAAGTTATTTTGGCAGACAAAGAATATGTAAGAAAATTAACTAACATATTTAAAAAAGCAAATATTGAGATAGATGGAATAATACCAAATGTCCTAGCAGAAAGAAAGTTAATATTAGATAAAAATGAGCTTAAAGATAATGTAATGATATTAGATATTGGCGCAGGAAATACTGATATAGGAGTATTTAATGAGGAGTCAATTATTTATACAAATACGATTCCATTAGGTGGAGATACTATAACTAATGACATAGCAATGGTGTTTAATATATCAGAGGAAGAAGCTGATAGATTAAAAAAACAATATGGACTAGCTTTAAGATCTTTTATAGATAATGACACAGATATAATGTTGAATACATATAAAGGTGAGGAAAGAACAAAAACCATAAAAAGCTCAGAACTAATAGAAGTAATTGAGGCTAGAATATCAGAATTATTTTCATTAATAAATAAAGATGTTAGTAAGGAAGGTATTAAAGCAAATATTAATAATGTTATTTTAACGGGACAAGGAATTACAACTATTAGTAAGAGTGATGTTGCAGGAAAAATAATTTTAAATATCCCTGTAAAAATTTCAACAGGAAGGTTAATAAGTACAATAAAACCTTCATACAGATCTAGCTATGCACTTGTTAGATACATTTCATCAAGACCATTTGCAAAAAGCGTATCTAGCAGTATAGATATAAAAACAAATGAAAGCTTTTTAAAAACTGTAATGGAAAGAATTAAAGAGTTTTTCTATACTTAAAAAGAGCTAAAAAATATTAAAATATAATAATAAAAAGGAGGAATTGACTTTATGATGGACACAGAAATGGAAGAAAACAATTACATGATGGATGGAACTGCTACAATAAAAGTAATAGGAGTAGGTGGAGCAGGAAACAATGCTATCAATAGAATGATTGAATCAGGAATAAGAGGAGTTGAATTTTTAGCAGTAAATACAGATAGACAAGCTCTTCAATTATCAAAAGCAGGAACAAAAATTCAAATAGGAGAAAAATTAACAAGAGGATTAGGAGCAGGTGCAAACCCTGAGATTGGAGCACAAGCTGCAGAAGAAAGTAAGGCTGAAATAGCAGAAGTTCTAAGAGGAGCAGACATGGTCTTTGTAACAGCTGGAATGGGTGGAGGAACTGGAACAGGTGCAGCTCCTATAGTTGCAGCGACTGCTAAAGAATTAGGAATTTTAACAATAGGTGTTGTAACAAAACCATTTACTTTTGAAGGAAAGAAAAGATTAACACAAGCAGAAAGAGGAATAGCAAGTTTAAAAGACAAAGTTGATACATTAGTTGTAATACCAAATGATAAATTATTACAAGTAATTGATAGAAGAACATCTATAGTAGAAGCATTTAAAATGGCAGATGACATATTAAGACAAGGTGTTCAAGGTATTTCAGACTTAATTTCAATTCCTGGATTAATAAATTTAGATTTTGCAGACGTAAAAACAGTTATGCTAAATACAGGTATGGCTCATATGGGTATAGGTAGAGCAAGTGGAGAAAACAGAGCAGAAGATGCTGCAAAACAAGCAATTCAAAGTCCATTACTTGAAACATCTATTGAAGGTGCAAGAGGAGTAATTATTAATATTACTGGTGGAAATGAATTAGGATTACAAGAAGCAAACACAGCAGCAGAACTTGTTCAAAGAAGTGTTGATCCAGAAGCAAATATTATATTTGGTGTAGTAACAGACGAAAGCCTAGGAGATGAAATTGTAATAACAGTTATTGCAACAGGTTTTGAACAAGATGAAAAAAAACCAGGAATAGGTGTAGAAAATTTAGTTAGCAATACTTGGAACAAAAAAATAAATTCAATTCCTACAATGACAGATAATAAAGACAATAGCGGAGACTTAGATATACCAACATTCTTAAGAAATAAGAGATAATCTGTATAAAAAAATAAATAAATATAAAAATAAAAAAGAAATAATCTATTTTAGTAGATTATTTCTTTTTTTCGCCTTCAAGAAAAGACAAGTTTTTTTAAAGTTATGGATTATAATAGGTAAACAAATGTAATGTTATAAAAAGTTTTAATTATGAGGTGAGAGGTGTGAAGTGAGAGGTGAGAAAATAAAGATGGCTTCGAAGGAAAAACTATTAAACACACTTCTCGCTTCAATATTAAAGGTGATTTTTTGACGATATATATAGATTTAATATTTTTAGAAAACATGTTTATGAACAGCATAATCATATATGCCACAGCAATAATACTAAAAAAGGAAATAAAAGTATTAAGAATATTAGCAGGAAGTATTATTGGTGCGGTATATGCATGCATATATTACATATCAAATATGGAAATATATTCCAACACAGTTTTAAAAATAATATTATCTCTTGTAATAGTATATATATCTTTTAATAGCAAAGGAATAAAAAGTTTTTTTCGAGAAGTATTAATTTTTTATTTTACATCTTTTACATTTGGGGGAGTTACATTTGCATTACTATATTTTATAAGCCCTTCAGGTATTATTTTTGAAAATGGAACTCTTGTAGGAATTTATCCAATGAAAATGATTTTAATTGGTGGGTTGTTTGGTTTTTTTATAATTATAATTTCTTTCAAAAGTATAAAAAATAAATTTTCTAAAAAGGATATGCTATGTAATATAAGTTTAATTTTTGACAAAAAAAGAGTAGATATAAAAGCAATAATAGATACAGGGAATTTTTTAAAAGAGCCAATAACAGGGAAACCTGTTATTATTGTGGAAAAGGACGTTTTAAAAAATGCTATTTCTGTAGATATAATAGAAAATTTAGAAGAAATAATAAATGGAAGGGAAATTATAGATAATGAATATATTTCAAAAATAAGATTAATTCCTTTTTCAGCTTTAGGAACAGAAAATGGGCTGATTTTAGGAATAAAACCAGAAAATTTTTATATTAGTTATCAGGGAAAAATATCAGAAAATAAAAATGTAATAGTTGGAATTTATAATAAGAAATTAAGCAAAAGTAATAAATATAATGCATTAGTTGGTTTGGATATTATAAACAAAATAGATTAAATTGGAGGCGTTTATATGAATATTTTAGAGATTTTAAAAAGTAAATTATTAGATTTTGGATTTGGAAAAAGAGAAGATGAGATTTTTTATATTGCAGGAAGTCAAAGTTTACCGGAGCCATTATCACCAGAAGAAGAGGAAAAAGCTTTAAAACAATTATCTAAAAATGAGCTGGTTGGAAGACAAACATTAGTAGAACATAATTTGAGATTAGTGGTTTATATTGCAAAAAAATTTGAAAATACGGGAATAGGAATAGAAGATTTAGTATCGATTGGAACAATAGGACTTATGAAAGCAATAAATACATTTAATACAGGTAAAAATATAAAACTTGCAACATATGCTTCAAGATGTATTGAAAATGAAATTTTAATGTATTTGAGACGAAGTAGTAGAATAAAAGGAGAGGTATCAATAGATGAACCTCTTAATCAAGATGGGGATGGAAATGAGTTGCTGTTATCTGATATATTGGGGACAGAAGCAGATGTGACATCAAGAAGAATAGAAGATGAGGTAGATAAAATTCTATTAAAAGCATCAATAGAGAAATTAAATAAAAGAGAGAAATATATAATGGAATTAAGATTTGGATTTAATGGAGAAAAAGAAAAAACACAAAAAGAAGTGGCAGACATGCTTCGGAATATCTCAAAGTTACATATCTAGGTTGGAGAAAAAAATAATGAGCAAAATGAAAAAAGATATAATGAGTAAGACGGGGTAAAGATTTTTGGTATCGGGTATAAAATGTATGGGGCTGGTTAAGACCAGCCCCTACATTTATTTAAACTTCCATTATTATTGGTAAAATCATTGGATCTCTTTTGGTTTTTTTGTAAATATAATCATGAAGACTTTCTCTTAAAATGGATTTAATAGAAGCCCAATCAGAGATTTCTTTTTCTTCACATTTTTGTAATTCTTTTCTTAAAAGCCTTTTTATATCTTCAATTAAATTCTCAGATTCTCTTACATATACGAATCCTCTTGTTATTACATCTGGACCAGCAAGAACAATTCCATTTGAATCCATAGTTAAAACTACAATTATAAGACCATCTTGAGAAAGTTTTTGTCTATCCTTTAAAACGATATTTCCAACATCTCCAACACCCAAACCATCAACTAGAATTTTACCTGAGGGAACAGTAGATGTGAAGTTGGCTTCGTATTCATTAAGTTCTAATACCCTACCATTGCTTGTTATAAATATGTTTTCTGGAGATACTCCCATTTCTTTTGCAGTTTCGGCATGTGCAATTAGTTGTCTATATTCACCATGAACTGGAATAAAATATTTTGGTCTAATTAAAGATAGCATTAATTTTTGTTCTTCCTGACAGGCGTGACCAGAAACGTGAACATCTTGAAGAGAACTATAAACAACTTCTGCACCTATAGCCATTAAATCATCTACAACTTTAGATACATATTTTTCATTACCAGGTATTGGATTTGCAGAAATAATGATTAAATCATTTGGTGTAATTTCTACTTTTTTATGGTCACCATTTGCCATTCTAGTCAATGCTGACATTGTTTCACCTTGGCTACCAGTTGTTATAATAACTAAACTTTCATCCGGATAGGATTTTATTGAATCAATATCAATAAAAACATTATCTGGAGCTGTTATATATCCAAATTTTCTAGCAGTTTCAATCATGTTAATCATGCTTCTACCGCAAACAGCAATTTTTCTTTTGTTTGCCACAGCAGAATTAACAATTTGTTGAACTCTATGAACATTAGAAGAGAATGTTGCAACAACAATTCTTTTTGTACAATTTAAGAATAATTTATCAAAAATTTCGCCAACAATACTTTCAGACATAGTATAACCTTTTCTTTCGGCATTTGTACTATCAGACATAAGAGCAAGAACACCTTTATTTCCAAGTGCCGCAAGTCTTCCTAAATCAACCATTTCTCCATCAATCGGAGTATAATCTATTTTAAAATCTCCTGTATGAACTATTGTTCCAACTGGAGTATAAATTGCAAGGGAACATGCATCTGGTATACTATGTGTTGTTCTTATAAATTCAACTTTCATTCCGCCAAGAGAAATTGTTTGGCCTGGATGTACAACTTTAATTTTAGTACTTCTTAGTAATCTATGTTCTTCTAATTTGTGTTCAATTAATCCAGCAGTTAACTTTGTTGCATATATTGGAACATTAATTTGTTTTAAAAGATATGGAATTCCACCGATATGGTCTTCATGACCGTGTGTGATTACTAAACCTTTAATTTTTTCTTTGTTTTTTTCCAAATAAGTTATATCTGGAATTACAAGGTCTACACCAAGCATATCGTCTTCAGGAAATCCTAGTCCACAATCAACAAGTATAATATCATTTTTATATTCGAAGACTGTTATATTTTTTCCTATTTCTAATAAACCACCTAAAGGAATTATTTTTAATTTTTCTTTTTTAAATATATTTTCCTCAGATTTCTTTTTTGTAGATTTTCTTTTTTTTGCATAATCTTTTTTTGGCTTTTCTTTTTTTTGAGCCAATTTTTCCTCTGTTAATTTTTCTTCCATTAATTTAATCTCCTATCTATTATTCTTTTGTATATTAATAAATTTTATAAACATGTTAAAAGTCCGCCACATCTTGTCGGGGTTTATATATTTGTATTTTTATCACTGCCCCATCCTAGAAAATGTAATTCACTTCGTTCAAACATTTTCTACAGCGGTTACCCTGGTGTCGTTCTAAAAATAAAATATATAAGCCCCTGTGTGTGGCTAGTGTAGTTCATGAACATAAAAATTCATGAGGAGTGGGTTAATAAATTTTTCCGAACAATTTTTATTAATATACAAATCTCAAATTCGCTTATTCTAAAAATAAGCATCGCTTTTATTATTATACTACTTATTATCATTATTGTCAAATTTTAGTAACACTATTCCTTCAAAATGAATAATATATAACATACTGATGAATGAAAAAAACAAAAATAAGGAGGTTTTTTTATGGGAAACTGTTTCTCAAATAATAACAATTGTTGTTTCATCATTATAATCTTATTGATACTTTGCTGTTGTTGTGGAGGCAACAATAATGGTTGCGGATGTGGCTGTGGCTAAAAAAGGCTAACCAAAACAATAAGATTTGTACATAAAAGGAGGTGAACTTTAGTATGCCAGAGAATAGAGGTTGCGGTGGCGGTTTCGGATTTGGAGGTGACTGCTGCTGGATAATAATCCTAATATTAATATTATGCTGCTGTTGTGGAAACAACAACGGAGGTTGTTGCTAATTTATATGTGAAAAAGCGGGTTTTATAACCCGCTTTAAACATTTTTATAATAATAATTTTGGAGTAGTAGGATTCGTCAAGCCGCGTCCTAAAAATAGTCCACAGGACTATTTTTGCCTTCACTGAGTTCAGGCACGTCCTTTTCGAATCCTCCTAATAAAATTCAAAACAAAAACCATCATAAAGATGGTTTTTATTTTGGCTGGGGTAGTAGGATTCGTCAAGCCGCGTCCTAAAAATAGTCCACAGGACTATTTTTGCCTTCACTGCGTTCAGGCACGTCCTTTTCGAATCCTCTTAATAAAATCCAAAACAAAAACCATCATAAAGATGGTTTTCATTTTGGCTGGGGTAGTAGGATTCGAACCTACGAAATGTCGGAGTCAGAGTCCGATGCCTTACCACTTGGCGACACCCCAATATAAAATTATTTTAGCATAAAAATATAAAAAATGGAATATTTTTATGCTAAAACTATTAGTTCCTATGATAAACAGGTATAAGGACTCTCTTGTGCTCAGTCTGCTTATGCATTTTTTCTATTTTTTCCATAGAAGTTTGGTTAGACGTTTTTCCTGTAGTAATATATTCTTCAATTTCTTTATATGTAATACCAAGTTTTTCTTCATCAGTTCCAAGTCCAAGTCCATCGTCAGGAGCTTTATTAATTATTTGAGAAGGGACTCCCAGAATCTTTCCAATTTCTAAAACTTCACTTACAGTAAATTCTGCAATAGGGTTAAAATCAGACGCATTATCGCCCCATTTTGTAGTATAGCCAATAAATTGTTCACATGCATTTCCTGTACCTGCAACTAAGTAATTATATTGTTGAGCAATTGTGTATAGTGTGGTCATTCTAAGCCTTGGTCTAATATTTATTGAAACATAAGGAGCAATATTAGTATTAATTTGTCCTTCTATTTCTAAACATAAATTTTCATAAACAGAGCTTAAATCTATTGTTAGCATTTCAACACCAAAAGCATCAGCAACTAGTTTAGCATCTTCTAAATCTTGGGCAATAGATGAACAGGGCATAGCTACAGTTAGAACATTTTCTTTTCCTAAAGCCTTAACACATAAACCAATAACAACAGCAGAATCTTTACCACCACTATTGCCAATAACAACACCATTAGCCCCACAATTTTGTATATATTGTCTTATCCAATTAACAATTAAATTAATTTCATTTTCCATAGTGAATAACTCCTTTCTTATGTATTAAAATTGTAAGATTCACTAGCCCAACGCAGGGGCTTATATTTTATTTTTAGAGCGACTCCGGGGTGACCGCTGTAGAAAATGTTTGAACGAAGTGAATTACATTTTCTAGGATGGGGCAGTGAAAAAAAATAAAATATATAACCCCGACGAGATTGGACGGATGGTTTTTATAAATACAAATTATTTTTTTCTATATAATTAATCACCTCATCAGGTAACAAATACTTAACACTATTCTTATTTTTAATTTCATTTCTAACAAAAGTAGAACTTAAATTTGTTCTAAGTGAAATATTTGCTTTTATAAATCTAGAAGCATATTTTAAAAGCAATTCATGATTTTTAATTATTTCTTCCACATTATCTTCATCTCTTGCAAGAAGTATAACTTTAAATCTATTTAATAACTGCTCTATCTCATACCAAGTATCTATTTTTTTAAGATTATCTGTACCTATAATGAGTCTAATTTCATAATCAGGGTATTTCTTTTGCATGGCTTGCAAAGTTTCAAAGGTATAAGGCTGTGTAGGCGAATTAAATTCAATATCAGAGACCTCAAAATTTATATTTTTCTGGCATACTAAACTAAGCATATTAAATCTATGCTCGTCCGAAATTAATCCATCTTTATTATATTTATTGCTAACAGGAACAAATATAATTTTTTGAATATTATCATCACTGTTTAATAACTGCTCTGCAAAAGAAAAATGAGAAAAAAGAGGGGGATTAAAAGACCCACAAAATAAAGCTATAACTTTTTTATTCATAAAACACCTCAAATTATTTTCTATATAATATATTATATTTTAAGGAATTGCAAGAAGCTTTTTGTGTTTTGTGTTTTGTTTTTGGTATTTGGTATTTGGAAGATTGGATTACAAACGTGTAGGGGTAGGCATCTGCGCCTACCCAAAAGGGCAAGGACGGCTCCTTGTATTCCAAATTCTAAACACCAAAAACGGAATACAAATTAAAACCTTCTATAGTTTCGTGCACGATTACATCCACATCCGCAAGTGTTAGCTCCTAAAACATTGTTATCATCATTATTATTGCAATTATTATTGTTGTTATTATTTGCATTTATATCATCTAATAAATCTTGAAGTGATGCATTTGCAGTATTAGTATTATTATTTGAATTAGTGTTGTTTTGTAAAATATCAGCAATTGTATTACATAAACAATTATTATTATAGTTTTCATCACAAAGTCTAGATACTAAAAATGCGGTTAAAAAGGCTAGAATTGTATATGCTAAAGTTGCAATTAAAAATGTTTCATCAAAAAAAGCGAAAGTAATAACTATAAAAAATGCAAATATAGCTGCTGCAACAGCAATTGGATTGTTTAGTATTTTTTGCAAAATTATAGAAATTATTATTACTGCTATTGGGAAAGCAAAGAATATTAAAAGAGTATTCATTTTTATCTACCTCCATATGTAGCTTTATATATAATATGAAGATAGATATATTATTGTGAAAAAAAATAAGGGTCGCACACTTGGACGACCCGGATTGTATTTTTTAAAATTTCGGGTTGCCCAAGTGTGCGACCCTTACAGTACATTTTAAAAAAATATATCAAAATTTATTTCAATTTCATAGAAAGCAATTTACTGATTCCGTTTTCCTCCATTGTAATACCATAAACAGTATTTGCAACTTCCATAGTACCTTTTCTATGAGTTATTACTAAAAATTGAGTATGTTTTGTAAAGTTTTTTAAGTAATCTGCGAATCTATATACATTTACATCGTCTAATGCAGCTTCAATTTCATCTAATACGCAGAATGGTGCTGGATTAATTTTTAGTATTGCGAAAAGTAATGCAATTGCTGTAAATGCTTTTTCTCCTCCTGATAGAAGTGTCATACTTTGTAGTTTTTTTCCAGGTGGTTGGACTTCAATTTCTATGCCACATTCTAAAATATTTTCTTCATCAGTTAATTTTAATTCTGCTTTACCTCCACCAAACAACTCTGAAAAAACTTCTCCAAAATTTTTATTAATAATTTTAAATTGTTTTTCAAATTGTTCCTTCATGGTTTTAGTCATTTCTAAGATTACTTTTTTTAGTTTGTTACTAGAGTTTTCTAAATCTAGTCTTTGTTCGCACATAAAGTCATATCTTTCCTTAGTTTGCTTATACTCTTCAATTGAGTCAATGTTTATGCTACCTAGAGATTTAATTTCTTCACGCAATTCTTTTACTTTTTTTGTGGTTTGAGAAACATTAGCTGGCTTCTCATAATTTTCAGCATTACTTGGAGTAAGCTCATAATCTTCCCACATTTTATTTATAATCTGTTCTAATTCAACCTCTAATTTGGATTTTTTTACTTCTAATTTAGAAATTTGAGATTTTAGGTTTTCTATTGTTTCAAATTGTGCTAGAATTTCTTCTTCAGTTTTTGCAAGTTTATCATTTTTAGAAATACGTTCTTGTTTTAAATCATCTACTCTAGAAGAAGCTCCATTTACTTCTCTTTTTATTTCTTCAATTTTATTTTTTAAAGATGCGATTTCATTTTCTAAGCTTTCATTGTCTTGTAATATTTTTTCTCTTTGACCTTTTTTCACATCTATGGCTTTTTGATTGTTCTCAATATCTTGATTAATCCTGTCAATTATTTCATCTAAAGAATTATTACTTTCATCAAAAGATGAAACAGAAATTTTTAAATTAGTAATATCAAAATTTAAGTCATCGATATATTTTTGAGTATCTTTATTTTTTTCAGCAAATGTTTTTATTTCTATACTTAAAGCAGAAGTCTCTTGCTCCATTGCTTGCATTTCTTGTTCTAAAGCTAGCTTCTTGTTTTTATTAGCAACTTTATTTTGGTTAATTTCTATAACTTCTTGTTTTAGGTTATTAAGAGTAGTTTCTAATTTTGAAATAGATTCCTCTAGAGAAAGAATTCTTTGTTTTTCAGTTGCATATACTATTTCTTTCTCTTGAGAAGTTTTTTCTAAGCTCATAACTTCTTCTAATAAATCAGAAATACTGTTTTCATAAAGTTCTTTTTCTTTAGTTATTTTTTCAATTTCAGAATTTAATTTACTTAGTTCTTTTTCTAAAGTTTTAATTTGTGTAGCTCTTCCTATAATATTCGAAGATTTTTGGGTTACAGAACCACCAGTCATACTTCCAGCAGGGCTTATAATATCTCCTTGAAGGGTTACAATTTTAAAACTGTAGCTATTTTGGCGAGCGAGTATTATTGCAGTATCCATATTGTCTACAACAATTATTTTTCCAAGAAGATTTAATATAATTCCTTCGTATTTTTTATCAGCTTTAACAAGATCAGCAGCAACTCCAATTACACCACTTAAATTATTTTTAATTAATCTGTCTACTTTTTTACCTTTAACAGAAGATATTGGTAAAAATGATGCTCTTCCAAGTTTATTATTTCTTAAATAATCTATCATTTTTTTTGCATTTTCTTCTGTATCAGTAACTATATTTTGCAAAGTTCCTCCAAGAACCATTTCAATTGCAGTTTGGTATTTCTCTGGAACAGAAATTAGGTTGGCTAAAACACCATGCATACCCTTACTTAAAGAACTGTTTTTTTCACATTCTAAAAGTAATTCTTTAACACTTCTTTGGTAGCCTTCCTTTTCTTTTTCCATATCAACTAAGAATTTATATTTAGATTGTTTCAATCTATATTCCATAGTAAGATTATTAATTTTTGTTTCATAGTCTTTAATTTTAGTAGAACATTCTTCTTTTTTGTTATTAATTTCTTCTAAACGTTTTTGAAAATCATTTCTTTGTTTTTCAATTTCAGAAAAAGTTTTTGAGATATCAGATTTTAATAATCTTTTTTGATCTAAATCAGAAATTGTATTTGACATTTCATCGCTTATGACTTTTTCTCTTTTTAGCATATTTTCGTTATTAATATCAAGTGTATTTATTGCTTCTTTTTTCTCGTATTTTAAGTCTGTATTTTCTTCAATTTTTTTCTTTTTAGCTTCAATTTTAGATTCTTCTTCTGTAAGTTTACTAGATAATTCTTCTAGAGCTTTTTCTTTTTCTTCTAATTCTTTGGCAAATTTTTCTCTATTGTTTGAAAGATTAGTTTTCTTTTCAATTCTAGATATTTTTTCATCTTCTAATTCAGAAATTCTTGAAGTTAAATCATCAATATCTTTTAAATATCTATCAAAATTATCTTTATTATTTGCAATTCTCTCATTTGCAACATTTATATCTGAATTTATTTTTTCTATTTGTTTACTACTCTCAAAACTTAAGTTTTGAGCAGCTTCAATAGAATTAGTTAATTCATCTAATTCTATTTTTAAGTTTTGTTTTAAACCTTGTAAAACATTTTGTTTATTTTCTTCAGACTGTTTTTGGGACATGAAAATTTCGGTATCTTTTAAAATTTCAGAAATCTTTTCTTTGTAGATATCTATATTATATAAAAATAAACCTATTTCAATACTTTTTAATTCTTCTCTTAAACCCAAGAATTTTTTTGCTTTTTCAGATTGAAGTCTTAAAGGTTCAATATTTGATTCTATTTCTGATAAAATATCATTAATTCTAAGTAAATTTAGTTTAGTTTGTTCTAATTTCTTCTCGGATTCTTGCTTTCTAGTTCTGTATTTTACAATACCTGCAGCTTCTTCAAAAATACGACGTCTATCTTCAGATTTATTACTTAAAATCTCATCTATTTTACCTTGACCAATAATTGAGTATCCGGTCTCTTCCAATACCTGTGTCCATAAAAAGCTCTAAAACATCTTTTAATCTACAAGGAGTTTTGTTTATAAAATAACCAGATTCACCATTTCTATAAATTCTTCTAGTAACAGTAACTTCTGTATATTCAATAGGTAGCTTTCCATCAGTATTATCTATAACAATAGAGGCTTCAGCAAAGCCTAAAGATTTTCTACTTTGAGTACCTGCAAAAATAATGTCCTCGGTTTTACTTCCTCTTAAGGATTTCATACTTTGTTCTCCAAGAACCCATCTTATGCTATCTGCAATATTACTTTTACCAGAACCATTTGGCCCGATAACTGTAGTAATACCTGGCATAAATTCTAAATTTGTTTTATCTGCAAAAGACTTAAAGCCTTGCAATTCTAATCTTTTTAAATACATTTTAAATCACCCTGAACTTCGACAAAATACCTACATATCATATATTAAAATTGAAAAATTATCAAGATTTTTCAAAGAATTTGTAAATAGAAAATAGAGGCAGTCAAAAGTTGTCTGCCTCTACTTTTATATAAATATAATTATTCATTTGATAAATTATCAAAATAACCTTGTATAAATACTACTGGAGTTCCCTTATCACCACTACCAGAAGTTAAATCACATAAAGAACCAATTAAATCTGTTAATCTTCTTGGAGTTGTTCCCTGAGTTTGCATAGTACCTTTAAGGTCTTTGGCTTTTCCTTTTATTTCAGTAATTATAGCTTGTTTTAACTCATCTCCATGTAATTCACCAAATTTATTGTCAGATAAATATTTTAATTTTAATTCATTTGGAGTACCATCTAAACCTGGAGTATGTGCAGGAGAAACAACTGGGTCAGCAAGTTCCCAAATGCCACCAACAGGATCCTTAAAACATCCATCACCATAAACCATTACTTCTATATTTTTTCCAGTAATAGAGTTTAATTTTTCTTGAATTTTATTTACTAAGATATCTCCATGTTCTGGGAATAATTTTACTTTTTCTTCAGTTGCCTTATTAGAACCAAGTAATCCATACTTAGAATTATATCCACTTCCATTTATAGATGATGTTAAAATATCATCTAATCCTAAGACAACGTTTCCGCCAGCATTTTTTAAAAGTTTTTTCATTTTATTTCTAGTGTGGATATTTGCAACTAAAACATCTTTTGAATAATTTAATATTGTTTTTGGATTATTACTAAAAACAAAAGAAACTTCGCAACCTTCTTCTTTTACTAAATCTCTATAGAAGTCTACCATATTAATTCCTGTAAAAGGATGAATATAATCACTAAAAATTTCATTATATTGTTCTTCTGATATAACACTTGATAAATCTAAATTGTTTTCCTCTAGGTAGTCTTCATTTAGAATACCATTACCTACTTCATCACTTGGAAAACTCAATTGAATGGTTACGTTTTTACATCCTCTAGCAATGGCTTTTAGTAAAACTGAAAATCTATTTCTACTTAAGATAGGGTTTAACAGGCCAATGTTTCCACTAGGAAATTTGTTTTTAATATCTTGAGCAATATTGTCTACAGTAGCATAATTGTTTTCAGATATTGCTACTACAGCTTCTGTTATTGCTACAACATCCTTATCTCTAAATTCAAAATTCTCGTTTTCTTTTGCTTGCATTAGTGAGTTTACTACGATGCTTGCCAAATCATCATTGGCTTTGATAATAGGAGTTCTTATACCCCTTACGACTGTTCCCACACTTCTCATGTAAAACACCATCTCCTTATTTAAAAATACTGACATATTATAACACAAATATATAAAAATAGTAAATAAAATACAGAAAAAAAATTAAATTAATTTAAGGTTAAAAAATAAAATTATAACCTATTGCAATAATTTTATTTTATGATAAAATAATAATAAAATTTTATATTAGTGGAGGGGTTATAATGGACTTAAAAGGAACAAAAACAGAAAAAAATTTAATGGAGGCATTTGCAGGAGAGTCTCAAGCAAGAAATAAATATACATATTATGCAAGTAAAGCAAAAAAAGAAGGATATGAGCAAATAGCAGCAATATTCCAAGAAACAGCAGATAATGAAAAAGAGCATGCAAAATTATGGTTTAAATTATTACATGATGGAGCAGTTCCAGATACAGTAGAGAACTTAAAGGATGCAGCAGCAGGAGAAAACTATGAATGGACAGATATGTATGACAGAATGGCTAAAGAAGCTAAAGAAGAAGGATTTGATAAAATAGCATATCTATTTGAGGCAGTAGGAAAAATAGAAAAAGAGCATGAAGAAAGATATAGAAAACTATTAGCAAATGTAGAAAATGGAACAGTATTTGAAGCTGGAGAAGTTAAAATATGGAAATGTAGAAATTGTGGGCATATAGTAGTAGGAACAAAAGCACCAGAAATTTGCCCAGTATGTGATCACTCAAGAGCATATTTTGAAATAAAGGCAGAAAATTATTAAAAAAACAAAAAGGCACGTTTTTTCGTGCCTTATGTTATATTAAAGATTAGCTGAGCGTAGAGGGTTTATGATACTATAAGTATTTAATATCAGCCGTTTTATAAAATATATAAATGGTAGGCTGATAGTAGTAAATTATTTAAGAGGAGACAAAATGTTAAAAAAGCTATTTATAAAAAATTATAAAAATACAGAAAACCCAGAAGTAAGGAACAAATACGGAAAAGTAGCAGGAATATTTGGAATAATATCAAATTTAATTTTAGGAATTATTAAATTGATTATTGGATTTATTTCGAACAGTGTAAGTATTATGGCAGATGCAGTAAATAATATAGCAGATACAGCGTCATCAGCACTTACAATTATAGGATTTAAGTTAGCAAGTAAAAAACCAACACATGAACATCCATATGGTTATGCAAGATATGAATATGTTTCAGGTTTTGCAATAGCAATTCTTATGTTAGTAATGGGATTAACATTTGCAAAAGAATCAATTGTAAAAATTATACATCCAGAGGCATTAATTATAAATAATATAACATTTATAATACTAGCCATAGCTATTGTAGGAAAAGCATGTCAAATGTTTGTATACCTAGATTTTGCAAAAACAATAAATTCTAATACTTTAAAAGCAAGTGCAGTAGATACAAGAAATGATATAATATCTACAACAGCAATTTTAATTTCAATGCTAATTATGAGTAAATTTAACATAAATATAGATGGATATCTAGGTTTAGCAGTTTCTTTATTTGTAATATATAGTTCGATTCAAATGATAAAGGAAGTATTAGAACCTATAATAGGAATAGTTCCAACTAAGGAACGTGTAGATGAGATTGAAAATAAAATATTATCTTATGATTATGTTCAAGGAATACATGACTTAGTGATACATAATTATGGAGTTCATAATGATTTTGTAACTGTACATGTAGAAATAGATTCTGCAATGGATATGTTAGAAGCACATGATTTAATTGATAATATAGAAAGAGATTTTAAAGAACAATTAGGAATAGACTTGACGATACATATGGATCCAGTAGTGATTGGGAATGAAAAAGTAGACAATTTAAAACAATTAATAATAGAAACTATAAAACAATTTAATGAATGTTTAGATATTCACGATTTTAGAATAGTTGAGGGTAAAACTCACACAAATATATTGTTTGATTGTGTTGTTCCATATGAAAAAAACTATAATAAAGATGAAATAGTAAAACATTTAATTAATAATATAAAACCAGAAAACGAAAAATATTATTATGTAATTGAGATAGATAGACCTTATTATTAAGGAGGAAAAATGGATAAACAAGAAATTTTAGAAATGGTAGATTATACAAACCTAAAACAAACAGCTACTTGGGAAGACATAAAAGCTTTATGTGATAAAGCTATAGAATTACAAACGGCATCAGTATGTATACAACCATATTACGTAAAAAGAGCAAAAGAATATGTAAGAAATAGAATGAAAGTTTGCACAGTAATAGGTTTCCCAAATGGATATGCAACAACTGAAGTTAAAACATATGAGACCGAAGATGCAGTCAAAAATGGTGCAGACGAAATAGATATGGTAATAAATATAAACGCGCTAAAAGAAGAAAATTATGATTATGTTTTAAATGAAATAAATCAAATAAAGGAAAAATGTAAAAATAAAATTTTAAAGGTAATAGTAGAAACATGTCTTCTTACAGAATTTGAAAAAATAAAAATTTGTGATATAATTTCAAAATCAAATGCAGATTTTATAAAAACTTCAACTGGATTTTCCACAGAAGGCGCAAAACTTGTGGATATTAAACTGTTTAAAAAACAGATATCTGCAGATAAAAAAATAAAAGCTGCAGGAGGAATAAGAACTTTTGAGGATGCTTTAAGAATGATAGAAGCAGGGGCAAATAGGATAGGAACTAGCGGGTTAAATTAAAGGAGAAAACAGTGGAAGTATATAGTAAAGAAGAAAGAGTTAAATATTTGGATGTAGATAGAAATAATAAATTAAGTAACAAAGCAATTATAAATTATATGCAAGATATGGCAGTATGCCATGCAGATAGTTTAGGTAATGGAGTAAATAGTGTATCAAAAACACATACAGCATGGCTATTATTAAATTGGAAAATAAAAGTATTTGATAGACCAAAATGTGAAGACATAATAAAAATTAATACATGGCCAAGAACAATGGAAAGATGCTACTCTTGGCGTGATTTTGAAGTATATCATGGAGAAGAAAAAGTAGCAATTGCAACATCAAAATGGATTTTAGTAAACACTGAGACAGGAAGAATAGAAAGAGTTTCAGAAGAACTAAAAGAAAATTATAAATTAAAAGAAGAATGCGTATTTGATGAAGAAATAGTAGAAAAATTAAAAGAGCCAGAAGAAATGGAATTAATGTACGAAGAAACAATAGGAAGGACAAAAATAGACACAAACAATCACTTAAATAATTTATACTATTTAGATTATGCAATAGAAAGTTTGCCAGAAGAAGTATACGAAAATTACACTTTTAATAATATAGAAATAATGTATAAAAAAGAAATAAAATATAAAGACAAGATTAAATGTTTATATAAATATGAAAACAATGAACATATAGTAGCTATAAAAAGTGAGGATTTAAGTACATTACACGCAATAGTAAAATTAAGTTAAAAAAGGCGATTGAAAAATCGCCTTTTTTTATATACATTATAAATTTTCTACTGAGTTAACATCAAGATTATTTAAAGCTTTAATATTAATATAAACTCCAGCACCAACAAAATTTCCGCCAGCTCTTTCAACAAGCTCTTTTGCTGCATTTAAAGTTCCTCCAGTAGCAAGAACATCGTCAACAAAATAGAAATTTTTACCTTCATAATTTTCATTCTTTGGAAGACAAAGTCTATCTTTTCCATATTCTTTTTCATATTCAACAGTTAGAACTAAATCTTCTGGAAGTTTTCCTGGTTTTCTAATAGGAACAAATCCTAATCCTAAATTAATAGCCATAGCTGTACCGAAAATATAACCTCTAGATTCTGGTGCAATTATAAAATTTGTGTTTGCTGGTACTTTAGAAGTCATCTCATCAATAATTGCTTTAAAATCATTTTTATCTGTAAGTTTAGGAGAAATATCAATAAATTTAACTCCTTTTGCAGGGAAATCTTGAATAAATCTTAACTCTGCCATATAAAATACACATCCTTTATTATGTTTTATTAAAAATACCTACATATTATAGCACAATAACATAAAAATAGTAAATATTTTATAAGAAAAAAATTAATTCGACATTTTTCTAAAATTTGTCGAATTGTTTTGATCGACATTTTGCCAATTACATTATATAGTATTGTTCATAGGAAATGAGAATAAGCAGATGTGGTTTGCCTCCTACATAAGAGGAGGTGAGGCGTATGGTAGAAGAAGCATTACTTATAATAATATATTTACTATTTACTGCATTAGTAGCAGTTACTATCATTGCGTTTGCCTTAATTATAGCAATTGCAGTAATTATTAGCAAACAAGACTAAAATAAAAACAACACATCTAGCTTTACCGAGCAATGTGTTGTTAAAACATATCTTGGCAAACCACGTTTGTGGTTTCTCCATTTCCTATAATTATTATAGCACAAATTTTCTTTTTGTCAAATATATTTTAAAAAAGAATTCATAATAATTCATTAAACACATCGGCAGAAACATTAAATATTTTAGCAAAAGCAAATAGCTCAAAGTCTTGTATTAATCTATTATTAGTTTCAAATTTTGAAATTTCTTTTGAGGTTAAATCGATTCCTTCTAATTGCAATTTTTCAGCTAAATCTTGTTGAGATAGTTTAGCTTTTTTACGTAATTCTTTTAATTTAATTCCAGAAACATTTTTAAAATCATTATATTTTGTGATTTTCATTATTACTCTCCAATCGCGTTATTAACGATATAATTTTACTATCAGTATAAAAAATAATATCCCTAATAAAGCGATTTTTATTGATATTAATTTTTATAAATGATAAAATCTCTAAAGAAGAGAATTGTATAGTGCAAAAAAATTATCAGCTATGTAGGGGCGATTTTAATTGCCCGTTCTTCAAAGAAAAACCAAATATAAAAAAGGAGGTGTAAAAATGGAGAAAAATTCAGCAAAAATAAGTTTAGGAACAGTAGTATGTATGTTTGTAATTCTTTTATTAATAATTGCATTAGCAGTAGTTTATTATTTAGGATTTATTAAATATACAGAAAGAATAGCAAATGCAGATGTTGTAGGAGACAAAGAAGGAATGCAAGCAACAAATGTATTAATCGAAAATAATGAAGATAAGGAACCTCAATCAAATATTATTTTGAAAAATGAAATAAACGAAGAACTTAAAATAGAAGAGAATACACAAACTCAAGTACCAACATCTGACTTAGTTACATTATATTTATATTCTATGAATGATAGTACAGATGTATTTTATGCATATATTGAAAATGGATACCTATATTATTTTAAAGAACATGTTGAATTTGCAAATGAAACAATAGATAGACAAGTCGTTTTCCTAAATAATGGTCAAACAGAAAAATATGCAGATTTAGATAATATTAAAAGAATAAAAACATTTAATATTGGAACGGGTATTAATCCAACACCATTTTTAATTACAGAAGATGGAAAAGTTTATGAAATAGTTCATAGAACAATGGATAATAGTATGAAAGTTGAACTATATGAAGGATTAAAGGACTACAAAGTAGAAGATATACTAAGTCAGAATGGAGAGTTAGATGTGGTTTTCGAATTATTATTAAAAGATGGGACAACTACAACAGTAACTATAGATCTTGGCATATAGAAACAAAACGGAGTATTATTGAAAAATACCCCGTTTTTTATTTTGCATAAATTTTGAAATACAGATGATTTTTTCAGGTAAATATGTTACAATAAATTCGGTGAAAAGTATGGAACAATTTTATGAAATAGAAAAAAACGATTCATTTGATTTGGTACACATTTTTGAATGTGGACAATGTTTTAGATGGAATAAAGAAGATGATGAAAGCTATACAGGTGTTTTTAAAGACAATGTATTAAATATAAAAGAAGAAGACGGAAAAATAAAATTTCAAGGAATATGTAATGAAAACATTGAAAAAGTTGTAAAAGATTATTTTGATTTTAATACAGATTACACTAAAATAAAATCAACATTAAGTAAGGTAGACAAATATTTAGAAGAAAGCATTAAATTTGGTAGTGGAATTAGAATAGTAAACCAAGACTTATGGGAAGTTTTAATATCATTTATAATTTCAGCAAACAACAATATTCCAAGAATAAAAGGAATAATAGAGAGAATATCAAAACAATATGGAAAGGAAATCATTTACCAAGGAAAAACATATTACACTTTTCCAACACCAGAGGAATTATCAAATGCAAGTGTGGAGGATTTAAGAAAATTAGGATTAGGCTTTAGAGATAAAAGAGTATATGAAACAACACAAAAAGTAAAACAAGGAGAAATTGACTTAAATGAAATAGCAAAAATAGAAGATACAAATAAAATAAGAGAAATATTAGAAACAATGCCAGGGGTTGGACCAAAGGTGGCAGATTGCATATTACTATTTGGATTAAAAAGATTTGAAGTATTCCCAATAGACGTATGGGTAAGACGCGTAATGAATGATTTATACATAAAAAATGAAGACGAAACAAAAGTAAACAAAAAAGAAATAGAAAATCTAGCAAAAACAAAATATGCCAACCTTGCCGGAATAGCACAACAATATCTATTTTATTGGAGGAGAGCAATATGAGCTTGCAATTTATTTTAGGTCGTGCAGGAACAGGAAAATCAAACTACTGCTATCAAGAAATAAAACAAAACATAGACGGAAAAAACAAAATATATATAATAACACCAGAACAATTCTCATACATGGCAGAAAAAAAGTTGCTTGAAATAATAGGAAAGCAAGCCGTATTAAACGCAGAAGTATTAACCTTTAATCGTATGGCAGATAGAATAAATGCTGAAATTGAAGGAAAAACAGAAAAACAAATAACAAAATCAAGTAAAGCAATGCTTATACATTCTATATTAAAAGAAAATAAACAAGATTTCACATTTTTAGGGAACTCAAATGAAAACTTAAGTTTAGCAATAAAAGGAATAACAGAATTTAAAAAACATGGCGTAGAAAAAGAAAACATAGAGCAAAATCTTGAAAACATAGAAGACATACAATTAAAACTAAAACTTCAAGATATGCAAAAAATATATGTAGAATATGAAAATAAAATACAAAATGAATACATTGATGAGGATGATAAACTAACAAAACTTGCTAAAAATTTAGAACTAAGTGAAGAATTTCGTAATAGTTACATATATATAGATGAATTTGCAGGATTTACACATCAAGAATATGAAATATTGAGAAGTCTTATGAAAAAGGCAAAGAAAATAACAATAACTTCTTGTATAGACTCTTTAGAAACAATACAAGATACAAGTATATTTTATCCAAATAAAAAATTTATAGATAAAATAACAAAAATCGCTGAAGAAGAAAAAATTAACATAGAAGAACCAATAAATTTAAAAGATACATATAGATTTAAAAATGAAGAATTAAAACATTTAGAAGCAAATATCTATGAAAATAGATACTCAAAATACAGTAGAAACCCAGAAAACATAAATTTATTTTTAGCAGCAAATCCATATTCAGAAATAGAATACATAGCAAAACAAATAGTTAAATTAGTAAGAGATGAAGGGTATAAATATAGCGATATATCAATAATTACAAAGAATGTGGAAAATATTTCAAGTATTGCTAAAGCTGTATTTAGTAAGTATGAAATTCCAATATATATAGATGGGAAAGAAGAACTATCTCAAAACATAGCAATTAAATATGTTTTAGGGATATTAGAAATATTTGCAAAAAATTGGTCACAGGAATCTGTTTTAGGTTATATAAAACTAGGATTTTGTGATATAGAAAAACAAGACATATATAAAATAGAAAATTATATTAAAAAATGGGGGATAAAAGGCTTAAAAAAACACAAAGAAGAATGGAAACTGGGAGACAATGAAGAAGCAGAACAAATAAATATTATAAAAGAAAAAATTGTTGCACCATTATTCAAATTTAAAGAAAAATTAAGCCGTAAAAATACAGCTCAAGAAATAAGTAAAGAAATTTATTTGTTTTTAGAAGAAAACGATTTCTATAATAAACTTAATAAAAAAATATTAGTATTAGAAAATCATAATGAACTAAGACTTGCGAGTGATTACAAATTGAGCGTAGAAAATTTAATTAGTGTATTAGATGAAATAGTAACATTTTTTAAAGATAACAAAATTACTTTTGAAAGATATAGTGAATTATTAAAAACAGGTTTAAGTTATAGAGAATTAGGAAGCATTCCTCAAACAATAGAACAAGTAGTTTTAGGAGATGTAGATAGATCTAGAAGCCACAAAGTAAAAGCCGTATTTATATTAGGAATGAATGATGGAGTGTTTCCAAGTATAAATAAAAATGAAGGATTTTTTAATGATAAAGATAGAGAAATATTAAAAGATTTAGGATTAGAGCTTGCTAAAGGAACTTTGGAGATGTTATTTGATGAAGAATTTAACATATATAAGGCATTAACAACAGCAGAGGAGAAACTATTTTTATCTTATGCGTCATCAGATAAAGATGGAGCATCACTTAGAAGTTCTGCAATTATAACTAAAATAAAAAAGATGTTTCCAAATTTAAAAGAAGAAAGTGATGTTGTAAAAAAGCACACAGAGATATCGAGCACTAAAAGTACTTTTGATGAGTTACTGTATAATTTGAGAGAGTATAAAAATGGGGAAAAAATTAGTCCAGTTTGGTTTGAAGCTTATAAATGGTATGAAGAAAATGAGACTTGGAAAAATAAATTAGAAAATGCATTACAAGGATTGAAATATACAAACAAAGCAGAACAAATAAATCAAGAAAATATAGAAAAATTATATGGAAAAACATTAAAAACAAGTATATCAAAACTAGAACAATATAAAGAATGTCCTTTTTCTTTCCATTTAAAATATGGATTAAAACTAAAAGAAGCGGATGAATTTAAATTAAAATCTATTGATACGGGTTCATTTATGCATGATATTATTGATGCTTTCTTTGAGCAAATAAAAGAAGAGGAATTAAAAAGTTTGTGCAAAGAAGAAATAAAAGCAATTGTTTATGATATAATTGAAGAAAAATTGAAATTAAGAAAAAATGCAATATTTACAAGTTCTTCAAAGTTTATTGTTCTTACAAATAGATTAAAAAAAGTGGTAGCAGAATCTATTTACTATATTGTATACCAAATGCAAAATAGCGATTTTAATGTACTAGGAAATGAAGTTGAATTTACTAAAAAGATGGACAACATTGAAGTAGTAGGAAAAATAGATAGAATAGATGTTGCAAATAATGAGGAAGGAAGTTTTATAAGAATAATAGATTATAAATCTTCTAGTAAGAGTTTGGATTTAAACAAAATGGTAACAGGTTTGCAAATTCAATTATTAACATATGTAGATATAATGGCAGAAAAAACAAACAAAGAACCAGCCCGGAATGCTTTACTTTAATTTAATCGAACCGATAGTATCTAAAAATAAAAATTTGTCAGATGAAGAAATAGAAGAAGAAATAAGAAAAGCTTTTAGAATGAAAGGACTAATTTTGTCTGATTTAAAAATAATAAAAATGATGGACAATAAATTAGAAGCTGGAGCCTCTAAAAGTATACCAGTATCACTAGATAAGAGTGGGGATATTAGTCAAACAAGATCAAGTGTTTTAAGCAAGGAAGAATTTACAAGCCTGCAAAAGAAAATAAGAAAGCTAATAAAACAAATAGCGGACGAAATACTAAGTGGACGAATAGAAATAAAGCCAACATATAACCCAAAACAAAAACAAGCAACATGTGAATACTGCCCATACAAAACAATATGTGGCTTCAACCCAAAGAAAAACGTATATGAATACATACCAAATAAAACAAAAGACGAAATATTTGAGGAATTAAAGGAGGAATAATAATGGTAGGATTTTATGCGGGCTCATTTGACCCATTCACAAATGGACACTTACAAATAGTAAAAAAAACAGCCAAATGTTTTGAAAAAGTAATAATAGGAATAGGATATAATACAGAAAAAACAGAAAGAATAGATAAAGAGCAAATGAGACAAGCAATAGAAGAAACAATAAAAGAAATGGGACTAAATAATGTAACAGTAACTTTATATGAAGGACTAACAGTAGACGAAGCAAAAAGACAGAGAGCAGACATATTAATAAGAGGACTAAGAAATGGTACAGATTACCAATATGAAGAAAATATTTCTGAAATGAACGAAAAAATGTCTGGGATAGATACATGCTATTTTAGAGCAGGAGAACTAGGATATTTATCATCAAGCTTTGTAATGGAATTGTATAATAATAACAAATCAATAGATGAATACGTTCCAAAAAAGGTGGCAGAATTATTAAATAAAAAGAGGTAATATATGAAGATAATAGGAATAACAGGCTCTTCGGGAAGCGGAAAAAGTACAGTGACTCAAATTTTATCAGAACAACTAAAAGCAAAAACAATAAATGCGGACGAAGTTGTAAAACAAATGCAAGAAAAAGATTCGGAATATTATAAAAAAATAGTAGAATTATTTGGCATGAATATTGTACAAGAAGATAGATTTTTAAATAGAAAAAAAATTGCAGAAATGATTTTCCAAGATAAAGAAAAAAAAGAGAAACTAGATGAACTTACATTTAAATATGTAGTAGAAGAAATAAGACAGCAAGTAGAAAAAGCAAAAGAAGAATATATAATAATAGATGCACCATTACTTATAGAAAGCAGGTTAAATAAGATTTGTAATATTGTAATAGCTGTTATAAGTGAGAAACAAGAACAAATAAAAAGAATATGCAAACGCGATAATATAGAAGAGAGTATAGCAAAATTAAGATTAGAAGCACAAAAAGATAACGAATTTTATAAAACAAATGCAGACTATATTGTAGAAAATAATGGGGGAAAAATAGATGCAATCGTGGGAAGAATTAGAAAACTCGTGCAAGAACTGTAATAAATGTAAGTTGGCACAAGGAAGAAACAATGTTGTAATAGGTGATGGAAATAAAAATGCTGATATAATGTTCATAGGAGAAGGGCCTGGGGCAGACGAGGATATTCAAGGGATACCTTTTGTAGGGAAAGCAGGCAAACTTATGAATATGGCATTTGCAGGAATTGGAATAAATAGAAATGATGTATATATAGCAAATATAGTAAAATGTAGACCACCATCAAATAGAAATCCAGAAAAAGACGAAGCAGACGCGTGTATGGAATATTTAAAAACACAAATAGATTTAATAAAACCAAAAGTAATAGTACTTTTAGGAAATGTTGCTCTAAAAAATATGTTAGGTGAAGAATATGGAATAACAAAAGCAAGAGGAATATGGATAGAAAAAGATGGGATAAAATATATGCCTACATTCCATCCAGCAGCCCTACTTCGTGATGAAACAAAAAAAATAGCATTTTGGCAAGACCTCAAAACCATTAATCAATTTTTTATTCAAAAGTAGCCCAACGCAGGAAATTCAGAAAGGTTTAATATATATTTTTTAAAACGAGTTCGACCATACTCATTTTCTATTAGCGATAAAGTAGAGTGTGTTAGTACAATTTGAATTTATTCTATCTTAAACGCCTTGGAGAACGGAATTTTCAAAAATATATATTAAACCTTGAAAAAACAAAATTCATTTGATATACTAAAGGCGAAAATAAAAAATAGGAGGTACAAAAATGACACCACATAACGAAGCTAAAAAAGGAGACATAGCAAAAGTAGTATTAATGCCAGGAGATCCATTAAGAGCAAAATACATTGCAGAGAATTTTATGGAAAATGTAAGACTAGTAAATCAAGTTAGAGGAATGTATGCATACACAGGAACATATAAAGGAAAAGAAATTACAGTAATGGGACATGGAATGGGAATTCCAAGTGTAGGTATTTATGTTCATGAACTATTCAAATTTTATGATGTAGAATGCATAATAAGAATAGGAAGCTGTGGAGGATACGTAGAATCATTAAACTTAAAAGATGTTATAGTAGTAAATGAAGGATATAGTGAATCAACATTCGCAGAAGTATATAGCGGAGAAAAATTACATTCAATAGCTGCAAAGAATTCTTGTAATGATGTAATATTAGAAACAGCAAAAGAAATGAACTTAAATGTAGTTCAAGGTAATGTACATAGTACAGATGTATTCTATTCTGCAACAGCAGATTTAAAAGAATTATATGAAAAACATGGATGTATTGCAGCAGAAATGGAATCACTTGCACTATTCCATATAGCAAATGTTCTAAATAAAAAAGCTGCTTGTATATTATCTGTAACAGACTCACTTGTAAAACCAGAAGAATTAACACCAGCAGAAAGACAAACAGCATTAACAAATATGATAACACTAGGGTTAGAAACAGCTATAAAATTATAAAGTAAGGAGGAATTCCTATATGAAACAATATGTATGTACAGTTTGCGGATATGTTTATGACGAAAGTGTAGAAGATGTAAAATTTGAAGACCTGCCAGAAGATTGGGTATGTCCACTATGCGGAGTAGGAAAAGACATGTTCAAAGAAGTAGAAGAATAAAAAGAATAAAATACCTCTTTTTGGAAATACTTTAAATAAGTAAATCCAAAGGAGGTCTTTTTTTGATAAACAAGGTTGAAATCGCATCAGTAAATACTGCAAAATTACCTGTGCTATCAGATGAAGAAAAAACAGAACTATTAATAAAAATAAAACAAGGTGATAAAGAAGCTAGGGATGAATTTATAAATGGGAATTTGAGATTAGTATTATCAGTAGTCCAAAGATTCGGTAATAGAGGAGAAAGTGCTGATGATTTATTCCAAATAGGTTGTGTGGGATTAATAAAAGCAATAGACAATTTTGATCCGAACTTAAATGTAAAAGTTAGCACTTATCGGAGTTCCGATGATAGTACGTTAGTTGAAATAATACATATGAAACAGTAGAACTATTGGTAGAAGTGGATTTTATTCACTTCTATTTTGGGGCAAAAAAACTTTATTTTTTTATAAAAGTGTGATATTATAAAGATGAAAATTAATAATAAATAACTTGTCGAAAGGTTCTTAATATTGTAATATTCCGTATAAGACAATAATAAAGGAGAATAGATGGTACAAATAGTAATAGGAAATATGATAGCATTTATAGCATCGATTCTGATGGTATTTGCAGGATTACAAAAAAAGAAGAAAAAGATTTTATTTATACAAATAATACAAATAGCATTATCTGTGATAAGCAATCTTGTATTAGGAGGATATACAGGTGCTATAATAAATGCAGTAAGTTGTGTTAGAGACATATTATGTTATAAAGACAAGATGGGAAATAAAGAAAAGATAATTATAATAGTACTTGCTGTTGGATTATCTATAACGTTTAATAATTTGGGATGGATAGGATTATTGCCAGTAGTTGCAACTGTTCTATATATAATATTTATGAATACTAAAGATGTAGTAAGATTTAAATACTTAATTATATTTTCAATGATAATGTGGTTAGTATATGATATATATATCAAATCATATACATCTGGAATATTTGATTTTATGAGTGTAATTGCTAATCTAATTGCAATTTATCAAATTAAAAATAAGAATCATAAAGAAAAATAATTTTTTAATGTATGCAATATTTTAATATTAGGAGCAAGACAAATCACAAGTTGTTTTAGCAAAAAAGTTACAAAGTAAAAGATAATGATATAATAAGTTTAAGGTTATATAAAAACTGTAAAACTACTTAAGAAAGAAGTAAATAGTATAAAGTTATTTACTTCTTTCTACTATTATATATAAGTATAAAATTAACTCCTTTTGGAAATAATGTAAATAACATATTTCTTAAAAGGGGTGTTTTAATTTGATAAGGAAGGTAGAAATAGCTGGGGTTAATACAGCAAAACTTCCTGTGCTATCAAATGAAGAAAAACAAGAATTATTAGTAAAAATAAAAAATGGAGATAACGAGGCAAGGGAAAAGTTTATACAGGGAAATTTAAGATTAGTACTGTCTGTCATACAAAGATTTACGCGGACGTGGAGAAAACATGGACGACTTATTTCAAATAGGCTGTGTTCGGCTTAATAAAAGCGATAGACAATTTTGATCCGAACTTAAATGTAAAATTTAGCACTTATCGGAGTTCCAATGATAATTGGAGAAATAAGAAGGCATTTGAGAGACAATAATCCAATAAGAGTAAGTAGGTCAATGAGAGATTTAGCATATAAAGCTCTTCAAATAAAAGATAGAATTTTTAAAGAAACTCAAAAAGAAGCTACAATAGAAGAAATAGCAAAAGAATTAAATGTAGAAAAAGAAGAAATAATAATAAGTTTAGATGCAATACAAGAACCAATATCTTTGCAAGAACCAGTATATAATGAAAGCAGTGAAAATATATATGTAATGGACCAAGTGAAAGATAATAAAAATACAGATGAATTATGGGCAGAAAATATAACAATATCAGAAGCGATGAAAAAATTAAATGAAAGAGAGAAAAATATAATAACAAGAAGGATTTTTGATGGAAAAACTCAAATGGAAGTAGCTGAAGAAATTGGAATATCACAAGCACAAGTTTCTAGACTTGAGAAAAATGCAATTGAGAGAATAAAAAGAATGTATAAGTAGCAGATTATTAAAAATGAGTTCTACGAAGGCCAGACAAGAGACCTCCTTTAACAAGGGAGGTGGCAGTGCGTAAGCACTGACGGAGGGTTTTTAAAAACATTTTACAAGAATCCCCAGTCACCTAGCGGTGACAGCACCCTTATTAAAGGGGATTTTTTGTGGTTCTTTAAAGATTTATTTGTTAAATTTATCAAATTTCTACTAATATAATATCGTTACCAATACATTTTATATTCTGCCAAGGGATAATAATATCATTACTTGAAGAAAAGAAACTAACTAATTTTGTAGAACCGGGTACAATAATAGAAGTAATCATGCCAGTTTCTAAATCGGCATTAACATCTTGAACAAAACCTAATCTCTTCCCATCTGTTATATTAATTACTTCCTTGTGTTTAAAATCTAATCCTTTACCAGCCATGAGCATCCTCCCTTAACTTAGAATATACTATAGTATATTCTAGAGGAGAAAAAAAATTAAAAAAAATTTCAAAAATCATATTGACATTGCATTGAAATAATGTTAAGATATAAAAGTACCAAGAAAATATGAAGACACATTTATATATAACAAATATATAATTAGTAATATTCTGGACATAAAATTAAACATTTAAGACAAGAAAGATTACTAATTTTTTTGCGCCCAAAAAGCACTTTTGAAAAATAAAAAATATTTTTTTAAAAAGTGTTGACAAAGCAAAAAATAAATGGTACAATATCGAACGTTCTCGCAAAGCGTAAGAACAAAGCACATTGAAAAATAAACAATAAAATTCTTTAAATGAGTGGAGAATTTATAAAAATTCGTACAAACCAAATAATTTGGAGAAAACCAAGCGAAAAAACAAAAAAATGAGTTAGATTACTCTTGAAATAATCGATAT
>JAZNWN010000035.1:0-25593 GCA_045593405.1 Clostridia bacterium
GTCGCCCTGGGGTGCGACCCTACAAATTACGCCACAGGTGTCCATCACATAAATTATTATTTACTAAACTAGGAGATATAATGATAGATTTATTAAAAGATGTAAAATATATAAAAGGTGTAGGACCAGAAAGAGTAAAAAGCCTAAACAAATTAGGAATATATACTTTGGAAGATTTAATAACATATTATCCAAGAACATATGAAGATAGAAGTAAGATTAAAAAAATAGATGAATTTCAAAATGGAGAAGAAGGTTTAATAGAGGCTATATGTGTATCAAGAATATCTGAAATAAAAATAAGAAAGAATATGACAATATATAAACTAATAGTAAGGGATGAAACATCAACTTGCGAAATTACCTGGTTTAATATGCCATATTTAAAAACAAAATTTAAACTTGGTAATAAATATAAATTTTTTGGAAAAGTAAAAAGAAATTTAAGTAAGATAGAAATGAATTCACCAATTTTTGAAGAAGCCGAAAGTTCAAATAATACAGGAAAAATAATTCCAATTTATCCAAGTATTTATGAGTTAACACAAAATACACTAAAGAGAATAATGGATAATGGAGTAAAATCTTCATATGGGAATTTAGAAGAAACCTTACCAGAATATTTACTAAAAGAATACAATTTGTTAGACATAAATAATGCAATAAAAAATATTCATTTTCCAGATGGTTTTTCAGAATATAATAAAGCAAGACAAAGGTTGGTATTTGAAGAATTATTAATAATGCAATTGGCTTTATTAAATTTAAAAAACAGTTATACTGTAGATGCAGAAGGGATTGCTTTTAGTAAAGATGTACATATGTCTGATATTATAAACTCATTGCCTTTTAAACTTACAAATGCACAAACTAGAGTATTAGAAGAAATTGATAATGATATGGAAAAAATAAAACCAATGAATAGATTATTACAAGGAGATGTAGGGTGTGGAAAGACTGCAGTTTCAATTATAGCAAGCTATAAAGCAGTAAAATCTGGATATCAAGTTGCTATAATGGCTCCAACAGCAATACTTGCGAGGCAGCATTTAGATAATTTTAGAAAAATGTTGGAAAAATTTAATATAACATGTGAACTATTAGTTAGTGGAATTACTAAAAAACAAAAAGAAGATATATTAGAAAGATTAAAAGAAGGACAAATAGATATATTAATTGGAACACATGCTATTTTAGAAGATAATGTTGAGTTTAAAAACTTAGGATTTGTTGTAACAGATGAACAACACAGATTTGGAGTAAGGCAAAGAGCAAAAATAGGAAGTAAAGGAACAAATCCTGATGTATTAGTTATGACAGCAACACCAATACCAAGAACATTAGCATTAATTTTATATGGAGATTTGGATATATCTATTATAAATGAGTTGCCTCCGAACAGGCAAAAAATAGACACATTTGCAGTAACACAAGAAATGGAAGATAGAGTAAATAATTTTATAAAAGCACAGATAAATGAGGGGAGACAAGCATATATTGTTTGCCCACTAGTAGAAGAAAATGAAGAGATAGAAGCAAAATCAGTTTTAGAGTTGGCTGAAAAATATAAAACAGAAACCTTTAAAGAATATAGAGTGGAATATATGCATGGAAAATTAAAGCCATCTGAAAAAGATACTATAATGGAAGAGTTTAAAAATGGTAAAATTGATATCCTGATTTCTACAACAGTAATAGAAGTTGGAGTAGATGTACCAAATTCAAATATAATAGTTATAGAAAATGCGGAAAGATTTGGTTTAGCAACACTTCATCAATTAAGAGGAAGAGTAGGAAGAGGGAAATATAAATCATACTGTATTTTAAAATATAAAGGAAAAAGTGATGTTATTAAACAAAGAATGGAAATAATGACAAAAACAAATGATGGATTTGTAGTATCTGAAAAAGACTTAGAACTTAGAGGGTCTGGAGAATTTTTTGGAACAAAACAACATGGACTTCCTGAATTTAAAATAGCAAATTTATTTGAAGATATAGAAACATTAAAATCAGTACAAAGCGTAGCAATAAAAATAATGGAAAAAGATCCAAAACTAGAAAGCGAAAAAAATGCAACACTAAAAGAACAAGTAAACAGTAAATTTGGAAAAAGGATTGAAATTTAATTAATATAATAAAAAGGTTGCAAAATGCAACTTTAGTGTAGGGGTCGCACTTTTGGGCGACCCGAAATAATTAAATAATAAACATATTTACGGGGCGCCGAGGACTGCGCCCCTACATTTTGAAAATTAATATTTTTTCTATTTACATTTTTATAATTTTATATTAGAATTTAATTAAATTAAAAAATAGGAGGAGAGCATGAACCAAGTAAAAATAGGAAAAATATATAGACATTTTAAAGGAAACTATTATTTTGTAGAAAATGTAGCATTAGACTCAGAAACTAAAGAAAGAGTAGTTATATATAAACCAATATATGAACGTCAAGATTCAAAAATTTGGGTAAGAAGAGAAGAAATGTTTTTAGAAGAAATAGATGTAACAAGAAAAGACAATATAACTGGGCAAAAATATAGATTCGAACTAGTTGAGGAAATGGAAAAAGATTTTACAAAATAAAAATGTATAAAACCACCTTGGTTTACCAAAAATAGTAAACAGAGGTGGTTTTAATGATTAATTTTAATACAGACTTAGCAGATGAAAGACGTGACATTTATAGAAAAGCAAATAAAATAGAAAATGATATCCCTGGAATTGAAACAGAAGAAAGAGATGTAAATGAAGATATAAAAGTTGCAACAGTAAAAATAACAAATGAAGATGGAGCAAATGCAATAGGAAAGCCTATTGGGACATATACTACAATAGATGTAAAAAAATTGAAATTAGCAGGAGAAGTAGAAATACAAAAAGCATCTGAAGTAGTAACAGAAGAGCTTAAAAAAATATTTGAAAAGCATGTACAAGATAGAGAAGACATTTTAGTAGTTGGTTTAGGAAATGCGTATGTAACACCAGACTCTTTAGGACCAAAAGTAATAAAGGATATAGATGTAACAAGACATTTTTTAAAATACACACCAGAATATATAGATCCAAATACAAGACCAGTAACAGCAATATCTCCAGGAGTTTTAGGAACAACTGGAATAGAAACATCTGAAATAGTAAAAGGAATAGTAGATAATGTAAAACCTAAATTAGTTATTGTAATTGATAGTTTAGCGTCAAAAAGTATAGAAAGAATAAGTAGTACAATACAAATAGCAGATACAGGAATTATACCAGGAGCAGGAGTTGGAAATGCAAGAAATGAATTAAGTGAGAAAACACTTGGGATACCAGTAATTGCAATAGGAGTACCAATGGTAGTAGAGACTGCAACACTTGTAAATGATGCACTGTATCTATTTATAAATAAATTACAAAATGAAGCAAAATCAAATGATGAGTTAAATGAATTAAAAGAGCAAGATAATTATGACGCAATAAAAGAAGCTTTAAACCCACAAGGGTATAACATGATAGTAACACCAAAAGAAATAGATGACTTAATAGAAAATATGAAAGATGTAGTAGCAAGAGGAATAAATTATGCATTATAAAAATTAAATATTGTATGGGTCGGCGTCCCTAAGGCGACCCGAAAGAATAAACAAAACTGTAGGGGCGATTTTAATCGCCCGCAAAAATAAAATTTAAAATTTTTTTAAGCAGATAATTAGTTGTTAATTATCTGCTTTTGTGATATATTTTAACAAGATAAATATTGGAGGATAAATATATGAGTGAAGAAAATAAAAAAACATTAGAAATATATAAAGAAAAGGCTAATATGTATTTAGCTAATAATGTTGAACATGATAAAATTGATCCAGCTAAAGCTAAACAAAAAAGAGAAAAATTAGAAAGATTAATAAGAGCAAGTTTTTTAGAATTACCTAAAAAAGCTAAAATTTTTGAAATTGGTTCTGGAGATGGCTTAAATGCAAAATTTATTGAAAGTTTGGGTTTTGATATAACTGCAAGTGATACTGCGAATGATTTTATAGAAGCTACACAAAAACAAGGAGTAAAAACTATTAAATTTGATGTAATAGAAGATGAATTTCCAGAAAAATATTCTGCTGTTTTTTGTTGGAGAGTATTTGTTCATTTTACAAAAGAAGATGCATTAAAAGTAATTAAAAAGGTCTATGATAATCTTGAAGATAATGGAATCTTTATATTTAATGCAATTAATCGTGAAATTAAGGATATTGATAATGAATGGATAGACTTTGATGGTGAATACCATATGGGAGCAGAAAGATATTATAGTTATTTTAGTAAAGAAGATTTAGATAAAATGATTGGGCAAACTAAATTCCAAATAATAGAATTTCACAAAGAAGGCGGAGAAAATAATAATAAATGGTTAGTATATGTATTAAGCAAAACATGCTAATAGTGCTAATGCTAATAAATGAGCTGGATAAAAGATGTAAAATAAATATTTTGCATCTTTTCCTTTTTTTCCATTATAAAATAAAATAGGTATAATAGAAAAACAAGTAAAATACATAAGTAAAGAATATTTATTACCTAAGAATAAATAAGAAATAGGGATATTATATTTAATAATTGACATATAGAATTTGCAAATAACAGCAATAACAAACATAAAAATCATTGATATTTTTTTATTACGTAGTAAGTATAACATAAAAACTATAAAAACACCAAAAAAACCATAATCAAAACGGCAAATTTCTGCTATTATAGCTAAACCTAAAAAAGAACAAATTCCTACAGACGTACTATATTTATCATAAATTAAAATTGCAATCAAACCAAATAATAGAGTGAAAATTACATTAACTGCGAAACTATCAAGAACTACATAGTAAAAAAGCATAAATGGAATTTGTGAAATAATTGCAAATAAACTTAAACGAGTTATATATTTTTTAATATTATGAGTATGAATATATCCTTGTACAATTTGGAAGCAAAAAATAGGGAAGCTAAATCTTCCGATACAATTTAAAAAAGTTGTACTTTCAAAAATAGCATTACTAAAATGATCACAAAACATACATACGCATGCAATAATTTTTAAAACAAAAGAATTCATATATTACACCTCTTACCACTAAAGATTATAATATATGAAATCAAAAAAGAAAAGAAAAAATCAAATAATAATTTAAATATGTAGGGGGGATTTTAATCGCCCATTCTTCGAAGTGCGGGCGAACAAGTTCGCCCCTACAAATTACGCCACAATCATTTTCATATAAATAAAATAATCTATTTTCTATTAAATAAATTGTTATTTTGTTTCTTATATAATCTACAAATATCACAATCATGACAAATAGAAACTCTTTTATCAAAAATATTTTCCAAAGTGTTTATAAATTCATCTTCTTTATCAATTAAATGAATATATAAATTTTTGGGAAGAAGAGTTAGTAAATTGTTTAATGCATAATCATTACTGGAAAAACTAATATCTGATAAATAATGTGCAGTAAATACATTCTTGTTAATTGGAATAATATTTTTTGCTTTATCTAATAAAATAGATTCATTATTTTTATATATTAAATGAATAATGTCAGAACTACTAGGAGAAGAGATAACATATGTTTTTAGCAAATTAACAAATTCTAGATATTCTTTATCAATAACAAATTTATTTACACAAATATCGACAACAGTATCTAAATGTTCAATATATTTAGATAACCTAAATTTAATAAATCCATTTAAATTTAGGTTTTTATTATTGCTTAAATACTCAAAGAAAGAAGATTGAACTAACCAAAATCTATCTAAAGAATCTTCATGATTTAAACTATCTACACATATATTTAAAATTTCTTTTTGCTCAGAAGGGGAAAAGTAAAAATAATCATAAGAAATTAGATTTTTTATAATAAAATTTTCATATAAATCTAAAACTAGATAAGATAAAATTTTAGATAAAGAAGAGATAAATAACAATAAGTTTTTGCCTCTATAATGAATAATAACATTTTTAAAGTTTTTAAATTGACGGCACGAAAAATAAGTATTATCAACATTAAAATGATCCAACTCATTTAAGAGATATGATAATATGTGTGAGTCATTAGATTTAATGCAAACTGATTTAGGCAAAAAAAGTCCCTTCTTTCTTAAAATTATATATATATTTTTTACTTTAAATTAATTTATATACATATAATATTAAGAAAAAGGGAGTTTTGAGAGTGTCCTCTAATAATAAATCATATAATCAATAAAAGGGAAAATTGAATCTATTTTTGAAATATATTTTAAAAATTCTTCATCAATATTATTAGATTTAATTTGTTCATAAAGTTTAGTAAATCGACCAATATGATCCTTAATTCTTTTTTTTGCATAATCAACCATAGTACCATGAGTTATTATAAATAGCCAATCACTACTTTGAGCAAGTAGAAGTTCTCTTGCACATTGATTTAAAGCCTTTTTTAATAAACCTTTTGCATTTGGGAATTCATGTGCAAGTTCTACCATTCTGTCTCCAGCAACATGTAAATGTTTATGAGCGTAATCATTAGAATTATTTAACCAAACTTCACTATAACCATTTGCACCCCAACTAGAAATACAAGGAGCACACATTTGCATTTGTGGATATTTATCAATATATTCACCAGGGGTAATTAGTTTAAAATTACTTTCATCGTAGTAAATCTTCTTAAATAAAACATATAAGAAGTCTGGACCTTCATACCACCAATGACCATAAAGCTCTGCATCATAAGGACAAACAATAATAGGAGGAATCTCCATGTAAGATGTAAGCTCATTTATTTGTGTAACTCTTGAATCGAAGAAATGACCAGCATGTTTACAAATAGAATCATATGCCCAATCTAAGTTATAATAATCTTTAAATTCTCCTTCTTTAGATGTAATTCTATGATATTTTATACCAGTATTAACTCTGGCACCATTTTTTGCAATATAAGGTTTAATATAATCATAATCAGCATCATAACCAATATCACGATAAAATTCCCTGTAATTAAAATCTCCAGGATATCCACAAACAGAACTCCAGACCTGTTTAGAACTTTCAATATCTCTACCAAAAGCTGCAATTCCATTTTCTGTAGAAATAGGAGCAAAAGTTCCATAAATAGGAGCAGGGTTAGCATATAATATTCCATGAGATTCTGTAATAATATATTCTAAGCCAAATTCTTTTAAGTATTTATCTGCTTGATGTACATAACCACATTCAGGAAGCCAAATGCCACGAGGCTGTTTTCCAAAATATTTTTTATATGTTTCTACACCTATAGCAATTTGAGCACGTATAGTGTTTTCATTTACAGAAAGAATAGGAAAATAACCATGTGTGGCACCACAAGTAATAATTTCTAAAACACCAATATCTTGAAAATGTTTAAATGCTTCAATAATATTACAAGAATACACATCTTTAAAAATGTGTAAATCATTTGAATATCTATCCAAATAGTAATGAGATAACTTTTCTAATTTATCATTATTAGCGTTTCTTATGATTTCTTTTTTACAAAGTTCAATATGTTTTTTTAAGTATTTTATATATCTTTTTTGAAGTAATTTATTATCAAGCATAGATAATAAAGGAGGAGAAAAATTCATTGTAATTTTAAAATCAACTTTTTCTTCTTCTAATTTTCTGAAATTTAATAAAAGTGGGATATAAGTTTCAGAAATGGCTTCAAAAAGCCATTCTTCTTCTAAATAATCTTCACTTTCAGGATGATGTATAAATGGTAAATGAGCATGTAAGATAAAGCTCACATAACCTTTTGTATTTTTCATTTAAATGTCTCCTTTGTTATTATAAATAATAATTCATATAAATGTAGGGTGCGCCTATAGTGCGCCCCTACATTTTAATTTGACGTAGGATTTGTTATATGCATTAAATCTTCTTCATGATAAAATTTCTTATAAAATGAATTTGCATTACATACATTTCCTAAATGATTAATAAATTGTAAATTAACAACAGATTTACTAATAACATCATTTGTTTTTACATTTTTAAAGAAAATTTCTTTTCTATTTTGTTCAAATAAAATATTGTTATTTGGAACTTCTAGTTTATTTGAAGAAGTAATTAAAGTAGAAGTTTGAGTGATTTTATGTTTTCTAATAAGTTCAACTTCATATTCAGAGTTACTATCTGGAATATCAAAATACCAGCTATTAGCAAAATCGTTAATTTCAACTTCAAAAGAATAATTTTTAGTTTTATTTTTTACTATTAAAAAGGGAGTGGTAGTTTCAAAAAAGTCATTTCCATTTTCCTCAAAATATTTTTTCTTGTCAGCTTCAGAAATTTCCCAATAAACAAATAGTTTTTTTGGTGTTTGGAAAAGAAGTTTAACAGTAGTTTTGTTATATGTATTAGGTAAATCGTAATATTCTATTATATTATTAACTGTTTTTTTACTAGATTTTTTTGTGGCACTAGAAGCTTTTCGAGTAGCAGTTTTTTTAGTAGTTGTTTTCTTTTTAGCTGTAGTTTTAGAAACAGTATTTTTTTTGATCCCTTCATTTTTAGTAGATTCGGATTTTGCCATAAAAACCTCCTTGCTGTAGAGTGAGAGCCACTCTGACAATGATTTATTTATTCATATAAAAATATTATTCAAGTTATTATAATATAGTATATCAAAAGCAGAATAAATTCAAGATAAAAATTGACAAAAAATAAAAAACTTAAATTGAAGTTTTTTATTTTTTATTTTTTATTTTCAAAAACCTTTCATTTTTTTTATATTCTATGATACAATAATACAAAATGAAATTTGGGGGAATTTAAATGGAAGAAATAGATGTACAAAATTTGCCTAAACATATTGCAATTATTATGGATGGAAATAGGAGATGGGCAAAAAACAATGGTTTGTCTACAAAAGAAGGGCATAAAGCTGGTTCAAAAAATTTAGAGAACATAGCAAGATTTTGTAACAAAATAGGAATAAAATATCTAACAGTGTATGCTTTTTCAACAGAAAACTGGAAGAGAAGTCAAACAGAAGTATCTGCATTAATGTTTATTCTAAAAGCAAACTTAGATGCAATGTTAAGAAGAATGGACACAGAAAATATAAGAATTAGAGTAATTGGAGAAAAAGAGAATATTCCAGATGACATTAAACCAAGAATAGATAAATTAGTAAAAAAAACAAAAGATAATACGGGTCTTACTCTAAATATTGCATTTAACTATGGGGGAAGAGCCGAATTAGTACATGCAACAAAAGTTATAGCAGAGAAGGTAAAAAAAGGTGAACTTTCATTAGAAGATATAAACGAAGATACTATTTCTGAAAACATATATACAGGAGGTCAACCAGATCCAGATTTAATGATAAGAACAAGTAAAGAGCTTAGAACAAGTAACTTTTTACCATGGCAACTTACATATACAGAATTTTACTTTCCAGATAAACATTGGCCAGAATTTTCAGAAGAAGATTTGCTAGAAGCAATAAAAATATATCAAGGAAGAAATAGAAGATTTGGGGGCCGCCCAGAAGAGAAAACTAAAAATGCATAAAAATTGGTGATAATAATTAGCCGCACGCAGGGGTTTGATTTTTATTTATGAAGGCAATCCTGGGTGTGGAAATCACGAAAAGGTTGCCGTAAAAAATAAAAACAAACTCCGACGAGATGCGGAGGATAAAAAGGAGTAATTATATGAAACTACAAAGAATATTAACTGGACTAATAGGGTTTCCAATAGTAGCAGCAATACTAATATTAGGAAACAAATATGTAATAGATGTTATATTTGCAATAGTAGCAGCAGTCTCAGTACATGAATATTTTGGAGCAATAGAGAAAAAATATAAACCAGTAAAATGGATTGGATATATAGTAGCAATATTAATTGCATTTATACATATAATTCCAATAGAAATTTGGACTAAAATTTTAATAATGTTCGTACCAACAAGTATAGTATTATTATTTATAAACATAATAGTAACATCTATGAAAATAACACCAAAAGATATATTTGCAACATTTTTTGGAATATGCTATGTAATAGGATTTTTGGTATTTTTACCATTACTATATAGTACTCCGAATGGTAAATTCTTGATTTGGTATATATTAATAGCAGCATGGGGAACAGACACTTTTGCATATGCAGTAGGAATGAAATTTGGAAAACATAAATTAACAAAAATAAGTCCTAAGAAATCAATAGAAGGAAGTATAGGTGGAACTATTGGAGCAGTTGTGATTGCATTAATATATACATCTATTGTAAAGCAATATGTAGATTTAGGTCTTTCATATGTATTTGTAGCAATAGCAACACTAATATTAAGTATACTAAGTCAATTAGGAGACTTATCGGCATCTAGTATAAAAAGAGAAATGGAAATAAAGGACTATGGAAATTTAATACCAGGGCATGGTGGAATGCTAGATAGAATAGACAGCATCATATTTGTAGCACCATTTGCATATTTTTTATTAATATTATTATAAAGGATAGAAATACTACGAAGGCTAGACAAGAAACCTCCTTTAACAAGGGAGGTGGCAGCCGAAGGCTGACGGAGGGTTCTTAAAACGTCTCAGAAAGAACCCCCAGTCGCACTTGCGTGCGCCAGCCCCCTTATTAAAGGGGCTCTTCTGTTAAGCCTCTGGAGATTTTTTTGTTATAAGATTATGGAGGCGAAATGTTAAATATATTGTTAAACATAATAAAAATAGCATTTTTATTAGGATTTTTAATATTAATACACGAAGGAGGTCATTTCTTAGTTGCAAAATTTTGTAAGATAAGAGTAAAAGAATTTGCAATAGGATTTGGCCCTATAATTTGGAAAAAACAAGGGAAAGAAACCAAATATGTACTTCGAGCAATACCTTTAGGAGGTTTTGTAAACTTGCTAGGAGAAGAGGAAGCAGTAGATGAAGAAGGTTCTTTTAGTAAAGCGGGAACTTTTAAGAAGATTGCAATACTATTAGCAGGTGGAATGGTAAATATTATATTTGGTTTAGTTGTTTATTTTGTTTTAACAACAACTACAGCTACTTTCGTATCCACAACTATTGATAAGACTTTTGAAAATTATGCTGCTGAAAAAGCAGGAATACAAGAAGGAGATAAAATTCTAGAAGTTAATGGAAAAGAAGTAAAAAGAAAAAGTCAAATAGATAAAATATTAGAAAAAAACAATGGAGAAGAAATAAAAGTAGTTATAGAAAGAAATAAAAAACAAATAAATTTAACTTTAATTCCAACATTAGAAGAAAATGAAAACATAACAAGAAAATATTACTTAGGAGTAATTTTTAAAGTTGCAGAAGATAGTTTTGTAGGGAATATTTATTATGGATTTTGGGATACAGTAGAATTTTCAACTTCTATATTAGATAGTTTAAAACAATTATTTGTTGGAAATGTTGGAGTAGACCAATTAACTGGACCAGTAGGAATATCAGAAGTAGTTATACAAACTAAAAATTCAACACAATTCATATACATTTTAGCATTAATATCATTATCTTTAGGAGTAACAAACCTATTACCGATACCTCCTTTAGATGGTGGAAAGATTTTACTAGTAGCAATAGAAGGAATTATAAGAAGACCAATAAAAGAGAAAATAAATGTAGCAATACAAATGACAGGCTTTTTCTTAATAATGGGATTAGCAGTATTAGTTACTTACAATGACGTATTAAGGATTTTTTAATAAGTTATGCAACAATAATGTAGGGGCGTGCATTGCACGTCCGCACTACGAAGACTTTTCAAAAAAGCCCCTTTAACAAGGGGGCTGTCACCGATAGGTGACTGGGGGTTCTTAAAAAATTGATATAAAAGTCCCCCTCACCAATTACGGTGAAGGGGAAGAAAGGATTACTTTTTCCAATTGGGAACAATTGAATACAAGCTACGTTCGCCGACTTGATGTTGGTATTCGATGTGAAAATTGTATTCGCTTAGAAACCGCTGAATTGTAAGGATTTCGACACGATTTAGCTTTATGGGAAAAGCTAAACCATAACTACCGCTTTTACAGTTTTCACTGACAAGTTGATCTACAATTGAGTTTATGATGCTGTCAGCAAAAATAGATTTTATGCCTAAAGCAGCGAGCTGGTTGGAGAATTTCTCCAAATCTTTTTCAATGTCTAACATAAAAATCCTTTCTCATAAATAGTAGTTTAAATAGGACTACTGACCTAAAATCTTATAAATTATAACATAAGATTAACATAATTGCAAATATGTATGTAGGGGTCGGTCTTGACCGACCCGTAATAATAAAATATATTTAATACAATTTCGGGCTGGTCAAGACCAGCCCCTACAAAAAATAAATCAAATGTAGGGGCGCATGATTGCGCCCAGAATAACCAAACACCAAAAACAAAACACCAAACACAATAAAAGGAGCGAAAAACACACATGTCAAACACAGTAAGAGAAGTATTTAATGATTATACTAAAGGCAGAAATATTTTAGATGCTGTAATTGAGAATGTAAATTTATATAAAAAAACTAATAAATTAGAAATAGATTTAAAAACAGATAAAAAAATAAATGTTGGAGAGATCTATTATTTTGAAGAGTATCTAAAAAATCAATTTAAAATCGCTACAGTTGATATTGAATTTAATTACACTGTAGATATAGAAAATACAATTGTAGAAGATTGGGAGAATATTGAAAAATATTTATCTAAAAATTTCCCACTTATAAAAACTATCCTTCAAGGAAGTAGAATTGAACTTGAGGGAAATACTGCAACTGTAGTTTTAAAATCAACAAATTCTAGTTTCTTACATTCATATAATATAGATAAAGTTTTAGAAGACTTAATTATAAAACTTTATAACAAAAAAATGAAAATCCAATATAAAGAAGAAGTAGAAGAAGATTACGAAGAAAAACAAAAACAATATTTAGAACAACTTGGAAAAGATGCTTGCCAAACAATAATGGCAAATAATAGAGCAAATATGGAATTCTTGCAAGCAGAAGCTAAAGAAAATGCTGAGCCTGTAAATAAATTAGAACAAGATGACCCAGTAATAATAGGAAGAAGCGGGAATATTAAAGAACAAGTTGTAAAAATTAAAGATTTAACAGCAGATTACGGAAAAGTTGCGCTAGAAGGAAAAGTGATTTCTACAGACTCGAGAGAACTAAAAAATGGAAAAACATTAGCAATGTTTAACCTTTATGATGGGACAAGTACAATTACATGTAAATCTTTCATAGACCCCACAAAACAAGACTTAGAAGGAATATTAAAAAGAATTAAAAATTCTGGAAGACTAAAAATCCAAGGTAATGCCCAGTATGATAATTTTGCAAAAGAAATTGGAGTTATTGCAAATGTTGTGGTTGAAGTACCAGCAATATCTGAAGGGGCAAGAATGGATAATGCCAAAGAAAAAAGAGTAGAACTACATCTGCATACTCAAATGAGCCAAATGGATGCAGTATCTTCTGCCACAGATTTAATTAAACGTGCGGCAAAATGGGGGATGAAATCAATTGCTATTACAGACCATGGGGTAGTTCAATCTTTCCCAGAAGCAAATCATGCAGTTGAAGATAATAAGTTAGATATAAAAGTAATATATGGAGTAGAAGCATATTTAGTTCCAGATGAAGAAATTCTAGAAGGAGAAGATGGCTACAAAAAAATAAGACCATACCATGCAATAATTTTAGCTAAAAATTATACAGGACTTAGAAATTTATATGAACTTATTTCTGTAACACACTTAAATTACTTCCATAAAAGACCAAGACTTTTAAAAAGTGTTTTTGATAAATATAGAGAAGGATTAATTTTAGGAAGTGCCTGTGAACAAGGTGAATTATATAGAGCAATAATAAACAAAAAACCAGAAGAAGAAATAAGAAGAATTGCATCTTATTATGATTATCTAGAGATACAACCACTTGGAAACAACGCTTTCATGCTAAGAGATGGGACAGTATCTAGCATGAAGGAATTAGAAGATATAAATAAAAAAATAGTAGATTTAGGAGATGAACTTGGAAAATTAACAGTTGCAACATGTGACGTTCACTTCTTGGATCCACAAGACGAAATTTATAGAAGAATATTAATGGCGGGACAAGGATTTTCAGATGCTGATAATCAAGCACCATTATATTTAAGAACAACAGAAGAAATGTTAAATGAATTCTTATATTTAGGAAACGAAAAATCATATGAAGTTGTTGTAACAAACACAAATAAAATATCAGATATGTGTGAGAAGATTTGCCCAATATCAAAAGAAAAATGTCCACCAGTAATAGAAGGTGCAGAAGAAGAAATAGAAGAAATTTGTACAAAAAGAGCAAAAGAATTATATGGAGATCCATTGCCAGAAATAGTACAAGCAAGACTAAGAAGAGAACTAGACTCAATTATAAAAAATGGTTTTTCAACATTATATATAATTGCACAAAGATTAGTTAAAAAGTCTAATGATGATGGTTATTTGGTTGGATCGAGGGGGTCTGTTGGTTCTTCGTTTGTAGCAAATATGCTTGGTATTACAGAGGTTAATTCACTTATACCACATTACAGATGCCCGAATTGTAAATATTCGGATTTTACAGATTATGGGATAGCAAATGGTGTAGATTTACCAGATAAAACATGCCCAGAATGTGGTACAAACCTGTGTAAAGATGGAATGGATATACCATTTGAAACTTTCTTAGGCTTTAATGGAGATAAAGAACCAGATATAGACTTGAATTTTTCTGGAGAATATCAAGCAAAAATACATAAATATGCAGAAGTAATATTCGGAAAAGGAACAACATTTAAAGCAGGAACAGTTGGAACAATAGCAGATAAAACAGCCTTTGGATATGTTAAAAATTATTTTGAAGAAAGAAATAAGCCAGTTACGAATGCTGAAATATCAAGACTTGTACAAGGGTGTGTGGGAGTAAAAAGAACAACAGGTCAGCATCCAGGAGGGATTATAGTTGTACCACATGGAAGACAAATATATGAATTTTGCCCAGTTCAACACCCAGCAGATGATCCAAATTCAGATATTATAACAACACATTTTGATTATCACTCAATAGATAAAAACTTATTAAAACTAGATATGTTAGGACACGATGATCCTACAGTTATAAGAATGTTACAAGATTTAACAGGAGTAGACCCTAAAACAATACCATTAGATGACAAAGAAACTATGAGTTTATTTACATCAACAAAAGCATTGGGAGTAACAGAAGAACAAATAGAATCTCCAATTGGGAATTATGGGATTCCTGAGTATGGAACAAAGTTTGCAAGAGGAATGCTTTTAGATACAAAACCAACAACATTTGAAGAGTTAATTAGAATTTCTGGTTTGTCACATGGTACAGATGTATGGCTAAATAACTGCCAAGACTTAATAAACTCTGGAACAGTAACACTTATGGAGGCAATATGTACCAGAGATGATATTATGACATATCTAATGAAAAAAGGTTTAGAACCAGGAGATGCTTTTAACATAATGGAAGTGGTTCGTAAGGGGAAAGCCTCAAAAGATATAGAAAAATGGGAGAAATACGAAGAAATAATGAGAGCACATAATGTGCCAGAGTGGTATATGGAATCTTGTAAAAAAATAAAATACATGTTCCCAAAAGCTCATGCCGTGGCATATGTAACAATGGCTTTTAGAATAGCATGGTTTAAAGTACACATGCCTCTTGCATACTATGCAGCATACTTTAGTGTTAGAGGAGCAGAAGACTTTGATGCTGAGATAATGCTTTATGGTAAAGAAAAAGTAAAAGCAAAAATAAGAGAATTAGATATGCTTGGAAATGCGATGACTGTAAAAGAAAAAGGTATATATACAGTTTTAGAACTTGTAAACGAAATGTATGAAAGAGGATATGAATTTTTACCAATTGACCTTTATAAATCTGATGCAAAAAAATTCAAGATAGAAGACGGAAAAATAAGACCACCATTTTCGAGTATAGCAGGACTTGGAGGAGTGGCAGCAGAAAGTATACAAAAAGCAGTAAATGATGAAGACGGGAAATTTATATCAATAGATGATTTTCAATTAAAAGCAAAAATAGGAAAATCTGTAATAGAAATGCTAACAAAATTTGATTGCTTAAAAGGAATGAGTAAAAGCAACCAAATGAGTTTGTTTGATATCTAAATGTAGGGGCGCATGATTGTGCCCTTTGCCTTATGTTACAAACATATTACAATTAAATTACATTTAATCGAAAAATATTGTATTTGGTAAAATTATACTATAAAATATTGGCGATAAAAAACAAAAGAAAGGGAATGGTTTAATTATGAATTTAAAAAACAAAATGATATTATTACTATTAATTTCATTTGCTGTACTATTATTAGTTCCAAGTATGGTAAATGCTGCAACTGTGCAATATACAAGAACAATACCATCAAATGATGGAACAATTGTAATCAACTTTACAGGACTAGAACTTGACCCTACTAAGGCATATGAATTTGCATTAGTAAGACAAGGTGGAACACCACAAACTTGGTTTAGTATAGATGATGGCTATACTGAAACTACAGCAACAGTAACACTAAGCAGTACTAAATCTGCTATAGTAGATATTTTAAAAGTAACAGACACAGGATTTATTTACATAAGGGAAAAAGATGATACTACAGGTTCTTATGTATTACAGGCAAAACAAGTAGATTTAACTCTACCGAAGTTACAATCAATATCATATACAAAAAATGATAGTGAGTATAATTTATTAGGAATGTTATATGGCTCAATTGGGAATAATTATGTGTATACTGGAGCAGATCAAACTTATATAGCATGGGAGAAAGTTACAGACGAAGATTTTGTAGAGGACTTTTTAGATATAAAAAATAATCAAGGAAAACTAACAGATTTAGAAACTAAACTTGGCAATCCTCCAAGTGCTAATTATTTTAGCGCTAGCAGACAGCCTGGATATAGTGATAAAAATGATGGTTTATATTTATTATGGGTTAAAAGAACAGGAACAAAAACTGTTGTTTCATGTATTATTCATGACGGATTACCAGAAGCAACAACAGTAGAACAATACATACAAAGTGCTGATTTAGAAGCACCAAAGATGGAAACATTAGAAATTGAAAACACATCTTCTTTAAAATACAACTCAGAAACAGGATATTATTTTGTGGATTCTGGAAAAACAATAACAATCAAAGCAACTTTTAGTGAAACAATATATGGAAATATAGCACCTACATTAAAAATAAAATGTGGAAATGGTGAAGAAATAACAGTTCCAGAAGGAACAATAACAGGTCAATATATACTTTGGAATTATACAATAAAAGAGCAAGACAAAGGTATTATTGCAGTAGTAAGTATGACTGGTGGAGATGTGGCTGATGAAGAAGGAAATGCTGTAACAGAATATACTTGTCCAGTATTGGTGGAGGAAATATGGGAATCTTTAGTTTATGCTAATGGTTCTGGAATAGTATCTGCCCCAGAAGATAATGATGGAGAAACACCAGAAGATGAAGACAAAGAGACTAATGATGACAAAAAGGAAGATGTAACTGGAACAGATGATAAAAAAGATAACACAACTGCAGATAAAGAATTACCTAAAACAGGAAAAATGACATTAGTTTCTATATTAATAGTTACAATAATTGCAGGGACAACAAGCTTTATAAAAACAAAAAAATACAAAGGTATTTAATAAAAAATATAATTACAAAATGTAGGGGCAATTTTAATCGCCCGCACTTCTAAGGATAATAAAAAATAAATAACAAAGGAGAATGAAAATTATGGAAGAAAACAAAGAAGAATTAAAAAAAGAGGAACAAGTAGTTAATACTGAAGAATTAAAAAAGGAAGCATCAGATACAGTAGGTAAAGTAAAAGACACAATAAAAGATTTAAAAATAAAAGACGAAACAATGAATGCAAAAAACTTTATGAAGGATATGGTAAAAGACCCAATTAGTAAAACATCAGAAATAGCAAAAGATAAAGAAAGTAAATTCTTAAAAACATCTGTATTTTTAGTATTAGTATGGATGGTTGTAGAGTTTGTGCATGCAGCACTTTCTTATAGTAAATATAGCTCATTTGGAAGAAACTTATTATCAATATTAAAAACTACACTTTCACCATTATGTATAGTACTTGTTTTAACATTAATAATTTTCGTAGTAAATAAAAAACATAAAAAATCTTTAACAACAGTGCTTTCTACAGTTGTTACAGTATATCTACCAATGGTTGTTGCATCATTAGTTAATTTATTAAACTTAATAGATTATGATATGTATAAAATTACAACACCTGTATCAATGCTTGCAACATTTGTAACTGTAGTATTATCATACTTTGCAATGAAAGATATATTTGAAGAAGAAACAGAATTAGGAACATTTAAAAAATTTGTATTAGTAGAAGTAATTTACTTTGCTGTTGCAATAGTTGTTTCATTCTTAGGAATATCAATGTATTTATAGTTTAAGTAATTAATAAGCGGACTTTATATTATAAAGTCCGCTTAAAACATTTATGGGATAAATTTATAAATAATAATTTGTGAGCTTTGTGTTTGGAATTTTGTATTTGGAAAATATATTATAAAAATGTAGGGGCAGGGTTCCACCCCTGCCCGTAAATCAATAATTTTTTTGAACAGGGGGAGATGGAATCCGCCCCTACAAATTACGCCGTAGGTTTTTACCCTACAAATTATTATTTTTCGCATATAATCTAGACATTTGTAAAAAAATAGTATATATTTGTAATGTAAAAAATGATAGTGTAAAGTGATTTTTTGAAAAATGTAGGGGCGATTTTAATCGTCCGTTCTTCAAAGAAATTACTAAATATAACATATGGAGGGATATAAATATGGAATTTTATGCAAATGAAGGAAAAAATGTAGAAATAGAAGTAAATGGAACAACATATTTAAGACATGCAATAAAAACGAGATTTGTAAAACAGGGAGAAGATTATATAGACTTGTTTAAAGAATATGTTATGCCTTTATATGAAGAAGGAGATATAGTTTCTAGTAGTGAAAAAATAATTTCATTATGTCAAAATAGAGTTGTAAAAAGGGAAGAAATAAAAATAGGATTTTGGGCTAAATTATTATCAAAATTTGCATCACATCCAGATACAGGTGTTGGAGTTGGAGAAACAATAAAAATGCAATATGCAATAAACAAAGTGGGACTTTTAAAAGTACTATGGGCAAGTTTTGCAAGTGCTGTAACAAAGTTGTTTGGAAAAAGGGGAGTATTCTATAAAATAGTAGGACAAGATGTAAGTGGATTAGATGGTTTTTATGATCATGTTTGGTCTGAATACAGAGATATAGGAATAGAAAACCCAGAAAATCCAAATGAAGTATGTAACGAAATAAAAGAAAAATTAGGAATATCATGTATGATAGTAGATGCAAATGATTTAGGCCAAGAATTGTTAGGGACATCAGATGATATAGCAGATAGAAAAGAAGAATTATTAGGAATAATAAAAGATAATCCGGCAGGTCAAGGAAGAGAACAAACCCCAATTATATTAATTAGAAAGAAAAAATAATATGATTTATTAGAATGACTGACAATAATACCTAAAATTCGACAATATATTTAAAGAAATGAAAAAAGAAATAAAAAAATACTTGTATAAAAATATACAATAATTTATAATAAAACAGTAAAAAATATAAAAGAAAAAAATAAGGAGGAACAAAAGTGAAAAATTTAAAAAAGACACAAAATGGTATTACATTAATAGCATTAGTAATTACCATAATAGTAATGCTTTTATTAGTGGCTGTAACAGTAACTACAGTGCTAAATGGAGGATTATTTAATTACGCAGGAAAAGCTGCTAGAGAAACAAATGAAGCAATAGAAGCAGAACAAACATTAGCAAATGGCAGAATAAAAGTAGATGGAAAATGGTATGAGTCTGTAGACCATTATATAGCACAAGATGCAATAGAATGGGATGATAATGGAGATAATACATTTACTTTTGAAACAGACGATTCAGAGGTAACAATAGAAGTAGGGGACAAAGTAAATTATAATGTAAGTGGATATAATGGTGAGTGGAGAGTATTAGGAATAAATAATGGATCAATATTACTTTTATCTGATGTAATAGGAACTAAACTACTTAGAGGAATAAGTGGATATACAAATGGAATTTCTGAAGTAGATGGAATGTGTGCTCCATATGCAAATGGTGTAGAATCAACATATGCTAGAAGCATAAAGGCTGAAGATATAAACAAAATAACAGGATTTAACCCAGAAACTGCTTGGGATGGACAACCAGTTAATTTAAACAAAGCTAAACAATATGGAACAGTAGTTGTTTATGAAGGAATAAATTCAACATCATATAAAGCAACTACACAAAATACAGCTCTTTTTCCAGAGGGAACAAAAATTGTAGAAGGTACTTTTAAAACAGTGGATAATAATATTCTTGAAGCAGGAGAAACAATAGAAATTGATTTAATATATTATAATTATGATATGGGGCCAATGCCTACAGGAAGAGCTAAATATTTAAGCTATAAAGCTTTAGATATGTTAGGTGCTAGTGGACGATATTGGTTAATGACACAATCAAGTATTGTATATGAACAAGCTAGTTGGGGATTTTTAAGTTTTAATCATGGATCACCTAATAATGCAAGTATAGGTAGATCGGAATCTTTATATAAATCAACAGGAGAGGAAAGAGAAGCAGAATGGGGAGTGAGAGCGGTAGTATATTTAAATCCTGAAGTTGAATTAGTATGGAATGAAGAAGAGTCATATAATTTATCAAATAATAGAGGAACAATTAATGTTTTTGACATAAAAAAATAACAAGCAAAAAAGATGAGTTTCTTATAAAAGAAACTCATCTTTTTTTGTAATGAAAATTATATAAAAATAAATAAAAAAGGTTGACAAACCAGCCTGAATGCTGGTATAATACTTAAGTTGAAAAATACGCACGTAAAGTAAAAGTTTAAGATTGTGCTTTTAAATCTAAAAGTGTTCTTAAATGTTTTAAATACTTTACGGAGGAAAAACAAAGAGGAGGAATTTAAAAATGGCAGTAGTTGCAATGAAACAATTATTGGAAGCAGGTGTACATTTCGGACACCAAACAAAAAGATGGGATCCTAAAATGGCTGAATATATTTATCAAGCTAGAAATGGTATCCATATTATCGATTTACAAAAGACATCTAAAAAAATTGATGAAGCTTATAACTTTATCAAAGAAGTATCTGAAGAAGGGAAAGATATTCTTTTTGTAGGTACAAAAAAACAAGCACAAGAATGTATTAAAGATGCAGCAATTAAATCTAACATGTTCTATGTAGACCAAAGATGGTTAGGTGGAATGCTTACTAACTTTAAAACAATCAGAAAAAGAATTGAAAGATTAAACAAATTAGTAGCAATGCAAGAAGATGGAACATTTGATGTTTTACCTAAAAAAGAAGTTTCTGCATTAAAAAATGAAATGGAAAAACTAGAAAAAAATCTTGGTGGAATCAAAGAAATGACAAGATTACCAGGAGCAATGTTTGTAGTAGACCCTAAAAGTGAAAGAATAGCTGTTTTAGAAGCTAAAAAATTAAATATTCCAATTGTAGGATTAGTAGATACAAACTGCAGTCCTGAAGATGTAGATTATCCAATTCCAGGAAATGACGATGCAATTAGAGCTGTAAAATTAATTACAGATGTAATGGCAAACGCAATTATTGAAGGAAGACAAGGTGAAATGATTGAAGCTGCTCCAGAAATGGAACAAGACCTATCTGAAGAAGTAACAGATATGGAACAAGTTGTTGCAGACGAAGAAGTAGCAGAATAATAGTAGGGAACGACGCCCTCGTCGTTCCTTATCCATAATTACTAAAAAAATATAGGGAGGTATGAATATGATATCAGCAGCATTAGTTAAAGAATTAAGAGAAAAAACAGGTGCAGGAATGATGGACTGCAAAAAAGTTTTAACAGAAACAGACGGAGATATGGAAAGAGCAGCAGAGTTATTAAGAGAAAGAGGAATAACAAAAGCAGCTAAAAAGTCTGAAAGAATAGCAGCAGAAGGTTTAGTATATTGCTATTTATCAGAAGACAAAAAAGTTGGAGCTGTTTTAGAAGTAAATGCAGAAACTGACTTCGTTGCAAAAAACGAAGAATTTAGAGCATTTGTTGCAGATACAGCAAAACAAGTTGCAGTAAGTAATCCAAAAGATGTTGAAGAATTATTATCTCAAAAAGCATTAGTTGATGAAACAAAAACTGTACAAGAAATATTAACAGACAAAATTGCAACAATTGGTGAAAATATGTCTGTAAGAAGATTTGTAAGATATGAAACAGAAGGATTTTTAGTAAGCTATACACACGGAGATGGAAAAATAGGAGTTCTAGTTGACTGTGCAAATGGTGAAGAAACTGTTGCAAAAGACGTATGTATGCAAATAGCAGCTGCAAAACCAGAATATTTAAATAGAGAAGAAGTGCCAGCTGAAAAAGTAGCTCATGAAATGGAAATATTAAAAGCACAAGCTGTTAATGAAGGAAAACCAGAAGCTATAGCTGAAAAAATAGTTTTAGGAAGAATTGGAAAATTCTATGGAGAAATCTGTTTATTAGAACAAGACTTCGTAAAAAATCCAGACGTAAAAGTTGGGCAATTCTTAAAAGAGAGTAACACAACAGTTACAAGATTTGCGAGAGTAGAAAAAGGTGAAGGATTACAAAAAAGAGAAGAAAACTTTGCAGAAGAAGTTGCAAATCAATTAAAATAATAAAAAAAACAAAGGGCGTTTTATAAAAACGCCCTTTTAAAATATTGTTCAGCAGGTAAATAAAATTTATATAGAAAACGTAGGAGGGCGACCATTGGTTGTCTGTTCTTGCATGGCATTTTTTAATAAAAAATTTGTAATAAGTATGCTTTCATAGAGTTGACGCGCTAATAGCACTCCCTTACATGTTTGACACAATCTTAATAAAAATGCTATAATTTAAATAGATTTCCGAGAGGAAACAAAAACTATTTTTGGAGGAAACACCATGGAGAATAACAATAAGCAGTGCTTAAATCACCGTTGTAGTGGAGGTTATGGGGATGCCCCTGAAAAGGTCAAGGTTAACCCCAACAATTGCCGTTGCAGTGGTGGTGCACCTGTGGAAGGGGATACCAAACCTCATCCGAAAAGCCATCGTTGTGGAGGCTAACTCCAAAACAGGAGTTCCAAGTAGCTTAGGCTACTTTGGAACTCTTTTTATTGCTGCTAAGTAGGTTTAATTAATATATTAAATAATATTATTCCTCTCCCTTTATTTTTACTGTTTCAAATGATATAATAGATAAAAAGTTAAAGGAGATATGTATAATGAAGATTTTTGTTGTTGGAGATATTGTTGGAAATATTGGAGTAAATAAAGTTAAACAAATATTGCCACAATTTATAAAAAAAGAGAATATAGATTTTGTGATAGCAAATGGAGAAAATTCAGCAGATGGTATGGGAATTACAAGTAAAATATTTAAAGACCTAATGTTTTCAGGTGTGAATGTAGTTACAATGGGAAATCACACTTGGGGTAAAAAAGATATATTTAATATAATAGAAAATGAGAATTTATTAAGACCAGCTAATTACCCTAAAGATGTGCTTGGAAATGGATATGGTATTTATGAATGTAATGGAAAAGCAATATGTGTAATTAATTTAATTGGAAGAGTAGACATGAATGTACTTTCAGAAAACCCATTTATAGTTGTAAAAGAAATTATAGATGAAGTAAAGCCTATGGTAGATATTATTATAGTTGATTTCCATGCAGAAGCTACTGCTGAAAAAATAGCTATGAGTTATTATCTAGATGGAAAAGTAACTTGCATTTATGGAACACATACACATGTACAAACAGCAGATGAACAGATTTTAGAAAATGGAACAGCTTATATAACAGATGTTGGAATGACAGGCCCAAAAAAATCTGTTATAGGAATGGAAGTTGAAGCATCTATAAAAAGATTTGTAACAACTCTTCCAGAAAGATATAAAGTAAGTGATGACCAAACGGCATTTTTAAATGGATGCCTTTTGGAGATAAATGACAAAATTTGTCGAGTAGAAAATATTAAGAGAGTAAATTTGTAGAATTAAGTAAAATGTAAGTGTTTTATGCGATGAGAACTTCCTTTTTTTACCAAAAAAGTATGGACTTTATATTAAAGCTATAATATAAATATAAAGTAACAAATGAAACAAAAAATAAAGTTACAAAAATTATTTTTTAGGAGGCAAAAAATGGAAGTTTTAAAAATTTCATCAAAATCAAATCCAAATTCAGTAGCAGGAGCAATTGCAGGATTGGTAAAAGAGAGTAACAAGGCAGAGATGCAAGCAATTGGTGCAGGAGCATTAAATCAAGCAGTTAAGGCGGTGGCAATAGCTAGAGGATTCGTTGCACCAGCAGGTGTAGACTTGGTATGTATACCAGCATTCGCTGAAGTAGAAGTTGAGGGCGAAAATAGAACAGGAATGAAATTGATTATAGAATCAAGAAAATAGAAATAATAAGAAGGGGCTAATTTATAATTAGCCCTTTTTTGTAATGCAAAGAAGATAAATAATAATTTATGAGATGGACACCTGTGGCGTAATTTGTAAGGAAGTAGTTCTATCTCCGCCGGTTAAAAAAATAGTGATTTACGGGCAGGAGTGGAACCCTGTCCCTACATTTTTATAAAATATTTTCCAAATACAAAATTCCAAACACAAAACACAAAACACATAAATTATTATTTACTAGAAAGAAGATGTTATGAAAGAAAAAAATTTTAAAATAATATTTTTTACAATCATAATAATATTAATAATTTTCGGGATTTATTATATTATAAAAAACAAAGACACAATTGCAAGTGATATAAAAATAAAAAAAATAGAAAACAAAATATATAATGATATAATAATAGGTATAACAGATTTTGATACAATTAATCCGATATTATCTATAAATCAAGATATTCAATATATATCTAAATTAATATATGAACCATTAATAAATATTGGACAAGAATTTAAACTAGAACAAGGGTTAGCAACTGAATGGAGCCAATTAGATGATACTACATATTTAATAAGGCTAGAAGAAAATAGAACTTGGCATAATGAAGAAAAATTTACAGCAAAAGATGTAGAATATACAATAAATTATATAAAAAATCATGACACAATTTACAAAGATAATGTAAAGAATATTGAGAAAATAGAAATTATAAATGATTATACAATAAAAATATATTTGTTAGAACCCGAAGAAAGATTTGAATATATGTTATGCTTTCCAATAATTTGTGGAGAGGAGAATATAGGAACTGGGAATTTTTTTATAAATACTACTAATGAAAATGAAATAGCTTTACAATCTAAAATAATTAAAAAGGAAATTAATATTAAAATATATGAAGATGCATCTAAATTATATAATGAATTTTCACGTGGAGAAATAGATTTAATG
>JAZNWN010000036.1:0-9185 GCA_045593405.1 Clostridia bacterium
ATTTAGATTTTTTTATAATGCCAAATAAAAAGAATAAAAATTTTATTTGTGTGGTAGTTACAAAAAAAACGGGGAATAGTGTAATAAGAAATAGAATAAAGAGAAAATTAAGGGAAAATTATCGCTTATTAGAAGAAAATATTTCATTAGGTTATAGTATAGTTGTTTTATGGAGAAAATCCGCAGAAAGTGAAAATGCCACATTTTTTAATATAAAAAGTGATTATAATTATGTATTTAAAAAAGCTGGTGTTTTAAGGTAAAAAAATGAAAAAAATACTTTTATTTTTAATAAAAATATATCAAAAGTGTATATCTCCAATAAATTCACATTATAATATAAAATGTAAATATTTTCCAACGTGTTCGGAATATACCAGACAAGCTATAGAAAAATATGGAGCTTTAAAAGGAAGCTTTTTAGGAATTAAAAGAATAATTAAATGTAATCCTTTTTCTAAAGGAGGATATGACCCTTTAAAATAAGGAATAATGGAGGATTTAACTTATGATGAGTTTTTTTTCTAATATGTTTGGCTATGTGCTAAATATAATATATGAAATAGTTAAAAATTATGGATTTGCGATAATTCTTTTTTCTATTTTATTAAAATTATTATTATTACCATTAACAATAAAACAACAGAAAACTCTTAAAAAGTCACAAAAAGTTCAAGAAGAGTTAAAGAAAATACAAGATAAATATAAAAATAATCCAGAAAAACTAAATCAAGAAATGATGGATTTATATAAAAGAGAAAATATGAGTCCTTTTAGTGGATGTTTAAGTTCAATACTTCAAATAATTTTATTACTTGCAATGTTTTACCTAGTAAGTAGACCACTTACGTATATGAAAAAAGTAGATAGCGAAGAAATAAATAATTATAAAGAAGTAATTGTGCAGGAACAAGGGGAAAATAGTGTTAGTACAACATATCCAGAAATAAGTATTATAAAATATATTAATAATAAAATAGATAATGCAGAAGAAAAAGTGGAAAATATGGATAATACCACGGAAGAAATTACTGAAAATGAAATTAATAATATAACTTCAAACGTAGTAGAGGAAGAAAAAATAGGTATAAATGAAGATTTATATATAAATATGAATTTTTTAGGAGTAGATTTAAGTTCTATACCAAAGGATAATTATAAAGATTGGAAAGTATTTATAATTCCTTTACTATATATAGTTTCTTCATGTATATCAATAAAAATGACACAAATAAAAACAAAACAACCAGAGAAAAAGAATGAAGAAAAGAATGATGAAGAGCCAGATATGACAGCTCAAATGAATAAGAGTATGACTTGGATGATGCCAGTACTTGCTGTTTCAGTATCACTTGTTGCACCATTAGGACTTGCATTATATTGGTTAGTAAATAATATTCTTATGATAATTGAAAGATTTGTAATTGATAAATTTATAGTTCCTAAGGGGGAAAAAGAAAATGCTTAAAAGTGTGATTGCAGAAGGTAAAACTACAAATGAGGCAGTTGAAAAAGGTTTAAAAGAATTAAATGTCTCAAAGGATATGGTAGATGTAAAAGTCTTAGATGAAGACAAAAAAAGAAGTTTTTATAGTATATTAGCTCCAAGAGTAGTAAAAGTAGAATTAACAGTTAAAGAAAAATCTACAAAAAAAGAAGAAATGAAATCTAAAACAGCTTTTAAAGAAAAAAGAACTTCAAATAAAAATATAGAAGAAATTGAAATAGCTAAGGTTGATGTGGAAAAGTTCTTAAGTGAATTTTTAAAGGATGAATATAATTATGAAGTAAAAATAGAAAATTTTGATATTTTTGTTAATATAGATGGTGAAAAGATAAGCCATTTAATAGGATATAGAGGCGAAAATATAAATGCTATGCAAGTCATAATATCAGCAATTGCTAATAAAAAAAGCTCTTCAAAAGTAAATGTTTTTGTTGACGTGGCAGGTTATAAAGAAAAAAGAATAAAAACACTTGAAGAGTTGGCTGAAAAAATATCAAAAACAGTTGTAAGAACTGGAAAAGCAATAACTTTAGAGCCAATGACAGCATATGAAAGAAAAATAATTCATACTAAATTACAACAAAATAATAAAGTAAAAACATTTAGTAAAGGTGAAGAACCACATAGAAGACTTGTTATTACTTTAAATAAATAAAGCATAGGCAGATATACTTCATATCTGCTTTTTATTTACTTTGTAGATAAAATTCAAATTATAAAACTGTTATTAATTAGCCTATCTTTTGTATAATTTTTTAAAAGATTAAACTTTCCAAGGCATACGCAGGTATTCCCCCGTAATCTTCGGGCTGTCTAGAATTAAATTTTAAAAAACATACAAAATGGCTGACATAGTTTGATTTATTGCTGAAAAACAACGAAATTAGGAGGTTTTATATGTCTATGACAATAGTAGCGATATCAACAGCTCCAGCAATTGGAGGGATAGGAATAATAAGATTAAGTGGGGAAAAAGCATTTGAAATAATAGAAAAAATTTTTGTTCCTAAAAATAAACAAAATATAGAAGAAATAAAAGGTAATTCAATAAAATACGGACATATTCTAGAGGATGGAAAAATAATAGATGAAGTATTAGTATCGTATTTTAAAGCTCCAAAAAGTTACACAGCTGAAAATATGTGTGAAATAAATTCTCACGGAGGAGTATTAATCGTTAGAAAAATATTAGAAATTTGCTTAAAGAACGGTGCAATTCTTGCGGAACCGGGAGAATTTACCAAAAGAGCTTTTTTAAATGGAAGAATAGATTTAGCACAAGCAGAATCAGTTATAGATATAATAAATGCAAAATCTAATAAAGAAGTAGAAGCATCTGTAAGACAATTAGAAGGATATTTATCGAGCGAAATTTCGAATATAAGGAAAAAAATAATTGACTTAATGGTAGATATAGAAGCTTCAATAGATTACCCAGAATATGACGTAGAAGAGGTAACTTATTCAAAGGCAATAGAAGTTTTAGAAAATGTGAAAAATGATTTAAATAAGCTTTCTAATTCATTTGAAAATGGTAAAATAATAAAGGATGGTATAAATTTAGCAATTATAGGAAGACCAAATGCAGGAAAATCGTCTTTATTAAATGAGTTATTAAAAGAGGAAAGAGCAATCGTCACTGATATTGAAGGAACTACAAGAGATACTATTGAAGAGCAAATTGTAATTTCAGGAATACCTTTTAAAATAATAGACACAGCAGGAATTAGAGAATCTGACGATAAAATAGAAAAAATAGGGATAGAAAAATCAAAAAAAGCAGCACAAAATAGTGATATTATTTTAGCTATTTTTGATATTTCTAAATCATTAAACAAAGAAGATTTAGAAATAATCAAATTTATTAAAAATAAAAAAGCAATAATTGTTTTAAATAAAATTGATTTAAATGAAAGTGAGGAAACCATTACGGAATTAAGCAATTTAGGTCTTGATATATTAAAGGTTTCTGTACTAGAAAAAAAAGGAATAGAGCAAATTTATGATAAATTAACGGAGATGTTTAATATAAATGAAATTAGTTTAGATAGTGGAAATGTAATTACAAATATTAGACATAAAGAACTAATAGATTGTGGAAAACAAAATGCAAAACAAGCAATAAATGCATTAAAATCTAACTTACCTATAGATATAATTGCGATTAATATTAAAGAAATATTAGAAAATTTAGGAAAAATAACAGGAGAAAGTGTTTCTGAAGATATTATTAAAGAGATTTTTGCTAAGTTCTGCCTAGGAAAATAGTTTGAAAAGAGAGTGTAAAATATTTATAAAAAATAGTAGGGGGCGATTTTAATCGCCCGTTCTTCGAAGTAATTAATAAATAAAATAAGAGGTGAAATAAATGAAATATAATGCTGGAGATTATGATATAGCAGTAATTGGAGCAGGACACGCACGGTGTAGAAGCAGCTCTTGCAGCAGCAAGAATGGGTCAAAAAACATTACTTTTTTCTATAACATTAGAAAACATAGCAAATATGCCATGTAATCCAAATATTGGAGGCACATCAAAGGGACACTTAGTAAGGGAAATAGACAGCCTTGGGGGAGAAATGGGTAAAAATATTGATAAAACTTTTATCCAGTCTAAAATGTTAAATAAATCAAAAGGTCCTGCAGTGTATTCATTAAGGGCGCAAGCAGATAGAAAAAAATATCAGCAAGAAATGAAACATACACTTGAACAACAAGATAATTTATATATAAAACAAGCTGAAATTGTAGATATAAATGTTGAAAATGGACAAGTTAAGGCAGTAGAAACAAATATTGGGGCAATTTACAATGTAAAAGCTGTCGTAATTGCTACCGGAACATATTTGAAAGGGAAAATATATATAGGCGAAGTGAATTTTGAAAGTGGTCCTGATGGAGTATTTCCTGCAAATCAACTATCAAATTGTTTAGAAAAATTAGGAATTAACTTAGTTAGATTTAAAACAGGAACACCAGCAAGAATTAATAAAAATAGCATAGATTTTTCTAAAATGGAAGTACAAAATGGAGATGAGGAAATTGTTCCATTTTCATTTGAAAACAAAAATTTACAAATTGAGCAGGTTCCGTGTTATTTAACATATACAAATGCTAGAACACATGAAATTATAAGAGAAAATCTACATAGATCACCTTTATATGCTGGACAAATAGAGGGTACAGGACCAAGATATTGTCCTTCAATAGAAGATAAAGTGGTAAGATTTGCAGATAAAGAAAGACATCAAATCTTTATAGAACCAATGGGTTTAGATACAGATGAAATGTATGTTCAAGGAATGAGTTCATCACTTCCAGAAGACGTGCAAATAGCAATGTATAGAACTATTCCAGGATTAGAAAATGTAGAATTTACAAGACCTGCATATGCTATAGAATATGATGCAATTAATCCAGAACAATTAAAATTATCTTTAGAATTAAAAAAGATTAAAGGAATGTTCTTAGCAGGGCAAATAAATGGAACATCTGGTTATGAAGAAGCTGCAGCACAGGGGATTATTGCAGGAATAAATGCAGCAAGAGGGTTACAAGGAAAAGAACCCATAATATTACATAGATGGGATTCTTATATAGGAGTTCTAATTGATGATATTGTTACTAAGGGAACTAATGAGCCTTACAGAATGATGACATCTAGAGCAGAATACAGATTGTTATTAAGACAAGATAATGCTGATGAAAGATTAACTAAAATAGGGTATGAGGTTGGTTTAATATCAGAAGAAAGATACAAAAATTTTGAAAAGAAAATGGCAAATGTTGAAAAAGAATTAGAAAGACTAAGAAAAAATGTAATAAAACCAACAAAACAAGTAAATGATTTTTTACAAAAATGTGGTTCTACAGCAATATCAACGGGTGTAAAAGAAATTGAGTTATTAAAACGAACTGAGATAAAATATGAAGATTTAAAACAAATAGATAATAATATGCCTCTTCTAGAAAGGGCAGAAGCAGATGAAGTAGAAATAAAAGCAAAATATGAAGGATATATAAAACTTCAAATGGCTCAAGTAGAGAAGGTTAGAAAGCTTGAGAATAAGTTATTACCAGAAAATTTAGATTATTTAAATTTAAAAGGTATTAGTTTGGAAGCAAGACAAAAATTAGATAAATTTAAACCTCATTCTATTGGCCAGGCTTCTAGAATTTCAGGTATTTCGCCAGCAGATGTGTCTGTACTTTTAATTTATTTAGAGCAAAGGAAGGATCATAATTAATATTGGAGAAAATGTATGAATTTTGAAGATTTTAAAAATGAAATGGAAATTAATTTAAAAGTTTTAGGAATAGTGTTAAGCAATGAACAAATTAAAAATTTTTATGATTTTATGAATCTACTAATAGAAAAGAATAAAGTTATGAATTTAACTGGTATTACTGACCCTAAAGAGGTTGTTTTAAAGCATTTTATAGATTCTTTAACAGTATTAAAGTATATTAATAAAGATGATAAAATGATTGATGTTGGTACTGGTGCGGGATTCCCAGGAATGCCCTTGAAAATAGCTGAAAATTCATTAGTAATAACTTTATTAGATTCATTAAATAAAAGAATTAATTTCTTAAATGAAGTAATAGAAAAAGTTGATTTAGATAAGATAAAAACAATACATGGAAGAGCAGAAGAATTAGGTCAAAATAAAGAGTATAGGGAAATGTTTGATATTGCAACATCTAGAGCAGTTGCTCCGCTAAACATTTTGTTAGAATATATGCTACCATTTGTTAAAGTGGGAGGAAAGTGTATTTGTATGAAAGGAAGTAATTGTGATGAAGAGATAGAAAATGCAAAAAATGCTATTAAAATTTTTGGAGGAGAAATAGAAAAAATAGAAAAATTTAATCTACCAAATTCTGATAATAACAGGACAATTTTACTAATAAAAAAAGTAAAAAAAACAGGTAGACAATATCCGAGAAAAGCTGGTATACCAACAAAAAGTCCACTTTAAAAATTTGCTAAATGACAAAACATAAGCTTGTTTCACAGATAACTAATAAATAAAAAATGTGGTGCGAGGTGAGAAGTGAGAGGTGTGAATTTAGAGTTAATCTTCAAAGAAAATATCCTAAAAGCACACTTCCCACATCCCACTTCGCACCTCTTTAATACGTGATATTATTTAGAAAATATTTATCATTTTCATTGACATATTATTAAAAATTTTATATTATTAATATGTTAAATTTAGGAGGGGTAAAATTGGCAAAAACAATAGCAGTAGTTAATCAAAAAGGCGGAGTTGGAAAAACAACTACAACAGTTAATTTGTGCGCAGCTCTAGCAAAAAAAGGAAAAAAAGTATTATTAATAGATGAGGATCCACAGGGGAATGCAACAAGCGGAGTTGGTGTGAATAAATTGCAGGAAAAATCAACTTATGATGTTATAATTAATGAAACAGAAATAGAAGAAGCAATAGTAGAAAGTAGCATAAAAAAATTGTTTGTTTGTCCAGCTAATATTAATTTGGCAGGAGCAGAAGTTGAGTTAGTACCAATGATGGCAAGAGAAAATAAACTAAAGGCAAAATTAGATTTAATAAAAAATAAATTTGATTATATTATAATAGATTGCCCTCCATCATTAGGTTTACTTACAATAAATGCTCTTACTGCAGCAGATTCAATTATAATACCTATACAATGTGAATATTATGCATTAGAAGGTGTTGGACAACTTATGAATACAGTAAACTTAATTAAAAAACAATTAAACAAAGATTTATATATAGAGGGTGTTGTTCTTACAATGAATGATGCAAGAACAAATTTATCAAATCAGGTTATTAGTGAAGTGAAAAAATACTTTAAAGACAATGTATATAAAACAGTGATACCAAGGAATGTAAAATTAAGTGAAGCACCAAGTTATGGAATGCCAATCACAACATATGCACCACTATCTAAGGGAGCAAGATGCTACGAAAAACTTGCAAATGAAGTTTTAAAATCAAATAAAAATTAATAATTAATAAGGGGAGATAAAAATGGCAAAAATGACAGGTTTAGGAAAGGGATTAGATGCATTGTTTACTGTGAATAACATAGAGCCAGTAAAAGAAGAAATACAAGAAGGAGAAGTAATACAAAACTTAAAATTAATAGATGTAGAACCAAATAAAAACCAACCAAGAAAACAATTTGATAGTGAAAAAATAGATGAGCTTGCTGAATCTATAAAAGAATATGGTGTTATACAGCCAATAATTGTAACAAAGGAAGATGATTATTATAAAATTGTTGCAGGGGAAAGAAGATGGAGAGCTGCTAAAAAGGCTGGTATTAGTGAAATTCCTGCAATTGTAAGAGAATATACAGAACAGACAAATAAAGAAATAGCTTTAATAGAAAATATACAAAGACAGGATCTAAATCCTATTGAAAAAGCAATTGCAATGAAAGAACTATTAGAGAAATATGAATTAACACAACAACAATTATCTGATAAATTGGGAATAAGTAGAAGTGGAATTGCAAATACTATAAGAGTTCTAAATTTAGATAAAAGAGTTATAGATTTAGCATTAGATGGAAAATTAACAGAGGGTCATTGTAGAGCATTACTTAGAATAGAAGATTTAGACAAACAATATGAAACCGCAAAATATATGATAGAAAGTGGAGACAGTGTAAGAGAAGCAGAAAAACAAATAATGGCAAAACAGACAAAAGGTGAAAAAACTGCCAAAAAGGCAAAAAACACAAGATATAATGCATTATATAGAGATATAGAAGATTCTTTTAGAAGCTTTTTTGGTTCGAAGGTGAAATTAAATGCCGGTGTAAGGTCTGGAAAAATAATAATAGAATATTCGTCAAATGAAGAATTAGCAAGACTTTTGGAGATTGTAAAATAAAAATAGATTTTGTTTTTGGTGTTTAGCTTTTTGTGGGGGAATGATTGTGCCCGGTTTGCATTTTATATAATTTTATTACTAACAAATTGCTATTGCTCTGTAAATAATTAAAAAATAGTGAAAATGTTGGTGTAGAGCTTGCCCTGCCAAAAGAAATTAAGAGAACTTAAAGTTTAGGGTCGCCCAAGGGTGCGACCCATACAAACATATAATATATTTTTATATATTTGAATTGCAAATCTGCAAAAATCCAAAAATTCTATTGACAAGCAAGCCCCAAATGTGCTAATATATATACTGTTGTTAGCAATTTTGCTAAAAATATGCAGAGGTGGTCGAGTTGGTTTATGGCACCAGTCTTGAAAATTGGCGTGCGTTTGTAGCGTACCGTGGGTTCGAATCCCACCCTCTGCGCCAACAAATTAAAGTAGTGAAGACATATAAAATGTAATTAATACATGTTTATATTTTTCACTTTTAATTTTTATTAGAAAGATTTTGCAGAAGTACCCAAGTGGTGAAGGGGATTGTTTGCTAAACAATTAGGTCTCGAAAGGGGCGCGAGGGTTCGAACCCCTCCTTCTGCGCCAGAAAAATTTGATACGCTTTAGTATCAAATTTTTTTAATTTAAATAATTAATAAAGAAGAATAAGAACAAAAAAAATAAATTAAATTAATTTAAAAAAAGAAGCAAGAAAATAAATTAAATTAATTTGAATAAAAATAAATAAGAAAATAAATTAAATTAATTTAAAAAAATAAGCAAGAAAATAAATTAAATTAATTT
>JAZNWN010000037.1:0-2080 GCA_045593405.1 Clostridia bacterium
CTTTCAAAAAAATAATCGCCCCGAAAGACTCAGGGCGAATAATAAAAGGTTTCGTAAAATATGAAAATATCATAAATACAAGAAATCTTCTTTCATCCGGACTATACCGTCGGTTTGGGAATTTCACCCAATCAACCAAAAAAATTGGCTCGCAGACTTTACTGCCGGTGGGGAATTACACCCCGCCCTGAAGTTTCGTACTAATACATAATAGCATAAATTTTCGATTTGTCAACACGGAAAATAAATACATTACATATTTTTTTACCATCCTTTTGAAACGTAATATTCATTTTGCTCTTTTTCAAAGCTTTCTTGATTGAATTCAGGGTGTGTATTTTTAAATTCATCAAGTGCCTTTTTAGATTCTAACCACGTTTTATTATATTCAAAAACACTGTTTTTAGTTAAGGTAGTATTGTAATAGTGATTTGTGGTAAAAGCATTATTATAAACCTTATTTGCAGAAAAATATAAAGCTTCTTTTGCCGTAAATGATATATCTCTATCTTCTTCATCAACAAGCTTAGTAAGTACAGGTATTCCGCTTACGCCTAAAGAATCAATCTGATATACGTCAATATCTATTTTACCAGCTTTGTAAGCACTATAATTATACTCTGCAATAACAGTATTAATATTTACCATTGAAATTGAAAGTAAAGTCAATGTGCAAACAACAATTATCGGCTTTACGTATTTAAAACGTTCAATCAAGAGCTTTAAAATTATTATTATAAAAATAACAGCAAGCATCAACATAAAAATTGTTGTTAAAACTCTTAATCTTGTAAGCCCATAAATTGAAATATATTTCATCATTTTAAATATTGCAGTTGAAATATAGAAAATTGTAAAACTCGAAATAAATAATAAAACTGATTTTGTTGATTTGGGCATTTTTAAATCATTTCGTTTTACGCTTATTGCAGTGCAACCTAAAATAACAAAATTAATAAAAACAATTACCGCCATCTGAAAGAAACCGCTTCTTGCAAATTCTGCTGCTGTATAATCTTCTGGTAAAACAAATTTAAAAGCATCTACAATATATGCAAGCTGTGTAAATAAATAAAATAAATAAACAAAAGAAATTGAAATTAAAAATGCATTAATACCGCTTACAGCAAGCTTACCATTATATTTTTTTATAGCCTCTTTTTCTAATGATGGTGATTTTTTCAAATAGAAGATTAAGCTATAAAAAACAGGGGCTAATATAAGTGTTATAAATACTGCTGAAAAGATTAACGCTGTATTTTCAAACATTTTTGTTATAACAGCATCAAACGCTATATCAGATGATGAAAGTAATGGTATTATTATAAACAATACCGGAATAGCAACTGCAAATCCAATAAAAGCAGATGAAAAGCTTTTAAGCTTATTGTTTTTTATGCTCCCCTTTATGCTTTTAAAAGGCGAAAAAATATTTTCAAACATTTTTGTAAAAGGCTTAAAAAATGCATCAAAAATCCAATAATAGTTAGAATCTTTTTCTGTTATATTATCTGAAATACCCGTAAAGCACACAACTAAAATAAATAGTAAATAAATAACAGAAATGAATTTAATCAACCCATCGCTATTAAGTGAAAACGAAGTAATTAAAAGCAAAGAAGAAACATATAAAAATGAATTAAATACTTTGCCTTCAGACTTTTTATTAAAAAGATAGAAAAATACAAATGTGACGAATAAGAACATTGTTATAGTAAAACCAAAATTAAAAAGGTTGATTATACCGATATATGAAACTAAAAATAAAATTACAGTTGAAGCAATTAAACCGATTAAATCCTTTTTAGTAAACTCAACTTCAGTTAAAGGATTAACTTTTTTAATAAGCGGTGGTGCAAAATTATTAATTATTTGATTATTTGAATTTGCAGAAGTTGTAAAATTAATATTATTAATATCATTATTCACAATCTTCATCTCCCTCATCTATAAATTCAAGAATATCACCAGGCTGACAATTAAGCTCTTTACAAATAGCAGAAAGGGTTGAAAACCTTACTGCTTTCGCCTTACCTGTTTTTAAAATTGAAAGATTTGCCTGGGTCAGCCCTATTTTAGA
>JAZNWN010000038.1:0-6266 GCA_045593405.1 Clostridia bacterium
AGATACATTAAAAAAGACTATTAAAAGTAAATTAGAAGATATTGAAAAAGAATATGAAAAGTTAAATTTTGCTCCTGAAGTAGAAAAACAATTCAAAGATAAGATCGAAGGAATAATAAAATTAATAAATAATATCGAAAATCTTGATAGTGAAGGTTTAACTAAACTTAAAAAGGAAATGATAGAGTTACTTTTACAACAGGGGGTTGGGATGGCTATGATGGTGGAGAAACTATCGAGATGTATTTGGTAAAACGGAATATTATGAGATTTCCGAAAAAACTTGGAGTAATCCAGAATATCAGAAAAACTAGTGTCGTGGACTGGTGTAAACGAAAACCGGCAAAATCACTTGATGAATTAAAAACATTATTAAAATATCATCCAAAATACAATGATGTGTTTGGATAAGTTTTAGGTGCTTAAAGCCCCTTTTTATTTTTTTTTATCTAGGAGGTTTTATGAATAGAGAAAAAAAAATATCTTTTAGATTAAATAATAACGAAGTAAAAAGGCTTAAAGATCTTACAAAGTTTAGATATAAAAAGAATATTTCTGAGCTTTTAAGATGGTACGTGTATTTGGATTATAATAATCTGTTAGACGATGTTACAAATCTTGAAGAGCATAATCAAGAGATTCTTATACCAAGCAGTAATAAATCAAAAGTTGTAAGTATAAGGTTTGATGAAGATGAATATAAGGCATATTTAGAGGTTATGAGGAAGAGAAAATATGAAAATATTTATCTACTCATTAGATTTTATATGCAAAAAGATAGGATATTAATGTCCGAAAACGGTCATTAATGTCTGTAAACGGACATTAATCCATTAAAAAATGTGTCGCGTTTACAAACAAAAACAGCGTTTTTTATCGTGTTTACACCGTTTTTTGCTCAAAAAATAAGTATTTTTTAAAAGGGTGATTTTTCATTTTGTTTACAAATTCCAGTGATTAATGTCCAAAACGGATATTAATATCCGAAATTAGGCTATTTTTGAGTGGTTTTATGAATGTTTTTTTGAAAAACGGACATTAATCCATTAAAAATTGCTTCGCGTTTACAAATTTTTTTGAAAAAATAGCGTTTTTTTAACGAAAAAATGGCCAAAAATGCATGAAAAATGGCCATTTTTGGGAAAAATTTGTAAACGCGGCTATTTTGTAAACAAGGTCAAAGTGCCGCGAAGCCAGACGCCATGCGGCTTAGAGCCATTTTTAGTTTTTTATTTTTTTGTCTACAAATTTTTTTATTTTTATTATGTATGAGAAAAAAAATATATTATATATTAATAGAGACAAAAAATTTGTAAACGGACATTAATCCAGGAGGTTTAATATGATTTTTTATAATGGTCTTAAAACCTATAATTATCATGGTAAAATTGGATGTATATCAAATATGGAAATGGATTTAAAGAGACATTATTGCCTTTGGACCATGGGATATAACCGATAATAAAAAGGATTTAACAAAGTTTGACATTTTAGACATTTTAAAAAAAGTATTCTAAAGATAACTATAGATTAGTTGAAGAGTTTTTTATTCAAGAGGAGAATTAAATATGAAAATAAAAAAAGATGTGATAGAATATGTTATTTGTTTTGTTATTTTTAATATTGGCTTTTTTACATTAAAAAATATTAATGCGGATATTTTAAAATATATAAGTGTTGCATCTGATATTAAAAATATTTTTTATCCAACTAATAATAGTAAAAGCGAAGCAATAAAATATATTAAAGAATTGTCAAAATTTATGGGTGATAATGATAAATTAGAAGCTATTAGAATAATTGAAAAGTTGGCTTCTAGTAAAGGATGGTAGAAAAATTGAAACTAAAAAAATGAATTAAAATCGATAGAGCCCGTGCAATATTTACATGGGCTCTTTTTTTTTTACCAGATATTAATGTCCGAACAAAATTTACATACCCTGTTAGGGAATAAAACAGAATTAATGTCCGTTTTATTCTTTTTATTTTTGAAAGGAGGTAATCAGAGTTGGAAAAGTTGGAGAAGAACTTTCAGGCTAAATTGATTAAAAGATTAAAAGAAGATTATCCAGATTCTATAGTCTTAAAGTTGGACCCAACATATAAACAAGGCATACCAGATCTATTAATTTTACAAGATGATAAATGGGCTGCCTTTGAAGTTAAAAGAAACTCTAAATCATCGAAGAGGACAAATCAGGATTATTATATCTCAAAGATGGATAATATGAGTTTTGCAAGATTTATTAATCCTGAGAACATGGAGGAAAACTTAAATGATCTTCGCAAGTCATTCAAGCATTAAAGGAATGCACGCTTTGATTGGTGCATCGAGATACTCATGGTTAAATTATGGAGAAAACGAACTTATTAATTTCTATGAGAATCAAAAAGCAAAAGAGAGAGGAATCAAGTTACATGACTTTGCGTGTAAATGCATCGAACTTAGGCAAAAGTTACCAAGATCTAATAAGACTTTGAACATGTATGTGAATGATGCTATTTCATTAAAAATGACACCAGAACAAGTATTATATTATTCAGAAAATGTTTTTGGAACATGTGATGCTATATCTTTTGACAAAGATGAATTACATATCCATGATTTAAAAACTGGAGTACAACCGGCACATATGGAACAGTTACAAATTTATGCTGCTCTTTTCTTTTTAGAATATAATATAAACCCAAACGATATATTAACGGAACTAAGAATATATCAGTCTGATGAAGTTGGAGTTTGTAATCCTATACCCGAGGATATAATAGCGATCATGGACAAGATTATTGAATTTGACAAAATAATAAAAGATTTGAAAAGTAGAGAGGAATGAAAATGAGTCACCTATTGCAAGAGATAATAGATTGTATAAAGTTGGAACAAGAAAAGAGAAATGAATATCTCATGCATTATGGGATTAAGAGAAGGTCTGGCAGATATCCTTGGGGCTCTGGGGAACATCCATTTCAACATGGAGAAGATTTCCTGGCTAGAGTTCAAGAATTATCAAATTCAGGAATGAGCGAACTTGAAGTTGCAAAGGCTATAGGCCTTACAACAACTCAACTTAGAATTCAAAAGGATTTAGCTAAAACAGAAAGAAGAAATGTTTTAAGAGCTAAAGCAAGAGATCTTCTTGATAAGGGTAAATCATATGCTGAAGTTACAAAAGAATTAGGTTTTAATAACGAATCATCTGTGAGAAATTTGTTAAATGAAACAAACGATGCTAAAAAGAAGAAAGTTGCAGTTGTAAAGGATTATCTAGAAGATCTAGCTGATAAACATGGATTTGTTGATGTTGGAACAGGTGTTGAAAGAAGACTTCAAATTTCATCAACAAAATTGAACGAGGCTTTATATATTGCAAGTTTGGAAGGATATGAAACATATGGAGGAGGTTTACAGCAAGTTACAAATAAGCAACAGCAGACAAACATGAAAATTTTAACTAAACCTGGAACTGAACATAAAGAAATATATAAAGCCATGAGAGAAAATAAAATTTTTCTTCCTGAAAATGATGATAAAATTATAACCGAATCTCCTGATGGTAGTGGTGATAAAATAGTTAAAGCTTTTAGATATCCAGAAAGCATGGATTCTAAAAGGATGGTAATTAGATATGGCGATGAATGGGATGAAAATCATAAATTTAAAGGCACAGATAAAGATGGAGTAATTGAAATTAGACCAGGTGTTAAAGATTTAAGTCTTGGAAACGATCATTATTCTCAAGTTAGAATTTTGGTTGATGGTACACATTATCTTAAAGGTATGGCAGTTTATGCCGATGATTTACCAGACGGTATAGATTTAAGATTTAACACAAATAAACCTTCTGGAACCCCCAAAGAAAAAGTATTAAAAGAAATAGAACCTGGTGATAATCCTTTTGGTTCATTAATAAAAGAGCGTGGAGGGCAGTCAGAATGGATAGACGATAAAGGAGTGGCTCATTTATCACTAATAAATAAAAGAGGTGAAGAAGGAGATTGGGGAGATTGGAAAGATACTTTAGCATCACAATTCTTAGCTAAACAACCTATAAGTTTAATAAAAAGACAGCTAAGACTTAGTGAAGAAGAAAGTAAAAATGAATTTGATGAAATTATGAATCTTACAAATCCAACAGTTAAAAAATATTTACTTGAAACATTTGCAAATAATTGTGATTCAGACGCAGTATATCTAAAGGCAGCGGCTCTTCCAAGACAAAAATTTCAAGTTATACTTCCAGTTCCATCTTTAAAAGATGATCAAATATATGCTCCTAATTTTAAAGATGGAGAAACTGTTGCTTTGGTTCGGTATCCTCATGGAGGAATATTTGAAATTCCAATTCTTAAAGTTAATAACAAAAATAAAGAAGCAAAATCAGTAATTGGGACAGATAGCAAAGATGCTGTTGGAATAAATAAAAATGTTGCAAATATTCTTTCAGGAGCAGACTTTGATGGTGATACTGTAATGGTTGTTCCTTGTAATTCGTCATACTCAGATATTAAAATTAAAAACAGACCTCCATTTGAAAATTTAAAAAACTTTGACGGTAAAGTTGAATATGCCGAAAGACCAGGAATGCGGTATATGAAAATTAAAGATGAAAATGGACGGACTATATTAGATAATACTCAAAAAGAAATGGGTATGATAACAAATTTGATTATCGATATGACATTAAAAGGAGCAACAGATGCTGAACTTGAAAAAGCTGTAAGACATTCTATGGTTGTAATTGATGCTGGAAAGCATAAATTGGATTATAAAAGATCTGAAGTTGATAACGATATTGCAACACTGAAAGATAAATATCAAGGTCATTATAATGAAAAAGGAAATTGGGTTCATGGAGCTTCAACTTTAATTTCCTCAGCTAAATCTGTAGAATACGTCACAAAGAGAAAAGGTCAGCCTAAAATTAATCAAAAAGGAAAAGAATGGTATGATCCAGCAAAACCTGAAGGAGCATTAATTTACGGTCAGAGAAAAATTAACGAAAAAGGCAAAAGTTGGTACGATCCTAAAAAACCTGAAGGTAGCGTAATATATACAGTTATTCCAGAAATTTATACAGATAAAAACGGAAAAACACAGATAAGAACTCAAAAATCTACAAAGATGGCAGAAACAGATGATGCTAGAAAATTGTCCTCTGGAACAGCAAAAGAAGAACTATATGCTGATTATGCAAACTTTAAAAAAAGTTTAGCAAATCAAGCAAGAAAAGAAATGGTTTATATTGAAGAAAATAGGAGAGATTCTGATGCTGCTGAAAAATATAAAAAAGAAGTTGCATCTCTTGATTCAAAGTTAAATCTTGCAAAATTAAATGCACCAAAAGAACGTCAGGCGCAGTTATTAGCAACACAAAGGATGGAAATATTAAAAAGAGAGAATCCAGATCTTAAAGATAATAAAGAAGAGTACAAGAAAGTATCTCAACAGCAAATAGTCCAAGCAAGACTTGATGTTGGAGCAAAAAGAGAAGAAATAAAAATCACTGACAGAGAATGGGAAGCTATACAAGCTCATGCTATTTCTTCAAATAAACTAAAAATGATTCTGGAAGCTGCAGATATAGATAAAGTTCGTAAGTTAGCAACTCCAAGAAATGAAGTGAAATTAACACAAGGACAGATAAATAGAATAAAGGCATTATCTAAGCAAGGAAGAACAAACGCAGAAATTGCAGATGCACTTGGAATAAGTGTATCAACAGTCCAAGATAAACTTAATAATTAAAAAAAAAGAGGATAAAAAAAAGAAAAAATGATTATAAGTAAAATATCTACAATCGATAATCCTTATGATCCATTTGACGAATTCGATGAATGGTATATCGAAGATTGTAGAAGAGGACATTATACTTGTGCGTATCTTGCAAGATTATTACAAACGTCAGATTCAATGACTCAATTGGAAATAGAAAGAGAAAACAATAGAGTTATCGATAATATTTTAAAAAATGACTTTGAAGGAATTTACAAAAAAGTTGAAAGAGAAGTTGATGAGAAAAAGTTAAGCCAGATTTAGAAAATTAAATTATGCTGATAAAATCGGCAGAGTTGTTTTAAAACATTAATTTATAAAATATTACCAAAGTTGGAAAAAATACTCAATATATATAATATTACCAAAGTTGGAAAAATACTCAAATATATATATTACCAAAGTTGGAAAAGATACTTAAAAATAACAAAATATATATAAAAATGCTGACAAAGTTGGAAAAGATACCTAAAAACAACAAAATATATACAAA
>JAZNWN010000039.1:0-13250 GCA_045593405.1 Clostridia bacterium
ATTTGCTGCTTTCCATTTTCTAACTCTTGCTTTCCTGTACTTATTCCATTTTCTATTTCTTTTATTCCTGCTTCTAATGTTTGTTTTGTTGTCTGTAATTCTTTAATTTTATTTTCAAGTGTTGTTTTTTGTCCTTCATACATTTGTTTTTGTTCAATAGTTAATGTTGTATCTTTCAATAGATCTACTATTGAATTATATTGTGTTTGTAATGTTGGTATTGTTGTATTTATTGTATCCAAATTAGTTTGCATTTCTTGTTTTTGTTTTTCAAATTCTTGAAAAGTAGTATTATTTAATTCTTGTTCGTTTATCTGTAGTTGCTCTTTTGCATTATCTATTTCTTTTTGAGCATTTGCAAATTGTGTATCTGCATTTTTCTTATTTTTGTTTATCTCTGCTTCTCCATTTTGGATTTCAGTTCTTGCATTTGCTAATTCTTTTTCTGCATCTGCTATTTTTGATTCTGCATCTGCTTTTTGAGTATTTAATTCATTTTCTGCATCTGATACTTTTTCGTTTGCTATATTCACTAATGCTTGTTGTCTTGCATTTTCTCTTTCTTCTTTAATTGTTTCAATATTTTGTTTTACTTCTTCTATGTAATCTTCATATTTCTCATTAGAAGTTGTATATTCTTTTGCATTTTCTACTGTAATATAAATACTTGTATAAATATCTTTTGCATTTATATTTTCATTAGCTGTATATATGTAATAATTTATTGTTCCTGAACCTAAATTACTTGTTCCTCTATCTCTCGAAATATATAATGGACTTTTTATTGTTCCTGTTATAGTAAGTTCCTTGTTCTTTAAAACAGCAATTTCATCTCCGTTATCATTTGTAGTATCTTCAATTTCTATTATAACTTTATCTCCTATTTGTTTGTTGTTAGCTGTTAAAAAACTAGGTTCTACTAAACACTCACTTTCGTTTTGTGGTAAATTACCTTCTAGCAAAACTGGATTGTTTACTCCTGACAATGATATTACTTTTGCTACAATCTCACTATTTTCAGTTTGTATTTTCCCATCTACTTCATAACTTCCATAAATATTTTCTACATTTTCTATTTTAGACAATTCTTCAATATCTTCATTTGTCAATCCTAGTGTTGATATTATTTGTATGTCATATACATTTTGGTCATCATAATATTTATCTATTGTATCTACCATATCTGGTGATGATGCTCTTAAGCCTGCAAAAAAACCAACTCCAAGAAAAGCCATTAATAATATTGATATAAATCTTTTGTATGTATTTTTTATTTCTTTTATACTATCTTTAAATAATGCTTTTTTCATTATTATCAACTTCTCTCCTTTTCTTTAATATAAGTAGCTTTACCATTCTATTTTTTCTACTGGCAATGGATTTTGATTTTTTTCAATTTTCTCTACAGAACCATTTTTAAAATAGATAACCTTGTCAGCCATTGGTGCGATTGCTGTATTATGAGTTATTATTAATACTGTCATTTTCTCTTTTCTACATGTATCTTGCAATAATTTTAATATTTGCTTTCCTGTTTTGTAATCCAATGCTCCTGTAGGTTCATCACATAGCAATAGTTTTGGATTTTTAGCAATTGCTCTTGCTATTGCAACTCTTTGTTGTTCTCCCCCAGATAATTGTGATGGGAAGTTATTTTTTCTTTCTGATAATCCCACTTTATTTAATACATCTTCTGGATCTAAAGAATTTTCGCAAATTTGTGTTGCTAATTCTATATTTTCTTTAGCAGTTAAGTTCTGCACTAAATTATAAAATTGGAATACAAAACCAATATCTTCTCTTCTATATTTTATTAATTCTTTCCCTTTTAGCTTTGTTACATCTTTTTTATCAACTATTACTCTTCCAGATGTTGCAGTATCCATTCCACCTAAAATATTTAAAGTAGTAGTTTTTCCCGCACCACTTGGTCCTACTATTACTACAAGTTCTCCTTCATCTACTGAAAAAGATGTGTTATTTAAGGCATTTATAGTAACCTCACCCATCTTATATTCTTTTTTTACATTATCAAATTCAATATATGACATTTTTTCCTCCATAAAATTATAATTATACTCTTACTATTTTACTACAAAATAATGAACAAAGTGTGAACTGCAAAAAAGACATAGAATTTCTATGCCTTTTAATATTGTTTTTTACACTTCAGTTTTAGCTTTTAGTTCAGCATTTTTAATTCTCTCTGATTCAAACCATTCATCAAAATAATCATTAAATAATGTATCTTTTTTCTTTTTCATATAGAACCATCCCCAAACACAAGCAATTATTGCTCCTATAGTATCTACAATTAAATCATTCATTGTATCTACTAAACCATCTTGCCCAGGCATCCTAAACTTCTGCATATTATATCCAAGTAATCTATCAGCTCCATATTCAAAGAATTCCCAAAATACACCCATTGTTATTGCAAAGCAAAATGCTACAACTATAACAAAAGCTGGACTTAAATTTACATTTTTATCTCCATTCTCATTTAATAAGTAAACAAAAAGGAAACCAACTAATCCAAGTACAACTCCTGATGTAGTGTGAAGCATAGTATCCCACCAAGAAATTTTATCATAAAAGCCATGTATTTCTCCTAATACTTGTGCTGCAAATATAAATAATGTAATTGTTATTTCTAAGCGATTAGGTAAATATACTCCAAATCTTTTCTTTAATATACTTGGAAAATATGTTAATATAAAAGTTAAAATAATGATAAGTGTATTACTATGATCTATATTAATACAACCTCTTATAAACATAATAATTAAAGCTAATCTTACTAAGTTTGTTACAATCATACTAATTTTGTTATTTCGGTAAAATTGTTCATTGGTCTTTTTCATCACAAATTCCCCCTATAAAACACTAACTTATTTTTCGTTTGGTGGTATTAGATATTCTATATATTGTTTTTCAACATGTATTGCTACTTCACTTTTTGCTCCTCCATATTCACCATCTATAGACCATTCAATTGGCTCGTTACATTTTATACTTAAATCAGATGTTTCAAAATAATATATGTTATTATCTTCCAAATTTCCTCTTAAAACCTTTAATATTAATCCTATTGTTTGTATAAAGTTCTTTGGTTTTTTTACAAAAATAGCTTCAAATTTCCCATCATCAAATTTAACACTTTTATTTTTTAGTAAATTGTAACCACCTATATATTTGGAATTACTTATACTCCCATAAAAGAATTCATCTGCTATTTTTTCTGTTTCAGTTTGTATTTCTAATTTATAAGTTTTAAAATTAAATATGTCTTTTATTCCAGAAAGTGTATATGCCAATTTCCCAATTTTTCGTTTTAACACATTGCTTGTCTTATAAGATGATTTAGAGAATATTCCGAATGCTGCTACATAGTTAAATATATGTTCATCTATCAAACCTATATCTACTTTTTTTGAACGATATTCAAATATATTTTTTGATATGTGTAATTTATCAAATGAAACATTTAAACTTTTAGCAAAATCATTTGTAGTCCCTACAGGAATAAATCCAATGCATACCTTTCTATCTGTTTCGCAAATTCCTTGTATTACTTGATTTAATGTTCCATCTCCGCCACATACTAAAATAACATCACAATATTCTTTGTAATTTTTTATAATATTATAAGCATCATTTTCGATAGTTGTATATTCTATTTGTGTTTGAAAATTAGATTCTTCTAAGTTCTCTACTATTTGTGGTATGTATTTTTTTATATTTTGTTTTCCAGCTACTTCGTTTACTATTATTAAAACTTTAAATTTCATCAACTTCTACATTCCTTCTTTTTGCATAATTTCCCCTTCATTCATACTATCACTATCTTTTGATTTTTCTTTATCAAATCTAACCCATCCTGCAATATCTTCTTTATTAAAAGTGTAATCTAGTTTTTTATTATATGCACTCTCATATGCTTGTTTCTTTTGTTCGTAATCTTTTTCCATCATTTCTATACTGTTTTCTTTAGCTGTTTTATTAGGATCTGGATATATTGGTGGCAACACATGTAGAATATGCTTTACTGCAAAAAATTCATAGTTATATTTTTCATCTTCATCTATAATTTCTGTAAAACAAGATATAATTGGTACATTATTTTTAGCAGCATAATAATATGCTCCTTGTTTTAGTGGTCTTGGTTTCCTATAATTAAACCACATTTCTTCTTCTGGGTATATTAAGATATAGTCATTCTTCTTTAATTTACTTTTAATGAATTTTGCGAATTGCTTCTTCATAAAACTAACTTGCTTACTTAATGGAATTGTGTCTGAATAATTCATCAAAAATCCAATAAAGCCTTCCATTGCAAAATTAGATACTTGACTTACAATATATAATCTTTTCTTTCCTAATTTTCTTATTAATTTTTGAATAATTAAATTGTCTAAAGGATTAAAATGATTACTTGTAATTATTGCTCCTGTCTTGATGTCTTTAATATTTTCAATTCCTTCAATTTTAGTATCTTTATTTATAATTTTAGTGGCAATAAATATTATTATTCTTGCAAATTTAGTTTTTATTTTATAAGATATTTTGTCTTGATTTTTTATATATCTTTCTATAATTTGTTCTTCTTGTTTTTGTGTTAATTTAGGATCGCCAATTTCTACCTTTGTGTTATATTCACCTTTTTCTGTTGCTTTCTTTATATTATTTATAACCTTATCTTTACTAATCCCTATCATATGCGTATTTGTTCTCCTCTTTCCATTACTTTTTTAAAAGTAACTTCATTATCTGACATTTTTCCACCTTTACTTACTAACACACCTAAACATTCTCTATCTGATTGTTTTTGTTCTTCTGAATAATTGTTTTTAAACTCAACAATTTGTTCATAATATTTAGTTTGTTTTGCATACTTCCAAAAATATTCTTCGTATTGTATGTTATCGTAACACCAAGGTTTTTGAAAAAGGTTGTAATGAATAAGATTTGGATTTGATAATGGTTCTTTACCTTCTGTTGGCATAGCATCCCAACTTTCATCTAAGTATAGTATTTTTCCATTACACATAGCATTTAAGTAATCTTGATCTGGTGCTATACAATCAAAATGATATTTATTAAGTAGAGTAAGAAATTTTTTAGTAAACTCTTTTTCTCTCATTTCTTTTAAGTTCATTAATAATACACCTGAATTTACATATTCATATCTACTAACTCCTACTGCTTCTTCCATATATTTTGCAAGTTCTGGAACATCCACAACAGACTTGTCCGCACATGCTCCAACAAGGTTACTACCCAATTCATGATTATATAATTTTGAAATATCTCCAGGAACGACTACATCACTATCAATATAAATACCTTTATCATATTCTGGAAACATATCAGGAATAAATAATCTAAAATATATTGTAAGTGTAAAATAATCACATCTTAGCCTGTTTTCTACTCTATCTGTAATAGTTTCAAGTCCATCTTTCATATATACAAATTTAATTTCAAATCCTTCTTTTGAAAGTGAAGATATTTTCTCCATATTCTCTTTATTTAGTTCTTGATGAAGAACTATAAGTTTATAATTATAATCTTTTGAAGCATTTTCTATAATTGATTTAATTGCAACACTAATATATGGTGCATAACTATTATCTATTGTAAAAAATATTGGTATTTCTTTTTTTGGTATCATTATATTTCCCCCTTAACTAATTCCATTTCTTTAATCATTGTTTCATATTCTTCGAAAATATCATCATATTCTCTAATTTTTAATTCATTGTGTACTCTTTCAATATGCCAAGGCTTAATTGTAAGAGCATGAAACCATGGAAAAAATCTAAAACTTGTTGTGAAATGTTGAAAAACTGTATCTTTATGAAGTTTTCGCTGTTCATTGTATTTTCTCGCTACTATCTTTTTGGTTGTAGCTAGTTTATTAATTGCTGACTGATCTGGCATAAACATTTCTTCATCTCTACACATTTCTCTACATTTTTCAAATAATTTTGTTTCTCTTATTTTAGTTAAGTTAAGCAACAATACACCTGAATTGATGTAATCAAATTTTAAAATATTATTTTTAAAGAACCATTTTCCATAATAATCTAATACACCAATTAGTTCATGTTTACTTACATCTTGATTATAAAATTCACTACAATCTTTTCTACAAATAACATCAGTATCTAAATAAAGTATTCTGCCTGTTATTTCTGGAATTTTATCTACAAATAATCGCAGCATACAATATGGTGTAAATCTAGTTCCCATATTTTTTACTGGCATTTCTTCTTTGAACTTTTCTGTTATATCTATTTTCTTTATAAAATTTTCTTTATTTTCCTTTTTTACTCTTTCATTAAGGAAATTTATTATTGAATCTGAAATAGCTTTAAATTCTTTTTTTTCGTTTTGTATATTCATTGTTAGCACATATATATGTAATTCCTCTTTTACATTTTTTAATAATGAAAGTGTCGAAATTACTAATCCATTTTCAATGTTCTCATCCCCACAATATAAAATATTCATTTTTTATTCCCCTTTGTACTTTATATATTCGTATGTACTATTCTTACTTCTATTTTGCATACATTCATATATTTCTTGGCAAATTTTTTCTTCATTTTCTTTTTTCGTTAATGTATTGTCTGAGATAAACGGTCCATCTATATACACCACTATTCCAGGTTTCTTTCCAAATTTTCTTTTGTAATATGTTGTTGTCATACAAAATGATGGAACATTACAATTAACTGGAAATTTAAAAGATGTACTTGGAAAAGGTCTGATTTTTGTATAATATTCCCATACATGAGCTTCTGGATAAATTACAACACATTTCTTTTGTTCTATTCTTTTAATAATTGCATCATAAAGTTTTTTAGTTCCTTTTATCCCCTCTGGTACAGGTAAAGCTCCTAGCATTGGAAGTAAAGGTCCTATTCCTGCCACTCCTAAATTTGCTGGACTAACTACTACATATATTCTTTTAGTACCACAAGCATATGCTGGAATAAAAATATCACCAATTGGTTGTGTATGATTCCCATATAAGAAATATCCTTGTTTGTTGTATTTTTTCAGTATGTTTTTGTTTTTTATTTTTACATGTAAAGCAAATTTATAATAAAAGAAACCAAATACTTTTGCTAAAAAATATAATATTTTAGAGACTAATCGAAAAAATATATTATTATTTATCCATTTGTAATTTTCTTTTAGCTTATAGTTTTGGTTCTTACTTTCTATAAAATCATCATTAAATGATTTATAGTAATATGTTTTTTGTGCTTTATTACTTGCCATATTCCCCTCTTATACAACTAATACTTCATATTCATCTTCTAATGGTAATTTAACTGTTATTGTAGTTCCAACATTTTTCTGACTTTCCACTTCTATTATTCCTCTTGATAATTCTACTATTCTTTTTACTATGGCTAATCCTAGTCCACTTCCTTTGGCTGAATGTGATTTATCTATTTGATAAAATCTTGTAAATATTTTTTTCTTTTCTTCTTCATCCATTCCAATTCCATTATCTTTTATTTTAATTTCTATCCATTTTTCTTTTTCTTTTAATTCAACATTAATTTTTCCGTTTTGTTTTGAAAATTTTATAGCATTTTCTATTAGATTAACCCATACTTGAAATAATAAGTCTTCATCTCCATAAAAATATTTTTCTTCGATGCTTATATTAAACACTATCTCTTTTTCTTTCCATTTTGGTTCTAATAACGAAATTGCTTTTCTTATCTGTTCTGCAATATTAATTTGTTCTTTATTTGTTATTCTGCTTTGATTTTGAAGTTTTGATAGTTTAAGCATATTTGTTGATAAATTAAGTAGCCTATCAGATTCTTCTTCAATAATATTTACATATTCATTTTTCTCTTCTTGTGATAAATTTCCATCTCTTAATAATTCTGAAAAACCTTTTATTGAAGATATTGGTGTTTTTATTTCGTGTGATACATTATCAATAAATTCTTTTTGAAGACCTTCTAAACTTCCTAAGTCTTTTACCATTTTGTTAAAGTTATTTGTTAAATCTCCTATCTCATCATCTCTATTAGTTTCTAGTTTTATGCTAAAATCACCAGAAGCAACTTTTTTTGTAGCTTCTGTCAATTTTTGAATTGGCTTTAACATTTTCTGACTTAGCATTCTCATAATAATACTACCTATAAGAATGACATTAATTGCTCCAATAAGAGTAGTTCTTCTCAAAATTACAAAAAGTTCTTTTACTTTTTCTTCACTATCTATATTGATTTGTATTAATTGCTCTATTGTTTCCCTTTTATTAAATATAGAAACCCCAATAAATGATACAACTTCAACAATTACAATTGCTACTAAAAATCCAACAATCAAACCTCTTTGCATAGATTTTTTCTTTCCAAAAATTCTTTCAAACATATTTATCCTTTCCCATGTATTATGCTTTTATATCCTACTCCTCTAATTGTAATAATCTCAAATTCATCAACATCATACATCTTTTCTCTAATTCTCTTTATATGAACATCTATTGTTCTATAATCTGATTCACTTTCCATCCCCCAAATTTCTTCTATTAACTCTTGTCTTGTAAAAATTGTATCTGGGGTACTTAATAATTTATATAATAATAAAAATTCTTTTTGTGCTAAAGAATATACTTTTTCTTTTCTTGTAACACTTAATTGGTCATAATCAAGGATTAAATCTCCTACTCTTATTTTTCTTTCATTTGCACTTTGACTTCTTCTTAATAGAACTTGAACTCTTAAAAGTAATTCTTCTATATTTATTGGTTTTACCATATAATCATCTGCACCTAATAAAAAACCCTGTTTTTTATCTTTAATATCACTTTTGGCTGTAATTAATAAAACAGGTGTCTTATATTTGCAATCTCTTAATTCTTTTATTAATTGAAATCCATCCATTTCTGGCATCATAACATCACTTATAATTAAATCAATGTAGTTTTGGTCTAAAACTTCTAAGGCTTCATTCCCATTAATTGCTTCATAAGTATTGTAATTATTCTTTTTTAAACAAGTTGCTATTAATTTTCTTAAATTTTTATCATCCTCTACTACTAAAACATTAAACATTTTTTCACCTCACAAGATTTAAATAGGAGTGGTTTTAATTTAAAAGGAGGTGAGTTGTATCCACTCCTACTAAATCTGATTTATTAAATCATATCATATAATTATGAACGCTTTATGAACTATTATTCTTCTTTAGTTGTATTTATCTTAAATAATTTCATTAACTCTACAATAACAATAGGTGCTAAGACTAACAATATAATTTCAACAATATTAGCTGTTGGTAAAGCAGGTATGCTAAATATATGTCTTAATCCAGGTATAAACAATATTACTAGCATTAAAGCAGATGCAACTCCTATCGCAAGTAATAATGTTTTATTTCCTAGTATTCCTGTTTTAAATATTGATTTTTTGTTATTTCTTATATTAAATACATGTACTAATTCAGAGAAAGCAAGTGTAACAAATGCCATTGTTTGTCCTATTTCAACTCTTACTTCTGCTTCTGATAAACCTTCAATTATAGGTAAATGTTCTACTGGTGTTGATATACCTATAATAAATGCTGCAAGTGTTAAAAGTCCTATCATAATTCCTTGATAAGCAATTCTCCATACCATTCCTTTTGTAAAAATTCCTTTATTTGATTTTAAAGGTTTTCTTTTCATAATATCTTTCTCTGGTGGATCTACTGCTAATGCTAATGCTGGTAATGAATCTGTTACAAGATTTATCCATAATATATGTATTGGTAATAATGGAACTATTAAATTAACATCTATTCCAAATTTGTTTGAAATCCAAGGAGTTATTAAAATTGCTATAAATAATACTACTATTTCTCCAATGTTACTAGATAATAGGAATTGTATTGCTTTTAAAATATTGTCATATATTCTTCTTCCTTCTTCAACTGCTGATACTACTGTAGCAAAATTATCATCTGTTAATATTACATCTGCTGCTTCTTTTGCTACGTCTGTTCCAACAATTCCCATTGCACAACCAATATCTGCTGTTTTTAGTGCTGGTGCATCATTAACCCCATCTCCTGTCATAGCAACTATTTCTCCATGTTTTTGCCATGCCCTTACAATTCTTACTTTATGTTCTGGAGAAACTCTTGCATATACACTATATTTACGAATATTTTTCTCTAATTGTTCTTGTGTCATTTCTTCTAATTCTGCTCCAGTTATTGCTTCTGAATCATCTTTTAAAATTCCTAATTCTTTTGCAATTGCAATAGCTGTAATCTTGTGGTCGCCTGTTATCATAACAGTTTTTATTCCAGCTGTTTTACATTTCTTAACTGCTTCTTTTGCTTCTTCTCTTGGTGGATCTATCATTCCTACCATACCAACATATATTAAATCTTTCTCTAAATCTGCTAATTCTTGTTTTGATGGAATATGGTCTAATTCTTTATATCCCATTGCTAATACTCTAAGTGCATTTTTTGCCATTTCCATATTGTTTTCATCTATTGTTTTTCTATATTCATTTAGGTTGTCATAGAATACTCCATTTATTATATATCCTTTTGCTCTCTGTAGCAACTCATCTATTCCACCTTTGACAAAAGCTATATATTTATCTCCTACTTTATTTACTGTTGTCATTAGTTTTCTATCAGAATCAAATGGAATTTCCTCGACTCTTTCCATATCTACTAAATTTTCTGGTTGGAATCCTAAATTAAATCCCATATCTATTAATGCTGTTTCTGTTGGATCTCCTGTTAATTCTTTGTCTTTTCCAACTTTTGTATCATTACATAGCATACTAGCATATACTAATTGTTTTAATTCATTAGAATTTATTTCATCAGAATTTGCTAGTTCATCTAAAGCATATAATTTGTTGTTTATAAATATTTTCTTAACTGTCATCTTATTTTGTGTTAATGTTCCTGTTTTGTCTGAACATATTACTGTTGCACTTCCTAGAGTTTCTACTGCTGGTAATTTCTTAACAATAGCATTTCTTTTTACCATTCTTTGTACTCCAATTGCCAAAACAATTGTTGATACTGCTGCTAATCCTTCTGGAATTGCTGCTACAGCTAAACTAACAGCTGTCATAAACATATCAATTACATCTTTACCTATACCAATTCCAACTATAAAGATAATGATACAAATTATAATTGCCACTATTCCTAATGTTTTTCCTAATTTATTTAATTTCATTTTTAATGGTGTTTCTGTTTCAATTGCATTATTAATAGCTCCTGCAATTTTTCCAACCTCTGTATTCATTCCAGTTTCAACTACAATACCTGTTCCTCTACCATAAGTAATTAAGCTAGAAGAAAATAACATATTAGTTCTATCACCAATTCCTACTTTTTCATCTTGTATTGTGTCTATATTTTTCTCTACTGGTACTGATTCTCCTGTTAATGATGATTCTTGTGCTTTTAAATTACTACTTTCAATTATTCTTATATCTGCTGCTACATAATCTCCTGTGTCAATTACAACAATATCTCCAGGTACTAAATCTTTTGCTGGTACAACACATATGTTTCCATCTCTTATTACTTTTGAAGCATGACTGCTTAATTTTTGCAGAGCTTCTAATGACTTTTCCGCTTTTTGTTCTTGTGCTACACCAATTATAGCATTTACAATTACAACTACTAATATGATAATTGTATCTGTAATTCCTTCTCCTTCTGCTATTCCTACAACTCCAGATATAACAGCTGCAATAATCAAAATAATTATCATAAAATCTTTAAATTGTTCTAAAAATTTTACAAATATACTCTTTTTCTTTTGAGCCTCTAATTCGTTTGTTCCATATTTTTTTCTATGTTCTTCTACTTGGCTATTAGATAATCCCTTTTTTATGTTTGTTTGTAGTATTTTTTCTGTTTCTTCTATACTTTTATTAAACCACTTATTTTCCATATTGCTTACCCCTCTATAACATTTAAAATTTGTTTTTCTAAATCTTTAATTTTTTCATTTATCCTAAATATATCTTCATCTTTTAATTCTTTATTTCTCATATCTTCTTTTACTGAAGCTTCCATATCTAAAATTTCACTCTTTAATTTTTCAAGTCTATTTAATACTTCTGTTCTATTATTTACTGATAATTGTTTAAATATCTTTGTAGTAAGTACAGCTTCATCTTTTAATTCATATGTTTCTCCAAAATCTGCAACTATAACTTGTAAGTTTGTTTCTGTTTCTATTTTTTCTTTTAGTGCATCTTGTGAATTTTCTTCTCCATGAACTAAAAATATTTGTTTTGGCTTCTTTACAAATGAATTTACAAATCTCATTAGTCCATCTTGATCTGCGTGTCCTGAATATCCATCTAAATATTCTACTCTCGCATTTACAGCTATTTCTTCTCCAAATATTTTAACTTTTTTTGCTCCATTTACAATACTATGTCCTAATGTGCCTGGTGCTTGGTATCCAACAAATAAAATTGTTGAATTTGGATTCCATAAATTATGTTTTAAGTGATGTTTTATTCTTCCAACTTCACACATACCACTTGCAGATATTATTATACATGGTTCTGGATTTTCGTTTAATGCTTTTGATTCATCTGCTGTTACTGTAAATCTTAATCCAGGAAATTCAAGTGGATTATCTCCTTTTTGCATTTCTCTCTGTGTTTCTTCATCAAATAAATCCATGTTTTGAGTAAACACTTTTGTAGCTGATATTGCAAGTGGACTATCAACATATACAGGTACTTTCATTAATGTTTCATATTTTCTTAAAAATTCTTCATCATCTCTTGTTTCTTTTATTTTATTTAATTCATATAAAATTTCTTGTGTTCTTCCTACTGCGAATGAAGGAATTACAACAGTTCCGTTTTTTTCAATTGTTTCAGCAACAATATTTAAAAACATTTCTGCTTTTCCTTCTTTTCTCTCGTGTTTCCTGCTTCCATAGGTAGATTCCATTACTAAATAATCTGCATTTTCTATCATTGTAGGTTCACTTAATAATGGTATATCATTGTTTCCTAAATCTCCTGTAAATACTACTTTTGTTTGTTTTCCTTTTTCATCTACCCATAATTCAATTATGCTTGAACCTAACATATGTCCAGCATCATTAAATCTTACATGAATTTTCGGTGTTATTTCTAAGCGGGATAAATCCAATATTTGTTGAAAGCATTGCGGGGCATTCCCTTAACGGAATTGAAGCTGTATATACCAATTTTCATGCA
>JAZNWN010000040.1:0-19040 GCA_045593405.1 Clostridia bacterium
TTAAATAATATAAATACTTCTAGAGTTATTAGTTGTGGATATATGTTTGATAATTGCTATAATTTCAATCAACCTATAATTATACCAAATAATGTTACTAATTGTATAGCTATGTTTTCTGATTGTTCTAATTTCAATCAATCTATAACTATACCAAATAAAGTTACTGATTGTCGTGGTATGTTTTCACAATGTTTTAGTTTTAATCAACCTATAACTATACCAGACAATGCTATTGATTGTGTTCGAATGTTTTTTGATTGTACTAGTTTTAATTCCTCTGTTACAATAGGAAATAATACTACTAATTGTAATAGCATGTTTTTTGACTGTAGTAATTTCAATCGACCTATAACTATACCAAATAAAGTTAAAGATTGTGCTAGTATGTTTTCTAATTGTTATAATTTCAATAAACCTGTAACTATATTAAGTAATGGTATTGATTGTTATGAAATGTTTTCTAATTGTTATAGTTTCAATCAACCTATAACTATACCATATAGTTATTGCGTAAATATGTTTTATAATTGTTCTAATTTCAATCAACCTGTAATCATATCAGATGGTGTTTATAATTGTACAAACATGTTTTATGGTTGTTCTAATTTTAATCAACCTATAACTATACCAGATAGTGTTAATGTTTGTATTAATATGTTTAGAAATTGCTCTAATTTTAATCAAGAAGTTCATATTCCAGATTCAGCGGCTTACGCTTGTTTAGGTATGTTTGTTGGATCTAAAGCTCATGGCGTATTTTCTAATGGATGGATATTATGGAATAATGATCGTATAAGTCCACCTGAATAAAAAGGAGAAAAGTAAAAAAACGGGTCTATAACACCACGTAATTTTTAAAAGTATATGAATAATATAGAAATAGTGTAGGAGTGAACTGGATTTAAGCTCATTCCTACACTATTATTACGCTCTATAAATCCTTAAAAAATCACATCTTCATCTAAAATTCATACTTCGAGGATGTTTGTACAATCCTTATAAAATCTGACTTTAAAGGCCATATGTGTAGGAATAATATATGATTAAATTTTATTTATTTCCTGCCTAATCCAATTTATATCTCTTTCAGTATATACCTTCTCTGTTATATCTGCAATATAGTGACCTACAATTCTTTTTATGGCGTACTCATTAACATCTGCTTCTTTTGCAAGGGTTACAAATGTTTTTCTTGCATCATGAGGCCTGTGTTTATTTGATATTCCAGTTAATGCTTTTACTTTAGCAAGTGAGGTATATGCTGACCTTCTAGTAATTTTTCTACCTCTATATGTTGAAAATAAGTACTCTTTATCGTTCTTAATTGCATACTGATAGGCATTTTTAACAAGGTCTTTTATTTTTTCGTGGACTGGAACGACTCTGTTCTTACCAGCTTTAGTCTTTGCGCCTCCTGTTATAGTCATCTCTTCTACGTTAAAATCTTTAGTTTTTAACTCCCAAAACTCTCCAGGGCGCCATCCAGAATAGATATTTATAAGTAAAAGTGAGACATCGTGATTATTTTTATGTTTCCATAATGATTCTATTTCATCATGACTGTAAGCTATATGGGGATTTTGGACTTCATCTTCTATGTAATTATCATGAATTTTAACATCTCTGGCATAGTTTTTATCAGTCAACTCATATTCAACAGCATAATCCATCATTAAATTTAGGACCATCTTGATATTTATCTTAGTAGATCTAGCTAAGGGTGTTTTATTGTTCTCAATAATTCCTCTTACATGTTTAGCTCTAAGATCCGCGACCCTAATATTGTACAACTCATCACAATATTTCCATGTAGAGGTATAAATTGAACTTCTACCTTTAGAAATCCTCTTGTAATAATACTCAGACCACCTCTTGAATAAATCATTCATATTAATATTTGACTCAATATCATATGGAGATTTATTGTACTCGATTAATGCTTCGTAGGCCTCATTATAACTCTTAAAGTAAGCATTAGGCTTTAGAGGTTTAACAATGGGCCTACCAGTCTCGGTTTTTCCAACGGACACCATTGCTCTAAATGGTTTTCTTAGGTTTCGTCCCTTAATCTCTGATATTTGACCAAATCCATTAGGTAATCGCATTCTTTTATTGGACTTGGATTTTCTTTTTAGTGGATATCCACAATGAGGACAATTTATAGCCCTGTCTGACACGTCACCATTACATTCCTTACATTTTATTAACATAATCACCTCCTTAAAAAATAACTTGACAGTATGATGAATTAATAATATAGTATAGTAGTGACAGTTTGTCAACTTGTATTGATATTTTAATGGAGGTTAATAAAATGTACACTATTATAACCAAGGTTGATAAGTTACCCAATGGAATGAAAATGATTACTAAATATAAGCCTGAAGAAATATTTTTTATAAGTATTATTAAATTTTTATTTTATTTGTTTTTAGTTTGGCCATTACAGATTGCTATTATTTTCTGGATATTTATATTTAAACTCATACTTAAAATTCTGCTCTTTATCACCATAACTATTATTAAAATTGTAACTCTCCCATTTAAAATAATATTTGGCATAAAATAAGACACTACAAAATTTACAACTCCTATTATGAAACTAAATCCAAACCATTTTTAAAAAAGGAGGTTTTTTTTATGATTAAAGTTGTAGGAGCTATAGTTTTAATAATAATAGCAATAATAACAGGATTAAAGATCAAAAAAAAACGTGACCAGAATAAAACATTAGAACAGTGGTCTAAGGTTTAGATCTTTTGGGGGCTTCGGCCCCCTTTTATTTTTTTTTTTAATACCTCACTCACAACCCCAAAACATGTATTAAATTAGTATTGTTAGATATTTATCCTAAAGGAGGTGAAAATATGACATGTTTTGGTTCAGTACCAGTATTAGTTGCAGCTAGAATTTATGGAAAAGATCCTAATTGGATAAGAGCTGGAATAATCTCTGGATATTTGCCAATAGGTAAAGCTATTAGAGATGGTAAGCAAATTAATGACTTATCCGAATGGGACTCAAGACAGGGGAGAATTAATTATTATATTTCTCCAAAACTTTTATTAGAAGATACTGGTTATGAATGGAATGGTGAGAGGAGGTAAGAGATGAGTTTTAAAGATAATATTTCAAAGAAAAATAAATATTATATTCCAAAAGAGAGATATTTAGAGTTAAAACATTTTTGTCGCCAATATTATGATTGGAAGAGGGAGTTAAGTTTCTTAGAAAATCTTGGGTATGAGAGAAATACAATAAATGAAAGAGTCCAAACAAGTATTATTCTTGATCCAACAAAAGACATCGCTATAAAAATATATCAATTAAAAAAGAAAATAGAAATGGTGGAAGAAGCAGCATATAAAGCTGATAAAGAGTTGTGTAGCTTATTTATATTTGGAGCAGCAACATCTAGTGGATATGATTATATGTCCCTTATAAAAAATATACCGTGTTGCAGAGATGTTTATTATAAAACACTGCGAAAATTTTATTATTACTTATCTCAAATAAAAGATTAAACAAAATTTACAACTCCTTTTATGAAAAAATAAACTCATTTTTTCTTAAAAGGAGGAAAAAAATGAAGGCAGAAACATTGATAAAAATATTTATCGGGAATTTTGTAATAGGGATTATACTAGGATTTATTGGAACCGTCGCTCCAATATTATATCCTATATGTTTGGCTGTTGCAACGATACTAGATTTTATCTTCACCGTGTGTCTAGTTATATACTTTGTATCCTTGTTAAGAAGGAGGAATAAAAAATAATGGGGCTTCGGCCCTTTTATTTTTTCTACAACTTTTACACCTTCTTTTATGGAAACATTTTATACTCATAAAAGGAGGTTAAAAATGATGGTTATAAATTGTTTAATACTAATTGAACTAATATTAACGATAGTAATGTCCTTACTATTAATAATAATATTAATAGTAAGAAAATACTTATGTAAGTTAATATTAAAAAAAAGAGGGTTTAACAACGAAGAGATAACTTGCTTTATGAATTATTGGTTTTCGAAATAATAGGGCTTCGGCCCTTTTATTTTTTCTACAACTTTTACACCTTCTTTTATGGAAACATTATACTTATAAAATAAAAGGAGGTTAATTTTTTATGATAAAAGTAATATTTAACACGATTTTAATGATGATATTGATATTTGTTTTAATAATATTATGGGGAATTAATCCCAACATATTAAGCGCAAATATCAATATTACGATCGGTTTTGTTGTAAAAATGTTAATTTTTATATCGTTATATAGAATATTAAAATCATTTATTGGTTGTTTTAAATAATGGGGCTTCGGCCCGTTTATTTTTTTTTTTTTTTGAAAGGAGATAAATAGGATGGAAGATTATGAAGTGAAAAAAGTGTTAATCATGATATTTGACAGGATGAAAAAAATAGACATGATTGATGATGTAGCATATGGAAAGCTTTTGTATTTATTATATAAAGAGATAGATATTGATAATTTTTACATAAATCCATATTATGATTTTACTGAAGAGTACATACAAAATTTACAATCACTTTTATGACACTTATTGTTTTTTTGAAAGGAGGTATAGATGGAGTTTGATGAGTTGATGGAATTAACAAAAGTAAAAATTGAATCTCAAGAGAATATTAATAAAGCAAAAATAGATTCTCAAGAGATAATTGAAGAAATGAAGCTTGATCGTCAACGAGAAATTGAACAAATGAAACTCGATTATCAAAAAGAGCTAGATCAAAAAAAAATCAAACTTGAGAGTGAAATTGAACAATTAAAACTTGAAGCTGCTAAAACAGCAGCAAGAAAGGAATTGTTTGCAAGAGCTGTCACCACCATTGGAGGTGGGTTATTAACCATTTACTTGGTTAATAAAGGATTAAAATTTGAAGAAACGGGATCTATAAGCTCGTTTACAACAAAAAATTTACTTACGACACTGTTTCGTAAGTAAGTTTTTAGGGGCTTTAAGCCCCTTTTTATTTTTCAAGAAAGGAGATAAAAAGGATGATACTAAATAATAAGTTAAAAACGCCTTAATAACTGGAGAATGGATCTGTCAAAAGTGTGGAGGTTTAATGGAATTTGAGGATTATTGGGAAGAAGTGTTAATTTGTTCTAATTGTTCATACTCTATAGAGCAAGAATACTATGGTGCTGAAGATGATGATAATTTATATCCATTAGAGGAGGATTTAGATTTAGAATGAAATATTATTTAGGTATTATATTGCTTGGTATATTATTAATTTATACTGTTTATTCTAAAAAAGAAGAAGTTCCAGTACGTGTAAAATTAGATCTAAAAAATCTAGAAGATGATCTTAAATAGGAGGATATAATATTTTGTCTAATAAAACTAACATTTTAACAGGGATTGCTGTGATTGGCGTTCCTGTCACAGCTTATCTTTGTGGTAGGTCAATGTTAGAAATTGATCGCCTTAAAAGAGGCGGTGTAACTCCAACGAGAAAAGAATATATTATAAGCTATGTACCAGCAATCATCTCAGGTGTAATTACAAGCGGTTGTATAATAGCTAATCAAAAATTAAATACGGATGAAATTATTAAACTTTCATCGGCTGTTGGTATATCTGCAGCAACATTAAATAAATATAAATCAAAATTAAAAACGATAATTGGCGAAAAAACGGAAAGGCAAATTTCAGAATCTATTTTAATACATCAAGATCCTGAGTTTCATGAAATAAATCTTAACACGCCTGATGTAAAACGAACATGGGTGGAAGATATTTCAGGAAAAACTTTTGAAAAATATGAAAGGGAAATAATAGATGCAGAATATCACATTAACCGAATGTTTTCTTTTAATGGAATGATATCTCTGGAAGAATATTTTAATTTCTTTGGAATTGAGAGCGAGGAAGAGGAAAAAGATAAATATCAGGGCTGGACAATTAATGATGGGTACAGTTTCATTGATTTTTTACACTATGAAGATCAAGATGGACTAGCCCATATAAGGTGTGTTTTTGATCCAGAAGCCGATTTTATGGAATAACAAAAATCACAACTCCTTTAATGAAGGAGGTGAAAAAAAATGTTAGTATTATTATTTTTCCTGTTTATCATGACGTTTATTATTATAATTACGGTATGTTTAGCCGCCGCAACAGGCGGTGTTATAGCCGTATTTATCATAGTAGACTTATTGATATTTGGGCATATAATAATTAAAATAGTAAACAAAGTTTTTAAAGATAAATAGTATTTATGGGGGCTTTAAGCCCCTTTTTATTTTTTAGACAAAATTCACATCCTCTTTAATGAAAGGAGGTGTTTATGGAACCATTAACATTGTTAGGGATAATATTAACATTGGCAGGTGGTTTTGTGCAAAATGTTCAGAAGGATAAAAATCTCGATAAAAAAATCGAGAGGATATTATCTCAAAAATTAATTACACAAAACTACCAAAGCAATCAAAGCAATAAAAAAGAAGAAGAAGAGGAACACTAAACACGTTTTAGGGGCTAAAAAGCCCCTTTTTATTTTTAAGGAGGTATATCAAATTGAAAGATAGCGAATATGAGATTAAATGGATTTTAGCAGAAGATATGTTAAGAGATTATATTCAAAAATATAAAGATATTCCGCAAAGTATAGTAGTTTCACATTTTGCAAATGATGTAAGAAAATTAATAGATCCGTTCACTCAAATCGGAAGATTATATGATGTTGTATATGATGTTGCGATGTATTGGCTTGAGAGAGTGATGGCTGGCGATATGATCGCTTAGACTACAAAATTTACAAATGCTATTGTGGAAAAGAGGTAAATCTATCTCTTTTTCTTTTTTTTTATATCAAATATTTTATATTAAAAAAGGAGGTATCAATGGGATTAGATATTAAAAAGATATTCGATGAAGTAATTGATGTCACTAAAGAGAAATTGCCGACAATTCTTATAGGAGTAGGAATTGCATCAAGTGTAGCTTCTACAGCTCTTGCGATTAAAAATACTCCTATAGCTATAACTAAGATTAAAGAAAAAGAAAAGATCTTAAATAGATCATTAACTCTGCCTGAAAAAATATCTGAAACATGGATTAATTATCTTCCATCAGGTATAGCTTTAATCGGAGGTATTACTTGTACAGTTATGGCACATAAGTTAGATCTTAGTAAAATCGCAACCGCAACATCTGCCGCTATTTTGGCAGAGAAAAGACTTACTAAGTATTCTAATGAGTCTGAGAAATTAAAAAAAGCTATAGAAAAAACAGTAGGAAAAGAGAAAGAAGATGAAATTGTAAAGGAAGCGAACTCTTTTACATCAACATCTTCAAAATTAATCCCGTCAACTGGTCACGGAGATGAAATTATAAAAGATTTTGAAACTGGACAAGTTAGAACTTGTTCAAGAGATTATATTATAAAAACTGCAAACAATATTTCAAGGCAAATGTTATCTGAGAACTGGATTTCTGCAAACGAATTCTATCAATCGATAGGATTCGACGATTGTAATTTTGGTTCAGAATTCGGATTCGATATAACAGAAGGATTTATCGATCCGATATTTGAACCATCCAGCATAGTGTTTAATGATTGTGATAGGCGATTATGCTGGGTGATGAAGTTCAAAAATGTACCACATCATAAATATACAAGAGGATATTATTAAACAAAATTTACAAGCACTATTATGGACGTTTGTATCCGCTTTAAACTTTAAAAAGGAGGTTGTCAATGGAAGAATTAAATAATATTGTTGAAGAAGCGAAAGAAAAGATAGTTGAAACCATACCATTTAAAGAACTAGTTGCCGCAGGAACAATAGGAGGATTAATTTCCTCCGCTACAACCGGAATAACTAGTTTTATTATGGGAAAGGTTAAGAAAAAACTATTGTCAATTGCTGCTAATCAGATACCAGTAGATCAGACAACAACAACATCGGATCAGACAATGGTAACTCCGGTTCAACAACCGGATGAAAAGGCAAATACGCCATAAAAAATATGGAGGTTCAGAGAAATCTGAGCCTCCTATTTTTTTCTATTATGAAAACTTATTTTATTATAGGGGCTAAAAAGCCCCTTTTTCTTTTTTCAAAGAAAGGATATAAAATATGAATTTAAATAAAATAAAAAGATTTGTAAATGATCATAAAAAAGAATTGATATTTGGAATAGCTTCTATATCATCTATATCAATAGGAGTTATTGCATATAATATTGGTATAAAACAAGGAATAAATATGTCCGCTTGGTATATTTTAGGAATTAAAGAAAATCAAAAGATATGTATAGATTCTCACATAGCAGAAACAGAAATGATTAAACTAGATGTTGATTACGCTTGCTCAGAATTATCAGAAATATGTGAAAAATTTATAAAAGCTCAAATAGAAAAAAACCCTAAAAATTTTGCATTTGCAATATCAGCGAATTATTAAAATGGAGTGTTAATATGAATTTAAATAAAATAAAAAGATTTATTAGTAATCATAAAAAAGAATTGATATTTGGAATAGCTTCTATATCAATAGGAGTTATTGGGTATAATATTGGTAAAAATAATGGTAGAGATGAATTAATAAAAAATATTTTCGGCTTATCAAAAAATCAAGCCTTTTCGACAGAAGGATATGCAATAAAAGCAGAAGATTATAAGTTAAATATTGAAAAAGCTATTTATGAAATGGCTCAAATTTATAAAGATACTCTAGATAATGAAATACAAAATAATCCAAAAGAATTTGCATTTGTAATTGCAACAATCTATTAAAGAATGGAGTGTTAATATGAATTTAAATAAAATAAAAAGATTTATTAGCAACTATAAAAAAGAATTGATATTTGGAATAGCTTCTATATCAATAGGAGTTATTGCATATAATGTTGGTATAAAAAAACGTGAAGATTATGCTAGCCGATTACTTAGATATTTATTTAAGGCAGAAAAAGGAGATGTTATAAAAATCATACCATCAGATTTATCGGATTTAGATTTCACAGATTTAGATTTCACATATCCGTATGTTAATTATCTAAAAAGAGAATTTGGTGAAGGTGTTAAAAATTTTAGACTTGTAGTATCTGCAAATTATGGTAAAAGATAGGAGGCAAAGAATGTGGAATACTCAAATAATTCTATAAAAATGAAATCTAAAACATTACCTGAAAAGAAGGCAAAGGGCGATGTATCATTCAAATCTGAAAAAAAAGGAATATTCTTATCAATTATAAACTTCTTTCTAGGAGATGATATTGACTCAATAAAAGATTATCTCCTAGAAGGAGTTTTTAAACCATCTGTCAAACGATTTATATCGGAATCAGTAAATGGGATTCTTTATAAAGATAAAACAGGTCGTGTGGCAGATAGAACACCGACGTCAAAAATTGGTTACACAGCATATTCTAGATCATCAAATGGAATATATGAGAGACAAGACAGAAACGTCGAACAAAAAGAAGAAGTAAATAAAAGAATTCCTGGTAATAAATATGAAGATCTGGAATTCGATATGCAATCTGACATTGACGACATAATTGAGTCTTTAAATGAAATTATTGATAAAACAGATTATGCGTCTGTAGCAGACCTTTATGCTTTGGCGGGAGTTAAAAATTATCCAACAACATTAAATAAATACGGATGGGTTACTACTAAAGGATATAAAATTATTCCTTATAATGGTAGATTTTTATTAAAAATGCCATCCGTTAGAAGTGTTCCAATTGAAGATTAGGATAAAGGAGGTGTTATGAACAGAAAAGAAACATTAGAAATAGCACAAGCAATTGTCTGTGGAAACGAGAAAACTCATAATTATGGAAGTCCAGAAGATAATTTTGCTATAATAGCAGATCTTTGGTCAGACTACCTTGGATATCCGATACGACCTCAAGATGTGCCTATAATGATGATATTATTAAAAGTAGCAAGACTAAAGAAGAGATATACTGAGGATTCATTTATTGATATATGCGGTTATGCCGCTTGTGGTAATGAGATATCGTCAAGATATAAAGAAAAAGAAGATTTAAAAGTTATAATATAAAAGGAGGAATTAAAAAATGGGAGTTAAAGAAACATTAATTAATGCGTTTGCAAAAGTGAAATTTGAAACTGTAAAAAATAGTCCAAAGATATTTATGGTTGTTGGGGCTATATCTGTTATTTCAGGAACCGTACTTGCTTGCAAAAAAACACTAGAACTAGATAAAATTAAAAAAGAAACAGAATCAAAAGCAGAAGAGATAAAGAAATATCACGAACAACATCCACTAGTCTATACCGAAGACAAAATGAAACATGATTTAACAATTGTTAGAGCAACAGGTGTTATAAAAACTGTTAAAAACTATGTTGTTCCCGGTCTTTTAATTATTGGTGGACTAGCTTCATTTGGCAAATCTTACAATATATTAAATAAATGGAATATAGGACTTGGATCTGCTTTAGCCGCAAAGGATAAAGCATTTAAGGAATATAGAAAACGAAATATTGAAGCAATAGGTGAGGAGAAAGAGAAGTTAATTTATAATAATTTCAAGAAAGGTATTGAAGAAGTAGAAGAAATAAACGAGGAAGGAGTGAAAGAGAAGAAAAAAAAGACAATAAATATAGGAGGAGATACCGGAGGATCTGAATATAGAAGATATTTTGGTCCTGGAAATCCATCGTTTGATAATAACTGCAACTCCGTATATTATATAGAAAATTTTTTAAGGATGCAACAAAATATTCTAAACGATCGTTTGAATAGAAACGGTTTTGTAACACTAAATGAAGTTTATGAAGCATTAAATTTTAAAATAAGACCAGATAATGGAATGGTCTGTGGATGGAAGAAAGATAGTAAAAACGGTGATGGCTATATTCAGTTTGATGTGGAAAGAGTAAAAATACCAGATGAAACCGGAAAACTAACAGAAATGTATGCAATAGACTTTAATTGTGAAGGATATATATATAATGAAGCTCAAAATAATAATTTTGTTATTACTAATTAATATATTTACCCCAAGTAAAACAATAGCAAAAGATATTTTAAGTCAAGACGAAGTAAATTTGATGATTAAACTGGTGCAAGCAGAAGCAGAAGCAGAACCTACTCTAGGAAAAAGATTAGTGATAGATACAGTATTAAATAGAGTAGACTCTGTTACATTTCCTAATACGATAAAGGAATGTATATATCAAAAAAACCAATTCTCTCCAATATCAGACGGTCGAATAAACAAATTCTCATCCAATAATAAAGAAATAAGACAATTAATATTGGAGGAATGTGAGAAAAGATCAAATTCAAATGTAGTGTTTTTTAGAACAAAAAGATATTCTTCTTATGGTGTACCAGCTCTAAAAGTTGGTCACCATTATTTTTCAAAGGAGGTGGAATAAAAATGACATTGATATTTACTTCATTATCTATTATTTTTCTAATTAGTGGAATAACAGTTCTTAATTGGGAGAAATAATATGGGAAATATTCAAAAAGTGATTGATGAATTAAACTATCTGTTATCCGACAAAAATAAAAAACATATAATAGGTGGAATACTTATCTCTATTTCTTTGTTTTTTGCTGGGTTAGCGGTAACATCATTAACTCTAAATTATTAAAAAGGAGAATGAACATGGAAAAAAAACAAGTATTATATTTAATAACATTTATAGGTGGATTTGTAATTGGTGCTGTTGGTGCTCATTTGATATTAAAAAAAATAGAAGAGAGACACCATAAAAAAGAAGAGGAAGAAAGAGAGATAGAAAAATTTGACGATGATTTCTTCGATGACTATGAAGATTATGAAGATGAAAGCATTAATGAAAATGAAGAAATAAAAGTTGAAGAGACAAAAAACGAAGAATCAGATTCAGATGAAGTGTATATAGAATTGACAAAAAAATACACTTCTGAAAATTCAGAAACAGTATCAATAGATTCATCTGAATTTGGAAGTATAGAAAACTACTATTCCGCATCGCTTGATGTGTTTAATGATGGAATAGTATCTGAAAACGGAGTTATAATAAAAAACCCTGAAGAAATATTGGGTCATAACTATCTAGAAAGAGTGAAAGAAAAAGATGAAAATGGTGAAGCACTATATTTAAGAAATGTAACCAAGGAGATGGATTTTGAGGTAGTATATAATAACTCTAAGTATAGTGACATATATCCTAAAAAGCCTCGTGATCCAATAGTAAAAAATGAATAAGCAAGATGTAAGAAATGAATATTTTAACTATCTCTATAGTATTGCTCTAGGTAATACTAAAAAATCATATAAAAAATTGTTGTTGTATCTGCACTCTGTTCCATTTGTTGCTGTATTAACCATGGATGAAAACAGAATATGTGATGGAATAGAGTGTAGATATAGATATAGTGATGATAAAGATATTTTATTTTGTCTAGACGGTAAATGTACAATATTAGAAATGATGGTTGGCCTATCAATAAGAATTGAAGAGGAGATAATGTATGATCCTGAAAAAGGAGATAGAACATCTAACTGGTTCAAGGTTATGTTAAATAGTCTTGGGTTAGAAAAAATGACTGATTATGCATTTGATATTTCATATGTAAAAGAGATTATTGATAAATTTTTAAATAGAGAATATGAATTAAATGGTGCTGGAGGATTATTTAAAGTTAAATGCTGTCGAGACGATCTAAGGGAGGTAGAAATATGGTATCAAGCAATGTGGTATTTGAACGAATTAAAAGAAAATGTGATATCATAAAGAAAAAAGAAGATGAGTTTTTTGATGATTTTAATGATTTTATAACTAATGCTAGAAAATATATTAAAGAAAGTAATTTTATATATGTTATTAAGGTGTGTATAATCTGTATAACAATATCTGAGATATTTAAAATTAGTAAAGATTTAGATGAAATAAAAAGGAGGTTTTAAGTATGAGAAAAGATTTTGGTAATGTAACAATTGATGTAAAAGATAATTCGGTATTCGGTTTTGTTTTAGCTTGTTGTATATGTGTTATAGTATATAAAATATATAAAAATACTGAAAAAATAGACGAGTTAGAATGTGAGATAGAGCAGATAAAAAATCTAAAATCATACAAACCATACAAACCATACAGCGAATACGTGCAAATGTCAAAAAAAAATCAATGAAACGAGGTAATTAAAATGAATTATGCTAGACTTCGTATTAATAGCAATAAAAAGTGTTAAAAAAGATACTATAGCTATTTATCCAAAATTTGTTATTAAGAACCCCTCTGCGGATTTAATGATTCGTGGAGGGGATTTTTATGCAGTTTGGATAGAAAAAAAGGGTATGTGGTCAACAAGTGAACAAGATCTAATTGACTTAATTGATAATGATCTTGCAGAGTTTAAAGAAAAAAATAAAGAGCTATTTGCCGATAAAACTGTTAATGTGCTATATTTATGGGATGCAGAAAACGGCATGATTGATAGACTTCATAAATTCTTTAAACAACAAATGAGAGATTATTATAAAGAGTTAGACCAACATATAGTATTTAAAAATACGCATGTAAAAAAAGAGGATTACATATCTAAGAAACTCCCTTATTCTATAAAAGAAGCTTCAACGCCATATTATGATAAGATAATTTCTACTCTATATTTGCCATCCGAAAGACATAAGATAGAATGGTGCATAGGAGCTATTATCAACGGAGCTTCTACTAAACTTCAAAAATTCTTAGTTTTCTACGGAGGATTTGGAACTGGTAAGGGAACAATTTTAAAAATTATAGATAAATTATTTGAAGGCTATGTGACTAGTTTTAATGCAAAGACGCTTGGTAGTTCTAATGCTTCTTTTGCATTAGAACAATTCAAAAATAACCCCTTAGTTGCAATAGACTACGATGGTAATTTATCTAAAATAGAAGATAATTCTAGACTAAATGCTTTAGTTTCTCACGAACCTATGATGGTAAATGAGAAATTTAAATCTAGCTATACATCTTCCTTTAAGTGTTTTCTTATAATGGGATCTAATTCTCCAGTAAAAATTACGGATTCTAGAAGTGGACTACTTAGAAGACTAATTGATGTAAATCCTTCTGGAAAAACAATACCCACAAGAGAATATGACAATATAATATCTCATATAGACTACGAACTTGGAGGTATTGCATATCATTGTAGAGAGGTGTTTGAAGAAGACCCTACATACTATAATGATTATAGACCAATGGATATGATGACCTCCACTAACATTTTTTATAATTTTATGGTGGATATGTATTCACTATTTAATAGTGAGAACAAAGCAACTCTTCAAGATGCTTTTAATATTTATAAAAGATATCTTGAAGATTCAACAGATGGTAGGTATTTAGCCAATAAAATGATATTTAGAAATGAATTTATGGATTATTGGCTTGAATACAAACCAAGAGACTATAAAGAAGGTATTAAAGATGATACTTTTTACAATCTTGACCAATCTAAGTTTTCATTTAATAGAAAAAAGAAGGGGCAAGAGAGAGATGTAAAAACTAACTGGATATTTTTACAAAATGACATTGAATCCAATCTTGATATTTTTTGTGCACATTGTCAAGCACAATATGCTACAGGAGAAAATGGCGAAAAACCTGAAACAATTTGGGCTAAATGTAAAACGACTTTAATGGATATTGACACGAGAAAAATTCATTTTGTAAGAGTTCCTGAAAATCTAATATGTATAGACTTTGATATTAAAGATGAAAATGGAAATAAAGACATTAATAAAAATTTAAAAGAAGCTAACAAGATGCCTCCGACATACTGTGAAGTGTCAAAAAGTGGTGGAGGACTACATCTACATTATATTTATGATGGGGATGTAAAAGAATTAGCTCCTTTATGGAAAAACGGAGTTGAAATAAAGGTTTATTCTGGAAAAGCAGCTTTAAGGAGAAGACTTACCTCTTGTAACGATTTAAAAATTGCTGAAATAAATAGTGGTCTTCCTTTAAAGAAAAAAGACGATAATGATATTGTAAACTACAATATCAAATCAGAAAAGTCACTTAGAAAGATGATTCAGAATAACTTACTAAAAATTTATCACGCTCATACAGCTCCGTCTGTTTCATTTATTGAAAAATTATTACACGATGCATATATATCTAACACGTTCTCATATGATTTATCTGATATGAGAGATGATATTTATGCGTTTGCATCATCTTCTACTAATCAAAAAGACAAATGTAAAAAACAGGTGGAAGAGATGAAATTCAAATCAAAAGATAAGGAGGAAGATGAAAAAAGAGAAGTGATTCAAGAAAAGATATTTGATGAAGAAAATCGAATTAGACAAAATATTCTAGATTCGCTAGATGAGTCTAACCCGATTGATTCTATCAAAAAAGTAAATGATATTTTACTTAATGCTTATAACAATGGTGTTATATATGATGTATCAGACTTATCAAAGAAGTTAATTATATTTTCATCAACAACTGGTAAGTCAAAAATATGTCTCCCTATTATTTCTAATATGAAATTTAAATCTGAGGAAGAGGGAGAACCTCTAATAAGTACAAAAGAGTTAGTACCTATTGTTTTCTTTGATTGTGAGGTATTTCCAAATCTTTTTGTTGTAGCCTGGAAATTCAAAGATGCGGAAACTGTAACTAAAATGATAAATCCTCCAAGAGAAGATGTTAAGTCATTATTTGACTATAATTTAATAGGCTTTAACTGTAGAAAATATGACAATCATATCTTATATGGTTGGGTTTTAGGGTATAACAATTATGAGTTATTTAAACTATCTCAAAACATTATAGAAAATAAAACTGGATTTTTCAGAGAAGCTTATAACATTTCTTATACTGATATATTAGATTTTTCTTCTGTTAAAAAGTCATTAAAGAAGTTCGAGATAGATTTAAAATTTCATCATGATGAGTTAGGATATAAAGGAGATGGTGAAGATGAAATTCAAATCAAAAGATAAGGAGGAAGATGAAAAAAAGAGAAGTGATTCAAGAAAAGATATTTGAAGAAGAAATAACAGAAAATACAGGTCTTAAATGGGATGAAGATGTCCCAGAAAATATGTGGAATAGAGTTGCGGAATATTGTGCAAATGATGTGCTTGCAACCGAAGCAGTTTTTAATGCGAGACAACAAGATTGGATAACAAGACAAATTCTTGCTGATTTAGCTGGAAGCTCACTAAACATGACAACCAATAGCCTTGTATTAAAGATAGTGTTTGGAGATGATAAATCCCCAGAACTTGTCTATACTGATCTTGCTACTGGTAAACAAAGTGATGGTAACTATTGTCCTGTTTGCTTTCCTGGATACGAATATATTCCAGGGCCTGAACATAAAGGTCATGGAAGAAATATGTATAGAGGTATAGATTTGGGTTTTGGAGGTTATGTCTATGCAGAACCTGGGATTTATACGGATGTTGCATTAATTGATGCAGCTTCAATGCATCCAACGAGTATTGGTATTTTAAATAAACTTGGAAAATATACTAAAAGATATCTTGAACTAAAACAAGCTAGAGTTTTAATAAAACATAAAAACTACGAGGCTGCAAAAAAACTCTTTGATGGAAAATTGTCAAAATATTTAGAGAGTGAGGAACAAGCAGAGGCTTTAAGTAATGCTTTGAAAATACCTCTTAATTCGTTCTTTGGTATTGGTTTTGCATCTTTTGATAATCCAGCAAGAGATCCAAGAGATAAAAACGACATCGTTGCACTAATCGGGGCATTGTTTATGAAAAATTTGCAAGATGAAGTTCAAAAGCGAGGCTTTAAGGTTTGCCACATTAAAACTGATTCTATTAAAATACCTAATGCTACCAATGAAATTATTAAATTTGTACAAGAGTATGGTATGGAGTATGGGTATGAGATGGAGCATGAAGCAACATATGATAGACTATGCCTTGTAAATGATGCCGTGTATATTGCGAAATATGACGATCAAGGTATCAGAAATAAAGGTGGTAAAAAGAAATATGAATGGACTGCAACAGGTACTCAGTTTCAAGTGCCATACGTATTTAAAACATTATTTTCCCACGAGGCTATTGAATTTGATGATTTATGTGAAGTAAAAGAAGTAAAAACGTCATTATATCTTGATTATAATGAAGATTTGGTTGATGTATCAGAAGAAGAAAAAGAGTTATCAAAGCTAGAAACCAAATATAAGAAAGGATTGTTGTCTGACACAACATTTGAAAGCGAGTCTAGAATATTAATGGAGAAAATCAGTAAAGGACATAATATCCACTTTGTGGGAAGAGTTGGTCAGTTTTGTCCTATAAAGACGGGATATGGAGGTGGAATATTACTTGCTGATAGAGGGGGAAAATATAACGCAGTAACTGGAACTAAAAATTACAGATGGTTAGAAAGTGAGGTAATAAGAAACAGAGATGATAAATTTGACATGATTGATGAGTCATACTATGTAAGTCTTGCAAATGATGCAATAGAAGCTATTGAAAAATATGGATCGTTTGAAGCTTTTTCTTCGGAAGAGATATTTGACGGATCTATCAATCCTCCAGAAACAGAAGAGATATTTAATGTTCCAGAAGGGACAAAAGAACTAGTTGAGTTTTAACAAAATTTACAACGCCTTTTATGGAAACAATGACTTAGGTTTCAAAAGGAGGTTTTTATGAAGGATGAATATCTTGAATTAACATATGATGAATTAATGATCATTCAAAATAGGCTAATCTATCAATATATAGATGAGCTTTATGTAAATGATCTAATTAACTCAATCGAAAGAAGAAAGCTTTTAGAAGATCTACTTATGAATGAGGTAATTGCTTAGGGGGCTTCGGCCCCTTTTATTTTTCTACAATTTTTGCACCTTCTTTTATGGAAATATAATTACCAATTTTATAGGAGGTGTAAATATGACTGCATTATATATTACAATCGTATTATTATATATCTTATTGATCGGTATATTAGATATAAAAGGGATTTAATCCCTTTTATTTTTTTTTTGACAATTTATTAATTTATCAAGGAGGAATTAAAAAAATGACGGTAGAAACATTGACGTTTGAAAATGTAAAAATAATATTTAAAAATTTTTCTGGAAAGAAGACAGAATATAATGCAGCAGGAAAAAGAAATTTTTGTGTTTTAATAGAAGATGACGATCTGGCTATGCATCTTAAAATGGACGGATGGAATGTAAAAGATCTAAAACCATACAACGAAGATGATACGATTAAACACTATATTCAAGTAAATGTTAATTATGACAAAAAACCTCCAATAATATTCACAATAATTAAAAGAAAAAATAAAAAGATTAAAACTCAACTTGATGAGAATAGTGTTTCAACGCTTGATATGTGTGACATAATATCGGCAGATCTTTCAATAACTCCATATAATTGGAATATAAATGGAAAAGAAGGGGTTAAAGGGTATCTAAAAAGTGGATATTTTATAATTGACGAGGATCAGTTTGCAGATAAGTATGCTGATCCAGACGAGGAATATTTACCATTTAATTAAGAGCTTTTATCTACAAAACACTTAGTTAGTTTGAGGGGATAATCAATCCCCTCTTTTTATTTTTTTTGAAAAAGGAGATTAATGACCGATGGATGAAAATATAAAATTAGTTGACTTTGAACATTATTGTCCAAAATGTGAATATTTTAAAACAAAAGAAACCGATGAGCCCTGTAACACTTGTCTTTCTATTGGTGGAAGGAATGAGTCTAGAAAGCCTGAATATTTTAAGGAGGATAATAATTGAGTAGCGAATTAAAGGATTTTGTAAAAAACATGCTTAAAAAATTAATAAGCTTTTTTATGAATGATGAAGAATATTTGCTTAAAAAATTAAGGAAGTTTTTTATGAATAATGAAAAATGTTTAGAATTAACATATGATGAACTAATGATAATTCAATCTTGGTCTAATACACCGCCAATAAATAGTAATTATATTATTGGTGAAGGAATTAAGGAGGATAATAATTGAGTAGCGAATTAAAGGATTTTGTAAAAAAGGAAGTAATTGAC